>NZ_JAIAZY010000020.1 GCF_019459225.1 Bacillus sp. IITD106
AAACATTATATTGGAGCGGGTGATGGGAATCGAACCCACGACAACAGCTTGGAAGGCTGTAGTTTTACCACTAAACTACACCCGCGATATTAAATGGCGCGCCCGAGAGGAGTCGAACCCCTAACCTTTTGATCCGTAGTCAAACGCTCTATCCAATTGAGCTACGGGCGCATATATTAAAAGCAATTGCTTCCACATTAATGTTGAAAGCTATTTTTGCCGCCGCGATATTAAGGAAAGTTATTTTGCTGAAGCGATTTTAAGGAAGGTTATTTTGCTGAAGCAAAAAACCTTGGTGCGGTCGAGAGGACTTGAACCTCCACGGTATTGCTACCACTAGGCCCTCAACCTAGCGCGTCTGCCATTCCGCCACGACCGCATTTTTCAAAAGCGCAAGATATATATTATCACTCAGATAATCACATGTCAACATTTTTTTGGCTGGGCTAGCTGGATTCGAACCAACGAATGACGGAGTCAAAGTCCGTTGCCTTACCGCTTGGCTATAGCCCAATAAAACTTTTTAAAACATAAAAATAGAATCGAAGAATATTATATTAACATACTTTAGATTCTATGTAAAAGGAAATATCTTCTATATTAGAATGGCGGTCCCGACGGGAATCGAACCCGCGATCTCCTGCGTGACAGGCAGGCATGTTAACCGCTACACCACGGGACCAATTAATACAAAATAAAAAAGAATGACCCCTACGGGATTCGAACCCGTGTTACCGCCGTGAAAGGGCGGTGTCTTAACCGCTTGACCAAGGGGCCATGAATAATATTAAGTATGGCGGAGAAGGAGGGATTTGAACCCTCGCGCCGCTTACGCGACCTATGCCCTTAGCAGGGGCACCTCTTCAGCCTCTTGAGTACTTCCCCATACCAAACTCCGCAGGTAGGATTCGAACCTACGACCGATCGGTTAACAGCCGATAGCTCTACCACTGAGCTACTGCGGATTAATGACTCTTCCGATTATAATAAGCTATGCACTAACTGTCAATAGTCCCGAAATAAAAAAATCTAATTAAATTTTTTAAAAAATCTATGAAGAAAGTGATCCGTTCTTATTTATTACTTCTTTTAATCTTCCACTACATTTTCCGCATACGAATCGATTTGTATTAACTCTTCTACGACGCTGGTAGCCTAAGGCACATTTTGTACACTTATAAAAGTAAATTTTTATCGGGGCTTTTTTTCCCTTGCTCTCTGTCAGTGGCGTACAATGTCTTGGTGCCCCTACTTTTTTCATCAACAATCGAAAATCCTTATCTCTGTGTTTATATCCTTTTTCTTCTATATGTAAATGATAATGGCATAATTCATGTTTAATAATTCCTACCAATTCATCAAATCCATGCTCTTCATAATAATAACGATTAATTTCTATATTATGGGAAGTTAACATATATCTACCACCCGTTGTACGTAGCCTCGGATTAAAAAATGCTTCGTGTTTAAAAGGTTTATGAAAAAACTTTGTTGAAATTTCTTCAGTTAATAATTGTAATTCTTCATTTGTCACTTTTCTCCCTCCAATATTCATCGAACGAGACAATCAATTTTACCATACAATATTGGTAAACGAATACTCAATAGGAGGTAATTCGTATGCCTGCCTGGTTTCAAAATCAGATTCAAAGAGCGTTCTTAGAAAAAAATCGGTATCAAATCAAATTACTTAATCAATGTTGGTTTTTTTATAGAGAAAAACACTGCTAACCAAACTAGCAGTGTTTCTCTTGTCACTTTTTCACCATTGTCAATGATAGCCTACCTTTGTTTACATCTACATTTTCTACCCATACCGTTACAATATCTCCTAGCGAAACGACATCAAGAGGATGTTTCACGAATCGATTGCTTAGTTTAGAGATGTGAACTAAACCGTCCTCCTTCACCCCGACATCGACAAACGCCCCGAAGTCAACTACATTTCGAACGGTTCCTTGTAATTCCATTCCTGGTTGCAGGTCCTCTAGTTTAAGTAGATCCTTTTTTAAAAGAGGCTTTGGCAGTTCGTCACGCAAATCGCGTCCAGGTTTCATTAAGGCGTCCACAATATCCTGAAGCGTCAATACACCAAGCCCTAGCTCTTCTGAAATAACCTTTATATCCATTTCCTTTAATGAATTCCCCAGCTCTTCACTTCCTATATCACTCGTTGAAAAGCCTAGTCTTTTTAAAAGCATTTTTACACTCTCATAATTTTCCGGATGAATTGGAGTTGAGTCCAAAGGTTCCTCCCCTTCTAAAACTCGCATAAATCCAATTGCTTGTTCATAAGTTTTAGCTCCTAGACGGGGGATGCCAGATAATTGTTTACGATTATTAAACTTTCCGTTTTCTTCTCTAAATTTTACAATATTATTGGCGACCGTTTTGCTTAACCCTGAAACATATTGTAAAAGAGAAGAAGAAGCCGTGTTTACATTTACTCCAACTTGGTTAACTGCGGTTTCTACCACGAATGTTAGTGATTCATTTAGTTTTTTCTGAGAAACGTCATGTTGGTATTGGCCGACGCCGACTGATTTCGGATCAATTTTTACTAATTCCGCCAACGGATCCTGCAATCTCCTTGCGATGGAAACGGCACTTCTTTCCTCTACTTGTAAATCCGGAAATTCTTCTCTAGCCAAATCGGAGGCAGAGTAAACACTTGCTCCTGCTTCATTTACAATTACATATGCCAAATCCAATTGATTTTCTTTTAGTAAATCTACCGTAAACTGCTCTGTCTCTTGCGATGCTGTTCCATTTCCAATGGCGATGAGTTCGACACCGATTTTTCGAATGACATTGAGCATCTTTTTCCTTGCTTCATCAGGCTTTGCTTTAGGTGGATGCGGATAGATGACATCTATATAGAGCATCTTCCCTGTTTCATCAACAACCGCCAATTTACAACCTGTACGATAAGCGGGATCGACTCCGAGTACAACCTTTCCTTTTAGTGGAGGCTGCAATAATAATTTTCTCAAGTTCTCTGAAAAAATATGAATGGCTTGATTTTCTGCTACTTCGGTCAATTCATTGCGAATTTCCCTTTCAATAGCAGGTTCAATTAGGCGTTTATATCCATCTTCTATCGCTTCTTTTATTTCGGTCGCTGCCACTGAATTCTCATTTTCAAGCACCTTTTTATGTAAAAACGAAAAAATTCGTTCCGTATTCGATTGGATGGATACACGAAGAATATCTTCTTTTTCTCCGCGGTTAATAGCAAGTATTCGATGAGGGACGATTCGTTTAACAGGTTCTTCATAACTGTAATAGTTTTCAAAAATCCGCTTTTCATCTTTTTCTTCATTTTTAACGACGGAAGTAATGATACCGGATTGATATGTTTCTTTTCTAATCCATTCACGGAATGAAGCATCATCAGAAACTTGTTCTGCTATAATGTCTTGTGCCCCTTTAATGGCATCGGCACTTGTTAAAATTTCTTTTTCCTCTGAAATATACTTTTCCGCTTCAGATTCAACACTTCCACTTATAGGAAAGCTAAGCATCCACTCTGCTAATGGTTCAAGACCTTTTTCCTTCGCTATGGTCGCCCTCGTCCGCCGCTTTTGTTTATACGGTCGATATAAATCCTCAACGAGCTGAAGCTTATCAGCTTTCAAAATTTGTATCTTTAATTCGTCTGTGAGCTTTCCTTGCTCATCAATTAGTCTAATAACATCTTCTTTACGTTGCTCTAAATTTTGCAAATATGTCCAACTATCCAAGATATCTTTAATTTGCACCTCATCAAGCGCACCCGTCATTTCTTTTCGATAACGGGCTATGAAAGGTACGGTATTGCCTTCATCTAGAAGTTGAATAACACTTTGAATTTGTTTTTTTGATAATTGAAGCTCTCCTGCTAGTCTCCTAAGCAAAATTTCTTCTTTATTTTCCATTTCAATCACGTACTTCCCTCATTTCTATACGTCATTCTTATATTTTAACATAATGTTTCGAAAGCAAAAAACCCCGCTCCTTAGAGCAAGGTTCCAACGATAAAGGACATGTCGTCTGAGCGATTAACTTGTATTACTTTTAAATGTGCAACCAAGGCTGGTATGGATTGACAGCTGCTCAGCAAATCCTTTGTATTTACGTTGACAAATCCATCTGAATGGATCAAAAATTTTGAGTTTGGTTCGTACGTATATTTTTGTGTGCGGTACTTTTGAGGCTTACCTGAGAGATAACCTGTCACCGGCATCGGATAAATGAGTTTACCAGCAGGGGTGTATAAATAAAATCGGATATTCCCAACACAACTATATTCAAATTGTCTTTGTTTGAAATCCACTTTTAAAATAGCGACCGCTGCCCCACGTTTCTTGAGTAACACTTTATTGCAAAGATCCATTAGGGTGTCAACGTTTTCTTCAGGACTAGACTTAACTATAGATACTGCTGCTTGGGAAGCTTCATAAGCGTACTCTCCACTCCCGAGCCCATCGGCAAGCACACATAGAAGGTAATCTTCATTTAAGGTGAGATAAAAACTATCTCCACATATGAGATTACTATCTTTTGCAGTTTGGAAAGCGTGGGCTTCTGAATGTTCATTTTTAAGATGGATCATAAGGTGGAACTCCCCGTATTTAAGGATTCAGCAAAAATAGCTTCCCGCAATTTTTTAATTGCTCTCCTTTGCAGACGAGATACATGCATTTGCGAGATATTCAGCTTTTCCCCAGCTTCTTTTTGACTCATGTTTTCCAAGTACGTATATTGAATGATCAATCTTTCTCGATCAGACAGAACGTGGAGAACCTTTTCCAACACAAGTCTCTGATTTACTTTTTCGTACCCTTCATCAACATTTCCGACTATATCAAGCAGGGTAACAGTACTTCCATCTGCATCCGCTTCAATTGAATGATCAACAGATAAAGCTTGGTAGCTTTTTCCCATTTCCATCGCTTCCAATACTTCCTCTTCCGACACTTCTAAATACTCCGCGATTTCATTAATTTGCGGAGACCTCTGCAGGTTAACTGTAAGCTCTTCAACGGTTGACTTGATTTTTGGTCCTAATTCCTTAATACGTCGGGGAACGTGGACACTCCATGTTTTATCTCTTAAAAAACGCTTTATTTCACCAATAATGGTTGGAATCGCAAATGCTTCGAAAGTCTTTCCATATGATTCATCATACCTACGAATCGCACCAAGCAGGCCAATAATCCCTACTTGAAAAATATCTTCGTGAAAGGATTTTCCTTTTGAATATTTGCGTGCAATTGATTCAACGAGATTTTTATAATGAAGGACAAGATTGTTTTGGGCTTCTTCATCTTCGTGTTCTTGGTAGGCTTTAATCCATTCAATGACTTGATTTTTTGTCTGATCAGGTTGAGATTGTTTTGACATTCCCCTCCACCTGCTCTCCTTCGAGGAATTTAGTCATAAAGACTGTTACCCCTTCGTTTTGATGAATTCTTACCTCATCCATTAAGCTTTCGATTAAATAAAGACCTAGACCCCCCTCACGAAGAAATTCTATTTGACTATCTTCATTATAAGGACCTATTTCGTCTTGTGCTTTATTTAAATCGAAGCTTTTTCCTGAATCCGCAACCATTACTTCAAGTTTATCTTGATAAAGCCCAAAGCCAATCACAATTTCCCCGCCCTCGTCTTTTTTATAGGCGTGTTGGACTGCATTGGTGATAGCTTCACTAACCGCGATTTTTAAATCGTCGATTAAATCATATGTAAACCCCATGCGGCTTGCTATTCCAGACAGAGTTAACCGAATGACGCCTACATACTCCGGCATTGCTGGTATTTTCATTTCGATGTAATCAAAAGCCTGCTTCATTACACTCCACCCTCTACCTCGGAATTAATGTTCATCACATCAGCCAATCCAGTTATTTCAAATAACCGCTGCAAACGATCAGACAAGCCCGTTAACATTAAGTTCCCATCATTAGCCCTCAAAGTCTTAAATAAACCTACGAAAACTCCCAAACCTGTACTATCCATATAAGAAACATCCTTTAAATCTACGATTATGTTAATCCCAGACTTTTCCGCGTAGGGATGAAGAGATTCTTTCACTTTTGGAGCCGTGTAAGCATCTATTTCTCCTGCTAGTTTTGCGTGTAATTCTTCGCTTGTTTCTGTCAAACTTATTGAAATATTCACAAAACATCCACCCCTTGTAACACGATTATATGTACTTTTTTATAAGTACCCCATTTGAATACAATGAAACATATAATTATGTTCTTTTTAAAATAATGAGAGTAAAATCGTCTCTTAGTTCAAATTCTTGTAGACGCTCCAAGTCTTTATAAATATTGGTCACAATATCTTGTGCCGGTAAATGTATGTATTGTTGAATGTAACTTGTTAAATCGCTTCGATCTATAAAACCTTCTTTTGTCCGGCATTCCGTCACACCATCTGAAAGGAGAATAATCATATCACCCTTCGAAACTTTTAGTTCATAGTTTTTATATTTCGTTTTCTTCTCTAGTCCGAGTAATAATCCTTTCCCATCTAGATCAAGAAATTTTCCATTTTTGGAAGAATAATAAAATCCTGGTTCATGACCTGCAGATGCGTAACAAAAGCTATTTTCTTTAGGATTATACATGCCATAACACATCGTAATAAACATGCTTGGGTCCACATTTTGTTCTACCACTCGATTTAAACTTTCCAATATGGCACTTGGGTCATGTCTATTTTCCGATAGACTATCCATCGCGTATTTAATCATAGACATGGATAATGCTGCTGGAATCCCTTTGCCGATTACATCTGCTAGTGCAATGCCCAAGCAATTATTTTCATCTTTAACAAAATGATGGTAATCTCCATTCATTTGCCGAGCAGGTACACTTACAGCACCTATATCAAGTCCATCTATCTCTGGAAGGGAAGTTCCAAGCAATGTTTTCTGCATACTGGCAGCCACTTCGATTTCACTTTTCAAGGCCAATTGTTCCGTACGAAGACTTTGATGTTCTCGATAGGATAGGCCATATCCAATCATTACTTCCAATAAAATATCGAAGGAATCACTAATACTTTTCCGGTTAAGATCATGTTCAAGCATAATCGTTTTATGTAGGCTGATAATTTCTTCAGGAGCTATTTGATGTTCTATTAGCTTTCTACTTAATTTTTGCGCTTGATAAAGACTTTGTTCATTTTGATCTTTTAAATAGCTATTCATGATGTCTTTATATTTTGCTTCAAAAGAATCTCTAAAATCCATATCAGTTCACTCCTTCTATCGGAGCCATTTGACTGCAATAATCTCGGTGCCTTCATTTAGTTTCGATTTAATATCAAACTCATCCATCAGGCGTTTTACTCCTGGCAGTCCAGCTCCTAACCCTCCAGACGTAGTGTATCCATCTTCCATAACTCTGCGAATATCGGCAATGCCGGGTCCGTTATCCTTCGCAATAATTTTCAACCCGTTTCTACCATTTTGTTGTTCTTTCACAATACAAACCTCGCCTTGACCGGCATAAAGGAAAATATTACGGGCCAATTCGCTAATCGCAGTCGTGATCCTCGCCTGGTCCACTGTCCCAAATCCAAGCTCTTTTGCCACATTTCTGCCTAATTGGCGAACTGCTACGATGTCCCATTCATTTATTATTTTTACGCAGGACTGCAGTTCCATAGGCTAGTCCCCCAATTCCTGTTCTAATTTATCCAAACCATTTTCTAAATCGAGGGCAGTGACAACATCCTCCAAACGAATGCCTAACTCAATTAATGTAATTGCCACAGCAGGTTGAATTCCTGTAATAACAACTTTCGCTCCCATTAGCTTTGACATATTAATAACGTCACCAAGCACCTTTGCGATAAATGAATCGATAAAATCAATGGATGTGATATCAATGACTACTCCACGAGCACTCGTTTGATGAATTTTATGTAATAGATCTTCTTGAAACTGCAATGCTGTTTGATCATCCAATTCCCATTGGATTGATATAAGCAAGCAATCACGAAGCTTTAAAATTGGAATTCTCAAGCTTACCCCTCCACTTTTATCATTTTTCTATTTGTAAAACCTAGTGCCTTTTCAATGCCTTTTCGCAATGTACTTGTCGTAATAATTTGGTCTAAATCGATTCCTAAATTTACAATCGTCTGGGCAATTTCCGGACGAATACCGACAATCATACACTTTGCTCCAACAAGTCGAACAGCATCAGCAGCTTGAATAATATGATGGGCAACCATCGTATCAACTACTGGGACCCCGGTAATATCAATAAGGACAACATCCGCCCTATGTTTTACAACTCCAGTTAATAAGTTTTCCATTATCAACCTCGCTCTTTCAGTATCAATGGTACCGACTAGAGGCATAATCGAAATTTTCTCAAACACAGGAATTAATGGTGCTGATAATTCTTGTAAAGCAATTTTTTGTAATGAAAAAGTTCTTTCCCATGTAGCAGAATATACTTCTATCATCTCGTCATAAATGGGTGTTAGCCATTTATCTAAGCCCCATAGTAATTCATTGCTTTGCTCATGAGTATAATTATTTTCAGATATAATTCGATCATATATGATTTTATTTATCGTTCTTAGACCTTTCGTTAAAAAAGTTAATGGCCAGCCAATTCGTACGACATTTTCTGCAAAATTACCGATTTTATCGTAATATTTCTCGTTCGTATCTAAGATACTCGAAGTGACTAAATCCATAAATTCTTTACTAGCATTATAGAATACTTGATCTGAGATAATATTGATTGTCCGTTCGTCTCCAATTTTTTTCATGTCATTCATCCACGATTCCAGTATTTCATCCTCATGTTTCTTGATAAATTGTACGACTTCTTTATTCAATATTCCCTCTCCTTTATTTTATCCGATTATTTTTATAAACAATTTTATCAATAGTTTGCACGTAAAAACAATTACAGTCACCTAGTTTTTACATAATTAGGTAAAAAGATATAGTAAAATCGACAATATAGTCTTTAAGTAATTATAACAAAAGCTAAGCGCTCTTTCGATTTCGTTCTTTGGAGTCTAAAATCTTCATCTATGGTGATTTTTACAAAGAGGATAAGAAATTATTGATGATTGTTGCTCTAAAAAGGATGGCCCTGTAATAAAAAAAACGCTTCTGCAAAACACAGAGCGCTTAAAAATCGATCAGTCCTAAACTTATTTGCAGGGCGTCGTCGACTTTTTCCATCATTTCTTCATCTAAATGTGTGATTTTATCTGTTAAGCGTTGCTTGTCAATCGTTCTAATTTGTTCAAGCAAAAGAACAGAGTCTCTTTCAAATCCGTACTTTTTAGCATCAATTTCCACATGGGTAGGCAGTTTTGCTTTTTGAATCTGCGCTGTAATAGCAGCAACGATTACAGTGGGGCTAAACCGGTTCCCAATGTCATTTTGGATAACCAGTACCGGTCGGACACCGCCTTGCTCCGAACCTACCACTGGAGATAAATCGGCGAAATACACGTCACCACGCTTAACAACCAAGGGCTTATCCCCCGCTTACAAGACGTTCAACTGTGTTTTCTGCCTCATATTCCGCCTGAATTGCTTCTGACGCAATCGCCAAATTAATTTTGGCCATTTCCATGTAGCCGCGCCTCATCGACTCTACAATTTGGCGCTTTCTTCTTTCACGAAGATACATTTTTGTAGCACGATAAATAAATTCATTGCGATTTACATTTTCCATTTCTGCAAAACCGTCCATTTCAGCAATCAATTGCTGCGGCAATCGAATAATAATTTCCGTTGTTGCGCTGGATTCAGACAACGACTACACCTCCACCATCACTACAAGCCATTTCATTCATTGTTTATGATACCATCAAATACGACATCTGCAAAGAGTAAATTAGCCTTCCAATTCTAGTATCATCCTAGATACTAGTTACTAATACATACATTTCTCCATTTTCCGTAAAAGTCCTGCTCTAATTCGATATTTTTTTATTATTTTTATCTATTTGTTGCTTTCCGTTTCTATCGACAAATAGAAAAATTGATCATGAATTTTGATCTATCCATTATAAGGTTTTACTTAATTTGTAAACACGCGGCACGCGATTTGTAATGGTACAGGTGACTTCGTAATTAATGGTTTCGAGTTTTTTTGCAACGTCATCGACCGAAATGAAGCGTTTCTTTTGTTTACCGATAAGTGTGACTTGCGTACCGACTGGCATACTTCTAGGAAGCTTGATCATAGTCTGATCCATGCATATTTTTCCAACGATAGGAGCCATATCACCATCGGCAATAACTTCAAATCCTCTAAGTTTACGTATCCATCCATCAGCATACCCAATTGGGAGCGTTGCAATCCATTCATCTTCGGCCGCAGTGTAATCCGCTCCATATCCAACTTTTTCCCCAGCGCGAAGCTTTTTTACATGAACGATTTTAGTATGAAGCGAAAAGACTTCTCTTCGATTAAATGGAAGAATATCTTTCATTTCATCAGAAGGAGTTAATCCATACATCGCTATCCCAATTCTAACCGTATTAAAAAGTGAATCGTTATGACAAAGAGCTGCTGCACTATTTGCAGCGTGCACATATGGAGGTAATGTTTTAAGACAGCTTAAATAATGGTTAAAACGGGAAAGTTGTTTGTTGTAATACGTTTCGTCAAGCTGATCTGCGGTGGCAAAGTGAGTAAATATGCCATCAAAAATAAATCTGTCCGATTGACGTGTTAATCTGTCTATTTTACGCAGCTCATCTTCGTTCGTAATCCCAATTCTTCCCATCCCTGTATCACATTTTATATGAACACGAAGTCTAGCATTAGAAGGGATAAACTTTTCAGCTTGGTGCAGCCAATCTATTTGAAAAACCGTCAATGATATATTTTTACGGGCGGCAATCCCGGCATCAATCGCCCTAGTAGCTCCCAATACTAAAATAGGTGCTGTAATTCCAGCATTTCTGATAGCTAAAGCCTCATCCAAAAATGCGACAGCGAGACCGTGCACGCCTGCAGCCAAAACTGTTTTAGCAGTCGGGATATCACCATGACCATACGCATTAGCTTTTACCGCAGCAAAAACATGCGTATCTTTAGGAAGATATTCACGAATCTGACTCATATTGGAATATAAAGCATCTAAATCTATTTCTGCCCAAGTATCTCGATAAAAAACATTCTTTTCTTCCATGGAGGTCACTTCCCATTAGATGTTCAATAATATAATTGATTATCGAACTCCATCGGAAATATGTCAATAAAGAAAAGCGGAAAACGCCTGGAAAGGGAAGGAAGGCTAAGAGCGCAACGTCCTGTTGCAACGCCTTCCTGACCCGCATCCTGCGGGCCTCCGACAAGCAAATGTTCTGAGTCAAAAAAAATCCGTATTTTGACTTTTATTGACGCTGGTTTATGACCTCGAGGGGCTGGCGACTGGAGCTAGACACAATGAACAAAGAAAGACAGACCGATTCAGATGGAAAAGGTCTGCTTGATTTCGATTATTATTTGATTGCTCCCCCTTGTACCGATTGTGCAACCATTACCATTTCATCTGGTGATAAATCAGTAGAAAACAGTACATAATTGACGCCATCTTCATTCCATGTAATGGAATCCTCCGTCAAAGCCCCAATGGAAAATCCAAGATCCACCATCTCACCATTCATATCTATCATTTCCATAGAGGTTGTTGGAATGACTTCTGCCATTTCTTGGATTAGGGTGAATGACTTATCACCACTATATGTTAGTAGAACTCTTTTCCCGTTTTCCGTGTCGTATGCTTTTTCATCCTCGAAAGTAATTCCCGGGATATCAGCCATAGAATATTTAACTGTAAATTCTTTGTCTATATTAGTCATGACCGGAACTTCTAATTGTGCGCTTGTCATATTCTTTTTCGTATCAAATGCACCTTTATCAAACTTAGCGTTGAACTCTACACTTGAAAATTTGACAGTTACTACAGGTTTATGACTTGAATCCATTACTTTCACGCTGACAGGCTCAAGTGATCCTTTTTTAAAAGTAATTTCCTGAGTAGGGAGCATCTTACTGTTTTGATAACGCGTCTTCGTTTCAAATACATAGTGATCCTTTGTCGATTTAAACTTCGCTTCTTTGTCTTCCTTAATATCTTTAACTAGCGACTCATACAAATACGCTTGACTGCTGTTTTGCGGCCATTCGCTTTGGAAACGATAACTCTTGTTTAAAGCAGGGGTTAAAACATAAACACCACTTTTATTGCGTAGAATCATTTGACTTTGATCTTTTTTGGCATTTTTTAAGTGAACTCGATAATCACCAGGTTTATTATGCCAAACATCAATCTCGTACGTTTGCGGTTCATTCCCAACCGTAAGCGTCATTTGGGCTTTCGCCTTGTATCCTTTTAAATCACCTACCTTTTTTTCCAGCCCCTTTGTTACATCTTCCTGCGATTTTGCTCCGCAAGCAGAAAGTACAGCAATGGAAGCGAGCAGCAACCAAAATAGCTGTAACCCCTTTCTCATTCCTTCAACCCCTTTTTTGTCTCATTTGACCATGAAAAGAAGAGAGAAAGCCAGGCTTGCGGGAAATTGTCCAATACCATTGTTTTAACCCGCGAACCGTTCCGCACAACGTGGCAATCTATCCCACAGCCAAAACCTTGTCTCTCCTAACGCACTAAAAATATATGAGACAAACCTGGACAATAGACCATAGAATTTATGAGAAGTTTAATTCTAGTCTTGTATTTCAATTATTACTTGAGCTGCTGCATATGATTTCGTATGGCTAATAGATAAATGAACTTTGCCAAAATCCGGTCTTTTAATCATTGGTCTTCCTTTTTCATCTGTTATGATTTCTATATCTAGGAATGATAGTTCCCCTCCAATTCCGGTACCTCTAGCTTTAGAATACGCTTCTTTTGCAGCAAATCGTCCCGCCAAAAATTCCGATTTCCTTTTTTCATTTAAAGACTCATATTGATTTAATTCTGCTTTCGTTAAAATCCGTTCCGGAAATCGAGGTTGCTTTTTACGCAGCTTCTCAATCCGGTCAATTTCTACTAGATCCATCCCTATCCCGATGATCATCATAAACTTCCCTTCTAAATAAATATATATGACATACTATATTATAGTTGTCCAAAGTATTTCCAGTAGGCTAAGATTAGGAAAGTACTTTTCTCTAAGGAGCGATCAGCATGTTTGTCAGAACTGAAAGTTTCGGACAATTTCTTAAATTGTATCCGGTAGTTTCTACTATTATCGCAATCCAATTATTGATATTTCTTATGATGCATACTCCCATATTTCCACATAACTGGATCCTTGAATTGCTGGCGGGAGTGAACCTTCTCATTCAGCAAGGAGAATACTGGAGACTCGTCACTCCTATTTTCGTGCATGTTGGGTTTGCACATCTATTATTTAATTCATTTTCACTTGTACTATTCGGTCCAGCACTTGAAAAAGCTCTCGGAAAGTTTACGTTTATCATCGTCTACTTAGCTAGCGGATTAGGAGCCAATATTGCAACATTATATATCCACCCACCATACTATACACATATAGGTGCAAGCGGAGCAATATTTGGACTATTCGGGGTATATTTAGCTGTTCTTTTTGTAAAAAAAGATGCAATGCCCCTTCAAGGAAGACAAGTTATTCTTCCTATTGCCATTATTAGTGTCATCATGACTTTTTTCCAACCAGATATTAATATTACGGGCCATATATTCGGATTAATAAGCGGCTTCATAATCGGCAGAATCCTGCTTTTATATCGGTCGATTCGTTTTTAACTGATTAGAAGCAGTTATTAGAATGGGTGGATTTTGAACTGAATTGCAATATTGGCATAAGTCGTTCGTGATTCAGTCTCTTGTACTACACTATTGTAATATTTCCTTGAGTTTTGCCACGATTCCAGTTCTTATACCGCACAACTGTGATTTTTTCTTGAGTTCTGCCGTGATTCAAGCTCTTGCGCCGCTCAACTGTGAATTTCGCTTGTGTTCAGCCGCGATTCGAGATCTTGCGCCGCTCAACTATGATTTTTGCTTGACTTCTACCGCGATTCGGATCTTTTCTCCCGATACTAATAAAACTTCGGACCTCATAGTAAAAGCCTTCAAAAGCTGTTTTAGCTTCCGAAGGCTTTCCTTTAACTATTCTTATTCGCAGGACGATACCACTCATAAATCTTTCTTACATCTTCATCTTCTAAATGTTTTACACTAAAATGAGCATTTCCTCCACTCATGACGGAGGTTTCAATCGTCGCAAGGTTAGCTCTTTTTTGAAACCAATTAACAGACATATCCAGGGACTGCATGCGATTTTTTCTCATGTATGTCGTTTGTTGATCCATTCCCCTATATCTTAATGCGAGTTGATTATCAGTAAGATTCCAACCTGCCGATTTATATTGGAGCAATCCTAAAATCCAAGCTCCGGCAACTAGTAAAATTGCCAGTAAGCTATAAGGCCACAACCAAATCGATAATAGAGCTGTCAGAATTGCGGACGCAAACATTTTTATTAAAAAGAAGCGTCTTTTTGCTCTTTTAGGTGCACGAATAAATTCGATATCGAAAGTATAATCAGATAATGTTTCCTGAAGCAAGGATGCAATTTTCTTTTTCTTTACTACCGGTATAATAAGACCCTCTGTATTTTCGTCTAATATTGAGCCGCCCGCATACTCCACAGATACTCCGGCATATCCAAATGGCTGCCTCAAAAGGCTTTCTTGTATCGTAACAGCTTGAACCCTTTTAATCGGAATGGTTGTTGTTCGTCTTTCCAATAACCCTCTTGTAATAATGAGATCCTCTCCAACTTTTTCCAATGTAAAATCATTATATTTTAAATAAGTCAATAGGACGGACGCTAGCCAAGCAAGGAATAATCCAATTACAACTAGAATAGTGATGATTGTGTAACCCGCTTTTGCAACATGTTCCATCTCTTTAAAAATCTTATCAAAAGGGATCAGTTCATCAAACTGGCTGCCAAAGCCAAGTACAGCTAGTACAACTACACCGATGCGTCCAGAGGTTGAGGCGAAAAATAATAATTGCTTAGGTGATATTTTATATAAAATCGATTGCTTTGGAGCTGCTTCGATGTTCTCGACAATTCCTTCGGATTCCTTTTCTCTATTTTTTGATTCCGTTATTAGAGTTCGGAGTGCCAATGCATCTTCTTTTTTGATGGCACTCATTTCCGCTTCGGATTTTTCAATGTTTCCTCCTGCCGTTTCCACTTTTACTTTCACTAGTCCAAATGGTCGATGAAGGATACCTTCAGAAAAATCCAAGCTTTGAATTCGCTCAAATGGTATATAGCGTTTCTTTTTAACAAATAGCCCATGCTCAATCCGCAATTCCATCTCTTCTACTCTATACGTATAGCGATACCATTTTATAATTCCAGCGGCAACCATAATGAAGAATACTAATATTAGAATGAGATACGGAATAAATTTTATCCATGGACCAAATCCTTCAATTTGAATTTCGTTTTTTGCATTATCGCGAACAATGAAAACAATGAAATAAAACACGATTGGAATGATCGTTTCCTTCACATTTTTTATAACTGAAAAAACAATCGTAATAGGGTGAAGTCGGTTCGGATTAGACATCATCTTCAGCCACCCTTGCCAATCTTGAGATGGCATGCCGCAATTCTTCCGCTTCATGAAGATCGACTGCTGGAATTTCATGTGTTGTAGCAGCTGTTGATATTTGAATAGTCGCTAAATGATATTTTCGTAATAACGGTCCTTGAACTGTATCAACATGCTGAACTCTGACCATTGGTACAAGTGTACGAGTAATGAAGAAAACCCCATGCTGAAGTTCAATTTCTTGTTCTCTTACTTCATACCTCCATCTCCGCCACCTAATGGAAGGAATAATGAAAATGTTCATAATCGTTAAGATTAGGGCAATTCCAGCAGAACTAATTGTAATCCAAACTGGCCAGTCGAATACATATACGAGTACACCAATACCAATAGCAATGGTCCATAATATTAACGAGTAAATGACTCCAGTAATTCTCCATACCTTTAGCCCTAACTCTGAGATTTGTTTTGCAGGTTGTTGAATGTTCATTTGATGACCCCCTTGTCCCTTATACTTACGTCTATCTATAAAAATCGGTTTCATTATAATATTAAAAAATAAAAAAGCAACCGGTTATTGCAATGTGCACCGATTGCTTTCATGACTTTTGATGTCAAATGATCGCTTACGCTTTTTTAGCGAGTTCTAGTTGGAAATCGCTCGTATATTACGGTCTTCTTCCACTTGGTCGCCGCTGTGGTTTACGATTTCCTTTGTATGGTTGCTGTCCTGATTTTCCACGTCTGTTGCGGTTTCCGCCACCACCGTGGCCTCCGTGGCCGCCACCTTTAAAATGATCGCGTTTTTGCGGAAGTGGTCGTTCCTCAGTAATATGGACCGGTGTTTTATCAGGCTCTTTCGTTAAAACTTTCAACGCAGCCGCAATTACCGTAAGTGCATCATCATGCTCTGTAAGTAATTCATTTGCTACTGCTTTGTATTCATCCAAACTTCCTTCTTTGATTGCCTCTTCAAGTTTCTCCATCGTAATACGTTGTTGTCCCTCAAGAGCTTCATCCCAAGTTGGCGGGCGCATTGGTTGCATCCGCTTTTTAGTTGTCTGTTCCACAATTCGAAGGTAACCCATTTCACGAGGACTGACAAATGTGATAGCCATTCCTTCTTTACCAGCTCGGCCTGTTCTACCGATTCTATGCACATAGCTTTCTGGATCTTGTGGGATATCGTAATTGTAAACATGCGTTACTCCGGAAATATCTAAGCCGCGTGCAGCGACATCTGTTGCTACAAGGACATCGACTTTTCCTTCTTTAAATTTCTTTAATACAGATAAGCGTTTTGCTTGGCTAAGGTCACCATGAATCCCTTCCGCTGTGTACCCTCTTACAGTCAGCGCATTGGAAAGCTCATCGACTCTACGCTTCGTTCTACCGAAAACGATGGCAAGCTCCGGTGATTGCACATCAATGAGTCTTGCTAGAACATCAAACTTTTCCTTTTCGGGAACTTTTATAAAAAATTGTTCAATTAATGGAACTGTCATTTCTTTAGCTTGAACACGCACCGTTTCAGGGGATTTCATGAAACGTTCTGCAATTCTGCGAATCGGTTCTGGCATTGTCGCGGAAAAAAGAAGCGTCTGTCTATCTTCAGGGACAGTTTCCAAAATCGCTTCAATATCATCAATGAATCCCATATTAAGCATTTCATCCGCTTCATCAAGAATAAGCGTATGAACATTACCTAGCTTCAACGTACGGCGGTTGATATGATCCAAGATCCTGCCTGGAGTCCCAACAATAATATGCGGACCTTTTTTCAACGCTCTAATTTGACGTTGAATATCGGATCCTCCGTATACTGCCAATACCCGAGCACGAGCATCCATACCAATTTTATATAATTCTTCAGAAACTTGAATGGCTAGTTCTCTTGTTGGCGCAATGATAATCCCTTGCACATGAGGGGATTTAACATCAAGCTTCTCGATTAATGGGATGCCAAAAGCGGCTGTTTTCCCAGTACCCGTTTGAGCTTGGCCAATTAAATCTTTTCCTTCCATACTTAAAGGTATGGTTTTCGCTTGTATCGGTGTAGCTTCTTCAAAGCCCATTCTATTAACTGCTTTTAAAAGAGCAGGGCTTAAATTTAAATCTGCAAACTTCGTCAATGCTATTCATTCTCCTTTTAAAACATCAAATTGAGACGAATGTCTCTCCTAAATACCATCTAAGGTACAAAACTCTTGAATGATTAAGAACTGCCGTGAAAACTGTAAACGATGTTGATTATTCTATCATTAAACGTTTTTGAATACAATTGTAGTATCAACGCTATGAGGAAATTTATTATTTGCTCTGTCATTTATTATTTCACTTTTCAAACGAGCATAGCATTGACTACTTCTTCCAGCTTGACACCCCTAGAAGCTTTAAAGAGGATGAGTTCATTTCCTTCTATTTTTTCATTCAATGCGTTTATTAGTTTATCTTTATCTTCAAATTCAAAAACTCTTTCCTCTGGGAAATGCAGTCTTGCACCGGACGCTATATTTTTTGCTAGTGGTCCAAATGTAAATACATACTTGATTTTACTTGGATTCAGTTCCTTTCCTATTTGTTCGTGGAATTCTATTTCCTTTTCGCCAAGCTCTAACATATCGCCTAATACAACCACTTTCTCACGATCATCATCAAGATTTTCTAGCATAGATATGACAGCTCTCATGGCAGTGGGGCTTGCATTATATGCATCGTTTAATATACGCGTTCCTTTTACTCCGTCATGCCACTCCATTCTCATATTAGACAATTTTACCGATTTCAAACCTGTTTGAATGGAAGATGCCGGAATTAAAAATTCTTTTGCGGCAAGTATGGCTGCCAGTGCGTTCATAATGTTATGCTTTCCGGGAATCGGAAGAAAGAATGGTTCCTCAGAAAAACCTGGAATGATGAATGAACTTCCATCCTCTCCAATATTGATTTCTTCTGGATATATATCATTTTCACGCGTTTCCCCGAATGTACACGTATGGAATTGTTTTAGACCGCTAATTCTTTTAATTAATAATGGCTCATTGCCAGGATAAATTAATAAGCCGTTTTTCGGTAGGCCCTCTGTAATTTCCAGTTTTGCATCGGCAATGGCTTCACGTGAGCCTAAATCCTGAAGGTGTGCCTCCCCTATATTCGTGATAATCGCAGCGTCGGGTTGAGCAATTTTCGTCAATAATGAAATTTCTCCTTTTCCGCTCATCCCCATTTCCAATATGGCAACTTCGGTATCTTCTTCCATCGCAAGGATTGTTAAAGGCAAGCCAATATGATTATTAAAATTCCCGTCCGTTTTATGTACTTTAAAATTCTCGGAAAAAATAGCTGCTACAATGTCCTTTGTTGTGGTTTTTCCATTACTTCCCGTAATTCCAATTACTTTAGCCGAAATTTGATTGCGATAAGAATGTGCAAGCTCTTGAAGGGCACTGAGCGTGTCTTCAACTATTAAAACAGGCATATGTTCTGGAGGATTTGGCACATCTTTTTGCCAAAGTACCGCTGCTGCGCCTTTGTCAAATGCAGTATTCACATATTTATGACCATCATTGGCATCTCCTATTAAAGGTACGAATAAATTTCCAGGCTTGATTAGTCTAGTATCGAAAGAGACTCCCTTTATTTCATTATCCTGAAATTTCGTTATGTCATTTTCCACTTTTATCATAGTCGCCAATTGCCCTAATGTACGCTTTATCATTATAAATCCCCCTAACGTTTACAGCTGTCCCATTCGTTTTATGTGAATAGGACAGCTTTTTTAAAAATTCTTTATTGTCTATCTCCAGCGCCTATCGACTAGCAAACTTCTTGTCCTTTTCCGTACAGGCAATTCTGCTTTTCTTTTTAGAAAGTATAAATGATTGACTGTTTTTCATCATGTCGTTGCAATGCAAGCTGAACTAATCGCTCAATTAATTCAGGGTATTCTACTCCCGTGTGCTTCCATAAAAGCGGGAACATACTGAAAGGGGTGAAGCCCGGCATCGTATTTACTTCATTAATAATAATACGGCCTTCCTTCGTTACGAAGAAGTCAGCTCTCGCAAGTCCTGAACAATCAAGTGCTTTAAAAGCTTTAATTGCCATTTTAGTGATTTCCTGATATTGTTCGTCAGGAATATCAGCTGGAATAATTAATGCTGTATCTCCATCTGAGTATTTAGCCTTATAATCATAAAAATCACTTTTTGGAACGATTTCTCCTGCGACTGAGCATTCCGGAAAATCATTACCGAGTACACCCACTTCTATCTCTCTAGCAGTAACTCCTTCTTCGATAATGATTTTCCGGTCATATTTAAAAGCATTGGCAAAAGCTGCAGCAAGTTCTTTACGATCTTCACATTTACTTATTCCAACACTTGAACCAAGATTAGCAGGTTTTACAAAACAAGGATAGCCGATTTCAGACTCTACTTGTTCATAGGCTCTTTCCGGATTACCATCCCATGTACTGCGAATAAAAGAAACATACTTAACTTGATCTAAACCCGCTTGGGCGAATAAGTTTTTCATGATCACTTTGTCCATGCCTGCTGAAGAAGCAAGCACTCCATTTCCTACATAAGGAATATTTAATAATTCCAACATCCCTTGCACTGTTCCATCTTCACCATTCGGACCGTGTAGAAGAGGAAAAACAACATCATAACTTCCATTTTGCTCCGGTGTAAGCCTTGTACTAAGCGCATTAGGCCCTACTTCTTCTCCAGCATTTCGTAATTCCAACTCTTTTACGTCTTCGATAGGTCCTATTAATTCCGGCCCTTTAATCCAATTGCCCTCATTAGATATAAAAATAGGATGAATTGCAAATTTATCAGTATCCAAAGCTTTAATGACTGCTTTGGCCGTTTGTAAAGAAACTTCATGCTCTGCTGATTTTCCACCGTATAATAAACAAATATTAATTTTCATTTTAATCCTCCATGCTGTGCAGATGTCTTTTATTTTACCACGAAGATGGGACATAACTAAATGAATTCTTGTGAATTTCTTATTTAAAGAAAAGTTTTATAATGGCCTATATTTTATAGTCCTGCTCCAGTGCTTGCGTTTTTCTAATAGTATATGGGCAAACGTGTATTAGTGTTATCAAACAGATAAAAAACGTGGATTCACCTCATCGTGAGCCCACGCCTCGTTGTCCATTTTACGTTGTTGAATACGCTGCAAAAGCTTGCCATTCTCCCGATTTACGATCAAACACAAGTTTTCCGTCAGCTTTTCTGTCGCCAAGCATTTCATATTCCTCGTACATAACATCCATATCAAAGAAATCCCCGATTACCCATACAGGGATCTCTATGGTAAGTCTGTTTCGATTAACTCTTTCAAGGGAGATGACCATTCCTTCTTTCATAAAATCAGCAAAAGGATGCAGGATTTCTTTAGGAATAGCCGGAACACTTTTTTTCTTCACTTTAAAAAAGAACGACTTTTCTTTTTGATTATTTATTTTCCCTACGATGGTTGAACCTAACATCGAGAAAAAAGAATCCCATTCTTTATAATATGTTTTATTGAACCAACCATCTTCTCCAGCAAGATAAGCAAAATTATTTTTTAATTTCCTATAAAAAGGAAGGCGTAAATGGTCCTTAAGATGTCCTAAATAAAGAATTTCTGCTATTTCCTGACCAGATAAAAGATTTAAATGTTCTTCATCATGAAAATCAATCCAACAAAATTCTCCATATCCACGAATATCTTCTTGTACTAATTTTTCTATTATCTCTTGATCAACATACTCTAGTTTCGTATGCATATTAAAATGACTATCCTTGATCTTATGGCGTATTAATAAGGCATTTTGGATTTGATTTGGAATCCCCGTTAAGAAATCGATAAATCTAATTCCATATGAAAGGACAAAATGATCGGTTTGGTTCATATGTACATAGATAACTTCTCGATCCAAGACATGTTTTTTCAAGAAAAGCCCCTCCATTGCTAATCTAATGGTTGTATATGGCTCCCAGCATTAAATATGACTCTATCATAACAGATTCTTACTGCTATTTAAGAATTTTCGTGATTGTTTTTAAAAAAAGACGATAAATGTTGCCGTTTTGTGGGTAAAGTATGTATATGCTTAATATTAACTTTCGAAATGCTAGGAGGTGAAGTCACGCTTCATGAAGGATAGTAGCGTGACGCTCCATTGCTTGCCATTAATATTTTTCTCGTTATTTTATTAATTGGATTAACCGCTTTTTTCGTAGCATCAGAATTCGCCATCGTTAAAGTACGCGGCTCCCGAATAGACCAACTCATTGCCCAAGGGAATAAAAAAGCCGTGAATGCGAAGCGTCTGCTTTCCAATTTAGACGGATACTTATCGGCAACCCAGCTTGGAATTACCGTTACTGCGTTGGGATTAGGATGGTTAGGGGAACCGACTGTTCAAGTTATTTTATCACCGATTTTTGTTAAACTTTCAGTGCCAGAGTCATTGGCAAGCGTTCTTTCTTTTATCATTGCGTTCAGTTTGATTACGTTTATTCATGTAGTAGTAGGAGAATTAGCCCCGAAAACATTCGCGATTCATAAAGCAGAAAAGATTACCTTAAATATTGCTGCCCCACTCATTTTATTTTATAAAATTATGTACCCTTTTATTTGGGCTTTGAATGGTGCTGCCCGTTTAATTGTCGGGTTATTTGGAATCAAACCTGCATCTGAGGGTGAAATTGCCCATTCGGAAGAAGAATTGCGGATCATTTTATCAGAAAGCCTGAAAAGCGGGGAAATAAATCAATCTGAATATCGTTATGTAAATAGGATTTTCGAGTTCGACAACCGAATCGCGAAGGAAATTATGGTGCCACGTATAGAAGTGTATAGCATCGATAAATCGGCATCAATTGAAGAAATTATAGAAACAATAAAAAATGAAAGGTTTACCCGTTATCCCGTAACAGACGGAGATAAGGATACAATCATTGGTGTTGTCAATGTAAAAGAGTTCCTTTCTGATTGTATCGGAGGAAATTGTATGGGCAATGAGCCGATTATGCCTTATGTAAAGCCTGTCATTAGAGTAATTGAAACAATTCCCATTCAAAGCTTACTCGTTAAGATGCAAAAAGAAAGAATGCATATGGCGATCTTGTTTGATGAATATGGGGGAACAGCTGGCCTCATTACGGTTGAAGACATTCTTGAAGAAATTGTTGGAGACATACGAGATGAATTTGATACGGATGAAGTACCGAATGTCCGAAAACTATCAGATGATCACTATTTATTAGATGCAAAAATGTTAATTGAAGAAGTGAACTCTTTATTGGGGGTTCATTTATCAGGAGAAGAAGTGGATACAATAGGTGGTTGGCTTCTTACACAAAAGTATGATTTGCAAGAGGGAGACACGCTCACAGCAGATAATTATCATTTCCATGTCCACACGATGGAAGGTTCGCATATTAGCGTAGTAGAAGCAGAAAAGGAAAAGAAGAAGTAAAACAAATTTGTTATTCTATTGTCCGTGTTTTTTCGACTTTTCCCAACATCATTTCCCAAGAAATAATATAATTGCTCTAGCGTCCAACCAATGAACTTAGCGCTGGAGCTTTTCTTTGTCTAGCTGCAGGCGCCCAGCGACTAGCAAACTTTCAGCTTCTTCGATAAGTCAACATCGGCTCGTTCCTTGCCGTGTTTCCTTTATCTCGTCAGAAGCTTAAGAGGAACGTCGACTAAAACCGCCACGTCCTGTGGCTACGTCGACGGACCCACATCCTGTGGGCTGTACGTCGCTGAACGGGCGCCTTGCGCTTTTCTAATAAAAAACAAGTCAAGTATGCATTCCTGTACATACCTGACTTGTTTGCCTTTAAGAGTGAAGTTCCGTATAACTTTGGATTGACTTGACATCCTCAAGTGCCTTGCTAATCTCAAGCCTTGATTTCGTTTTGGAAATCTTAACTCCAATCTCTGTCAGACTACTTATTACTTTTTGTAACTGATCATGATCTCTTTGCAAGAAGATCACCTCTTTAAGATTTGACATCTTAATGATATTTTACCTTAAATTTCATGCACTGTATATCGTTTTTGAAGAAAGTAATCAATTTGTCAACTTTTTTGCTTTTTCTGCTATTTACTATACCCTTCAATAGAAAGATTAATCCTATTAATAGAAATTCCTCAAAAAAAAATCCGGCATCGCTGCAGTGACGATTACCAGATTCTATTTCATTTTAGCTAATGATATTGTTTTAAAAGTTTTTCTAGTCTTAGTGCCAGTCCGAGACTTCCATTTACTTTTAATCTTCCCCTCATATATGATGTTGTACTGTTTAAGTTCCCAGCCAATAGTTCTTTAAAATCAGGGAAATTTAAAATAATGGTACAATCGGAATCATCAGGGGTTCCTTCTTTTACACTAGCTTTTCCGTCTTTTAAAATTAGTTGGTAAACACCACTTTGCTCTCCGGATATTTCGAATTGATATACGGTATTAACATTCTTGAAAGGATCGGTACGGTTATTCAAAATCTCAATAATCTGCTGCCAAATACTAGATAAATTCTGTTTTTCAAGAGAAATTTGCATATGCACCCTCCAACCGTCTGTCATTTCTATCTATTATATCGTTTTAAAAAATTCTGACAATAGAGTGAAGCAAATTCTGTTAATTTTGGCAGGAAATAAAATCGTTTTTCAAACATTTATAACGAATTGCAGTCAATATAGATTCGCGCTGACCCTCCTATGATTAACATTACTTATTTTTACCGGCCAATACCGTTAGGGGCCGGAATAATGCGATTCCTTTTCGCTTCTTTTTATTTCTAGAATCCTCTACCATTTTAAACAACTGTTGATCCCTTTCCCTTTCTTCAATCTTTTCTGTTAAATTCTCAACTTGTTTTGCTAATGCTCGATTCATTTCAGTCAAGGTAGCCTGTTGTTTCTCCAAATCTTTCATCTGTTCGATAAAGTCCCTTATATCTTGGGTTACTTCATTTACAGGTTTTTCTTTTTTAGGGGTATTTCCTGCTGCTTTTTCCGCAGCAATTTCAATTGCCAACCCATCTTTGTTCATCATTTCTATCATGTTGGAAATCACTGTTAAATCAGACTGTTTAAAAATTCGCCCGTTATTTGTTCCGCGTTCAAACTCATATCCTTTTGCCTCCAGCAGTGCTGCATATTTTCTGATCGTACTTGCTCCAATACCAATTATTTTTGCCGCTTCGGAAGAAAAAATGTGCCGTTCCACTATATCCCCTCCTGTTTTAAATGGTACTAATACATTTCAACAGGGAGAGATGCATGTCCTTTCACTAATCGTGTAGAATGGGAAGAGGTTTTGTCATTCATCCTAAATAAGTTTCGAGTAGAATTTCATAGATTAAAAAGAAAACGAAATACATAAGCATTTCGTCGATTAGTAGTATTACTTCATATGTTTTTGTATGAATGATAAAAACCATACGGCATGATTTTGCTCATCCGCTGCAGCATTGCGGAACCTTTCTTTTATAAAAGGATCCTTTGCCTCATCTGCTATATCTAAATAGAAATCAACCGTGTGCTGTTCATCTTCAAATGCAAATTCGAGGCCGTTCACATATTGATCCGGGCAGTTTCCAGCAACTTGGGGCTGCGGTTGATGATTTGTAAGGAGCGTATAGATGGCGCAGAATGTATTAAAATGTCGGATTTCATCGTTGCGAATTTCAGTTATTCTTTCTTTTTCCTTTTCTGTCGCTGCCATATTGATCAATTTTGCATAACAGTGTATTGCTGAATATTCCCCGTTAATCGCAGTTGCAACCTTTTCAATCAAACGATTATCTTCATGAAAACTCATAACTCAACACCAGCCTAATTTGTCTTTTATTTTAGGCTATGATGTTATTTTAAAAGCGTACCTACAGGGAATTAACAATCTCTTTCACATCATTTTTCGGGCTATTTACAAGTGGAGATACGGGATATGCTTGCATTTCTTCAGCTGAAAAAGGAACGAGAAGATTTTTTAATTCATGTTCATCTTGAATTTTTCGATCTAGCCATTCACTTTCAGACTCTTTTGTTAAAATCACAGGCATCCTATCGTGAACATCTTTTACAAGAGAATTCGCTTCTGTCGTAATAATCGTACATGAATGAATGATGATACCATTTTGTTCCCAACGATCCCATAGACCTGCAAAAGCAAATGGTTCTTTAGAATTTAGCTGAAAACGATACGGTGTTTTTTTTGTTCCTTCTTTTTTCCATTCGTAAAATCCATCTGCCGGAATGATGCATCTCCTTCTTTTTAAAAGCGTTTTAAAGCTTGGTTTCTGATCTATTGTTTCCGCGCGGGCATTAATCATTTTATAACCGATCTTTGGATCCGCCGCCCAAGAAGGTATCAGCCCCCATTTCAACATACCGATCTTGTTGCCTGCTTCCGTTCTCACAATGGCTAGCACATCTTGGCTTGGAGCGATATTATATCTTTCCACCCATTCCATTTCCTCAAAATCTATCAACCCAAATCTAACTGCTAAATCTTCCCTAGGAGCAAATAAACTATAACGTCCACACATTTTAGGCACTCCTTCCCTATTTAAATGGTCTACCCTATTGACTTTCCCGAAAATACTCATCTATCATAATAAAAATATCAAATAACGGAGGTATATGAATGAGCGATGTTAAATTGGTAGAGCCCTCTTCAAAATATAAAGAATCCTATTTAGACATGATCGCAGAATGGAAAACAGCGAATGAAAATTTAGTTCCGTTTGTATTAAAAATGGAGACAGATGATTTTGAAAGCCTGCTACAAAAACTAAAAGGCTTTTCTCAAGGAATGGGTATACCAGACACTTTCGTACCTCATACTACATATTGGTTAGTGAATAACCAGGAACGTGTCATTGGTGCTATAAATATCCGCCACAGATTAAACGAAAAATTACTTAACATCGGCGGGCATATTGGCTACGGAATTAGACCTAGTGAAAGAAAAAAAGGCTACGCTAAAAGTATGCTCAGCTTAGCGCTTGAAAAAGCAAAAAACATGAATATTTTTGAAGTTCTCATTACCTGCGACAAAGAAAACATCGGTTCCGCTAAAACAATCACAAGCAACGGGGGCCAGTTAGAGTCCGAAGTTGTTACAGAAGATGGGAATATAGTTCAAAGATATTGGATACATCTTAAATGAATGAAACTTGTTTATAATGATCCATTTGAGGAAATTATACAATATTAGGTCTGATTAGTGAAAAGGAGCGATCATAATAATGAAGGTATTAGTAGTCGGTGCAAATGGACATACCGGACGGTTGCTCGTAGAATATTTGGCAAACAATAGTAATCATCACCCATACGCCATGGTGCGAAGTAAAGATCAGGAAGAAGAGCTAATGAAATTAGGAGCGGTAGAAGTGATAGTTGCTGATTTGGAAGAAGATGTGAGCCAAGTGACAAATGGAATGGACGCTGTCATATTTGCAGCAGGTTCAGGGTCGAAAACGGGACCGGATAAAACGATTGAGGTTGATCAAGAAGGTGCTATTAAGCTTGTCGATGCAGCGAAATCAAGTGGAGTTCAGCATTTCGTCATGCTTAGTTCCATCGGTGCGGATGACCCGCAAGGACCCATTGAACATTACTTGACCGCAAAACGAATAGCGGATGACTACTTAAAAAACAGCGGATTAACGTACACGATTGTTAGGCCTGGACGCTTAACGCACGACAAAGCCACAGGAAAAGTAGAATTAGCCGAGAAAATTGAACTTATGGATGAACGCTCCATCCCTCGCGGCGATGTCGCTAAAGTCCTCGCAACCTCTCTTGAAATCGACAATGCCAAAAATAAAATTATGGAAGTTTTGTCAGGTGATAAAGAAATTGAGCTTGCAATGAAAATGCTTTGATAAAAAATCCCTCATCGTGAGGGGTTTTTTCGTTCTTATAATGACGGTTCTTTTCGCGCTCTTCCGGATCGAATCAGCCATAAATGTACAAAGAATTCTATAACCGTTAACAGTGCAGCTGTAATTAAAGCACCGCCAACTGTCACATATGCACCTGCAAAGAAATAGGAAATGAAATAGAAGGCGGCGGCGGAGATAATAAAATCAACCGTATTACTAATCCAAAAGGTTCCCTTATTTAAGATTGCGAGCTCCATCAAATATCCCACGACTGCCAATGTAAATCCGAGAATAATCGGCTGATAAACATGCTCAAAATGTACATTTGTTAAAAAGCTCGCTGCTATCATAACGACAATTGGGGAAACAATTAATTTCATAATAAGATTCAACATGAAGAAGGGCCTCCTTGAAGTTCTATCTAATGAAAGGATGCCAATTATCGTAAGAAAATATACAAAATGGAATATAAACTAAATTAAAGAAGTATTTCTATTAAGAACATTTTGTTCTTTAAAGAAACACTTTTCTTCCCCAACTATCTTCCAGAAATAAGTTCCTTTAATTCTTTTGTTCTAAAAAAGTCTCTTATTTCCTCCTTCTTAAATCCCATATTCTTCGCTTCAAGAATTAACGTCAACCATTCTTGATCCATTTCGATTATGTATTCTTTTTCTTCTCCCAAGTTCGTACCCCCTAATATATGCATCTCCCTAGTGCTATACAAAAAAAGGAATTGTATCTCATTTGTTATCATAACGGGTCCC
Organism: Bacillus sp. IITD106; assembly: GCF_019459225.1. Classification (GTDB taxonomy): domain Bacteria; phylum Bacillota; class Bacilli; order Bacillales; family Bacillaceae_C; genus Lederbergia. Next base: position 28,294 of record NZ_JAIAZY010000020.1, read on the forward strand.
AAGTATGTAAAGTGTTACTTTTTGCCTATTATAAAAATAATTAAACGAGACTATTCATTTAAAAATGACACATTTCGTCTTAAAAATCATTGCTAAAAGACCTATGTTTTTAATAAAGCTATAAAGTTTACTTGGATTTTGTACCCTCTGCCTATTTTCAGTCGAATCAATAACTTCGAATTTTTTGGGGGTAGCGTAAAAGTAGAACGGCACCTAACATCGTTAATACTCCCCCTAATAGCAACGCATTATAACTTCCAGTAGACGTATTTGGAAGCTTATTGACCATTTTCGGCTCAATGATTGTATTGTTCATGGCGATACTAGGAAAAGGCGGGAAGGGGTTCCCGCCTTTTTGTTGACATTATTTTCTTTCGCCAGCTGTTTGTTTTGCATCGAATGTCCAAGTTAGTTTCAGACTTGCATTTTGGAATTCATTTTGATTCTGGCCATTATCTACAAATTCAAATTGTACTGCCAGCTTGTCTTTAGTCCCAGCCTTTAACCCACTTTTCTCAGCAAAAATTGAATGGCTCAAATTTTTAACCGCATCCGGGCTCATGTTTTTAAGCTCATGTAGGGTTTTACTTACAATGACATTGCTTGGAAGTAATACTCCGCTTTTATCTTCATTACGTAAGAAATTAACCTTTATATGTTTACCAAGATCTCCTTCGCCTAGATTTGCACCACTAACTGTATAATCAGTAGTCAATATTACAGATGAAATATCAAGAGTCCCGTTATTTTCCAACTGAAATGTACGAGGCATCCAATCCCCTGGTTTAATATTGCTCACATCGATAATTGTTGTTGGATTTACCGCTAAATCTAATGTACCCGCTGCAAATGTGTTATTTGTCGCTTCCACATCATTAAAGTAAGCAAACGTTCCCCCTCCGACTAACGATAATCCTAGTGCTGCCGATGCCAATCCTAAACCTAATTTCTTTTTGATACTCATTTCATTTTTCCTCCCTTACCCTTTTTGGGTATGTATATTTTTTTATATTGATCCTTGCGTTTGCAAGGAGACCAACCGTATTAAGCTGATTTTTCTTCGATGTCTTTTTTATTTGTGTTTACTTCTAATTCTCTGAGCGCTGCCATAATGCTGAACCCTGCATAACCAAGCAAGAAGATGCCGGGGGCAATCAGTAAAATGGCACTGCCTTCTTTCGACTGGGCTATGTTTATGAAATATCCTACATAAGGGATTGTGAAATTCGCATATTTCGCTGCGACATTGTCGGATAAAACTAGGTCCATGTCGGCAGCATTATTGTTATCCCCTTTTGTTTCATACATGACATTGTCTCCACTCTCCTTTACCCCAATGATGCGGTGGGTGATTAAGGTTTTTTCATCAGCCATAAAAGTAATGATGTCGCCTTCTTTGAGTGCCATTTTTTCTTTAGAATTCAAAGGTTTTACAGCTATGACTGATCCTGTCATGAAGGTAGGCTCCATTGACCCTGATAAAACTGTTTTAAGCTGGTAGCCAAAGGCTTGTGGTTCCCCTCCTGATGCTTTGGATGAAACAACTAGGAAGGCCATGACAAGTAAATTAATAAATAAAATTGCTGTTATGACATTGCTGATGATTTTTAATACTTTTTTCATCTCTCCACCTGCCTATTTTTCACTATTTTCATTTTCCTCGGAAGGTATATCATCTTTAACCATTTTTTCTTCCTGAACTTCCGAAGTATTTATATTCTTTTCTTCCTCAACATCGCTTTGAGAATTTTGCTCTTTCTTAATTGGTTCCTCGGAATTTTCCTCTCGAACAGGTTCGATATTAGTTTCCCGTGTTACTGCTTCATCCTGCTTTTCGGTTTCAACTTGTTTTTCTATACTTTCAACCTTTTTCTTTGATAGATTTACAGTTATTTCTTTGCTCCAAAGTTCGCCTACGCCAGGATGACGTTTATGCTGATAAGCTTTAAACATATATTTTCCTGTTTTATCCGGTGTAAAGGTAAGGTTTATCTCCTCTCCCTTTTTCAAAGGTTTAAAAGTAAGATTTTTAGTTATCACTGTCCCTTGTTTCGGATTTCCTTTTTCAATGAAATAGATTTCATATAATCCATCTGTTTTCATATCCTCGCCGTGATTCTTAATAATGGCCGAGATTTCTTGGCCATCAAAACTTGCACTTGAAAATTTTAAAGAACTCTTATCCCATTCTCCATGCTGTTCATTATCAGAATCCTCAGTCTCCCAAATTCCAGCTTGGATCGTTCCTGTCAAAGTCACGCTGTTTGAAAAAAATGCATTTGTTTTTCCGGTAAAGGTGGCTGCTATTCCAACGCATAAATACAATACAGCCGCTAGCCTTAAAAGAATGTTTACAAACCGGTTCTTCCTTCTATATTTCTTTACACGTTGAAATCGTATCGGAATTCCTCCTTTACCTTCATGTTCTTTATTGTGTTTATTTTGTTCTTTTTAAAGAACTATCGATTTGAGTATAGGACAAAAGTATTGAAATGAAAAACTTCAAAATCCTTCGTATTTTCTTTATAAAGAACAAATATCTCCTTTTATCTCTCCTTTCCTCAAAATTCCTCATTATTTCATCTTTTATAACGAATTTTATGTTCTTTATTGAGAAAAACAAAAAATAAAAAAGCTGCCCTTGTTTAAGGACAACTTCTTGTAGATTCTTTTAATTTGAATTTTTCAAAGTGACCAATACGATTTCTGGTCTATTAAAGATTCGATACGGTATTAGGCTATTTCCTAACCCACGGCTTACAACCATTTTCGTTTTTCCTTTTTCATGCATTCCGGAAGTAAATTTAGGAAACCATCCTTGGCCTGGCGCAATTAGTCCACCAATCCCCGGAATACGTACCTGTCCTCCATGAGCGTGGCCAGTAAAAACAAGATCTATTTCTTTATCCACATATACATCGAATACTTCAGGTCTATGGGAAAGGAGTAGTTTGAAAGAATCATTCTTCCAATCTATTGCCTGCTCCAACTCTTCTTCAATAATCTCTTCTGGCGGATAAATCGCATTTATCAATGGATCTTGAACACCTGCAATAAGAAGTTCTTCTCCCTCCCTCTCAATGACGGCGGACTCGTCCATCAAGACGTGAACTCCTAGATCTTTCAACGACTGAGTTATTTCATTAATTTTATTGACGGCAACTTCGTGGTTGCCAGTTACATAGAATACTTGCGTAAATGGAGTGATTTGCTCTACGAAGTCCAAACTGTTCTGCAGATCATATCGATTGCTGTCAATGAAATCCCCTGTTAAAAAAACAAAATCCGGATTCAATTTTTGCACTTTTTGAACGAGCCGAGATTGTTTTTCTCCAAATGTAGCATCGTGCAAATCCGAGATTTGAACAATTTTGAGACCATCAAATGCCTTGGGAATACGCTCCGATTGCACTTCGTACCTAGAAATTTGCAACCATTCGTTGTTTATGTATAAAAAAGCCCATATAAAAGCAATAAGTAAAATTAATTTTAGGAGTTTTCGTTTCATCAACTTGATCCTCTCGGGATAATAAATATAAATCCATAATAACATTATATTTCTATGAAAAAATATCCATGACAAAAAAACAAGCCCTTCTCTTCTAAGAGAAGGGCCACTCCTGTTATTGCTGTTCTTTTTCGTTATAGTAATCTACCGCATACATCGCGCCTTCGCCAACCATTCGCGTATCGCCTAAATCGTGGGGGTCGGGATTCCCCGCTTTTTCCAAAAGGTCTTCGCAAGCACTAGGGTTTTTTTCACATAAAAAGTCTACTACTTTTTCTTTAACCGTTTGACAAAGCTTCATCACTTTCTCCCTATTCTCCTGCTTCAATAAATAGGAAGCCCCGGCAATTCCTAGTCCTAACCATAATAGTGGATTGATATTTTTAGACATTAGAAGTTGCCTCCTTTTTTAGCTTTGCATAGTATTTACCCACTATTTTAAGCAAAAAAACATTACGATTTAATTACGCTTTTTTTAGAGGCCGCAATCATATTTTTTATTTCTTCTCTTTCGCCTTTGAATAAAAGATCGACAATTTTGCTGCCGACAATCACCCCATCGCAATATTCACCTAATTCTCTTACCTTTTCCGGAGATGATACTCCAAATCCGGCAAGCACTGGAACAGATGAGTATTCTTTTAGCTGCTTTAAATAGGAAGCTAATCCATCCTCGTACTCGTTTCTAACTCCTGTCGTTCCTTTAACCGTAACCGCATATAGAAAGCCTTCTGTTTTTTTAGCAATTTGCTCAATTCTGTTTCGTGGGCTCGTTGGTGCTACTAAATGGATTAAAGCAAGTTCATACTTGGAAAAAATAGGAGTAACCATTTCGTCTTCCTCAAAAGGTAAATCAGGAATAATTAAACCGTCCACTCCGACTTCCTCGCAGCGCTTGGCAAACCTTTCAATTCCATATGAAAAAATCAAGTTAAAATATGTCATCAAAACGATTGGAATCTGCCTTTCTTCTTTCCAATCCAGTAGGCTTTCAAGCACTCCTTCCAATGTCGTTCCGTTTGCCAAGGACCTTAATCCAGCTTCTTGAATGACTGGGCCATCTGCAACTGGATCGGAAAAAGGAATTCCAAGCTCCACTACGGTAGCACCGCTTTTTTCTAAAAATAAAATTTGCTCCTTTAAATTTTCAATTCCGCCGTCACCAGCCATAATATATGGAACAAACGCCTTATCGCCTTTATCCAATACAGCTTTAAAAGCCGCATCGATTTTCGCTTTACCCATTAATAGCACCTCCAATTGCCTCTCTCACGGCTTCCACATCTTTGTCTCCACGACCGGATAAGCAGATGACAAGCGTTTCGGATTCGTTCATTTCTTTCGCAAGTTTCATCGCATATGCAACTGCATGCGAACTTTCTAAAGCTGGAATAATTCCTTCTGTTTTAGCAAGCATTTGAAAAGCTGCCAATGCTTCTTGATCTGTTGCAGATATATAGGTGACACGACCTGAATCTTTTAAAAAGGCATGTTCAGGACCTACCCCAGGATAATCTAAACCTGCGGAAATAGAATGGGCACTTTGAATTTGACCATGTTCATCTTGTAGAAGATACGTAAGTGTACCGTGTAGGACTCCAGCTTTTCCATCGGTCAAAACAGCTGCGTGTTTACCTGTTTCTATTCCGGAGCCGGCCGCCTCTACTCCATAAATTTTTACTTCCTCATCTTCTATAAAAGGATAAAACATGCCCATTGCGTTGCTTCCGCCCCCAATACATGCGACAACTGCATCTGGAAGCTTGCCTTCTTGCTCAAGCATTTGTTTTTTCGTCTCAGTGCCGATAACACTTTGGAAATCACGGACGATTCTTGGAAATGGATGAGGGCCTACAACCGAACCAAGAATATAATGAGTATCCTCAACATTTGTTACCCAATAGCGAAGTGCTTCATTAACAGCATCCTTTAACGTTCCGCTTCCTTGGGAAACACTTCGAACTTCGGCACCTAAAAGCTCCATTCTGAACACATTCAATTGTTGGCGACGAATATCTTCTTCTCCCATAAATACGATACAATCTAATCCAAGTAAGGCACAAACAGTCGCTGTCGCCACACCGTGTTGACCAGCTCCCGTTTCCGCAACAACCTTCTTTTTGCCCATGCGCAGAGTTAATAGCGCCTGACCAATCGTATTATTGATTTTGTGGGCACCCGTATGGTTCAAGTCTTCACGTTTTAAATAAATCTTCGGTCCGCCTGCCAGTTTTGTAAGATTTTCTGCAAAATATAGCGGTGTTTCTCTACCAATATATTGTTTTAAATAATGACCCATTTCTTTTTGAAATACTGGATCAGCAATCGCTTTTTCATATTCTTCTTCTAATTCCAATACGGCTGTCATTAATGTTTCTGGAACAAACCTGCCTCCGAACCCGCCGTATCTTCCTTTTACATCAGGTGATGTGTAAACTGCCAATGTCTTCACGCTCCTCTAATTTTGCTTCTGCTAAAAATTGTTGTATTTTATTCACATCTTTTACTCCGTTTGTTTCAACGCCACTCGATACGTCGACAATGGCTGGCTTAACTGTTGAGATTGCCTTTTTTACATTTTCCCGATCAAGTCCGCCTGCTAAAATGATTTTTTCTCGCGGAATGTCTAAATGTTCAAGAAGGCTCCAATCAAATGGAATTCCACTTCCTCCACGATATTTTACTCCCGGACTATCTAATAAAAAATAGCAGCAATCGTATTTTGCTAGTTTGTTTAAGTCATCTTTTTCTTTTATTGAAAAAGCTTTAATCACAGGATACGGCAAACTCTTGCAAAATTCCGGAGACTCGTCCCCATGCAGCTGAATGTACCCAAGATTGGCTGTTTCCGCTATATGAATAATATTTTCATATGATTCGTTGACAAAAACACCAACTGTTTCTACATGACGCGGCACTTTTTCAATAATTTGTGCTGCTTTTTCAGGGGATATTTTTCTTTTACTTTCCGCAAAAACAAATCCTAAAAAATCGGCACCAGCATCACTTGCAGCAGCTGCAGCTTCCTCTGACATAATGCCGCATATTTTTACCTTCAATTTTTTCACCGCCTTAGTAAGGGGGATGCGAATATCATTCATGGTCTCGGCGATATTCGGGGACCTCATCAATGTCTCTCCAACTAAAATCGCTTTAGCACCTGCTGCTTCAACTTGTTCTACATCTTCTTTTGTTCGGATGCCACTTTCACTTACAAGCACGCAATCTGCATCTTTCAGAACGGATGCCACACGCTCAGTCACAGTCAAATCCACTTCGAACGTTTTTAAATTACGATTATTGATTCCGATAATGCGGGCTCCTATTCGTAAAGCCATCTCTGCTTCTTTTTCATCATGAACTTCAAATAAAACATCCAAATCCCTGGATCTTGCATAATTGTATAGCTCGCGGAGCCTCTCTTCTGGAAGTGCGGCGGCAATGAGAAGGATAACGCTTGCCCCGTGATCCCTCGCGACATCAATTTGCACCTCATCAATCATAAAGTCCTTGCAAAGTAATGGTAGGTCTACTGCTTCTGATACAGCGGAAAGATCTGCCATCGACCCTTTAAAAAATTTCTGATCTGTCAAAACTGAAATGGCGTTAGCTCCCGCTTGTGCATAAGCTTTAGCCTGAGCGACAGGATCGACTCCATCATTGATGACACCTTTTGATGGCGAGGCTCTCTTCACTTCTGCAATGACGCCAATATTCTCTAAATTTCTAAAGCTTTCATATAAAGAAGGTCGTCTTTTTTCGTTTACCGATTGTTGGACACTATAGATTACTTTCAACTCTTGGACTTCTACTTTTTTCTGTTCAATAATTTTATCTAAAATCGTCAATTTATAGCACTCCTTGCTTCGTATGCTGACTTCTTTCAATCAGGTATTCTAATTTGGCTAAAGCGGCTCCGGAATCAATGCTCTCTTTTGCCTTTTCAATTCCTTCTTGAATGGAGTCGACTTTTCCATTCGCAAAAATCCCAATTCCTGCATTTAAAAGAACCGTGTCACGGAAAGGACCATCATCACCACGAAGAACACTCATCATAATATGGGCATTTCGTTCGGCATCCCCACCCATAATTTCTTCATTAGAATAGGTTGGGAGACCGACATGTTCGGGACGTAATGTAATGGAGGTCAAGTTTCCATTTTCAAGGATAGTGAGATGATTTTCACCCGAAAGTGAACCTTCATCAAGAAATCCCGCTCCATTAATAACAACTGCTCTTTTTCTACCGAGCTGCTTTAAAACTTCCCCCATCAGCTTCAATTTATCGCGTCGATAGATTCCCAACAACTGCGTATCCAATTCGACTGGATTTGTCAAAGGGCCAATTAAATTAAAAATCGTCGGTACCCTTAGGTCACGCCTTACTTTCATGACTGCTTTCATCGCTGGATGAACATGAGGGGCGAATAAAAACGTAATCCCATTTTCAGCAAGAAGTTCCTCCGTTTCTTCGGGTCTATTATCAAGTGAGACTCCTAAATACTCCAGTACATCCGCACTACCCGTTTGACTCGAAACACTTCTATTCCCGTGTTTCGCAACCTTTATCCCTGCGCCAGCTATGACAAAAGCGGATGTGGTACTAATGTTGAAACTGCTTGAACCATCGCCACCTGTTCCGCAATTATCCATTACACTGTCCTTCATAGATAAAATTGCTGGTGATTTTTCACGCAACGCATGGACCAACCCAGCAATTTCATCTGCAGTCTCACCTTTTAAAGCAAGCAGTCCAAGTAGTGCCCCTGCTTCACTTTCAGAAATCTCACCGGAAAATAACTTCCTTGCCGCATCAGTCATTTCACTCATCGTCAAATGTTCGCCGCTCATCAATTTTTGTAAATATAGTTTCATGTTTATACTCCTCTCTAAAATGAATATAAAAAAGCCCTCTGCAAACACAATTTGATTTTGTGTTAACAGAGGGCGAATCGTCCGCGGTGCCACCTCTATTGAAGACTTTTGATCTTCATCTCATCAAGTACGGGACATGGAAAAGTGGAAGCGCCTTGAATAGTCCGATACTTTATCCTTTTAACGGTGGAAACCGGATTTCCCTACTTTTGATTCAGAAAATCTCTCTTAAGCCCATTCCACAAGGTCGATCGTACCGGATTTCCACCATCACCGGCTCTCTATTTACGTCGTTCCAAGTGTACTCCTCTTAATCAACGATTTACAATTTTCTTTTAAAAAAATACAAAAAGGGCCCTCATCCAAAGGACGAGGAACCCGTGGTACCACCTTTATTTAGCCAAAAATCAGCTCTCTTAACAGCAACAAGCATTTTGCTTATTACCTGTCTTACTAACGCAAAGACGTACGCGCCAAAGCCTACTTACTTTTTGAAAAGTTTCGGTTTGGTGGCTCAGAAGCCCATTCACCATTTCTGCACACTGGTTTGCACCGACCACCAGCTCTCTATAGTGCGACAAAACAGCTACTACTCTTCGTCACTGCCTGAAATATTCATTAAGTTTGAATTATTTATCATCTTATCGGTTTAAAAAAGGAATGTCAAGATGTTATTTTCATTTTCTTTCATGAATTTGGATATTACCATAAATTCAAAAGGACCCGATATTTTGGGGTCCTTGATAGAGCTATATTTACAGCTGTTTTGAAGACTTCGATCCTCTTTTGTCTTGCTCATTTTTTTCCCGATCTTCGACAAGCTTGTCCGATATATCATCAATTGGCATGAGTAATTGATCGCGCTGGGCTTGCTTTTCCGGATCATCCTTAAAGGCTTTATCTTTATCATTTCGTTCTCTCAGCGTCTTGGCTCGGTCGATTTTGTTTTGTGTTGGCTCGTGACTCATCATCATCCCTCCACTTTTACTTTCCTTTTTCCAATAAAAGAGAGGATGAAACATTTAATTCTGCCGTTGTTCTGTTTCTATATCTCCGCCAAACACTTTTTCTTTTGAAAATCCTCTTCCAAGAATTTCTGAGGCGTTTAGAAAAACAACAAAGGAAGTTGGTTCCTGTTCTTGAAGAACCTTCTTCAAATACACGGCCTCCGACTGCTCGACTACGCAAAAAATCATCGTTCTTTCTCTATTCGTGTATCCACCAAGTGATTTCACTTTGGTTAATCCACGGTCTATTTCCTCACGGATTATCTGTTGGATCTTCGCTTCATTTTCCGTAATGATTAACACTAGCTTTGTAGGAGAAGTTTGGAGCTGAACAAAATCGATGACTTTGCTCGTCACATAAATGGAAATCATCGCAAACAAGGCCAGTTCCAAGTTAAAAATAAATGCCGATGCGGTAACAACGATGCCATCTACGAGCAACTGGGAGAAACCACTTGATAGCCCTGTGTATTTTTTTAATAATTGTGCAATCATGGCAGTTCCCCCAGTAGAACCGCCTCCGCGATAAACAATCCCGAGGCCGATTCCAAGGACAATTCCTCCATATATTGCACCTAACATTGGTTCCTTAATATGTAGGTCCATCCCTTGTGTTAACCAAATAGTCAATGGAACAAAAACAGTGCCTATTAATGTCTTTGCGCTAAAATCCTTGCCCAGAACAAGTAGACCCACGATAAATAAGGGTAAATTTATACTAATTTGAACGAATGCTGGATTCCACTGAAACAACTCGTATAAGAGGGTACTGATACCCGAAACACCACCCGCCGCTAGCTTAGATGGCAGCAAAAACATATTATACGAAAGACCAACGAGGGTTGCCCCAAACATGATCTGAACATATTCCCATACTAATGAAGAGCTTTTCTTCATTTTATAAACACCTACTCTCTTATGATTGCTATTTATATTTTAGCAAATAAGAGAGGATTTACCCTTTTTCAAAAAAGCAAGATATTTTATATTCCATAAAAATGTTTCGTGTTTTCATATAAACTCTTATACACAAATGAAAGGTCTTCTTTTTTAAGCTTCGCAATCATCTTAACCGATTCATGGATCATTGCTGGATGAGTCATCTTTCCTGTAAAATCCCCTTCAAAACGCCAAGGCCCATCTGTTTCAACCATCATTTGACTTAAAGGATATGTAACAACGAGCTGTTTGATTTCCTCTTCATATAAAACATCAGGGGTTATAGAAATAAAATAGCCATTTTTAATCATACGTTCGATCGTAATTAAATCACCTTTAAACCAATGAAAATGGGCATGTTTAATATTATGCTTTTCTAAAAGGTCACACACGATAGGAGCATCATCATATACTGCGTGAAGCACTACAGGCTTGTCCCATTTCTTAGCGAATTTCAAAAATTCATCGAGTAAAAGTATGTAAGGATCCAAAGAGATTTCCTGATTCTCACTACGCAAGTAATATGGCAAACCGACTTCCCCAACAGCTACCATTTCATCCCGATTTTCAGACATCCAGTTAAAAAGCTCGACCACCTCTTGTTCTAATGGTAATTCCTGTTCTGGATGAAAGCCAAATGCGGGCTTCACTTGCGGAAATTGTTTTGCCAACTGGGCATTTTTCTTACACGATTCCAAATCGAAAGAAACAGATATCAGATTAGAACAATGAATTTGGTCCAATTCCTTCATTATCAAACTGATTTCTTCTTGATCATAATGATCTAAATGAATATGCGCATCCACAATTTTCTCCAATCTTACGACCTCCCTACTGCTTCATAAAGTTCCTTTTTAAAGGTTAAAAATTCATCCATTAAAAGTAAATCACGCTCTCTAGGACGTTTGAATGGAACTTTTACTTCATGAATGACCTGTGCTGGATTGCTTGACAAAACGATGATACGATCCGAAAGAAACAAGGCTTCATCAATGTTGTGGGTCACAAATAAAATAGTCCTTCGAAATTCAGCCCAAATAGCCAGCAACCATTGATGCATTTCCAGGCGAGTAAAATCATCCAAAGCTGAGAATGGTTCATCTAGGCAAATCAGAGACTGAGGACTTAACAATGCTCTAATAAACGCCGCTCTTTGTTTCATTCCACCTGATAATTCACTTGGCTTTGAGTTCTCATATCCATTCAGTCCAGCTTTTTCAATCATCGCTGTTGCTTTCTCAACATCTCTTTTTTCATGCAGTTCCTGTCCAAGTAATACATTTTCCAATACTGTTCTCCACGGAAACAACGCTGGTTGTTGCGGCATATAGCTTATGAATCCACGTTTATCCGTAATATTTTCCCCGTCAAGCGTGACCGTTCCCTGTTCAGGTACCAACAAACCACCAATTACATGAAATAATGTGCTTTTCCCACTGCCGGAGGGACCTAAAATCGTGACGAACTCACCATCTTGCACCTCTAAGCTAATATCTTCCAACACTTTACGTCCATTAAAGCTTTTGGATATATGTTTCATTTCGAGGAATCCCATTTCCGTCACGCCTCCCTTTTCCACTTGACTAACCACTTTTCACATAAAGTAATGGCACCAAAAAATAAGAGACTTAAAATCATAATGATAAAAATAGCAACAAAAACTCGATCCGTACGAAAAGATGAGGATGCGAGCGTCATATAAACACCAATTCCTTTTTTCGCTCCAAGCCACTCCGATATAACCGCTCCCATCACGCTGTATGTTGCGGAAATTTTTAATCCAGAAAATAAGGAAGGAAGTGAATTGGGCCATTCCAATTTAGTAAACATCTGTATTTTGGAAGCACCAGCCATCAACATATAATGCTTCATTTCAGGTGGTGTGTTTCGAAATCCTCCTAAAGAGGCAATCGTCACAGGGAAAAAACATACGAGTGTAATGACGATGATTTTCGGTAAAATCCCGAAACCAAACCAAATGACAAGCAATGGCGCCAAAACAATAATGGGCACATTTTGTGAAAGAATAAGAAGTGGGTATACGCCCTCTTGAACTTTCGGAACTAAATGCAATAATATAGCGGCAAGCAGCCCGACTGAACACCCGATGCAAAACCCTGCCAACGAAAGCCCAATTGTGGATATCAAATGAGAAGAAAAATGACCAAAACCAAAGAACATTTCTTTAAAAATTGCCGTTGGGGCAGGTAACAGCCAACCTGGTATTTCCGCAACGTTCACAATAACTTCCCAAATGAAAAGTAAAAGAAGGAGGACCAACGCAGGCCTCCATCCTTTCATAAACACTGCTTTCATCAGCTATATTTCTCCGTCAACTTACCCATTGTAATTCCAGATGGCTGGTATAAAATTTTCACTTGAGATATGACATTGCTGCTGCCCATTTCAATCATCCGTTCATTCATTTTTTCTATCACTCTCATTAATTCCGTAAATTCGCCTTCCATCGTTGTCTCAAGTGGATGAACTTCGTATTTCACACCTGACTCATCAATCACCTTGATTGCTTCATCCACATACGGAATCACACTTTCGCCATTTTTTGTTTTCGGAATAATTTGTATGCTAATTAATGAATTTGCCATCAGAAATTCCTCCTATTTAGGTAAAAATTCATTCGTAAATGCTTTATCAACATCAATTTCTTTTTCAAGCAATCCCTTTTCAAGCATCCAGTTCATATAATTTTTCCAGACTTCTTGTTTCTGCTCTCCCCAACGAGGTGCATCATCCTGATACTTTGCAGCTAGCCATTCTTGACTCTTCTTTACAAGCTCCGGGTCAAGATCGGGTACAGCTTTTATTAAAATATCAGCAGCTTCGCTAGGATTATTGATCGCAAACTCATAACCTTTTGAAACAGCCGCCATAAAAGCTTTTACAGTATCTGGGTCATTCTTGATCATTTTCTCATTCGTCGAAATAACGGGTGTATAATAATCTAGTTTATCCGAGTAATCTGTCAAATAAATCATATTGATTTTTTCTCCGCGTAGTTCAGCTTCGACTCCGGTCCATGCATAATAAATCCATGCAAAATCAATATCTCTTTTAACTGCTGTGAAAAAGTCAGTATCCCCCATATTTACAATTTCAAGCTTGTTAATATCAGCATTGTCTACATTCATGAGCGACGCTAGCACAGCTTGTTCAAGTGGAGCGCCCCAGCCACCATATGTTTTTCCTTCAAAATCTTTTGGGGATTTAATATTCTTATCCACAGGTGAAGCGAAGCCAGATGTATTATGCTGAATAACCGCTCCGATTGAGACAATTGGAACACCTTGCACACGGGCTTCAGTAATACTTTCTTGATAGCTAATTCCAAATTCGGACTTTCCAGATGCGACCAAATTATCGGCCCCCGCTTCTCCTGGCATGATAATATCGACATCCAAACTTTCATCCTTAAAATATCCTTTTTCCTTTGCCACGTATAGACCTGTATGGTTCGTGTTCGGCGTCCAATCCAACACGACCGTTACCTTTTTCAAACCGGTACTTTCTTCCTTTTTCGCGCCCCCACAACCAGTGAGCAACATTAAAACAAGCAAACTAGTCAACCATTTTCTCATTCTACTTTTCCCTCCTTTAGGAAAGTGAACCGCGTAAACGAAAAAGATGCCCAAGGCTTTGAACCTGGACATCTGAAAGAACATTCATTATGTATGAATGAATTCATGTTCCCTTCGCTGGTATGAGCCAGAGCAGGTTCTAAGGGTCAGCATCTATTGGATGCACTCTCAACCGGCCACACCGGTCCCCCCACATTCCATATGATTTTATCAATATCTAGTATAGCAGAGTTTCAGATTATCGTAAAATATTCCCTAAAGCCTGTGCCAATTCAGGGTATTGAAAGGTATAACCATGTTGTTGCGCTTTTTGGGGAATTGCACGTTGTCCCCTTAAAAGCATGTCACTCATTTCTCCGAGCATCGCTTTCATCGCAAAACTAGGAACAGGCAGCCAATGCGGTCGATGAAGCACTTGGCCAATCGTTTTACCGAATTCATTATTTTTCACTAGATTCGGTGAAGTCACGTTAAGTGGGCCAGAAATCGATTCGTTTTCAACGGCAAAAAGCAATAATCCCGCTACATCAGCTTGATGGACCCAAGACACCCATTGATTACCTGAACCAACACGGCCACCCACTCCCAGTTTATATGGGAGTGCCATGAGTGGGAGCGCTCCTCCCTTACCAAGGACGACACCTAATCGAGCAAAAACAGTACGAACCCCCAGCTTTTCTGCCTGTACCGCTTCTTCTTCCCACTTTCTTACGACACTTGCTAAAAAATCGCTAGCGTGCGGCTTCGATTCCTCCGTAAAAGTTTTCTCATCTGACATCCCATAATAGCCAACCGCAGATCCGTTTACGAGCACCTTTGGTTTCGGGTCCAATTTTTCAATGAGTCTAACGATTTCTCGCGTCGCACGGATTCTACTTTCAACGATCCGTTTCTTTTTCACCTTCGTCCATCTACCGTTAATTGACTCACCCGCTAGGTTGATGATGGCATCGACATGATTAAGATATTTTTCAGGCTCACTATTTGGGTTTAACCATTCTACCGCTTGCAATCGATTTGACTCAGCGACCTTTTCTCTATTTCTAGTAAGTATCGTAATGTCATGCCCGTCGTTTAAGAGTCGATCTTGCAGTGCTTTTCCAACAAAACCACTTCCACCTGCAATCACAATGTGCAATTAATATGCACCTCCCGCCCTAATCTCTTTACCAAAATCATACATTATGTATGCGCTTTATCGCAATCGTATAAGGGACGGAACATTTCTTCAATTATAAATATACTTTTCTATGAATAAAAATGTGCTTGATTTAGAGAAAAACATGCTTTATTATTTACCTAATGATTATTAGGTGGTGAATATTTTGACTAAAGACAAAATTTTGGAAGCGGCGATTCATCAGTATTCGCTTCATAATTATCATGGTGCGACGATGCAAAAAATTGCGAAAGAGGTTGGAATTAAACCTGCCTCCATTTATTTTTTTTATAAAAATAAAGAAGCTTTATTCGTCGCTGCGTTTCAAAAATTATTGGAAAATCATTTCAAACGCATGCAAACCATACTGGAGGAAGTACGTGAAAAACCAATTTTGGATATTTTCGCGACATTGATGAAAGGGACAGTCGAGTACCATAAAAACAATATGGATGAAACGAATGCCTATATTTCCCTTATCACATCTCCACCAGCTGAAATAAAAAAGTTTCTTCATGATCATATGAATAAATTTGATGCGTGGATGATTGATTCTTTACATCACCTAATCAAACGCGACCATCCGGAAATATCAGATCAAGCAACAGTTAACCTAACTCGACAGTTCATCTTATTGTTGGACGGGATTTTTTGGGAGATTAATTTATATGAGGACGATGAATTATCTGAACAAATCGAACAAGCTTTACACATCTTAGACATTTTATTAGGGGGAAACAGCGATGGCAAATGATTACGCTAGAGAAGCAGTACCAGAGAGTGAAAGGAAAAAGTGGTTATCCATTAGCCTCGTCTGGATAGCAGTTGGTATTGACTTATCAGCCATGCTTTTCGGAGCAGAACTTGGTAAAGGAATGAACTTTAATGATGCATTGCTTTCAGTTATTATCGGTTCAGCTATTTTAGGGGTGCTTGCTGCATTTTGTGCTTACGTAGGGGCCGTAACTGGACTCTCTACGTCAATGATTTCGAGATTTACTTTTGGTATATCGGGAGCAAAATTTGTCTCCTTATTTATCGCCATTTCCCTGCTTGGCTGGTTCGGGGTGCAAACCGGATTTTTCGCGGAGAATGCATTTGCAGCAGTTAAAGGAGCAATGGGTTTAGAGCTTCCAATTCCACTACTTGCTGGTATTGGCGGCATCTTAATGATGACGACTGCCATTATTGGATACCGTGCCATTGAGAAACTTAGTTCTTGGTCCGTACCTTTATTATTAATTCTTGTTATTTTAGCGGTTATTTTAGCTATTAATAAATTTGGACTGAGTGAACTAAAAGCACCAGTGGAAAATGTCTTTTCATTCGGTATGGCGATTTCTCTTGTTATTAGTATTTTCGTAACGGGTGCCGTCATTTCCCCAGACGTATCGAGATGGGCAAAAACGAGAAAAGATGCCGTTTTAGCTTCCTTCTTTGGTTTCTTCTTCGGGAATAGCTTTATGATTGTTGTCGCGATGATTTTATCAAGAATTATGGACGAAAGCAGTTTAACGACGATTATGATTACAGTCGGTTTAGGAATTCCAGGAATATTAGTGCTTATTCTTGCCCAATGGACAACCAATACAAGCAATGCCTATTCTTCAGGATTAAGTCTTTCCGTCATTTTTACTCGTACGAATAAAGCAGTTCTTACTTTAATTGCCGGAATAATAGGAACCCTTCTCGCAGTACTTGGAATTTATGATTATTTTATTAATTTCTTGAGCATCATGACATTGTTCATTGCTCCAATTGGTGGAGTATATACAGCGTATTACTATATTGGCGGGGCAAAGCTTTTTGACACATTAAACGACAAAGCCTTTAAATTCTTGCCACTTACAGCTTGGGCTTTTGGAACATTAATCAGCTGGTTTACTACAGAGCGCCCAATTGGATTGGAGCTTTTTACCTTTACGACGATCCCTTCTTTGGACAGCTTTGTGATCGCATTTATTTTCCAAGCGATTTTCTTACTTATCTTTAAACAACGTGGTAAAAAAGGAGCGATCTAACATGAAATGGTTAAATGAAGAAGATATCGAGAATATTGCGATTGGCGCCGCGGTTCTTGGAACTGGTGGTGGCGGAGATCCCTACATCGGAAAAATGATGGCTCTTTCTGCCATAAAAAAATATGGTCCTGTCCAAGTTATTACTGTAGATGAATTAGAGGATAGCCAATGGGTTCTTCCTGCATCAGGCATGGGTTCACCAAGTGTTCTAGTTGAAAAGATCCCGTCTTTTGAACAATTGGCCGCTCCATTAAAAGCTTTTGAAAAAGTAACAGGAAAGAAAACGGATGTTGTGATGCCGATTGAAATCGGAGGGGTTAATTCCCTTATCCCTGTTGCCGTTGCAGCAATGAATGGAATTCCCATTCTAGACGGAGATGCGATGGGACGAGCTTTTCCTGAAGCACAAATGGTTACGTTTCATTTAGATGGTTTAAAGCCTGAATTCGTCACCATTGCAGACGAACAAGGAAATACAGTAACAATCGAACCGGCAGATGGATATTGGAGTGAAAAATTATCAAGGAATGTGACGATTTCAATGGGTGGATCCTCCATCGTTTGTGACTATGGGATTACCGGGAAACAAGTGAAAAAGAGCGTCATCCCAGGTACATTATCTTTAGCAAGACAAATTGGGGCACTTTTGAAAGAGCAACGAACTGCAGCTGTTCACCCTATCGTTCAAATGTTGGATATTCTTGGTGGTTACAAGCTTTTCAAAGGAAAAGCCATGCATATAAAACGTGAAATCCAAGGTGGTTTTACACGTGGAGAAGCTCATTTTGACGGTATTGATGACAATGTAAATCAGTCATGCACTTTATTTTTCCAAAACGAGCATCTTCTTGCAGAAGTGGACGGAAAACCAATCGCCATGGCACCTGATTTAATTGCCGTATTGGATGAAGAAACGGGTATGCCAATTACGACGGAAGGATTAAAATATGGCGCAAGAGCGGTCATCGTTGCTTTCCCTGCACATGAAAAATGGCGGACCCCGATTGGGATTGAAACAGCAGGACCGCGTTATTTCAAATACCCATACGATTATATTCCTCTAGAAACATTAGTAAAGGAGCATTCATCCAAATGATTAGACTCGGAATCGATGTAGGTGGAACAAATACAGATGGCGTCATTTTAAATAGCGAAAATAAAGTACTTGGAAGTTCTAAAACAGCGACAACAAAAGATATTTTCACAGGAATCCAGAAAACAATCAAAACACTATTAGATGAAACGAAAATTAAAGCGGGTGAAATAAAAGTAGCCACGCTTGGGACAACCCATTGTACAAATGCGATTGTTGAAAGGAAAGCCTTGAACAAAGTAGGGATTGTTCGGATATGTTTACCTTCCGGATCAACAGTTCCTCCGTTATTAGGCTGGCCGGACGATTTAATTGAGAAGCTCGAAGCCGAAACAGCGCTTGTCCATGGAGGTTATGAATATAATGGCTCCCCTATTTCTCAACTGAACTATGAGGAATTAAAGCAAGTTGTGGAACAATTTCGCGGAAAAATTGATTCCATTGCGATTTCCGGTGTATTTTCTCCCGTTTTAGGTGATCAAGAAAAAGAAGTAGCCAGATTTTTGGAAAAAGAATTGTCTGGTATCCCTATTTCAATATCTAGTGAAATTGGTACGATTGGCTTAATTGAAAGAGAAAATGCAACGATTTTAAATGCTGCTTTAATGTCTACCATTAGCCATGTGACACAAGGTTTTGAACGTGCATTAAACGATGAAGGGATTAATGCAAGCATATATCTTGGACAAAATGACGGTACATTAATGACGAATAGCTTCGCACAAAAGTATCCAATCTTCACCATTGCTTGTGGACCAACTAATTCGATTAGAGGTGCAGCACATTTATCCCAAGAGCCGAATGCAATTGTTGTGGATATCGGTGGCACGACAACGGATATCGGTGTTTTATCTAACAGTTTTCCACGTCAAACTTCATTAGCTGTTGAAGTTGGTGGAGTCAGAACAAATTATCGGATGCCGGATATATACTCCATCGGTTTCGGTGGCGGAACTCGTGTATATCTTGAAGGCGATTCGTGGAAAATTGGACCGGAAAGTGTTGGCTATCAATTAACTGAAAAAGCGCTTGTGTTTGGCGGAGATGAATTGACAACAACCGATGTCGCGATTGGTGCAGGTTATATGGAGATTGAAAACACGGATGTTTCACAAGTTGCCAACATTCCATGCGATAAAATCTATCCTGATTTCGTAACAATGGTTGAACATGCGATTGACCGTATGAAAACAAGTGCCGAAGATCTTCCTGTTGTGTTAGTTGGAGGCGGGGCAGCACTCATGCCTGAAACATTAAAAGGTGCAAGTCGAGTCATCCGTCCTGACCATGCAAGTGTCGCCAATGCGATCGGAGCTGCACTCGGTGATATTAGCGGAACGGTTGAAAGGATTTATACACTTGAAAACCGCAGCCATCAGGAAATTTTAGAAGAAGCAAAAGCTGAAGCGATTCAAACTGCGATTGAAGCAGGAGCTAACCCAGACAAAATTGACATCATCCAATTAGAGGACTTTCCGCTCGCTTATCTACCAGGAAACGCAATCCTTGTAAGAGTAAAAGCTGCGGGGCCATTATTAGTATAAATTTTACGGGGCGTGTGTGCTACGCCCCGTATTTTTTATTCATTATACAAAAAGGGTTTTTATGAAAATGAGCGAATTAAAAATGGGAGTGCGAAAATTTGGGGGCTCTTGAATGAAAAAGTTAATGATCATGTTATTATTAAATACTATCGTCCTTACAACTATTGTAGGATGCGCGACTAAGGTGCCGAAAGAGTTTGATTGGAGCCAACTAACTAGAGTTGATGTTCAAATATTCACGGAAGAAAACAATGATAATGAAATAATAATTGCAGAGGAAGAAAAGATTAAAAGTTTAAGAGAAGTATTTGCAAAGATTAAATGGGAAGAGAATGTAAAAGCGGAAATGGATCGAAAAGAAGATGTAAATGCCACTTTATTTTTCACGTTTGATAAAAATATGCCTGAAAGATTATTTGAATATTTTATTTGGTTTAATCATGATGATATATCAACAACAATTATTGACAAAGAAAAAAATGCTTTAGAGACATTAAACAAAGATGATACCAAAACATTGAAAGATATAGTATTACATAACTGAAGAACAGGTATGTCCTGTTCTTCCCATGATTTTTAATAATAAATGCTTGTTTTGAACGATCTTTAAAATGGATTATTTGTTAAAGGTTCGTCCGCTTCATCTCTGCCTTAAGACGCAGCCATCTTTTCTTCCGTTCACCATCTACCGTTTCCCAGTCATAATGTTGATGCAAAAAGTTGTAATTAATCAATCGACGATAACTTAGAAATTTTGGCATTGCCTTTAGCATACCCAATTTAAGTCCAAATGCATTTGTAGCTTTTTTTTAGTACACTTTTCCCCAGCATTCCATTCCCTCTTTCACTTTCTTAATCTATCATTATCTATTGCATTGCTAATCCGAGTTTATCTTATTTTTCCCGTAATACAGGCCTGTACATAGAAATTTCTATTTATAACCCAATACCTTTCCTGTAATTTTTTCTTTAGATATCACTCCCCTTGTGAAACTTCTAAACCAATTATCACCCATAACATAAACATATCCTTCTGGAACTGTAATTTCATCTTCGTTTAAATTTTGGTAATATCCAACCGCGTTTTTCACATTCTGTTCTAAATGAGGTGCCTCAAAATCTCCTTCTTCCAATTCTTTTTTCATTTCATTTAAATCCTGACCTAAGTCATGAGCCCTACCGTAAAATGTATCCAGTTTTTTTCCGTTTATAAAAAATTGTGCTGTAGCAATTTTAACTTTTTCCCCCTCCAACGCTATCACGCGGGTTATACCATCAAATTCATCATTCATATCGTTTTTGTATATAATGATGTCCCCTCTATTGATTGGATATTTTTCATAATATCTAGGTTGTACCACAATTTCTTTATCAAAGAAGTCATGATTTCCTCGGTCCATTTCATCATTCATTGCATGGATGATAATCATGTCGGAACTAATGTCCGAAACATTTTCCATATCTATTTTTGTACTTGGATCCGTGATGGTTTTTTCCGAACATCCCGTTAAAAAGAGCGACAAAACGAAAAACGTTATTAGTATTCGAATTTTCAAAGAAATCGCCTCCTTGGAATTATTATACTTTAATTTTGAAAAACCCTTACAAATAACTGTTACAATATTCTGACTAAATTTATTATAAAGTAATATAAGTACCTTGTAATCTAAGCTAATTAGCATACAATTTAATTAAGCAAACTAAACCTGTTTCGGAGGAAATCGGAGATGGAAAAAGAGATGTCTTCAATCGAAAAAAAGCAAAAAAAAGCATTGTTTTATAAACTTGGAATAGGGCTTTTAATACTGTCCCTCTTGATTTGGCTGATTCCAGTTATTACGCCTTTTATGCCCCTTTCAATTAAGATGAAGGCAAGTATCATAACAGGAAGTATCATAGTATCGGAAATCATTTTTTGGGTAGGGGCTTTACTTGTTGGAAAAGAAGTAGCTAGAAAATTTAAAAGCTATTTAAATCCTAAAAATTGGCAAAAAAAAAGTGGACAGAAAGATGAACATTAATTGAAAACATATAGATTTTGTCTTTACTTCCAAACTACAGGGAAGAAGGATAAATTATTAACACAAGACGTGCTATGACAACGCAAACAGCCCCACACCTATAGCGGGGGCTGAAAGGGAAATGATTAAGACTCATAATTTTGTTAATTAAATGTTGTTCTTAAAGCAGCATTATACACTTCTTGGAAGGATACTCCATGCTCCAAAGCTGCTTTTTTTACATCTTCGTATTCGGGAACTTCCCTAATAACGTCGCCTTTTTTTATAGCCTGTTTTATGTTGATTAGGCCGTATGGTGTTTCAGCAGTAATAATTTTTCGATCTAAAATACTGCGTGACCACGTATTTTTTCGAACACCAAGTGTTGTCGTTTCCTTGAATAAAATCTCGGTTAATTTAGCATCAAGATGTTCAGGTGAAAGAACAGTGACTAACGTACCAGGGCGATTTTTTTTCATAAAAATAGTGGTGTAATATACATCGAGTGCACCCTCATTTAGTAATTTTTCCATTACATATCCGAATGCTTCACCTGTCATATCATCCATATGGCATTCAATTACAGAGATGGATTCTTGTTTTCCTGAGATAAGCTCATTTCCTTCCAATAGTTCTCCAACCATGACTCTTAATACGTTCGGACGGCCAGGAATATTGCGAGTACCCGCACCGTAGCCGATCGATGATATTTTCATCGCCGGCAACGTTCCGAAAGAATCGGATTGACTTACAACAATCCCAGCTCCCGTTGGCGTTGTCAATTCATACGGCAAATCGCTAGGAGCAATCGGGACATTTTTCATCATATCGAGTGTAGCTGGTGCCGGAACAGGATAAATCCCGTGGGAAATACGTATTTTCCCAGAACCTAATGGAACATGGGACGTAATGATTTTTTCAATTTCTAGTTCTTCTAAGGCAATCGCAGTTGCAATAATATCGACAATAGAATCGACGGCTCCCACTTCATGAAAATGAACATCATCAATTGACATATTATGTATTTTAGATTCTGATTTCGCTATCGGAGCAAAAATTTGCTTACTGCGTTCCTTCACCTTTGGGCTTAGCTCAGATTCTTCAATAAGCTTAACGATATCCGCATACCGGCTGTGGTGGTGATGATGGTGACTATCGTGTGAATGATCGTTATTATTGTGATGATGCTCGTGATCATGACTAAGTTCGTGATGATGATCTTGATGCGAATGGTCATGATCGTGGTGATGGTGTGTGTGCTCATGATGTGTATGATCGTGTGAATGATGTTCGTGTCCTCCATGGTGATGATGATCATGGGAATGTTCTTCATCAAGGATGACATCAAATTTTATCGAACTAATCCCCTCTTTTACAACCCTTGAACACTTAATTTCATAGCCTGATACATCCAACTTCTTTAATTCGCGTTCTATTTTTTCTGGTGAAGCACCTGCATCGATTAAAGCACCTACCATCATATCGCCGCTAATTCCTGAAAAACAATCTATATATAATGCCTTCATGTATGTTCTTCCTTTCCTGCCAATGCTTTTTCTACAGCTTGATCTATCGTATTTGTTAGAGTCGCGGCAAAATAACCTGCCCCGAAACCATTGTCAATATTAACTACTGAAACTCCGCTCGCACAGCTGCTAAGCATAGCTAAAAGTGCTGCGATACCATTCAAACTCGCTCCATATCCGATACTTGTTGGAACTGCAATGACAGGTTTAGAAACGAGTCCGCCGACTACACTCGCCAACGCCCCTTCCATTCCGGCAACAACAATAACAACGTTTGCATTTTCTATTAAACTAGCCTTATTTAATAGACGATGAATGCCTGCAACTCCAATATCATAAATTCGCTCCACTTTATTACCCATTAATTCGGCAGTAATGGCTGCCTCTTCCGCAATCGGCAAATCAGAAGTTCCCGCGCACACAACAGCAATATACCCTTTTTTCCAATTCTCTCGAAATGTGGAATGAATCCAATGAAAGGTGCGAGCTGATTCGTGATAATAAAAGGTTTGATTTGGGTACTTTGAGCGGAGTTTTTCCAATAGAAAATTCGCTTTTTCCAAACTTACTCTTGTTGCCAATACTTTATCGTGGTGTTCCATCAGCTTTGTAAAAATCCCTAGAATTTGTTCACTCGTCTTACCTTCGCCATAAATTACCTCAGGGAATCCCGTTCGCACTTCTCTCTGCAAATCTAATGTAGCATAGCCTAATTCCTCTTGAGGCTTTAACTTTTCCATTGCCTCTTCTATAGAAAGATCCCCTTTTTGAACCGACTCTAAAATACGTTCCATTGAATGTCTCATATCGTCGCCTTCTCTTTTAATACTTCATTCATACTTCCTGAGCGATATCCTTGTAGATCTAGAGTTACATAGGAAAAGCCGAATGATTTTAAGGCGTGAACAATTTTCTCATGTTGCCCAACTACCTTTTTCATATCTTGTTGGTAAACTTCAATTCTAGCAATTTTATCGTGATGGCGAACACGAACTTGATATAATCCAAGACCCAGTAAGTAATCCTCAGCTAAATCCAGCTGATTAATTTTTTCTTTCGTGATTTTCGTTCCATATGGAATTCTTGAAGAAAGACATGCAAAAGATGGTTTATTCCATGTTCTTAAACCCATTTCTTTTGAAAGCGTTCTTATTTCTTCTTTAAAAAAATTCGCTTCTTGAAGAGGACTGCGAACACCCAATGCTCTTGCTGCTTGCATGCCAGGCCTGTGCTCACCAAGATCGTCCATGATTGATCCATCGACAATTGTGTATTGCTCACCATACTCAGCCACTAGTTCAAGAAGATGATTATATAATCCATTTTTACAATGGAAACAACGATTGGAATCGTTTTTAACAAATTCAGCATCTGCCAGTTCATTTACACGTGTTTCAATATGTGGAACTTGAAGCTCCTCGGCAAGACTTTTCGCCAACTGAAACTCCCGGTCCGGAAATGTTTCGGATGCCGCCGTTACAGCTAACAATTTATCTCCAAGGGCTTCCTTAGCGACTGCTAAAAGAAATGTGCTATCTACACCCCCTGAAAAAGCAACTAACACATTATCCATATCTTGTAAAATCTTAATCAGATTTTGTTTTTTATCATATAAAACAGGATCCACAAACATCCTCCTTCGGTCTATCTTTAAAGATATCATAATTACTTATCACTATTGATTTTATAGCAAAGCGTTAAAAGAAACCATGTAATTGTTTAAAAACCATAAACATAATTACCCCCATTCAAAAAAGAACGGGGGTAAATTTTACTTCTGGTAAAGAATGAAGGAGCAGAATCTACATTTTTAATCCATATATGTTCTTGGCTATTTAAATCAGCCTTTACCCATACATTAGCTGTATTTTCCTTTGAGTTTTTGCGAAACCATGTAAGTTGTGAAGCGACAACTTGAGGCTCAGTATCAAATTCATCCTTCATTGGAAACGAGAGTTGTTTTTGCTCTTCTGACTTTATATTGATTGCATAAAGTGCAGTAAACATTGTTGGAACAGGTCCTTCCTTCCATTCTTTATTCTCTTTTGCACGGGCAACAATCACCTCATCTGGAGATTACCATTCCAAACCAAGATCTACATAGCCTTTAGGGGTATATTCCTTTTGCTGCTTAGAGATGGGGATGTCGGCAATTGTGGTTTTCTTATTTTCAACGAAAAATCTTCCTTCACCTGAAATATAAGCAAGTTGATTGGTAGAAGGAGCCCATTTAAACCAGTCTTTATACCAAAGCATTTTTCCCACCGTTTGGAATTTTTCTCCTTGTGAAGATAGGACACACAATGTATTACTATCATTTGACCAGGAAGCTGTAGGAATCCCTAAAAAACTAACCCAATTCCCATCAGGCTCCACTTAAAATAATCAGCGTCAATAGCAAAAAGGGCAGGTGTATCCGTTTTTATCGTATAAAAGGGAATCATCTTATTAGAATCGAGATTGGCATCGACTGGCACTTTAAAAATCGGAATGGGTCCCCAACCTGTAGGACGTAAAGCGGATTGCGAGGAAACGATAAATTCTTTTCCGTTTGGAAACCATTCGAAACCACTTACTCCTAATGCAACATTTTCAAATCCTTGTGGACGGCCATTCTTCATTTTCGTAACGTTTAATATTCCTCTAGCATTGTAAGCCAATTGATTTTTTATTTGAGACCATTTAAAGTCGAACGCTTCCAGTTTTATATAAGGTTGGTAGCTTTCGTTTTTGCTTGTATCGTAAATGAATAAACTTGATTTTTTTCCTTCTTCATCACCATCAGCATAAGCAAGAAAACGACCATCGTATGACCATTTAGGAAAATTGACAACATACCGATTCTTCGTGATTTGTATTTCTTCATCTCCCTTTTTAATCCAAAGCTGATGATCACGGATAAATGCAGCAGTGAGAGGAGCTTCTGCGTTGCCCCATGTTGGAAAAAGAAGATAGATAAAAACAAGCGTTAATAAAATACGAATTCCCACAATAATCCCTCCTACCTTTAGGTTGTCCAGATTAATGATGGGAATTCGCTATTCCTGCTAGTGTAGTATTACTATTTTTTATACCAACTTCCATATGAAGTCTTAAGGTTCCATGATAAAAAGTGCAAGCCAAAGACCATTATAATTACCAAGATCTACCCTCACTTTATTTAAGGATATTTGATTGCTTAAATATATATGATTTTATCTATTATTGAACCACAAATCACTAAAGTGACATGATTCTTGAGTAGTAACCCCTTTTAGGTTAATTTCACCAAGCTATTCCCCGGTCATGATTGGTTTTATTCGTTGGACAGTTCCATTAGACTTGTATTCCAGCATCGTGAGGAAAGCTCCCTGGGTACTTCGAACGGATAGTCGAGTAGCAGCTCCTTCACCTGTATATTTTCCAGGCAAATCGTTTGGTTTTTACGAACAATGTAGGTAGATTGTTAGTGAAGATAGTCAGTGAGCATATTCGCAATCTTTTCATGAATCTTCGCCACTTTATGTCTTTGGTTTTCCCAGTTAGAACTTCCTACTATCCTTCTAGATAGGATTCTCTGCTCTTTAATTAGTTTTTGTTCCTTTGTTCTTAACCTTTTTGGATTCTTAATCGGTTCATCTCAATTGGCAAGAATATCAAACTCTTTGATTCCTAAGTCTATGTCAACCTCCGCCAAGGGGAAAAATACGGTGAAAAATAGCGTTTCACAACACAGAAACAAAATAATTCCTCGTTAGATTCCGACTGATGGTAGTTGAAACTATCTCCCCATGAATCTACCTATTGTAGGAGACCTTTATCCATTTAAGCCGGGGAGTTTGATCTTCTTGTCTTTCATTTTGCTATTTCGATTGATGTATATCGTGGTGTAGGATTGTAGGGGATTCTTTTTGAATTTGAATAGTGGTTTTTTGTTCTGTTTCTTGAAAAATCGATTATAGGGATCCAATACATGATCAGCCGAAATTTCCAGCGCGAACTTATCACTTGTTTGAAGTCACTTAACCGATTGCTTATATCTCTCTCGTATATGAACCTCAATAATTTGTACTTTTTATTTTCCATAAATATGAACCATTTTCCTACCTTGATTGATGGAGATAATTCCAAAAATAAGTTCTACATATTTGTTCTGCGCTCTTTTCAAGTAAACGTACCGCTTCATTCATTGCCTCATCTAGTAACATAGGTTGATTAATAATACTAAATATGCCAACAACCCCATATTGATATAGGTTTTGGATGTTCTCCCCAACCGAACCTGCGAGTATGATAGTCGGAACATTTTTTCTTTGGGCTGCTTGCGCAACTCCCATTGGAGTTTTTCCAAAAGCGGTTTGATAATCCACCTTTCCTTCCCCTGTAATCACCAAATCAGCACCTTCAAGCACTTCGTCAAATTTGGCATACTCCAACACAACTTCGATTCCCCGTTTTATGCTAGATGGGAAAAATGCTAAAAAAGCACCTCCAATTCCTCCCGCTGCTCCTGCACCTGGCATGTTATGCAGCCTTACTCCTGTTACCTTTTCTATTAGATTTGCATAATGCAAAAGGTTCTGATCTAAAACTTTCACCATCTTGTCCGTTGCCCCTTTTTGCGGTCCAAAAACATAAGAAGCTCCTTTTTCACCAACTAAAGGATTCTCAACATCAGAAGCGATTAAAAATGTGCAATTCTTTATTCTTCGATCGAACTTTCCTGTGGAAATATGATAAATTTTTCCTATTTCACCACCACCAAATCCAATTTCATTTCCATCCTTATCTTTAAATTCCATACCAAGAGCCTGTAACATGCCAACCCCACCATCATTCGTAGCAGACCCTCCTATCGCAAGGATAAAATTTTGGTAACATTGATCTAAAGCAACTTTGATCAATTCACCTGTTCCATATGTAGTAGTCAACATCGGGTTTCTTTCACTTTTCCGTATCAAATTAAGACCAGATGCTACAGCCATTTCTATAACACAGGTAGAATTGTCACCAAGTACCCCAAAATGCGCATCTACCTCTTTTCCCAGCGGATCTTTTACTTTCGTATAAATCTTCCGGCCATTTGTTGCCGATATTAATGTGTCCAAAGTTCCTTCCCCGCCATCAGCCGCAGGCAACAAGACTGTTATAGCATTAGGGAAGGCCTTCTTTATTCCTTTTTCAATGGCTAACGCGGCATCCATTGCAGAAACACTACCTTTAAATGAATCCGGTGTGAGAATAATTTTTATATTGTTCCTCTCCTGTCAAAAGTTTTGTATAATTTTATTTTGCTATACAAATTTTACACTATTTCCAATTATTAAATAAGTATTTTTTAAATCATTATTGACAAGCAACCTATCAAATAAAAAAGGGAAGAAATTATTTTGTGTAATATAAACTTTCTTTGTTAACTTGAATCTTGCAAAAAATATGTCGAGTAATCGCTGTAGAGTTTTGTCGATATATTAGATTGTTTGTCTTTGCTCAAAAAATAGGAATGGCACCTCTTTTTTGTGGAATGTAAAGGTTAACCAAACCAATCCCAAAAAAGGAGATGCCGTACAAAAATGGTAACCTTATATTCATATATAGTCAATTTTATTGTTGCTTTAGGACTTGGATTTTCGAAACCGCAGACCCATCATGCACTAACGTTTATTCACGGGATTATTTTGACAGATGGAGAAAAAACATTATCTAATATCCGTAGATCAACTCATAAAACACGTGACTTGAGCTGTATGACACGGTTTTTAAACGAATCTCCCTGGTGCCCAAATCGTGCTAATCGGCGACGCATCCAGTTTATGATGAATAAAATCAAAAAGGTCCGCTCTTAACAAGGTGATACAAGACCTATCACTTTTTAAATTATTAACGACACTCAATCTAAAAAGGATCAGACCACCCGGAAGATGGAAGGATTAGATTATCATTTTTCCCACTCCGACGGGAAAAGTGTATGGTCACATTGCGTCGTAACCAGCCACGTTGAAAGTGAGGGTTATTCATTTGCCTTAGATCGCTCTTACTTTAGGGAGACCTACTGTATGGATAATGGTCTTACGTTCAAAAGCAATAATGACCTGGCCATTGAGCTAATTAACGGCTACGAACCTCCATCAGACGAACAGGTTTATGTTCTCGTGGACAGTTGGTATACAAGCAAAAAAAAAATTGATGCCTGTAGCGCAAAAGGCTACCAGCTGATTGGCGGTTTACGGACTAACCGAAAAATCTATCCTGCAGGTATTGGAATAAAGCTATCCAAATTTATTTCCGATTATATTCAGGCTGATGATCTCCACTCCGTTACGGTGTGTCATCACCGGTATAAAATATACTCGTATGAGGGAAATCTCAGTGATACAGAGAATGCCACCGTCTTAGTGTCCTGGGAGAACAATACGAATCAAAAGCAAAACCATTCTGCCTCCTCTGCACAGATAGCAGCTTGGATCTCGTTACGATCCCGCGCTACTATGAGGTGCGATGGCATATCGAGACAGGATACCGGTATTTTAAAGATTTACTCGGTTTAGACCATTACCAGCTACTTTCTTACAAAGGGATAGAACGATATTGGTTCATGCAATTTTTTACATATAACTTCCTTGAACACCAACGGAAAAAGTGGGAAAAGGAAGGCATCGTGACCATTGGCGACACCGTTCGTCGAATCAGAAAGGATCATTTTGGTCAGCTGATTGTCTATGCTTACAAACAGGGGCTGACTCAAAACCCCTTGGCTGAAGTGTTAAAATGTCTAAAATTGTCGACCTAAAAACTGCATATCTCTAACTCTTATTTTTGTGCGGCCTTTTTGAGGTACTTTTTTTAAAAATGCAAGACTCTAGTTTGTTAATTATTATTGCATTAAAAAGCAGTGTATAAAATTTTATATAAATAAAATCCAGTTCATCAAGCGACTGGATCTAAGAAATGTTTATAGAATATTTTGTATTAATTCGTTTAGTTTTTGTCACAATGCAACTTTATATTGATATTTATTTTTTATATGAAAAGAAGAAAGCTTAGTAATATTAGATTAGTCTTCCTTAAGTTTCCTAGCATTGCTTATTTTTCACTTTTAAGGTTTTGGAGCTGCCTAGCAGAATAAATCTCAATATCGCGAATTTTTTTGACTCTCCGTCTAAATTGTTCTTCAGTACTAAATTCCGCTTTCAAAAATTTAGCGATTATCTCTTTTGCTACTCTCTCTCCTATAATTTGTGCACCAATGCATAAAACATTAACATTATCATGTTCTATACATTGATGAGCAGAATAGGTATCATGACATACAGCAGCCCTAATATCAACGAACTTATTGGCAGCTATACTTGCACCCACGCCTGTTCCACATATCATAATTCCTCTATCAGATTCATTATTTTGAACAGAAGTGCAAACCTTTTTTGCAATATCAGGAAAATCAACAGGTTCCTTACTATCACTTCCAAAATAAATGACCTCGATTTTACGATCCCTTAAAAAATTTATAATATAATCTCTTAATGGATATCCAGCATGGTCATTCCCTACTGCTATTTTCATAGGTATTCCTCCAGTCTTTTAAAGTTTTAAAACTTTCAGTCAGCCTTTGAATATTTTAATAATTTTTGTAATTAGGGTTGACTATATAATTATTTGTTTTTTCTCTTAAAACTTCAATTAGATTACCGGCTGCAAGTTGAGCCATTTTTATCCGTGTTTTAATGCTCGCACTTCCAATATGCGGAATTACTACCACATTTGGTAATTGTAGGAGACGATGATTAATTGAGACGGGTTCTTCTTCAAAAACATCTAAACCTGCACCCCATATTTGCTTGTTCTCAAGAGCTGTTATTAAAGCATTCTCATTAACAATACCACCTCTGGATGTATTAATTAATATTGCATCTTTTTTCATTAAAGCAATTTCATCATAACTTATGAGGTTTTTTGTTTCAGGTGTAAGAGGTGTCAACACACAAACAAAGTCCGAATTGGTTAACAAATCATTCAATTCGCGATACTCAATAGATAAATCTTGTTCTAAATCCATCTTTCTTGAACGATTGTAATAGAGGACATTCATATTAAATCCTATTGCTCTCCTTGCCACTGCCTCTCCAATTCTCCCAAGACCAATAATTCCTATGGTAGAATCATGGATATCCTGACCTGTTAACAACATTGGAGACCATGTTTTCCACTTACCTCTACGTAAAAATTGTTCAGCTTCATTTAATCTACGTGCGGTTGTCATTAATAAAGCAAAAGTTAAATCCGCTGTAGTTTCGGTTAGGACTTCTGGGGTATTCGTTACAGCAATTCCTCTTTTAGTAGCTGCCTCTATATCAATATTGTTATATCCTACTGCCATATTGCTGATTACTTTTAATTTTCTTGCATGTTTTAATATGTCCTCATCAATCGTTTCGGTCAATAAACAAAATAACCCATCTACCACCTTGATTTTTTCAACCAATTCTTCACGAGGAACAGGTACATCTTCTTCATTCCACATCAAAACTTTACAATGTTGATTGATTGCTTCTATAACTTCACTTGGAAGTCTTCTCGTTATATAGACTGTAGGTTTCATTTTCTTCCTCCATTTTATTAACCTTTTACTCCACCTGTTGTAATACCTTCGATTAAAAACCTTTGGAAGAAAATAAATATGGCGAATAATGGAATTAGCGTTAATGTAGACATTGCAAACATAGCCCCCCAGGAACTTTGTCCAGCAGCATCAAGAAACATTCTTAGCCCTAATGCAACAGTATACAAATCGATATTACTAATGTATAAAAGTTGACCAAAGAAGTCATTCCATGTCCAAATAAATGTAAATATCATTGTTGTCACAAGAGCTGGTAATGCCAGCGGCAACATAAGATTCCAGTATACCCGTATCGGCCCACAACCATCAATTTCAGCTGCCTGTTCTAATTCACCTGGGATTCCACGCATAAATTGGACAAGCAAGAAAATAAAAAATCCTTCTACCGCAAAGAACTTAGGTAATGTTAATGGAAGGTATGTATTTACCCAATCAAAACTGTTGAAAATTATATATTGCGGAATAATCGTAACGTGAAATGGCAACATCAAAGTAATCAACATTATGGCAAACCAAAACTTTTTAAAAGAAAAATTTAATCTCGAAAATGCATATGCAGCCATTGAACATGAAAGAACGTTACCAATAATCCCTATAGTTACAATAAAAAATGTATTTAAGAAAAACTTCCCAAAAGTTACTCCGGATAAACCAGCCCAACCTTCTGTGTAATTTTCAAATGTAGCCTCGCTAGGAAAGAATGATATTCCAGAAAATATTTCTGTTTGTTCTTTAAAGGAGCTACTAACCATCCATAACAAGGGATAAAGCATTAATATACCTACTAAAATAATAAAAATATGAATGAGCAGATTCTTTACATTCTTTGTTGTTATCCCTTTAGTTCTCCTCTTTAGAGGCTTATTTCCAGTCATATCTATATTAGATTTATACGTTTCCAAAAAAACTCACCTCTATTCTTGATAGTACACCCATTTTTTTGAAGAAAGAAACACAAGTGCTGTAACTAATGCTATACAAATTAATAAAAACCATGCCAAGGCAGATGCAAATCCCATTTGAAAATGCGTAAATCCTTTTTGGTAAAGATATAGTGTATAAAATAATGTTGAATTTAACGGTCCTCCTGTACCACCACTTACGATATATGCTGGTGTAAATGCTTGGAAGGCACCGATAATACCCATGACCAAATTAAAAAACACAACCGGTGTAATCAAAGGAAAAGTAATGGAGAAAAATTGCCTAAGTGGACCGGCCCCATCAATAGTTGACGATTCATAAAGCTCTGTAGGTACTTGTTTCAAACCAGCTAAAAAGATTATCATTGAAGAACCGAATTGCCAAATCATTAATACAATCAGAGTATATAATGCCGTATCAGGTGTTGAAATCCAGTTCTTACCGTCAATGCCTAATTCGTTTAAGAATTTATTTACAAGCCCATCACCACCAAAAATTTGGCGCCATAAGATTGCAATCGCTACACTTCCTCCAAATAAGGAAGGTACATAATAGATAGCCCGATAAAATTTCAATCCACGAATCCCTTGATTCAACAATATGGCTACTGCTAAAGCAAAGGCTAACTGTAATGGAACACCGATAAGTACATATTTTAATGTAACCACTACACTACTTTGCCATTTTTGATCTAGGAACATTGCACTATAATTATCAAAGCCAATCCATTCCGGAGAGGTAAACATATCATATTTTGTAAATGACAAATACAATGATGCCCCCATTGGTATTGCTGTAAAAGCTATAATCCCAAGTATCCATGGTGTTAAAAACAAATAACCTGCCCAATTTTTCTTCCACCAGGTTTTAAAATATGACATAAAGCCACCCCTCTATTAGCATAATGATACATATTTTTACGTAAATATAAGATTATTAGTAAAAAAGTGGATGCAATCGTCTTGAATGTTTTATTGACCATTGCATCCAGTAATTCTTTTATAAATTTAGTAAAACATTAGTTAGTTGTTCAAAATGGATTCTGCTTCTTTAATAAAATCTTCAGCTGCTTGTTCAACTGTCTTCTTACCAAATGAAATCGCCTCAGAATTATCTGCAAAGGCTTGTTCCACTTCATTAATACCAGTAGGTGCATATGGAGCTGGGCCTGCTAATGGAGCAGTTTTTTGAATAAATTCTACTGCTCGACCTTGAGCTGGGTCTATTAAATCTAAAATAAATTCAGACATTTTTTCTCCAGCAGGTGGTCCTTGTTGTACTTTAAATAACTCCGCTGATTTTTCTGAGTTAATAAAGAAATCAATAAACATTGCAGCCTCTTTAGGATGTTTGGATTTTTCTGTTATACTTAAATATGCACCTTCAATATATTCACCATTTGGCCCACCATTCACGGAAGGGATTCTAGCCAATCGTATTTCTGTATCTTTCATTTGATCCTGATATAAATTCACCTGATTAGCAGGTATTTGAGTGATAGCAGTTACGCCTGTAGTAAACATATTAGCTTCTAATGGAACCCCATCATACTCGTTGCCTGTAGCAGCATCAGGAACAATATTATCTTTTCGGAGTTTATCCCACATATTCCACCACTTTACAAGAGTTTCTTTTTCAAATCCAAGTTTACCATCCTCAGTAAATAGATCTTGTCCATTTTGCCGAACAAAGTAACGGAAAATAGGCTGTAGCTGTCCGCCACTAATGTCATTAATTCCCCAATGCTTCCCATCGCCAAATGCAGTTTTTAATTCCACAAGTTTTGCAGTAAAGTCTTCCCATGTCCAATCGAATTCCGGGTAGTCCACTCCCAATTCATCAAATAATGCAGTATTATAGGCCATAGCAGGCATAGTGATACCTTTAGCTACCATATAAATATTGTCATCAATTTTCCCACTATCTACTGCAGATTCTGGAAAATCAGTAAGATTAATTGTATCTGATGAAACATATTCATTTAAATTTAATAGAGCATTTCTACGAGCATAATCAGAAACGTAGAATTGGTGCATGCTTACTACATCAGGTGCGTTTCCTCCAGCAATTTGTGTGGCTAAACGATCCCAATAGTCTCCCCAACCACCAAACTCTCTCTTTACAGTAATATTAGGATGTTCCTC
Organism: Bacillus sp. IITD106; assembly: GCF_019459225.1. Classification (GTDB taxonomy): domain Bacteria; phylum Bacillota; class Bacilli; order Bacillales; family Bacillaceae_C; genus Lederbergia. The sequence goes on from NZ_JAIAZY010000020.1 coordinate 63,229, forward strand.
TTCAAATCTATCAACTATTTCATTGTAGACTTCATTTCTTCCAGTGTCTCCCCACCATGAAAAACGAATCTCTACTTTTTCATCTTTTGATCCAGAATTTGTAGATTTATTGCTACCGTCTCCGTTAGAACAAGCAGCTATTACAAGAATTAGCGAAAGCATAGCCACAAATAAAAATGACTTTTTAATGTACTTACTCATCATATTAACCCCTTTTTTCATTTAAGATTTTCCCACAAAAGTATTGACCCTTGAATCTGATTATCATTTACGCTTTGTTATAAATTGCTTTCATATGGGTATAGAAATCTTGGTTAGAATACCCTATTGAAAATGCACCAAATCCTGAATTTTTTACTCCACCAAATGGAATATGAGATTGACTTGCAGTTCCATGATTGATGTGAACCATTCCAGTTTCAATAAATTCTGCAAACTTCTTTGAAACCGATAAACTATTAGTAAACACTGACGCCGCAAGACCATAATTAGTGGCATTTGCTATTTCTAATGCTTCTTGGACATCTTTGGCCACCATGACAACCAATACCGGACCAAAAACTTCTTCTTTAGCAATTTCCATATTTTTATCAACATTTGTAAATAATGTTGGATAAATATAATAACCTTCTTTGTTTAAATTAGACTCATAGATCACACCCCCGTACGCAAGATGGGCACCTTCTTTTTTACCTATCTCTATATATTTTAAAATGGAATCATGCTGCTGCTTATTAATTAACGGACCTACAGATGCTTTTTCATCCCATGCTGGACCGATTTTCATATTTTCCATTTTTATTTTCAACTTTTCTATTAATTCTTTTTCCTGATTTTTCAGAACAACTACACGACTGATTGCTGTACACCTTTGACCAGTACATGAAAAAGCTGCACTTACAATTTGTTCAGCAGCAAAATCTAAATCCGCATAATCAAGAACTACTGCCGCATTTTTACCACCCATTTCAAGTTGTGTTTTCGCCAAATGTCCAGCAGCTAACTTATTTATTTCGATACCAAGTTTGGTTGAACCCGTAAAACTTACTCCTTTTACTAATGGATGAGCTACTAATGGATTTCCAACTTTACTTCCTGAACCAATTACGAGATTCACTACACCTTTTGGTAATCCAGCTTCAATAAGTAACTCGATAATTTTTACTGAAGACCAAGGTGTATCGGATGATGGTTTCAACACAACTGTACATCCATAAGCAAGGGCTGGAGCAATTTTTCTTACTGGCGTTACAATTGGGAAATTCCATGGTGCTATTGCCGCAACAACTCCGATTGGATAAGGTGTGACCTGACATGTAACCCCAGGGATTTCACCGGGAATAGTTACACCATTCACCCTGAACGACTCGCCGGCATTAAATCTTGCCTCTGCAGCTGCTCTAGTCACTTCTCCAAATGATTCTGAAAGTACTTTTCCTTGCTCTGCAGATAGAACATATGCTAATTCTTCTTGATTTGCTTCTAGTAAATCTGCAAATCTATATAATAGTCTTGCTCTTGTCGATGCAGGCGAATTTTTCCATTCTTGAAATGCTTGATCTGCTGCAATTACAGCATCTTCTACATCTTTTTCATTGGAGGCTGGAAAATAACCAAGAATATGATTAGGAAATGCTGATTCATTCAATTCAAATGTTTTTCCATCTTTACTTGCAACCCATTCTCCATCGATAAAATTTTTATAATGCATACCAGACTCTTTTTCAATCCAATCTCGCATTGTATTGGTCATTTATTATTCCTCCCTCCTTATTCAATCTGTTTCTCATTGCGGAACGGCAAATTTGTTTTAAATCCTCTATTGTTGCTTGCCGTGGATTTACAGGGACATTTCCGGATTCCATTGCTTCTTTGGCGATAAGGTCTAGATTCTGTTCTGTCACACCATAATCGCTTAAAGTTTCCTGGATCCCAACGTCGGTTTTTAGTTGTCGAACTGCGATAACAGATTGATATGCAGCTTCGCGAGGTGACATCCCTTCAACTGGCATCTCAAATAACTTGGCTATTTTAATAAACTTATCAATATTGCCAACAACATTAAACTCCATGACTTCAGGTAACAAAATTGCATTTACTACACCGTGAGGAATATGAAAATGTGCACCTAATGGAATTGCCAATGCATGGGCTAACCCTAATCTTGTAGAGTTAAAAGCCATTGCGGCAATTGAACTGGCTAATAACATATCGTATCTCGCTTGCAAATGATTTCCTTGTGCTACTGCAGTTCTTAAACTTCTATGAATCATCTCCATTGATTGTAATGATAATCCTTCAGAAATAGGTTGTGTAGCTTTGTTTACATATGATTCTAAAGCGTGTGTAAGGGCATCCATCCCTGTGGCTGCAGTTATTTTAGCTGGAAGAGTCACCGTTAATTCCGGATCACATAAGGCAAGGTCCGGACAATTAAAGGTACTTCCAACACTTAATTTGACTTTGTTTTGCTTATCCGTTAATACAGACCAAATGGTTAGTTCACTTCCGGTCCCCGCAGTTGTTGGAATAGCAATAACGGGTTTCCCTTTATTTGGTACTTTATTTATCCCTACATAATCTCTAATATGCCCACCATTACCTAACATGAGGCCGATCGCTTTTGCTGTATCTAAGGAGCTGCCCCCACCTATTCCAACGACTATGTCACAGTTTTCTTCACTTGCTAATTTTTTCCCTTCCATAACACCGTCAATATCTGGGTCAGGTTCCACTTTATTAAACAAACTGTATGGTATGTTTGCTTTTTTCAAAACGGACTTGACTATATCAGGTAAACCTGCCTTTTCAACCCCTGGGTCAGTCACAATTAGGACCTTGGAGCCTTCCAGCACGTTAATATGTTCTGGTAATGCCTTAATTGCACCGTTTCCAAATTCAATCGCTGTCGGGATTTCATATCTAAATATTCGATTCATATGTAATTCTGCCACCTTTTTATTTGGATGTTTCCTTGAGCTTCAAATCATACTCATCTATGTTTAAATGATACCGTTTTCCCCATTTTTTTAGTTCTTCTTCTATAGAATGTGGTAGTTCGATACCATTTTTCATTCGATCCATTACATTTCTAGATTCTATTTCACCAGGAATGAAAATTTCTTTTACGCCAGGTGCTTTCGGTTCAGCTTTTATTTCATCAAAATATTGATCTATTCTTTTTTTAAAGGTGTCAATTGGCATAAACCTTTTTATATCAATTCCAATAAAGAAATGGCCTACATTCTGAGGCTCTTCCCAATTTTCATACATGTTATGTACGTATTTTCCAAATCCTGCACCAGTTAAAACTCCGCTTAATATGTCTATAAACATAGAGAGAGCATATCCTTTGGGACCTCCCATTGGCATAACCGAGCCTTCCAGCGCTTCATCTGCATTAGTAGTTGGATTTCCGTATTTATCAATTGCCCAAGTATCTGGTATTTCTTCGCCCTTTTCTGCCGCATGAATAATTTTCCCTCTCGCAACAACACTCGTTGCCATATCAAGAATAAACGGAAAATGCTTTCCAGCTGGAACTCCAATTGAAAAGGGATTTGTTCCAATAAATGGTCTAACTCCGCCAATAGGAGGCATCGTTTGCGAAGCGTTAGACATGATTATCATAATAATGTCGTTTTGAATAGCTTTGTTAAGATAATATGCACATGTGCCAAAGTGATTGGATTCCTTAACCCCTACGATGGAAGTACCATAGTTTTTTGTCTTTTCAATTGCTATTTCAAGTGCTTTTGTTCCAACAATCGCTCCGATTTGATTATTACCATCTAGAAGAGTAATAGGTCCCTCATTTGAAACTTCCATTTCTGAATGAATATCAATCATTCCAGCTTCCAATCTACGCAAATATATATCGGCTCTCACGACACCATGCGAGTCCACTCCACGTAGGTTTGCTAAAACAAGAGATTCAGCAACAATATGAGCATCATTTTCGGATAATCCTGCTTTTTGAAATAAATCTGTACAATATTTTTGTAAGTTTCTCCATTTAAATTTTCGGCTCAAACAGACCCACATCCCTTTTGCCGAAGCGTCTCATCTACCCATGAGCGATCAAACGTACCTTTTTCAATTTGCTCGAAAGTCTTTTTTTCTTGTTTTTCTTGAGCAAGTGCTAACTCTAAAATTTTCTCAGAATATTGTTGCGGAACTGCTACAACACCGTCATTATCCCCTACAATAATGTCTCCAGGATGGACAACCATATTGCCTATTGTAATGGCTGTGTTGATTTCCCCTGGTCCCTCTTTGTAAGGTCCTCTATGAGTCGCTCCTTTTGCAAAACAAGGGTAATTTTTTCTTTTAAAAGCATCTGAATCACGGATTGCTCCATCAATGACAAATCCCGCAATCCCTTTTTTTTGGGCTAATCGCATCATAATTTCACCGATTATCGCCTGATTCATATCTCCACCAGCATCAACAACGATGACATCTCCAGGTAAAGCAAGATCAATTGCTTTATGCACCAGTAGATTGTCACCTGCTCGAGTACGTACGGTTAATGCTGAACCAACAAGTCTACCATTAGAATGCATAGGCACTAGATCTGCACTTGCACCTTGTATGCGGTTCATATTATCACTTAATAGGGGGGTTGCTATACTATGAAAGCGATCAATCAAATTCTGACTTACACGGTGTTTCAATGGTAATATTTGGAATCCAATATTCTCCATATCTCTCATTTATCCCTTCACCAATTTTTTACTTATTGCAGAAAAGTCTAATTCTCCCAAGTCATTGATTGATTCCTCGTATAACTCTAATGCTTTTCTAGCGATAGGTAATTCGAGTTCTTTACCTTCATCCACTGCGATTTTTACGTCCTTTTTCATAAGGCTAAGCTTAAAGCCTGGTGTGAAGTCCTGACTAATCAACGTATCTATTTTATTTGAAAACATCCAAGATGCACCTGAGCTATTTTCAATCACTCGCTTCATCATATCTTTATCGATTTCTAATTCATCAGCTAACGAAAAGGCCTCGGCAGTTGCAACCATATGAATACCTGCCAACATTTGATTAATTGCTTTAATTGCTTTTCCTGCTCCATTTGCTCCTACAAGATAAATTTGTTTTGCCATTGCATCTACTACCGGCCAAACTTGCTCTAATACATCCTTTTTACCACCTGCCATCACCGTTAAAGTACCACTCTCGGCTCCTGCGGTACCTCCACTAACTGGTGCATCTAATACTTGGATCCCACGTTTTCTATATTCTTCCTCAACTTTTTTCATCATTCCTGGTGAACCAGATGTCATCTCTAGTAAAATGCTATCTTTTTTCAAATTGTTTAAAATTCCATCTTTTAGAAGAACGCTTTCTATTTCTTTATCTGTAGGTAAAATACTGATTAATACATCACTATTTTTTGCAACATCAGAAAGTGAAGAATGCTCAATTGCTCCTAAACTTTTAACTTCTTCAATCGGATTTCGATTTCTATGGGCAGACACATGTAAAACAAAGTTATTTTTAATGAGGTTTTTTGCCATCGGTAATCCCATTGCGCCTAGTCCAATAAACCCGACATGTTTGATTGCCATGAATCATTTCCTCCTTTTTTATTTATCGAGAGAGGTCACACCTCTCTCGACCAACCATCAATTTATTTCACCGTATTGTCTAATTCCCAACCAAGAGCTTCATAATTTTTTCTTCTATTAACTCTGTCATTCGCATTCTCTTGGTGAGCATACTTTGCTACATCTAAAGCCATTTTCTTAGGTACAACAATTACTCCATCATTGTCTGCTACAACTACATCTCCTGGATAGATGGCCACTCCTCCAATTGCAATTGGAGTGTCTTTTTCACAGAATCGAAGACGTCCTTGGTCCATTCCTTGTGAAACAAACTCAGACCAGACTGGAATCCCTTGCAAAATGACCTCATCCGTATCACGAATTCCACCACCATTTAATAAATAAGCCCTAGCACCCATTTTTTTGTACTTTAAAACATTTTCTGAACCCATTAATCCAACATCAACACCCGCTACATCAATACAGATGAAGTCTCCTTCTTCAATGTCGTCACCCCATGGATAGGTACAAACATTACCGTAATACCAGTTGGACCACACTGTATATTCATCACCTGTTTTTCTTGTCATTGGGCCTTCAAAGGGTACGTATCTAGCTGTTCTAGCGATTCCTACTACTCTTGTACGGAAAAGAGGTCGGAATTTTTTATCAACTGTTCCATATCCATGCATTCCAACCCAATCCATTCCATCGCGGACATCAGCCACACGTAAATCTTTATACAATTCCAAAAGTTCTTCTCTAGTTGCTTCACTCATTTTATCTTCTCCCTTTCAAAATTTATTTTTTTCTTCAGCATTCAACTTTTTTAAAGTTACTCACCTCCTCTAATCACCTACTAGCTTATAAACTTTCAATTGTATTGATTTGTAAATTTCATATTTGAATAATATGTACGGGATACTTGTTCAGCGGTTTGTTCCAATAAACTTGCTGCATCACTCATTGCAAGTTCAAGTGTCATTGGTTTGTTGATTATGCTAAAAACACTGATAATACCAAGATCATAGAGCTTCTCAATTTTATCTCCTATTGAACCAGCTAAAATAATAGTCGGTATATTATTTTTTTCAGCAATTTGCGCTATGCCCATAGCTGTTTTTCCAAAAGCTGTTTGATGATCAACTTGTCCTTCCCCTGTAATAACAAGACTTGCGTCTTTCAGAGCCTGTTCAATTTTTGAATATTCAATTACGATGTCAATACCTCTTTCAATTGTGGAAGGAAAAAATGCTTGGACTACCCCGCCGATTCCACCTGCAGCCCCAGCTCCTCGCAAATTATGAATGCGAAGCCCAATTTTTTTCTCAATTATATCTGCGAAATGGCTAAGATTTTCATCGAGTATATGCGTCATTTCTTTGGTAGCTCCTTTTTGGGGACCAAATATTTTTGACGCACCTTGAACTCCTATAAAAGGGTTTTCAACATCAGATGCAATTAAAAAACTACACTCTTTAATTCTTTGATCAAAGTTTGTACATGAAATAGTTTGAAGTAGTTTTAATTCCTGTCCTCCAAAACCAATTTCTTCATTTTCTTCATTGAGAAGCTGCATTCCCAAAGCTTGAAGCATGCCAGCACCGCCATCATTAGTTGCGGAACCTCCAAGAGCCAGAATAAAATTTCTGTAGCCTTCTTCTAATGCGTGTTTTATTAATTCTCCTACTCCATAAGAAGTGGTAAGCATTGGATTTCTTTCATTCTTGTCAACCAAATACAAGCCAGAGGCACTGGCTATTTCAATAATGCAAGTGAAATTATCTCCCAAAACACCATACTGTGCCTCTACTGGTTTTCCGAGGGGACCTTTTACTACAGTCGTGATAAAACGCCCTTTTGTTGCGGATACTAGAGTCTCCATTGTACCCTCTCCTCCGTCAGCAACTGGAAATAAGATTGTCTCTGCATGTGGAAACGCCTTTTTTATTCCTTTTTCAATTGCCTTTGCAGCTTCTTTAGCTGTTATACTTCCTTTAAATGAATCTGGTGCAATTACAATCTTTATTTAAACCCTCTCCCAATTGGCAAGCGCTTGCATGTTTTCTATGTATTTATTACTATACTAGTCTTGCAAGCACGAGTCTTTATGCTTAGTATATAAATTAATATATTATTAATCGCTTTTTTTTGTATTGAATATCCAAATAAAGAAGGAAGGTGAAACCATGATTACAAGAGAGATTGGTGAAATGATTGTAAAAGAGGCTTCAAAAGTTTTAAAACTTAACATTAATATTATGAATGATAAAGGCATAATTATTGCATCTGGGGACCCATCACGCATTAACTATATACATGAAGGGGCACTGAAGGTAGTTCAAACAAATTTGCCAGTTGAAATTACTGAAAATAATAAAAAAATGCTAAGAGGAACTTTAACTGGGATAAATCTCCCCATATATTTCCAAGATAATATAATAGGAGTCATAGGTATAACTGGTGATCCAGAAGAAATTGGTAACCGCGGTATTTTGGTTCAAATGATGACAGAATTAATGGTCAAACAAGCATATATGACTTCACAATCCGAGTGGCGTCAAAGGACAAAAGATATGATTATTGAAGAACTATTAATGGAAAACCAAAATAATGAACGTATAGACCGAAGGCTTAGTCTATTAGACCTGAAAATGGAAGCGCCTTTTATAATTTGTTTAATAGAAATTGGAGATTCATCTTTTTCCAGAAGTTTATTAATAAAAAGAATTGAAGAAATTATAGGTGAACAAAATGTAATTGCAGGATTTATCAATATAAATAAGCTAATAATTATTTCTACTGCTTTAACATACGATAAAGTTACCTTTAAGCTTAATGAAATTGTCAAAGAGTTTAAAATACAAAAAATTCAAATGCGGCTTGCATATAGTACAATTGTTCAAAATATACAAGGCATTCCAAATGGATACAAAGAGTGTGAAATTGCACTAGAAATGAGTGATTCTGAACATAAAATTATTCCTTATGTCGATGTAGAAGCAAAAGCACTTGTTAATCAGATTGATTCAAGATTTTCTAAACCATTTCGTGACAGAATATTACAAAAAAATCTCAAAAGTTATGTAGAAACATTACAAGTTTTTTTCGATTGTAGTTTAAATATTAAAGATGCAGCTGAAAAACTATACATTCATAGAAATACACTAATTTATCGACTGAATAAAATTAAACAAGAAAGTGGCTATGATCCACAAAATTTTCATGATGCCTTTGCTATTCAATTAGCGATATGGATGAATAATAAGTATGAAAAGGAACATTTATCAGTTGATAAGAAATCTTTAACTTAATTCACTCATTCTTTTAATAGCCTCTCGGAATAACTAGGCCATTTTTTGAGGTTTTGTAAAAATTTCACTGGAAATTGGGTCCGAAGATAATAAAACCCTTTGTTTTCATTTTTGTTTTCAAAAATGTGCACAGCAAATAAAACCAGCCAATACAATTTTTTG
>NZ_JAIAZY010000021.1 GCF_019459225.1 Bacillus sp. IITD106
TAGGCGATTCATTTCATCAAAAAGATTTTCAAAATATGGTATTATTCAATATAGACAGGATAGGAACGGAGGGTTTTAAAATGGAGGAAGAAACTAAAAAGCTTCTTGGTGATGAGAGAAGAAACATGCTGCTTTCTTTATTGAAAAGTAGTACTGTACCGATAACGGGGAGTCGGCTAGCTCAAATAGCGAATGTTAGCAGACAAGTCATTGTTGGAGATATTACTTTATTAAAAGCACGTGACGAGCCCATCATTGCTACAAGCCAAGGATACATGTATATGAATATTAATCCTATTAATCAAACGGTTGAAAAAACGATTGCCTGTGTTCATACACGCGAGCAAGCGGAAGAAGAGTTAAACATCTTAGTAGATCATGGAATAACTGTAAAAGACGTGAAAGTGGAGCATCCTGTATATGGAGATCTAACGGCTTCTATTATGGTTTCGAATCGACAAGAGGTTCGGGCTTTTCTAGAAAAGTTATCAAAAACAAACGCATCCTTATTGGCTGACTTAACATCTGGCATTCATTTACATACTTTAATGGCTCCAAGTGAAGACACAATAAAAAAAGCAGAAGAGGCTTTGAATGCTGCAGGGATATTATTGGATTAACCAAAAGCGGAGTTGAATATAGCTTCCTAGTAAGCAATAAAAAAACTGAGGCCCATATTATTTGGGTCTCAGTTTTTATCCGCCAGAGCTTAGAACTTCTACTTTATCAACAAATTCTAATCTTCTTAAATTTACTAACAGCTCATCTATATCTCCAGACATATTTGTTACGTCAAGTGACAGCGTGACGTTTGCCCGACCTTGCAATGGAATCGTTTGGTGGATTGTTAATACATTACAGAAGTGAGCAGCCACCGTTCCAAGCAGTTTAGAAAGTGCCCCAGGTTTGTCTTCAAGGAAAAAAAATAAAGAAATAATTTTTTCTTTTACTACTAAATGAAATGGAAAAACTGTATCTCGATATTTATAAAAAGCACTGCGGCTTAAATCTACTTGCTGGACAGCATCCCATACAGAAGCCGATTTCCCACGTTCAATAAGTTCTTTTGCCTCCAGTGTTTTTTTCATTGCTTCTGGAAGTACATCCTCCCTTACTAAAAAAAACTTCTGATCATATTCTTTTTTCCCCATTAAACTCCCCCCTTTGCAAAAGAAAACTAATCGACAAATTCAAATTCGAATTCTAGCAGACGTATCGTATCGCCATCTTTTGCTCCTCGCTCACGTAGGGCATCATCTACACCCATTGCCCTTAATTGGCGAGCAAACCGTCTTACTGACTCATCACGTGAAAAATCCGTCATTTTAAATAATCGTTCAATTTTGGCTCCGCTAATCACAAAACTTCCATCAGGATCTCTTGAAATAGAAAATTCATCTTCAGGTTTTTCATGTTTATATATAACCCGATTAATTGTCTCATCTTCATCCAAATCTTCATAAAGAGGAAACTCTGGAGTTTTTTCAAGTTGATCGGCAACCTCAAATAATAATTCCTTTAAACCTTTTCGAGTGACGGCTGATATCGGAAAAATTGGGTAATCTTCTGTAAGCCTTTGTTTAAAAACTTCCAAATTTTTCTCCGCTTCAGGCATATCCATTTTGTTGGCAACTATAATTTGCGGCCTTTCCAATAAACGAAGATTATATTCCTTAAGTTCTTGATTGATCGTGCAATAATCCTCGTATGGGTCTCTTCCTTCCATTCCCGACATATCGATGACGTGTACGATAACCCTTGTCCTTTCAATATGACGTAAAAATTGATGGCCAAGCCCAATTCCCTCGTGAGCACCTTCTATTAGCCCAGGAAGATCAGCCATGACGAAACTTCTCCCATCTCCTGTTTCGACGACCCCTAGGTTAGGAACAATGGTAGTAAAATGATATTCGGCTATTTTCGGTTTGGCGGCAGAAACAACAGAAAGGAGAGTCGATTTTCCTACGCTCGGAAAACCTACAAGCCCAACATCAGCCAAAACTTTTAGTTCAAGTATAATATTTCTTTCTTGTCCTGGTTCTCCGTTTTCAGCGATTTCAGGTGCAGGGTTTGCTGGTGTGGCGAAGCGAATATTTCCACGTCCTCCTCTACCACCTTTTGCTATGACAGCTTGCTGCCCATGATTCACTAGATCAGCAATGATTTCTTTCGTTTCTTCATCCGTCACTACTGTACCAGGAGGAACCTTTACAATTAAATCAGGCGCACCCTTCCCATGTTGGCTTTTAGACATTCCGTGCTCACCACGAGGAGCTTTGAAATGACGCTGATACCTAAAATCCATCAAGGTTCTTAATCCCTCATCTACTTCAAATATAACGCTTGCCCCTTTACCGCCATCGCCTCCTGCCGGACCACCCATCGGAACATATTTTTCACGACGGAAAGCAACCATACCATTGCCGCCGTCTCCACCTTTAACATATACTTTCACCTGATCTACGAACATACATCTAACACTCCAATCTAAAACATCCAATTAGCATAAAACATCGATGACCAATTCTGAATCGTTTACTTCCTGTATAGTAATGTCTTTTGGAAAACTTTTTTCTTCTGTTAACCATCCGATTAATTGGGATGGATGATCCAATAACCCACTATAATGGTATTGAAAATGGATATTATCATTACGTTGCTCTAACGTAATATATAAATAATTTTCAGAAAGAGGATTTGCGCTGCGATGAAGCTCATCAAAGAAAGCCTGAGTCCAATTTGTCAATACCGTATCTTCAACTAAATCTGTTCGAATGTTATCAACAATTTCATATTCAATTTTAAAAGCGTATTTCCCCCAATTATGAGTTAATAATATGACAGCAAATTGAGGAAGTTTCATATTCGTCAATTTTGCTTCATTTTGTGTGTCCAATATAATCTCATTTATAACTCTCTCTGCTTGATCGAGTTTCCCGAGAGAAATATACGCTTTAATTAACTGAATTCGATTTAACCAATCATGCCGTGTATTTTGAATTACATTTATTACATTCAATAATTCATTCATCATTATTTCCTCTCTGTCCAACTTCAATCGTTATTATAGTATAACAGATATTGCCATGGGAGGTAGTATTTTATGGGTAGTTAAAAAAAGCTCTAACCCGATTTAGGGTTAGAGCTTTTCTTACACTATTGTCTAGCTGCAGCGCCTATCGACGATAAACAGGCGCTTCTGCTTTTCCGAAATTATTGTGCCTTTGGATATACACTTACTTTTTTCTTGTCACGACCTAGGCGTTCGAAACGAACAACTCCGTCGATTTTAGCAAAAAGAGTGTCGTCGCTGCCGCGGCCAACGTTTTCACCTGGATGAATTTTTGTTCCGCGTTGACGGTATAAAATTGATCCACCAGAAACAAATTGACCATCTGCACGCTTAGCGCCAAGGCGTTTAGCTTCTGAATCACGTCCGTTTTTAGTAGAACCTACCCCTTTTTTGGATGCAAAAAACTGAAGATCCAATCTTAGCATTTGTTCCACCTCCTGTTTATGAAAAGGTTATTTTTATATAATCTTTGTAATCTTTTTCAATCGTTTGCAGAGAAACAATCATACCTTCAAGTAATAGTTGAACCTGCTTAAAGGATTCGCCAGTTGATTCAGTTGGAAATGTACATTTTAAAAATCCACTTTCAGACTGTTCGATTTCTGGTTCTATACCCGTTAAAGAGATAATCGCATTTACAGCGCCAAAAGCAACAGCAGATGCTCCGGCACAAACGATATCTTGCCCTTTATCTGCGAAATTAGCGTGCCCATCCATCGTGAAGGATCTGATTCTACCATCAAGCGTCTTTTCAACGTTAACAAAAATCATAAGACATCCGCCTTATGCGTTGATTTTTTCAACAACAACTTTTGTATATGGTTGACGATGACCTTGTTTTTTATGGTAGTTTTTCTTTGCTTTGTACTTGAAGACAACAATTTTTTTCGCACGGCCTTGTTTTTCAACTTTAGCTGTAACAGTAGCACCTTCTACAAATGGGCTGCCTACTTTTACATTATCGCCGCCTACAAATAGAACTTTGTCAAAAGTGAAAGTATCACCTTCAACTGCATCTAATTTCTCAATGTAGATTGCTTGACCTTCTTCAACTTTTAATTGCTTACCACCAGTTTCAATGATTGCGTACATAACTGCACCTCCCTATTAGACTAAGACTCGCCAGATTCAGGTGTTTTGACAAGGTCAAAATCTTATGTACCTGTGCTGCGCGGTTGTAGCACGGGTGCTACAAACTAACATGAAAATACTATCATATGCCACTATGCATGTCAACAGCTTTCGCTTTTATCTCATCTACCGTTCCAAATTGTCGAATATGATAGAAAAATATTTCAGATTGAATGATTCTAAAAAAGATTTTTACATGTATTTGTTCTTCAATTCTTCCAAGATGACGATTCCCTTCTCCTTTAAACGTATCCAATGTTTTTTTATCAATTTCTATCAAAACGGCCTCGTGGTCATCTGTAGATGTTTCAAACAGCTCCCGTTCTAGTCGAAATGCCATCGTTTCAGGACTTTCCACCAGTCCCGTTCCATTACAGGCAGAACATTTCGTCTTCAATGTTTTAGAAAGTGGTTGTCGAGTCCGTTTTCTTGTTACTTCAAATATTCCAAGAGGTGTAAAGCCGACAGCACGGGTTTGCTTCGGATCTTTTTTCAGCTGTTCCTCCAATATTTTCTGCACTTTTCTTTTATCCTCATTCATTTCCATATCGATAAAATCAATTAAAATCATTCCACTATAATCGCGGAGGCGCATTTGTCTGGCAATTTCCTTTGCAGCTAACGTATTCGTTTGAACAACCGTCTCTCTAACAGCTTGTTTTCCTGTGAATTTCCCTGTATTTACATCGATTATGACAGCCGCTTCTGTTTCATTAATTACTATATAGGCACCATTAGATAACCAAACGATTGGTTTTAAAGCTTTTTCCAAATCACTTTCAAGACCGTATTTTGAAAAAATCCCTTCCTTCTCTTGATGAAAAATGACGTTCCACTTCAATTCATCAGGAAGGAATTTATTTATCCGCTCCAACACTTTTTTGTCATTGTAATAAAGGTCCCCATTATTAAGACGCATTATTTCGCGAGTGATTTCATCATCAAACAATGATTTTTTCATCAGTAATGTTGGAGCCTTCGCGGAGTTTTTCATTTTTTGAATAGATGCATATGTGTCTTTAAGCTGATTAACTTCTTGCTTCCACTCTTCTTCATCACACGAAAATGCTTCCGTACGAATAATAAAACCTTCTCTATCACCCTTATGATTGAGAGCGATTTCTCGCCATTTATTTCTAATGGATTCATCCGCTTTTTTCGAAACCGCGATATATTTTCCTTCAGGCATATAAATAGATTTTTCACCAGGTATTTCAATAATGGCCGTTAACAAAGCACCTTTCAAACCAGTTTCATCCTTTTTAACTTGAACAAGGAGCTTTTCACCTTCTGTAATAAATTTGGAAATAGGCATCTCTTTCTTTCGAGGATCAGTAGAATGAATAAAAGCTGGAAGCTGATCCTTTTGCAAGAAGCCATTCTTTTTTTTGCCAATATCAACGAAAGCGGCATTCATTCCCGTTTTTACACTTTCTACTCTTCCTAAATAAATATTGCCAACTTCCGAAACATCACTCGGCTGCTCCACAAAGAACCTTGTAACGATTCCATCTTCTTTTACGGCAAATCTTTTTTCAGCTGTTTTTGTATCAATAAATATTGCATTCATTCTCCAATCACCCGCAATAAAAAATAAAACTGGCATTTGCCAGTACTTATACTTTAGCTATCTATTTATTTGTAGTCAATCATCGTATACTAGATCCTTTAGCTGTGCACTAACCCGTTTCTCTGTAAAATAAGCATGAAGAATTTCATTTTCATCCAATTTTCCCAGACTTCTATTTCTTCCTCCGACATAGATTAAATGTTTACACCCACGTTTAAACTTCTCCAACACTTCATGCAAATAATCCTCCCCTCTCGCTTCGATTGGCTGCAATTGGGAAAAAGTTATGTTTTTTCCATAATGTCTTTCCAATAAAAATCGCATAAAAACATAGCCTTGCTGTTTCCAATCAGTCCATAAAGTAATATCCAAATACAGTAGTATAAGCCAGACATTTATATTAAATGGATAAAAAAGAAGGAGTATTGCATGTAGGAATAGCAAAACAATAAAAGAACTCATTAACGATAATCTACATGCTTTTATATAAGGGTGTCGCGTGGAAAGGAAAAGTTGAACCAATTTTCCTCCATCCAATGGCCAGACTGGAATTAGATTGAACAATAGTATCATGATATTATACAGCGATATTTGTTTGGCAAAATCAGCAGGTAAAAAAGATAGCATCACAAGGACGGGGACTACAGCAGCGATGATTATATGTTGCAGTGGCCCTGCGAGGATTACGATTAAATCCTCATTTATTTGACGATTTCCATGTTCATCCACCTCACATATACCGCCAAATGGCAATATCAATATCCGCTTAATTTTCCATCCGAAATGAGCAGCAGCTGCAGCATGTCCGATTTCATGAATAAAAACGATCATAAATAAAAATAATAATTGCCAAAAATGACCTGTAATAATGGCAATCCCTGCAACTACCCAAAACAATGGGTGAATTTGGACTCCCTTTAAAAGCATGCCATATTTATTCAAATTTCATCACCTGAATAGGATCAATAAACTTATCATTTT
Organism: Bacillus sp. IITD106; assembly: GCF_019459225.1. Taxonomy (GTDB): domain Bacteria; phylum Bacillota; class Bacilli; order Bacillales; family Bacillaceae_C; genus Lederbergia. The sequence continues at coordinate 6,756 of NZ_JAIAZY010000021.1, forward strand.
GTTTAATGGCAAAATAAAATTCTCCAGTCATTTCTTTTTTCCCAGTTGATACAATGCCGAGATTTTTTCCTGCTTCTACTTGTTCACGTGGTTTTACAGAAATTTTATCTAACATCCCATACCATGTTTCAGAATGATCCGGATGTTGGATAATAACGGTTTGACCAATATCTTCTTTAGGGCCAGCAAATATTACGACTCCTGCTGTCATTGCTTCAACTTTGGCATTAGTTCCTGTCTGCAAAATAATCCCTTTCCCATTTACAGAAAAATCCTCTAATATTGTTCCTGATACTGGCATAGCATAGTCAGCTTCTTTATCGGCATTAGCTGATTTTTCTTTTTCTAGTGGAGGAAGTAGTGCCAGAGGTTTTCCAAATTGCTTTTCATACCAATCAGCAACCGCCGCAAATTGAAATTCTTTCTCCATCGTTTTTTTAACACCTATTTTGATTGAATCAAGTTTAGGCGAAGTGGATTGGAACATAACGGCGACAACAAGAACAAGGACAGCAGATACAAGAATCTTAAACAAAAAGATATCACGATTCCAAAGTGGATGAAGGGATTCTTTAGGGCTAGATTCATATATAGGTGACTCGAATTCATCATCAATAAAAGTAGTTGGACTAAACTTCTCCCTGTTTGGATTATATTGTTTTCTCCGTTTACTGATTCGCTTCCTGATTTCATCGGCTCTTCTACTCATTCTCCCCCATCTCCCTTTATTATTTGTATTAAACTATGACTTGTCCTTTGAGAATATGCTTTACAAATAAAAAGAACCACACATTCAAAATAAATTGAACGTATGGTTCTCTATAATTATTTTGCCCCGACACCAAATAGCTTTTTCAGTTTTGCAAAGACTCCTGTTTTCTCATCATCGAGGGATTGGAGAGGTACGGATTCTCCTAAAATTCTTCTCGCAATATTTCGATAGGCGAGGGATGCCTTGCTGTTCGGGTCTAGTGCAATCGGCTCGCCTTGATTAGAAGATCTGATTACATCGACATCATCTTGTACAATTCCAATTAAATCGATCGATAAGTGTTGAGCAATTTCGTCAACATCCAGCACATCCCCATCTTTCATCATCTGACTGCGGATACGATTGATGATTAATTTTGGCGGCTCGATATTTTCTTCTTTTTCCAACAATCCAATGATTCGGTCTGCGTCTCGTACTGCAGAAATTTCGGGTGTAGTAACGACAATTGCCCTATCAGCTCCAGCAACTGCATTTTTATATCCTTGCTCAATTCCGGCAGGACAGTCTATTAATATGTAATCATACTCGGGTTTCATTTCATTAACGAGTTTTTTCATTTGGTCTGGTGCTACAGCCGTTTTATCGCTAGTTTGTGCTGCAGGAAGTAGAAATAACTTATCTTCAAATCTTTTATCTTTCACAATCGCTTGATGCAGCTTGCATCTTCCTTGAACAACATCTACTAAATCGTATATAATGCGATTTTCTAGACCAAGTACTACATCTAGATTTCTTAGACCAATATCGGTATCTATAAGACATACTTTTTTACCCTGTAGGGCAAGAGCTGTCCCCAGGTTGGCCGAAGTTGTAGTTTTTCCGACTCCTCCTTTACCCGAAGTTATTACAATTGCCTCACCCATTGTATTGTCCCCCTTTTAATCTAGTAATATTCGGTCGTATATGTTTTAAAATCTGTAATCGATCGATGACAATTTGGTGTCTTGCATCTATATAAGCACATTCCATTAAATGATGATCCTCTTTATCATAATGATCTGGAGCTCGGCTAATACAATCAGATATTCTAAGCTGGGACGGAGTCATAAATGAAGCTACGATCACGGCTTCATTTCTTCCTGTAAAGCCTGCGTGGGCAATGCCTTTTAGAGTGCCCATAATAAAGATATTTCCAGCTGCCCTGACAGTGCCACCAGGGTTAACATCACCGACAAGCAATAAATCACCTGGTACTTCTAATATTTGACCAGATCTTACGACAGTCGCGACTGAAGTCACTTCCTGTTCATCTATCATGCGCTTTGCTTCCGTCTTTGTTATTACATTGCTTTCTATCTCTTCAACTATTAAATTTTGTTTCTTGCGTATCATTTCTTTCAATTGTTCTTGTTGATCAGAATTTAGATAGCGATTGCCTGAAAGAATGCGTACAGAAATAAGAGGGCTGTCTGTATCCACCCCCTGCAAATCTGCAAGTTTTTCTTCCAACTCTATCAATAGATCCTCATATGAACAGCGATCATTTAATTGTAATGAAAGACCGCTCTTTGTTCCTTTTATCATAACATTTTGTCTGTTTTTCATGCGTTACGGGCAAGGAGACTAAACCTGCAAAAAGTGCCCTCATATCTCCTTTCAATACTACCTCAATTTATCTGTATATCTATTGCTAAATTCGACAAACTACATCGATTTTCCTCTTATTTCAGAAAAATTTATTCATTCATCTCTTCTTTTTTCCGATTCATTAAAAATCTATTGAATGGAAAATAAATAATAAAGAAAAATATAGCATTCAAAATAAGTGTTGGCACTAATCGAATCGTTGCAAACTCATTAAAATCCATATGTTTTCGCAACACGAGAATATTCATTCCATATATTAGTGTTTCAACGAGCGATAGGCTTATCATCGATAGTAAGAATACTGTAAAAAAGTTTGAAAAAATATACTTCATTAATTTTGCTGATATATACACTGCAATGGGAAATAACACTAAATAAACACCAATTATTTCGTTATAATACATATCAAATAACAACCCGAAAACAGCTGCATAAATAAGCGTACGATTTCTAAAATAATTCATTCCCATAATCATAAGCAATATGATTAAAAAACGAGGGACAAGGATCCAAACATGTCCAAATATTTTTTCTGGCAAAAACTCTACAAATACACTCTCAAAATAAAAAGTAAACGTTAAAAGGAAGGGGAGAATCCAGCGTTTCATCATTCCCCCTCCTTCGTTTGATCCTTAGCATTTTTCATTTTACGATCAATGACCAATACATGCTCAAAACCGTAAAACTCAGCAGAAGGTTCAACATAGGCAGTCTGCGTTAATCCAAAACGGTCGACTGCAACTTCTTTCACTTTACCGATATCAAGTGCTTTTGGAAAGACACCTCCAAGACCAGACGTAACGACATTCTGCCCTTCCTTAATTTCTTGATCGATTACGATGTCTTTCATGATTAACATTTTCTTTTCTTTATCATAGCCATCGATGAGCCCGAAAACATTCTCTTTTCCTTGTATTTCAGCGGCAACTCTATTTTTTTTATTATCAGAACTAAGAAGTTCAACAGTAGCGGCCATAGGAGAAGTACTTACGACTTTACCGACCAACCCTTTCGCCGTCATAACAGCCATATCGGTTTTAACGCCGCTTTTACTCCCTTTATCAATCGTAATTTTTTCAAACCAACGATCTGGTGCTCGACTGATGACCGTTGCTTGAATTGCTTTATAATCACGGAGATTATCCGTTTTATTTAATACATTTCGTAATTCTTCATTATCTCTTTTTAAATCCGATATTTCCTTTTCAAGCTTTGCCAGCCCTTCTAATCGGGCCTTCAGCTTTTTATTTTCTGTGTATGTATTTTGAAGATCTTGAACATTACCAAAAAAGTTCGCAATTCCCTGCGCTGGCTTCGAAATAAGTGATTGACCAAATCCAACAACGTCTTTTACAAATTGCTCTGGACGTGTAATATTCTCTCTATCTCTCAAAGAAAAACCAATTAAAGACACTAGAATAATAATGCTGATAAGTAGGATAATCAGACGTTTGTTTAAAAAAAAGTGTGACATGATTTACACCTCATATAAAAAGCCTAAGCGTCTTGCTTATCAACGTACAATAATATAAGTCCATCGACGAAAACATTAGGAATTGATGGTTTTAGTTGTAAGTCGATAACTTAGAAGCTAGACACTAAAAAAATTTTTCTTTCATTATGTTATTCATTAAAAAAATTCAAGTACTGTAGTTAGACTTACTTTTACAACTTTTCGTCAATAAGCACTGTAAAAACGCAAGCGCCGTAAAAACGGCGCAAGTAGTTCTTAACGCATATCTTTTACTTTATTTTTAAATAGATGAATATGTTCCAATGCAATTCCAGTACCTATAGCAACACAATCAAGCGGATCATCTGCGATTAAAACGGGCATATCTGTTTCATAACTAATAATCTTATCCAAATTATGAAGCAGGGCACCTCCACCAGTAAGCACAATTCCGCGATCCATTATATCGGCTGCAAGCTCAGGAGGAGTTTTTTCTAACGTATTTACGACAGCATCGATGATGGCACTAACAGTGTCTCTAAGTGCCTCTGATATTTCTTCGGCAGTTATTTCTATCGTTTTAGGAAGTCCAGTTAATAAGTCACGACCACGAATTTCCATAGGAGGGATTCCATCTGTTCCTCCAGCTGCTCCTATTTCTAATTTAATTGCTTCCGCAGTCCGATCACCTATTAATAAGTTATACGATTTTCGAATATACGAAATAATGGATTCGTCCATTTTATCACCGGCGACTCGGATTGACATGCTCGTTACAATTCCGCCCAAGGAAATAACAGCAACTTCTGTAGTCCCTCCGCCAATATCAACGACCATACTTCCGGTTGGTTCCCATACAGGTAGATTAGCTCCAATTGCTGCAGCAAATGGCTCTTCAATTGTATAAGCTTCTTTTGCCCCAGCTTCCTTAGTAGCATCCAGGACAGCTCTTTGTTCCACAGCTGTGATTCCAGATGGAACACAAACCATTACATGCGGTTTTCCACCAAAGAACCCTTTTCTTTTCGTCGCCTGTTTAATATAGTATTTCATCATAGACGCAGTTGTTTCATAATCGGCAATAACCCCATCTTTCATAGGTCTAAGCGCGACAATATGTCCTGGAGTTCGACCAATCATATTTTTTGCGTCATTTCCTACTGCCACAATTTTTTTTGAATCAGTTTGTAAGGCAACAACTGAAGGTTCACGTAATACAATTCCTTTTCCCTTTACAAAGACAAGTGTATTGGCAGTTCCCAAATCTATTCCAAGGTCTTTCGTTCCAAATCCAAACATGAATGTATCTCCCTTTCTCATGCCAAATGCATGTATATACGCATCTGCTCCCTATACTTTCAAAAATGATTAAGGTTTATTCTATAGCCTGTCCAATACAGCATTTTTTACATTTTTAATTCGTATTCCATCAATATTAACTCATCATTCATCAACATTACTTATAAAAATCACAAATCTAATTATATCTTATCATTTTTTAAAATCCTAGTGTCACATATACCCTTTTTCTTTCATACTGACATATTTTTTATCGCCGATGATTAAATGATCAAGGAGCTCGATTCCTACCAATTTTCCACATTCGACTAACCGCTTTGTCACTTCAATATCTTCGCGGGAAGGTGATGGGTCGCCTGATGGATGATTATGCAGACATATAATAGAAGCTGCCGAGCGTCGAATCGCTTCTTTAAACACCTCGCGAGGATGAACGATGCTGGCGTTCAGGCTGCCTATGAAGATTGTTTGACGATGGATGACTTGGTTTTTAGTGTTTAAATACAGGGCAACGAAATGTTCTTGTGTAAGAAAACGCATATCATTCATAACGTAATTTGCCCCATCTTCCGGACTTCGAATTACATATCTTTCATCATAAGATAGATTGCTGATTCTTCTGCCTAACTCAACTGCAGCTGCAATTTGCACAGCTTTCGCTTTTCCAATTCCTTTTAAGTTAGTCATTTCTTCAAGTGCTGCATCCTTTAGCCACATGAGTCCGCCAAATTGGGTTAAAAGTCGATTAGCCAATTGTATGACCGATTCGGATTTAGTGCCTGTCCTTAATAAAATCGCCAATAATTCATGATTTGACAAACTTTCTGCTCCATTGTTGATAAGACGTTCACGAGGACGCTCATCGATTGGAAAATCACGAATCATTAAGGTTTCGGTTTTCAAATACAATTTCCTCCTTTTCAGTCTAATTGGGAGGAATGGTTAGCCCAAATTTTGTCAGGCTCCGGTATAGACGGGAAATTGGAAGACCAACGACAGAATAATAATCTCCTGTAATAGATTTTACGAGGAAGGCTCCCTGCCCCTGTATGCCGTAGGCACCTGCTTTGTCAAAGGGCTCTCCACTCTTAATATAATGTTGAATATCAGTTTCTGTTAACTCCCAAAATTCTACATCTGTTTTTTCAAAAAAAGTTTCTATTTTGGCATCATGCTTAATCACTACGCCTGTATATACTGAATGTATATTTCCCGAGAGTTTTCTTAACATTAGTTTTGCTTCATTCATATTTTTAGGCTTTCCGAGAATAAGATCATCGCATACAACAATGGTATCTGACCCAATAATAACGGCTTGTGGAAAATGCTCGGATGCAACGTTTGCTTTTCGCAATGCGAGTGTCGTGACAATTTCGGATGGAGCTAGCCCTGATGGTTGAGTTTCGTCGGCATTTGGTGAAAATGTAGTAAAAGGAATGTTTAATTTCTGAAGGATTTCTTTTCTTCGAGGTGACGCAGAAGCTAATACGAGGTGATCCATGGACAAGGTCCTTCCTTTCTGATATAAGGAAAAAGTTTTTGTGTGCAGTTGAGACATGATGAAAATTGTCATTCTTATTAGCAAAGGGAGATACATATATCTATCGTATCAAAGTGTTTGTAAAGAAACAACACAAAAAAGGGGAGTTGATCCCCTTAATTACTTTGCCCGTAATATATTTTCACAAAATCCAATAAAGCTTGTTGTGATTGTAATAAATCATTACTAGCAGATTCAGATGCTAGAAAATTTTTAAGATGTTTTTGAGCTGTTTCAAGGTTGCTATGAAGGTTTTTTGCCATTCCTTCATTGAAGGTTCCTACTATCGCTTTTTCGGACTCTGTTAAAACTTCTTCACTCACTGACCCTTTGATGTATCCGTTTGTAGATTCTTCAGCAAGTTTCGGAAGCAAGTTGATTTCACTTGTTAATCGATCCCCTTCTTCTTTTGAAGCTAATTCTACCTTTTTACCACTAATTGATATTTCCTTCGCCCAAACCTCTTCCACACCTTGATCCTTTAATTTATTTACCCATGATTTAGCTGTCGATAAGTTCCCTGATACACCTATAAATAAATAGTATTGTCCTTCTATTTCAATGATGGTTTTTCCAAGCCCATATCCAGATATTTTTTCTCCTGCAGAAACAGCCCCTTCTTCGGACCTATATAAACCACCTTGAAGTACAGATATCGTAATGTCTGGAAGTGTAAAAGAATACATTTCCTTTTTAGTTTCTTTTTCAGATACTGGAGGAGTATTAGTTTCCTTTTCCTTTAAGGCTACGTGGCTATCTTCCGTTTGGATGACCGTTTTAAAAATAATAAGTCCAAGTATTAAACCGACAGCAATGGCTAGAAAAACAGAAAGAAATAATCCTTTGAATCCCGGTTTTATATTTCTTTTCCACGTTTTGACGGGAAGATTTTTTATATTGTCATTTGTCGCATTGATAATCTTATACTCAGGAACTTCCTTTTCTTCCACATTTGGTAGAACCCACTCAAATTCCTCTTCTGCTGTTTCTTCTGATGAAGCTGCAGAGGCTTCATTTGTAGCCGATTGCCAATCATGAATTGCAGCTTCTTCTGAAAATGATTGTTCTCTACCATTCAATTTAATTTTTATTGTTGAATTACGCTCCCCTTTTTCATTGTCCATTCATTTCCCCGCCTCCCGCACATAAATTTTGTTTCATCCTATCATACAAGCATAAAAAAAAGACGAAACTTTTGTCGTCTATGATAAAAAGGTTTTCGTCAATTTTTATTTGTTTTCTCTTTCAATAGTGGGAAAATTGTTGAATGGATCTTTTTTATTTGCAGGTGCCGGTGAATCCATTTTTGGCACCTGATCTATTAAATCTTTTAACTCTGGAAAATAAAACGCTGATATCGTTACATTGAAATGAAGCGGTTGATTCTCTTCATCTGCATGGATTCTTTCTCCAGGCGCTTCTACAGAAATTTGTTCAACTTGTACAATTCTACTTTGCGATTCCAGATACTTCAGAAAAGCTTCAAAATCAAAATAATTTTCAGCATCTAACGATAGAGAGACCGTTACTTTTTCAAGTTTAGAGGGTTGATCTTTATTCTCTTCCTGCATGGAGATTTCAGACTGTTCTTGCCCTTCATCAATAGGTTGATCACCTTCTGTTATACCCATATCTTTTATAAACACATTCGAAACGGTTTCTGCTTTTTCTATATCTAAAATAAATTGATCCATCAAAGGCTTAACAGGAACTTTCTTTTGCAGAGAAAAAGAACTTTCTACAGTATTTTTATGATCATTTGCCGTTTTTTCTTCTAAAACTTGCAGCATTTTTTTCTCCGTCTTCAATTCACTTTCAAGAATCTTTGCTTGATTTTTAGCAGGTAAATATTGAACATAATAAATTAAAAACAATAAAATAAACAAAGTAATGGCTGTTGCAGAAATGATAACCCATCTGTTTTTTATCCATTGAAGTGGCATTATTCGCTGCCTCCTTCAGATTGCATCTCTTTTATATAAGCTTTATTTAATGATAATTGGTAAGATGCCGTATAGCGCGGAAGCACTTTCTCCTGTTTATTTTTATCGCCATCTTCTATCTCTTCTTTTGCGGTTATGGATAAGATTTTTGCATCAGTTAAGAAAGGGGATTGAAGCAGCTCATGTAAATAATAAGCAGCATCTCTACTTGAATCAAATTGGACAGATAATTGAACATCCCCATCCAGCTGATAGTCTATCGATTCGAAAAATCCTCTTTCCGATAACAGTGAAATAAGATGACTCAATAGTGGTACAGAATCGATCCGTTCCTTTTCCACTTTTGTAATCGTTTCATATAAAATATCTGTTGAACTAGTTATTTGAGCTTCATCAAGTTTACTATTTTCCATCTCAACTAATTTTTGTATTTGTTGTCGTTCTTTTTCTAACGAAAGGATAGAATCTTTTTTTGCTTGAATTTGTAAAAATAATAAAGAACTGATTAAAATCGTTACAATAAAAATAATGAAGAAGCTGTAAAGGAGAAAATTCGATTTCTTTTTTCTTGGTGGAATCAAATTAATTTCAATATTCATTTTGAATCCACCTCTTTAAGTGATAAACCAAGCACAGAATAGTGTGATGGATAAACGGCCTTTCCATCAACCGTTGTGTATTTTTCGAACGGATGTTGTTCGATTGGTAATTGTAAACGAGATCTTAATCTTTCTTCGATGATAGATAGTTCTCCATGGTCCCCACTTAAAATGACTCGATTAATCTCTACCTTCCCTTGATTCAACGTATAACGATAAAAGTCCATCACTTTTTCGATTTCTATGATCGCGTCATCCATGTAATAGGAAGCTTCCTCACCAATCATCTCAATGGTACTTTGTTGAAGTGATTCTGCAGTAATCGGTCGTACGAAAATAGGAAGATCTTGATGAAAAATGGACATTGTTAATAAATCCTCATCACAATTCAACAGCACTAGATGATCATTTTTTCTCGTTATACCTGACGTTTTATATAATCGGTATAAAGATAATGGAGATATTTCGGCAACGACTGGCTTTAATTTAACATCTTCCAAAAGCCTAATATAGGAATCTACGATTTCCCTTGGTGCCGCGACAAGTAAAATCTCCTGTTCACGTTCCACTTTTCTAAGAATGACAGAATCTATTACTGGGTCTTCAAAAGGAAGATGAATGCTCGTGCCTGTTTCAAGAAATAAATAACCATTTAATTCATCTTCTTGAATATCAGCAGGAACTTTCATTTGGCGAACAATGATAAACGGATCTGGAATTAAAAAACGAACCTCACGTCTTTTTATGTCCCATTTATCGACACATTGCTCAAGTACCATTTTCAACATTACATCATCGACAATTTTTCCATCTTTGATAATACCGGGAGTAAGAGACTGCTCGTCCATTTGCATAATTTCAAGCTCGGACTTATAGATAGTTTCCATAAAACGGATACTCTTATCCGTAAAAACGATATTGACATTTTTAGGACTGCGTCTAAATAACTGAAATGCCATCTCAAAAACTCCCTTTGCTGTCTATAAAAATGAAAAATACCAATCTAAGATGCTTTGATGATAAAAATATACGACAAGAGTACCAATGCCTATAAAAGGACCAAATGGAATTGATTCACCTTTTTTATAACGGCCAAACGCCATGCCAATAATGCCAAACAATCCACCAAACACAGATGCGGCAAAAAATGATAGCAGGACTAACTTAGAGCCGAGGGCAAACCCAATCACACCAAAAAGTTTAATATCCCCTCCTCCCATTCCACCTTTACTAATAACCGCGATCATAAGTAAAAGAGTGAATCCAATCGCTGCCCCAAGAAGAGAATCCCACCAAGGATCAAGCGGCATAATGATTCGTTCAATAAGAAAAAGAGATAGAAAGTATAGGAGAATACGATCGGGGATAAGCATATAGGTAACATCTGTTATGAAAATAATGATAAATAAAGAAATCAACGTCCAAGCAAAAATAAGTTCAAGCGACCATCCGATTTGCCAATAAGCAAACACAAATAATAACGCTGTACATAATTCCATAATTGGATAAAGGGGAGAAATCCGCATTTTACAATGGCGGCATTTTCCCCATTGGAAGAGATAGGATAAAACCGGTATTAAATCTATCGCTTTTAAAGTATGTCCACATCCTGGACAAGCTGACCGTGGCTTAACGATTGACTGCTTTAAGGGAACCCGTAGCCCCACGACGTTGAAGAAGGAGCCGAAGAGTAGGGCGTAGATAAATATTAAGAAACTCATAGTTTCTATTTTAATTTTACGTCGCTTCTTTTAATTTTGAATGGATCATTATCTAAATAAGTAACTCCATTTGTTGAAATTAATTTTACTGAATAGTCATAAGCGTTATCTGTACCCTTTGTAACAGTTACGATTGAATTTTTTTCGTCATAACCATTACCAGACGGATCCTTAACTTTATCCAAATAATTATCCTTCACTAATGTCTCTAAAGTAACTGTAGCTTTATTGTCTTTATCAAATGTTAATTCATCAGCAGTAATCATCAATTTCACCGCATTCACCATCGTCTGAGCATTTGCAATATGTGCATCCTTCTTAGAATTATTAATCAATCCACCAATACTCGGAATAGCAATCGCCGAAATAATCCCCAAAATCACAACAACAGCAAGCAACTCGACTAATGTAAGACCGCGTTGGTTTTTTAATAGTTTACGGAGCTTTTGAATCATTTTTTTATTCCTCCTTTTATATAGAAACTAAATTACTAGTTCCTTATGCCCATAATATCTCATACTATGCATATTATGACAATATCTTTTTAATAGTTTTGGATATTGTCGAAAATCTCAAACATTGGGATGACAATGGCTGTTACAATTACGCCGACCAAACCTGCCAGAATAACGATCATCATTGGTTCTATCAATGCTTTCATTCGCTCTGTTGCTTCATCCACTTCATTTTCGTAAAAATCTGCGACTTTAGCTAACATCGTATCTAGTGAACCTGATTCTTCGCCAATTACGATCATTTGTGATACGAGCGGCGGGTAAGCCCAATGTTTTTCAATTGGTTTTGCCAAAGAATTCCCTTCTTCCAATGAAATCCTGGACTCTTTCATAACCTCTGCCATTATTTGATTACCAATGACCTTTTCTACCATGGCGAGCGCCTGCAATATAGAGACAGAGCTTGCTAGCATCGAGCTTAATGTTCTTGCCATTCTCGCAATATTTGCCTTTTGAACAATACGTCCAATAACTGGGAGTTTTAGGACAATTAAATCTATATAATACTTTGTTTTCATATTTTTATTAAGTGCAAATAGACCCAGAATAAATAGCAATGCCATTAGAATCAATAATATCCAGTAACGTTTTGCAAAATCACTTACTCCAAGTACAAATTTCGTAATCGTCGGCAACTCTCCGCCAAAACCATCAAACATTGAAACAAACGTAGGAACAACACCTACGAGAAGAAAAACAACGACTGCAATAGCTATAAAACCAACGACAATTGGATAAGATATGGCTGATAAAAATTTCTGCTTCGTCCGATATTGCTTTTCATAATGCTCACTTAAGCGATCAAACGTCTCTTCCATTGTCCCTGAGATTTCCCCTGCTTTTACAAAATTTATAAAAAGAGTATCAAAGATTTTCGGGTGCTTAGCCATGGTTTCTGATAAAGTTTGTCCTTCTCTTATATCTCCTTCTATTTGCTTCAATGCATTACTAAGGGTTTTGCTTTCCGTTTGCGTGGCTAATAGTTTAGTAGCGTCCACAACCGTAATCCCAGCTTTAAGAAGGGTAGAAAATTGTCTTAAGAACACGATGAGATGTTGAACTTTAACAGATCCTCCAAACGAAATATCTTTCGTTAAAATTGATTCAGATATTTCATCTATCTCAATCACACGGATGCCTTCATGGTTCAACTTTTCCATCGCCTCGCGCCTTGAACTTGCATTTATTTTTCCTGTAACGATTTTTTGTCTATTACGGCCTTTATATTTAAAACGTGCCATTATACGTCATTTCCTTTGAGGTATGGGTAGGCAATTTCCTTTGAAATTTGTTCGGCTGATACTAACTCCCTAATACTCGCCTCTAATAGATGCATTCCTTCATTTCTTGATGTTTGCATCACATTCGGAATTTGGTGGATTTTTTCATTACGGATTAAATTGGCGATTGCAGCATTATGTACAAGCATTTCCGTTGCTGCTACTCTCCCTTTCTTATCCACAGTTGGGAAAAGTCGCTGAGAGATGATTCCGGTTAACACGGATGCAAGCTGTATCCTAATTTGTGTTTGCTGTGCAGAAGGAAATACATCAATGATTCGGTCTATCGTTGAAGATGCACTTGCTGTATGCAATGTTCCCAAAACAAGATGCCCCGTTTCTGCAGCTGTAATAGCCGTCTGAATGGTTTCGAGATCACGCATTTCGCCAACAAGGATAACATCGGGATCCTGTCTTAAAGCACTTCTTAATCCTTGATTAAAGCTGCGTGTATCAAAGCCTACTTCACGTTGATCAATAATCGACATTCCATGCTTATGCAAATATTCAATCGGATCTTCCAGCGTAATAATATGCTTATTCATCGTCTTGTTCATATAATCAATCATCGCCGCGAGTGTTGTCGATTTTCCACTCCCAGTAGGACCGGTAACAAGGAATAGTCCTTGAGGTTTTTCACAAAGTTTCTTTAATATTTGCGGAAGCTTTAAATCATCCAAAGTTGGAATATGAGTGGGTATCACACGAATCGCCAATGCTACACACGACCGTTGATGAAAAGCGTTGACACGAAACCGCGATATCCCAGGGATGCCATAAGAAAAATCAATTTCTCCTTTTTCTTTAAAAACATCCCAAAGATGGGATGGAATAAGTGACTTTGCTATCGATTCAGTATCGTTAGGCAAAAGTTCGTCACGCCCATACCTTTTTAACGCACCATTTATTCGCATGATCGGAGGTACACCGACTGTTAAATGAAGGTCGGATGCTCCTAATTCAAAGGCTGATGTCAATAATGTATTACCCTTGTTCTCCATTTACTCACCTACTCTACTATCGCAATTCGTAAAACTTCTTCAGTCGTTGTGATTCCTTGTTGAACTTTTAGTAATCCATCATCAATTAAGAAGATAGTCCCATTTTCTACAGCTAATTCTTTCAATCTTGTAAATGGTTCGTTATTCATCATCGCTTTTCTTAAGTCATCATTTATTTCTAAAACTTCTTGAATGGCAATTCTCCCACGGTATCCGGTCATATTACAAGAAGCACAGCCACGTCCACGAACAATCCGCTCGATTTCGATTCCTCTTTTTGCAAAAATTTCTTTTTCCCGCTCTGTCGGTGTGTGTTCTTCAGCACAATCACGACATACTTTTCTAACGAGACGCTGCGCGATAATCCCAGTAACAGAATTTGCGATTAAAAATGGTTCTACTCCCATATCAAAAAGACGAGTCACCGTACTTAAAGAATCATTTGTATGAATGGTCGAAAGTACAAGATGCCCCGTCAGCGATGCACGAATGGCAATTTCTACCGTTTCTTTATCACGGATTTCCCCCACCATAATAATATTAGGATCTTGACGCAAAATGGAGCGTAAACCAGCGGCAAATGTTAAACCAACATTCGAATTAATTTGGATTTGGTTAATGCCTTCTAATTGATATTCCACTGGATCTTCAATCGTTATGATATTAACTTGTTCATTATTCAAATGATTGAGAGCACCATATAAAGTGGATGATTTTCCTGAACCGGTTGGTCCTGTAATCAAAATAATTCCATTAGGTTTCTCTATCATTTTTAATAATCTATTTAAATTTTTCTTGTTAAAGCCTAATTGGTTAAGATCATTCAGTCTACTGCTTAAATCCATTATCCTCAACACAATTTTTTCACCAAATACAGTCGGCAATGTAGATACTCGCACATCGATATGACGGAATTCTACATTTGTTTTAATCCTGCCATCTTGTGGAATTCGATGTTCAGTAATATCTAAATTTGCCATAATTTTTATTCTGGCAGTCAAAACACTTTGCATATGCTTTGGGAGAGTTCGTTCTGTTCTTAGCAGGCCGTCAACCCTATAACGAATAACTATTTTTGTCTCTTGTGGGTCAATATGTATATCACTCGCTCTTTGAACAAAAGCATTCGTAAAAATTTGGTTGACAAGTTTTACGATAGGAGAATCTTGATCCGTAATTTCTTCGTGTTCGACTTCTTGAACAGCGGCGGGAATTTGTAATGCTAAATCTTCAAATTGATCATCCAAATCATAATATTTATTTATCGCTCTTAAAATATCATCTTTTGTTGCAATTGCAGCTTCAACATGAAATCCTGTTGCGAGTCTCAAATCCTCAATCGTATAAAAATCCATCGGATCCGCCATGGCAACAAACAGTTTATCCCCTTCTTTTTTTAAAGGGATAATAAGATTCCTTTTCGCAACGTCCTTGGATATGATTGAAACTAATTTTGGATCAAAAGGATAATGATACAAACTAATATGAGGGACACCAAGCTGAAATTCCAACACTTCAATTAATTGCTGTTCGGTAATATAGCCTTTTTGAACTAATGTATCACCAAGTCTTTGATTCTGATTTTGTTCCGACAACGCCTGTTTAAGCTGATTTTCTGAAATAATTCCAGATTCAACTAATAAATCACCTAGTCGTTTCCTTGCCTTAACCATTTCTATCACCGCTCCTGCGATTATTTCACAATATCTCCTGGATCCGTCCAAATCATTTCATTTGTTTCCTTGTTAGCTTGATTCATATCATTTGAACCAGCTTTCTGATTATCTACCACATTTTCATTCTTAATATTCTTTTCTTCCTGATTTTGGGATGATTCATTAGTGGGAGCAACTGCAACTAAACTATGAATCTCAATACGATGAACAGGCAAGTAGAAATCTTGCGCAACGATATCTTTCTCTATTACTGCACCGTTCTTATCTTTCGTTTCTTTTATTACAGTGATAGATTTTCCAGCCTTCCCTTTTTCCTTTACTTGAAGGTCGTTACTTTTAATGGCTGGACTATATTGTTTAATCGTTTTTGGAGGATATGATTTCTCTTCCTCAAAATGAAGATTATATTGTTCGTCTAGTTTTGGTCCAAGCAATCTGGCCTTTACTCCATTTCCTGACTGTTCCCATTCAATTTTATAAGATTGCTCACTTGGATTATAAAAACTGAAATCTTTCTTTAAATCAGGATCTACTTTTGCTTCCAGACCTAAAATAGTGTTATCGTCGAGTATGGTGCTTGTATTTCTTTCCATAACAACTAGGTTCGATTTCAAAATCAGTTCATATAGTATAGAAGCTACTTCGCTCGCGGTTTCACCGTCGATAGTGGAAAGACTATAGCTATCAATATTTTGTAATAGAGAAAATTGTGATGTACCCTGAATCTCATTCTCTTGAATAGTATTTAACAGTAAACGAACTCGAGGGGTGACGAGTAAATGTTCTCGACTCACTTCACTAATAATAGATTCAATATATGTATCTTCAACCAGACTTTCTTTTTTAGATTTATCCTTGTTTTCAGCCTGTTCCATAGCTAATGCGGAAGAATTATTAAGATGACTGTCATTAAGATGTGAACATCCATATATCAGACTAGAAGACAGCATCAAAAGGAATGGAATCTTCATTTTTCCTATATTCAATGTTCACTACCCCTTTCAATATAAGACTTTTGACCTGAATCTTTCGTATCATTCTACTAATATTGTATAATAGCGTTAAGGTATTTGAAAGATGGTCGGGATATGTGGCGAAAATATTTTGTTAATGGTGAAAAAAGTGTGACATAGCTGGAAATTGTCTTATTCAAAACTTTTAATTGTCATTTTTCGCGCTTTTTCAACATTTGCCGATAAAGAGAACTTTGAAGAAAAAATGAGCGATATTTCGCTCATTGATACTTCTATTTTAAAAAACTATCATTCTTAGGATCATCGTTCACTGAAAGAAAACTATTTTTCGCCTTCTTTCGTTAAATGAATCTCCTCATCATATGAATTAGCATCATCAAAGGTATTTTTTAAAGAAGGTGTAACTTGATAGTGGATGATTATTTCGTTTTTTGCGTCGTCCTTATTAATAGAGTCTACCCTCAGTCGAAATTGATAACCATTTTCTTTAAACTTTTTCGTAATTGGATTATCAGGATTAATATAAGATGTGAGTCTTTCTTTATATTCCTCTAGATTAACAGGCTTTACTTGATCAGTTTCTATTTTATTTATTGCTTGATTTACTACACTTTCCATGTACGTTATGCCCATTTCTCTTAAATTCTCTATTTGTATATTTTGTTCAGCCTTCTTATATTGTAGGGAGCTATTTAAAATATTTGATATAATCGGAGTCGCAATGACTGCTAAAATGGTAATGATTAAAAGGACCAAAATTAAGGCGTAGCCACCCTGTTTTTTTAATACACTATTTATCATTTTGTTCCTCCGATTTAATATAACTATAGAGTTCAGAAACAGCTGATTTATTGTTTTTGTTCGCGAAAATTAAAACATGGACAACGTTCAATTGTAAACTTTCCGGTGTCTCTTTTGATAGATTTACATAAGGATAATAGGTCTTTTTATTAATAATAATTGGCTTAACTTCTTCATATTCCTTGCCGTTAATTACTTGTTTTTCACCAGTGTAATTAGCTGTATCATTTTTTACACTTTGCAATACTTTTTCAGCTATATTAATAGAGGTCATACGGTCCTCTGCCTTCCCTGTAAAAAGCATCGCTTGTGAGAAAAAATGTAAAAAGGATACGATAACAATTGATAAGATGACAATGGAAGCGAGCAATTCAATTAATGTTAAACCTTTATTATTAAAAACATTTTTCATCATTTCATAGTTTTATCCTTTCATAAAATATAGAAACTTTTAAAAAGTGTGGTGAAACAAGTTGATAAAAAAATATATAACACAACAACAAGGAATTACTCTTCTTGAACTATTAGCAACCATAGCCATTTCTACATTAATTATCGGCTTAACTTTTAGTGTACTTTTCTCTTCAAAAAAGTTCAATGATAAAACGGAAGCTTATAGCAATTTACGACAAGAGGCAAATATTATTATCTCGAATATACGCAAACATCATGAAAATTTGGAAAAGGTTTGTTATGATCAACTCCTTACGCAAAATAATATATCAATGGACATTCAAATAAATGAAGTTGAATTAAAGAGTGGTAATTGTTGGAATCCTACGATTTCAAATGACACACATGTAAAATTTACTTTAAAGGATAAAAAGCAGCAATACAGTTTTGACGTAGACACAATCATTGAGGGGAAGGAAAGAAAGGAATTTACTATTAACTTCCCTGGTCAACCAACACCAGAGCCACCTATAAAAGACGAGACTTTCTACGATTATTTGAAAAATAATAATATTTTTGTATATGGAACGGATTTAGGTATCTTTGGGTCTACACCCGTAAGAACTGATAATAATGGTAATGGAACCGTAGTCATCAATAATCTCAACCATTCAAATTTAGTATTCGGTGGCAATAATGTATTGACTGTTAATAAGATATATATTGATAAAAAAGGAAACGATGTCGTATTTAATAGTAGTACGTCGCTTGGCGATCTTAATAAAACAGAATTAGTTCGCATTGATGGAAATGTCCAATTAAATAATGGAGCAGCAAAAATTTATGGCGATACTATTTATATTGATGGAAATGTAAATTTTAATGATAGTGCGGATATAAATGGAAAGAAAGTTATTATTAATGGAAATGTAACCTTTAAGAATTGGTCGGCAAAATTGAAGGCAACTGAAATCTATATAGCGGGAAAAGTTACTACAACACAACCTGGGAATATAGAAGGCCATTTAAAGAATTTCGATCAACTTGGCGAAAAGGATATACCGGAAAAAATCAATATTCTTCCACCAACTTTTCGTGAAGAATCATGGTATCGCGCAAATGGTTATGAAGTACGTTCGACAGGACATTTATCAAATGGAAGTAGGATTTTTTCGAAAGATTCTTTTAAATTAGATGACTATCAAAATAATAGAAGCAATGTGATCATCATTAGTAAAGGTGATATTACCCTTAATAACTTTGGTAGTAGTGAACTGACCGGAATTTTATTTGCTCCAAATGGAAAAGTAACCTTTAAAGGTGGAGCTTTTAAAGGTATAGTCATTGCAAGGGATGGATTTTATACAGGTTCTAACCCATCAATCACTTTCTCAAATGTGGTAGAATTTATAGGTAATCCTGAGCTCGCTCCTTTTAAATAAAACGCACAATAAAATAGCAGATGAGGAAATTATTCATTTCTCATCTGCTTTTTATTTTCCTTTAAGTATATAATTGTGGAATTTCAATTTATCTATTTTAGAATTTCCTTTAAAAACGGTTTAATCGTCGAAATAAAATACAAGGACCCGGTTATCGCCAATACCTCATCATTTTCCAAAGAAAAACACAATGTTTTCATTAGTTCTTGCCAATTTGATTCTGTTTTTACCATAGGGTTATTAGACAGTTCCTTTAATTCCTGTGCTGAAGCTGCCCTTGGAAAATCAAACTCTGTTAAGTAAAGTTCTACATCCATCGCTTTAAAGATCGCAAACATTTCCGTCAAATCTTTGTCCTTCAGTGCTGAAAAAATGATTTTAACTTTTTTATCACTGTATCGTTGTTGTATCGCATCTGCAAAAGCTTGTACACCTTCTGGATTATGAGCACCATCTATTAATATTACGGGATGTTCTTTCATTATTTCCATTCTTCCAGGCCAATAAGCTTTTTGTAATCCAACTCTAATATTGTTTTCGTCTACATGTATGAGTTCAGACTTATTTAAATACTCCAATACTGCTATTGCTCCAGCTGCATTATCGGTTTGATGCTTGCCCAGGAGTGAGACTTCTAGATTCAGCAGTTCACCTAAATTTGATTTATATGTAAACTGTTCACAATCTTCAAATGAGCGATAATCGGAAACAAAAAAGTCCTTTTCGATTTGTAACATCTTTGCATTTTTCTCAAGTGCAGCCTCTTTCAAAACAGCCAACGCTTCTTCATTTTTCACACAAGTGATAATAGGTGTGTCCTCTTTAATAATTCCCGCTTTTTCAAAAGCGATCTTACTAATTGTGTTACCGAGAATTTGTGTATGGTCCATTCCGATGTTTGTGATGATAGAAGCAATGGGTTTAATGACATTCGTTGAATCGAATCTTCCCCCAAGGCCTACTTCGATAACGGTAATATCCATTGGATTCACTTTAGCGAAATAATATAAAGCCATTGCCGTAATGACTTCGAACTCGGTTGGTGATCCAAGCTCAGTTAACTCTAATTCCTCAGCAAGAGGCTTGATCTTATTCGTCAAATCCGTAATTTCATGATCTTGAACGGGCTGGCCATTCACACTAATTCTTTCATTAAATTGTTCAATATATGGAGATGTGAAAGTACCGACCTTATACCCGGCTTCATTCAAGATTGAGCGAATGTATGCCACTGTCGAGCCTTTCCCATTTGTTCCTCCAACATGAATGGCTTTAAGCTCCTTCTCTGGATTTCCTAACCTTTCAAGCATCCATTCCATTCTTTTTAAACCTGGTTTTATTCCTAATCTTAATCGCGAATGTATCCATTCGAGTGCTTCTTCGTATGATTGCAACATTCACTTGCACCTCTTGTCTTCATTATCGAAGCGAACCCGAGTACGGATTCGCTTCTCTATTTACTCTGATTTCAATTCTTTAAGTCGTTCTTCAACTGTTGCTCTTTTCTCCAAATAATCCTTTTCCTTCGCACGTTCTTCGTCAACAATTGCCTGCGGTGCTTTTCTGATGAATTTTTCATTGGAAAGTTTCTTTTGAACACGTTCCACTTCTTTATTCCACTTATCCCACTCTTTTTCCAAGCGTGCAATTTCCTCTTCAATATTGATAAGTCCTGCAAGTGGCAAAAAGAGTTCAGCCCCTGTTACAACGGCAGTCATCGATTTTTCTGGTGGTGTAATGTTAATGGCAATCTCGAGCTCCTCAGGATTACAAAATCTTTCGATGAAATGTTTATTCCTGTCTAAAGCTTCAAGAACCTTTTCATCCCTGGCTTTAAGCAACATTTTGATTTTTTTACTCATTGGTGTATTTACTTCTGCCCTAATTGTACGTACAGAGTGGATGATATCCATCAATAATTTCATTTCACCTGCAGCCATTTGATCAGAAAGGCTAGGATCAACTTGCGGCCAATTGGCAATCGTAATCGATTCCCCTTTATGAGGAAGGTTCTGCCAAATTTCTTCCGTAATAAACGGCATAAACGGATGGAGCAAGCGCATCGTGTTATCTAAAACATACGCAAGTACAGAACGCGTAGTCAATTTAGCTTTTTCATCCTCGCCATATAATGGCAGTTTCGCCATCTCAATATACCAGTCGCAAAGATCATCCCAGATGAAGTTATAAAGCGCTCGGCCTACTTCCCCAAACTCATATTTTTCAGCCAATTTTGTTACAGTATCAATTGTGTCATTCAGACGAGTTAGAATCCATTTATCAGCAACGGATTTCTCTCCTGATAAATCAATTTCCTCGTATGTGAGTCCACCCATATTCATTAAAGCAAATCGAGAAGCATTCCAAATTTTATTGGCAAAATTCCAAACTGCTTCGATCTTTTCCATGCTGAAACGTAAATCTTGGCCTGGGGAGCTTCCCGTCGATAAAAAGTAGCGGAGTGAGTCAGCTCCGTATTTATCAATAACCTCCATTGGATCTACGCCATTTCCTAGTGATTTACTCATTTTTATTCCTTCAGCATCACGAACAAGTCCATGAATCAATACATCGCGAAATGGACGCTTATTCGTAAATTTTAGACCTTGAAAAATCATCCTTGATACCCAGAACGAAATAATATCGTAGCCCGTTACGAGACAATTGTTAGGATAGTATCGTTTAAAATCACTTTCTTCTTCATTTGGCCAACCCATTGTTGAAAAAGGCCATAATGCTGAGCTGAACCATGTATCGAGAACATCTTTATCTTGTTCCCAGTTTTCCTCGTCAGCAGGTGCTTCGTGACCTACATATATTTCCCCAGTTTCTTTATGATACCAAGCCGGAATTCGGTGTCCCCACCAAAGTTGTCGAGAAATACACCAATCACGAATATTTTCAATCCAATGCATATAAATTTTTTCAAAACGCTCGGGAACAAAATGTACTTTTTCTTCACTCTTCTGTAATTCGATCGCTTTATCTGCAAGTGGCTGCATTTTAACAAACCATTGAGTAGATAAATATGGCTCTACAACTGCTCCACTACGTTCAGAGTGGCCAACAGAATGTAAATGCTCTTCAATTTTGAAAAGAACACCCGCATCTTTAAGATCTTTTACGATTTGCTTGCGACATTCGAAACGGTCAAGTCCATTATATTTTCCTGCCTTTTCATTCATTGTGCCATCTTCATTCATCACAAGAACACGTTCAAGATTATGACGATTTCCAATTTCAAAGTCATTCGGATCATGAGCCGGAGTAATTTTTACGGCACCAGAACCAAACTCCATATCAACGTAATCATCTGCAACAATTGGAATTTCGCGGCCAATGATTGGAAGGATAACCGTTTTGCCAATCAAATGTTTATAGCGCGCGTCATCTGGATGTACTGCTACTCCAGTATCACCAAGCATTGTTTCAGGGCGTGTCGTTGCAATCTCAATACTGCCGCTTCCATCCGCGAGTGGATAATTCATATGATAAAAAGCACCTTGAACATCTTTATAAATAACTTCGATATCAGACAGTGCTGTTTTTGTCGCTGGATCCCAGTTAATAATGTACTCACCGCGATAAATTAAGCCTTCGTTGTAGAGAGAAACGAACACCTCACGTACAGCATTCGAAAGACCTTCGTCAAGTGTAAAACGTTCCCTTGAATAATCGAGTCCAAGTCCTAGCTTAGCCCATTGCTGACGAATAAAATCAGCATACTCTTCTTTCCATTTCCATGTTTCTTCGAGAAATTTTTCGCGTCCTAAATCGTAGCGTGTCTTGCCTTCTTCACGTAATTTTTCTTCCACCTTGGCTTGAGTAGCGATTCCAGCATGGTCCATACCAGGCAGCCATAGTACATCATAGCCTTGCATTCTTTTCATCCGCGTCAAAATATCTTGAAGTGTTGTATCCCAAGCATGACCAAGATGCAGCTTGCCAGTAACATTTGGCGGCGGAATTACAATCGTATAAGGCTCTTTCTCCAAATCACTTTTCGCTTCAAAAAACTTACCATTAAGCCACCATTCGTATCTGCCTTTTTCAATATTTTGTGGTTCATATTTTGTAGGCATTTTAATGTCTTCCATTTGAAATTCCTCCTAACCTGTATTAAAAAACAAAAAGCCCCCTTCGTTAAAAGGACGAAGGGAGCGGGTTCGCGGTACCACCTTTTTTCACAAATCACAAGAACATATGTGATCTGGCACTTGAAATACATAACGGCTTTTAACCGGCTTCCATTACTATCATTTCACAGAAGCTGCTCAAGGGCGACCTTCCATAGGAACTGTTAGGAATCTTTCACCAATGATTCCCTCTCTATAAACAATCCTCTCATGTACTCTTCCCTGTCAATGCATTTATTCGTTCTCACTATTATTCATTATAGTAGCGAATTTTCGTTTATAAAGCAATATTTTCCCTTTATTTTTTGAAATTGGGCGTTTTCTTATTTCTATTCACAGAATAACCCAATTACTCATATTTTATAACAGGGGCTTATAGTGAGGAGGTAAAATAAGTGAAAAGAAAATTTAATCAGTACACGTTTCAAAATTGGTTCAAGAATTTTAAGGCGGTTTGTAAGCAGCTCATTATTCCTTTTACTATTTTTCAGGCAATCCGGACTTTTATTTTTCCTACTACGATAGATGTATTATTGTTGGCGATTTTTATTGCTATTTCACTAGCTTACCATTATGAGTGGATATAATAAGCCCCTTCCAGAAGTTAGTTGGAGGGGGGAGTTTGCGGTTCATTTTTCATTCTTTCTTTTTCCTCTAATTTAACGACTACGTATTCCGTATTTTTCATTCGCCAATATTGATGCTGCAATTGGTCAACAAATTTCATCTCATTTTTTTCTTTTCCCGTAGAAAAATACCTTTCAGCTACTCTAAAAACCGCACCAGGATGAGCTAAGTAGCTTAAAAATAATAGCATTTCATCTTTTTTAAAAGGAAAATGCCGAAAATAAGTGTCAAGCCACTCTAAACCTTCATCAAACTTTTTAGGATGTGTACTCAATGTCCGATCTAAAAATGGGAGCAAATCGTGAATGGGAGATGCCATTTGGGCCTGTTCAAAATTTGTAAAGTATCCAGTCCCATTTTCATCATATAGAAAATGCTCATTGGATAATTTTCCATGTATAATCACACTTCTAGTTTTTGTTTCTTCACTTGTTGCTTCTTGCCATTCCTTAAATTTATTTAAAGCGAAGCGTACTGCTCCGTTAATCTCACTGTAAATGGTACAAAAAAGAAGCTGAAAGGGAGACATATACACCGTTCTTTCACATCGTTCCACAAATGCTTCTAAAACCTCTTGTTCATTTTCCCATCGTGCTGTCGTTTGCTCATAATGTTCTTCTCTCATTTCTTTCGTAACAGTTACTTCTCGGACAGATAATGTGTGAAGACGGGCAAGTTCCCGAAATAACTCTTTATTCTTTTGAAATCTCCCTTCTCTTTCTTTATTTTCCAACCACGGCATTAAATAAAACAGAGAATTCCCTTCTAAAATAGCATATCTTCCGTCAAAAGCGGGATAAATTGGAACAATCCTATTATAACCACGCTGATACAGATCCTGAATGTAGCGAAGGAAATCTAGCCCTTTGTTTGCCTCCATTTGCTTAAAGGCAAATTCCCCTTTATCCGTATAAATTTTATAGACACGACCATGCTTTTCAGCATAATTCAAGGATAAACCATAATAGTTAATCAACCTGCTAATGTCCTCATTTGTAAGGCTCGTCATACAATCACCCGCTTAAAAAAGAGGACAAACTGCCGTGCAGGAGTCCTCCTTAAATAAAATTACCTATTATTCTTAAAAGATGGATGGGATTTCGTTGGGATATATAATACTTGCCCTTCATATACTTCATGACTTGCTTCTAACTTATTCGCTCGCAAAATTTGCTGAACACTTACATCGTACTTGTCAGCAAGCTGTTGAATCGAATCGCCTTGCTGAACTAGCCGTACTCTCATTTTTGTATGGGACTCTTCTTCTTTTCGGGCAAAGAAATCAGCGAAAGACATCGATTTATATTTATCTTTCTTTTTCTTTACTACTGTCTTTTCCTTAGAGCTAGATTCAACACTCGAAGATTCATAAGAAGATTCATAATACTCCGTTGGAGATTCTTCATAATATTGTTGAGTAGATTCCTCTTTATGTTCAATTGGAAAAAAATCTAGTGTGCGCTGTGCCAATGTCTCTAATGAGAGTTCCGGCATTTTCGGAATAGTAGGTTGAAAATGAACTTTTTCTCCGCTTTCAAAACCTTCTTGGGGGAGAATTCTTGCCTCTACTGTAAATGGTTTAAATAACTCGTCTTCTTCATCTTCTTGTTCTTCATCTTCTTTTGAAGAACGAGCTAATAACTCTACCTCTACAGGACTTTCATCTTGTGCATCTTGTAACTCCATTTGTTCTTCATTTTCAAGAACCGTTTCATTTATCGGAATTTCTTCTGTATCCTCCCGAAATGAATCATTCATTTCCATTTCTTCTTCATATATTCCATGTACATAAATATCTGCAAAAAGTTTTAATCTGCAGCTTTCTTCTAATTCATAATCAAACGTATCAATTTCTACTTCTATCTCATCGACATTGACTACTCTTCGTTTTGGAATTGTAATATCGACTGGAAATTGGTGAGAAAAGCTACTTTCTTCTTCATTACGGATATCTACAGCTTGGATATAGGTTCTTCCGGATACAGGTTTATCCTCGAACACACTGCTTTCAAAGCTGTGATTAAATTCCCCAGTAAGTTGAAGAGTTCCTTTTAGAACTACGTAATCATCTTCATCAATTATTGATATATTAGGATCTAATGAAATTGAAATAAGTTCATCTACTTCCTGTCCTTTTTGAAACCATACTGTTTCTTCCAATGGGAATTTGAGCGATGTTTGTTGGCGATCAGGCAAGATTGATTCCTCCTTTCTTTTCCAATGCAAATAATTTCGGTCACTTACAGCCTATGAGTGAATGTTGATTTTTATGAAAAGAAAATAGGAGTAATGGCTTTGAAACCATGACTCCCTAATAATTAAATGTACTGCACAATTAACTGATACAACGCTATTGAAAACCCTAAAATACTCGCTTTTACTTTAGCAGGATGGCAATTTTTATTACCATACAAATAAATGGAAATAAATATAAAGCCTACGGGAAGCCATAGTTCAAAGACGCCATTCTTTGTAATTTGAGAATAAATCGGAGCAATATAGGCGCTAATCAAAAAATAAAAGAAAATTGTAAAACGTCGTGTTTCTAACTGTTTGCTCCACCTGACTAGAAGGACAATGATTATAATAGCTATAATCGTGATATGTAAAGGTGGTAAATGAATAGAAATACCATTCCCTAAATTGAATTCCATCTTTTTCGCACCTCTTGAAAAAAACTGAAATAATGCTGTATGGTTTTCCACTTGGAGATAAAATATTTTAGAACCTCCTAAAACAATAAAAGAGCCTTCCCTATAACACGAGTTGTCATAATCGAAATGTTCATTATAAGGTTACAGCAATTCACCACACCAATCTAAGTCTATTAATATCGTCTTTCCTTTTATTTTATTATGAAATAATTTTAATTGTTATTTTTAAAATCCTCATCTTTTTCGTAAGAGCCGTTGGCTATATCATAAAGAACATCAATAATTTCTTTATTTTGCTTTTGTAATTGTAACAAGATTTTTATAACCGATGCTAACCCACAAAGAATTAAAATTAATACTATAAACATTTTCTCCACCCCTAAAAATACAATGATTTAATTAATGATATTTAAGCGTTAATATAATAACCGTGTTGCTACACAATCTGGCCTCATTCTTCAACTATTTAGTTTAACATAAAATATAAAGAACCTCTTAAAATGAAAAAAACACTGCAATTTGCAGTGCTAATTGATAATTAAATTTGATGTTTATTTAGGTGCCATTTGATATGTTATTTATTGAAAAGCTCAATTCCCAGGAAACTTTTCGAAATTCCGCAAATACACTCATCGAAATTCCAAGAGTATATTTAATTCTTAATCTTACTAAAAGTTGTTTTTAATGCTGTAATCGTTTTTTCAATATCCTCGTCTGTATGTGCAGTTGAAAGGAATAATCCTTCAAACTGAGACGGTGGTAGAAATACACCGTTATCCGCCATTTCTTTATAGTATCTTGCGAATAACTTTAAGTCAGATGTTTTTGCCGTCTCATAATTTATTACTTTTTCATTCGTGAAGAAAATTCCAATCATGGAGCCAGCACGATTAATCGTATGTGGGATTCCATACATCTCTGCAGCTTCTTTTAAACCCGCTTCCAATTTATCTGCTTTTCGATTGAATTCTTCATATGTTTCAGCATTTAATTGGCTGAGAGTCTCATATCCAGCCGTCATTGCAAGAGGATTTCCTGATAAGGTGCCTGCTTGATAGATTGGTCCACTAGGTGCTATTTTTTCCATAATTTCTGCTTTTCCACCGTAGGCTCCAACAGGAAGTCCTCCACCAATAACTTTTCCTAAACATGTTAAGTCAGGTGTGATGCCAAAATACCCTTGAGCGCAATTATAGCCTACTCTGAATCCTGTCATGACTTCGTCAAAGATTAATAATGCGCCATACTCATTTGTCACTTCACGAAGACCTTCTAGAAATCCTGGTAGGGGCGGAACAACGCCCATATTTCCGGCTACAGGCTCTACAATAATACAGGCGATGTCTTCTCCAAATTCTTTAAAGGCATATCGGACGCTCTCCAAATCATTGTAAGGTACCGTAATCGTATTTTTTGCGACACTTTCAGGTACACCTGGGCTATCAGGTAAACCAAGTGTAGCTACTCCTGAACCGGCCTTAATTAAAAGTGAATCTCCGTGACCGTGATAGCATCCTTCAAATTTCAATATTTTATTACGGCCTGTGTAGCCTCTTGCAAGACGCAAGGCACTCATCGTCGCTTCTGTTCCAGACGAAACCATCCGAATGATTTCAATAGATGGAACGCGTTCAGTGACTAGCTTGGCAAGTTTATTTTCTATAAGAGTTGGAGCACCAAAGCTCGTACCACTTTCCGCTACTTTTTTTATTGCTTCAACTACCTTGTCATTTGCATGACCGAGGATTAATGGTCCCCAAGATAAAACATAGTCAATATATTCATTGCCATCAATATCATAAATTCGGGAACCCTTTCCTCTCTCCATAAAAATCGGGTCCATATCGACTGATTTAAACGCGCGAACTGGACTATTCACCCCACCTGGCATAAGGGACTTCGCTTCTTTAAAAGCTTGCTTTGATTTCTCATAGGAACGCATCGCACTGACCTCCACCTTAATTAGTTCTTTGCAACCATCTAGCGGCATCTTTTGCAAAGTAGGTAATAATGATATCTGCTCCTGCACGTTTTAATCCTGTTAGCATTTCCATCGCGACCGCTTCTTCATCTATCCATCCATTGACAGCAGCCGATTTTATCATCGAATATTCACCACTTACGTTATAAGCAACGATCGGAGCATTGAAGTTATTTTTCACATCTCTAATGATATCCATATAGGCAAGTGCCGGCTTCACGATAATAAAATCTGCACCTTCCTCCATATCAGACTGAGCTTCTCTTAAAGCCTCTATTCTGTTGGCAGGATCCATTTGATATGTTTTACGGTCACCAAATTGAGGTGTACTATTAGCAGCATCTCTAAATGGACCGTAGAAAGCAGAAGAATATTTAACAGCATAGGACATAATTGGAATATGTTCAAAACCTGCTTCATCCAAACCTTGCCTAATGGCTGCAACAAATCCATCCATCATATTAGAAGGTGCAATGATATCAGCACCTGCTTTCGCTTGGCTAATAGCTGTTTTAACAAGCAACTCTAAACTTTCATCATTTAATACATAACCGTTTTCTACAATTCCACAATGTCCATGGTCGGTATATTCGCAGAGGCAAGTGTCCGCTACTACTAGTAGTTCCGGGTAATATTTTTTTACTTCCCTCGTTGCCTCCTGTACGATTCCATGGTCATGATAAGCACCAGAACCACAGTCGTCCTTTTCTTTAGGAACACCAAATAAAATAATGGATTTAATACCGAGACTTACGATTTCATCGAGTTCTTCTTTTAATTGATCCAAAGAAATTTGAAAAACCCCAGGCATTGAAGAAACTTCATTTCTTTCATTTTCCCCTTCAACTATAAAAAGTGGGTAAATAAAATCTTCCACATGTAAATGAGTTTCTCGAACCATTGACCTCATATTTGCGGAATGGCGTAATCTACGGTGGCGTTTAAATTCAACTTTTTCCATTGGTTAATCTTTCCCTTCATCTACTTGCTTTTTGACATACAAGCATATCTCGTTGAACATATCATCTATTGTAAATGTTTTAGGACAAATATGAGTAATATAACCTGATTGTTCAATCGTTCTTTTTGTAACTGTCCCGATTGCAGCATACAAGAGCCTCTTTGCATGCTCAGTAAGATGATGCTGATTTACAATTTTCATAAAATGATTGAAAGTAGAAGGACTTGTAAATGCTGCAATATCAAGCAAATCTTCTTCCAACATACGGACTAACTTATCCGTTTCTTTCGAAGGATAATACGTTTCATATACAATCCACTCATCCGCAGTAAATCCTCTTCCTCGAAAACTCTCTGCAATAATATTACTTGCAAGATTTCCTTTTGGAATTAATACTTTTTTTCCGGTTAATCCTTCGTTAAAAAATTCACGGGCAAAATCTTCCGCAGTATACACATTCGGCATAAAACGCGAAGGAAGTCTGTAGCGATATAATGCTTCCCTTGTTTTTTCCCCGACGACCGCAAATTGAATATTCCCATTGTTAAAGAGTTGTTCATCAACTAAACCCTTTATGTGTTGAAAAAAATAATGAACTCCATTTTTACTCGTGAAAATAATCCATTCGTATTGAAGTAAATTTTTTATAAAATAAGGTGCATTTTGATCATGATGTGCTCGAAAATCGATGAGAGGAACCATATGGGGCACCCCTCCAGATGAAGCAACATCCATACAAAACTTTTCTCCTTGTTCTCCACCGCGGGTAATGAGCACATGCTTGCCTTTTAATGGAAGCTCCCTGCTCTTCATTTTTCCAATTCATCCCTTACTTGATCAATCAATTTCTTGGCACCTTGATCAATTAAAAGTTTGGCTGCTTCTTCCCCAACTAAACGCGGTTCCCATCCTGAAACGGTCTCCTTGTAAACAATCTTTCCATCTGGAGATGCGACAAGCGCAGTAAGCTCGATTTGATTGTCATCAAGAATTCTGCCGAAACCAGCAATCGGCACTTGGCAGCTTCCTTCCATTTCATGCAAGAAGACTCGTTCTGCTTCTACAGCACGTGCAGTTATATCAGATGTAAGCTTTGACAGCTGTTCAAGCAACTCTATATCATCAGAACGACATTCTATCCCGAGCGCACCTTGTCCGATTGCAGGTAGGCATGTGTCCCGCTCCAGAAATTCAGTTACAATATCATCTGTCCATCCCATACGTGAAAGTCCGGCAGCAGCTAATATAATGGCATCATAATCTTCTGTTTCTAATTTATTGATACGTGTTTCAATATTTCCACGAATCCATTTTATTTCTAAGTCAGGACGGATTGCTAATAGCTGTGCACTTCTACGTAAGCTGCTCGTACCAACTTTTGCACCTGCTGGGAGATCCTTCAACTTAACATGATTTTTTGAGATCAAAACATCGCGAGGATCTTCTCTATGAGGAATACATCCAATGACAAGACCATCTGGAAGAACTGCAGGCATATCTTTCATGCTATGGACGGCCATATCAATTTCCCCGTCTAACATCGCTTGCTCTATTTCTTTAACAAAAAGACCTTTTCCTCCTACTTTGGAGAGTGTGACATCGAGAATCCGGTCTCCTTTTGTTACAATTTCTTTTATTTCGAACTCAAATGGCGCACCAAGCTTTTCCAATTGTTCACGAACCCAATTTGTCTGCGTCAATGCTAGCTTGCTTCTTCTTGAACCTATGATAATTTTTCGCATGAAATGATCTCCTGCCTTTAATGGGATGTTCAAAAAGTCCGATAAAAATGACACTTCGAATTTCTTCGTTGGCTTGTTTCTCCGCTCCTTGGAAAAGAAAACCACTTTTCCTACGTGCGATGCGGATTCAGGGAAGCATTACTTATGCTCATGTATATAAAAGCATACATTCCGCTGCTCAAAACTGCGCCGCCTCGAAATTCCGACGTACAGGATGTACTAGTGCGGGCGATGCGACAGGACGTCGCAGCTTGAGCCCGCCGACGCACAGGACGTGCTAGTGTCGGCGTTGCTGACAGGACGTCAGCGCAATTAGCCGACTTGGTCCTTTTTATCCTCCTTTTTGAACTCGTATTTTAAATAAATTATTCATACCATATATGAAAGTTTGATAATCGACTTATAAATATAAAATTAATCAATACGATTAGAAATGCAGCTGTATTCCATAATGCAAGCGTTTTTCCAAATACTTCTTTTTTCCTGTGCAAATAGAGAACAAAGCTATAAATCAATAATAAGAAAAAGGAACCAATAATTTTAGGATCATACCATTGGAAGAATGAAAGTTTCATAAAAGCCCATTGTAATCCAAGAATGAGGCTTAAAAGCAGTGTGGGTACTCCAATTAAGTTTAATATATAAGATATTTTCTCTAATTTCGCTAAATCACTCAAGCGCCAAAGACGTTTAATCCATTTTTTTCCCTTTAGTAATTTATATTGCAGTAAATACAGGACTGAAAAGACAAAAGATAAAGTAAATGCTCCATAAGACAATATGGCCATAGTTATATGAATAAATAATAACTCCGAAATAAGCTGGTCAGCCATAGCAGGCCGCTGTATTGGAGCGAATGCATGAATCGCCATGATGGTAAATCCAAGGAGATTCGTAAAAAAAACAGTGAAATCCACCTTTAAAATCCGATGAATGATGAGTGACAGTGTTATGAGTATCCATGAATAAAAATAAAGTCCCTCAAAAAGTGTAAGTACGGGAAATCTCCCGGTTCTCATCATATATAAACATAAAAAAATTGTTTGAAGGATCCAAACAATCGAAAGAAACAGGAAGGCAAGTCGGTTTGCCTTCCGATTGTGTTCAAGAAAATCAAAAAAATATAATAAAATGGATAAAGCATATATAACAATAACTATTTCAGGCAATCTAACCATCATTAGTTCAATCATCTTACACGCCCTCTATGATTGGTAAGTAGGAAGCGGGAAAGACACCAGTTGTTTCTCTTGTTGTGACTCTTTATGTTCTTTTGCTTGTCCACCATCTAGCTCTTCTAAATCAAATATTTGCTTAAAAAGGGCAATCTTTTCAGCTGCCTGTGGCTGTCCAGAGAATTCCTTCACCTGTAAAATTGGTTCTTTCAATAGCTGATTAATGATGCTTTTCGTATGCTTGCTAATAATTTTCCGTTCGCGGTCTGTTAAATTAGGTAATTTCCGCTCAATGCTTTCCATTGTATTCAATTGGATAGCATTCGCTTTTTCACGAAGTGCAGATATAACCGGAACAACACCAAGTGTATTGACCCACTCATTAAAAGCGTCGATTTCTAATGCAATCATAGCCGAAATCTTTTCAGCCGCTTTTTTCCGCTCTGCCATATTGGCTTCAACAATACCTTCTAAATCATCGATATCGTATAGGAATGCACTTTCCAAATCGGAAACTGCTGGATCAATATCCCTCGGAACGGCAATATCCATTAGAAATAGAGGACGACCTCTACGAATTTTCTCCATATTGGCTACCATATTTTTATCGATGACATAACCGTTTGCACCAGTAGAGCTAATGACGATATCGGCTTCTACCATAGCGCATTGAAGTTCGGTGAGCATTTTGGCTTTCCCAGAGAATTGTTCGGCAAGCGACTGCGCCTTTTCAAATGTCCTATTCACCACTGTTACTTTAGTGGCACCGTTGGAATAAAGGTTTTTAATTGCGAGTTCTCCCATTTTTCCAGCGCCAATGACTAGCACATGCTTATCCTTTAATTCGCCAAATACCTTTTTAGCAAGTTCTACTGCCGCATAACTAACGGAAACGGCATTTGCTCCAATATCCGTTTCCGAATGAGCACGTTTTGCCACAGTGATTGCTTGCTTCACTAGATGATTAAAAATAGTGCCTGTAGTGCCTTTTTCTTGTGCCATTAAAAAGCTATTTCTTATTTGACCAAGTATTTGTGTCTCACCAAGAACCATTGAGTTTAATCCACAAATGACCTTGAAAAGATGTTCTACGGCTGTTTCATGTTCTTTAATATATAAATGGCTCACAAATTCCTCTTGATCTAGGTTGAACCATTCTGATAAAAATTGCTTGATATAATAGCGTCCAGTATGCAATTGATCCACAACTGCGTATACTTCCGTACGATTACATGTGGAAACAATCATATTTTCCAAAATGCTTTTTTTAGTTTTTAAAGTTGCCATTGCTAAAGGCAAGTCTGTTTCAGAAAAAGCAAGTCTTTCCCTTATCTCAACTGGAGCCGTTTTATAGTTTAGTCCTACCACAATGATGTGCATTTTAAATCTTGCACCTCCGGATTTATTGCTGCTATTGTCTATTATACCACGTCAGATTAGAAGAATTCTAAAAAGATGTGAACAGATCTTGAAACGTGTGTTATATTAAAGGTATTCAATTCTTATGTAGCATCTTAAGAAAAGCACAGGCTCATTGCTTATCTGCTTGCCTGACAGCAAAAAGGTGTCTTTTAAAATCCATACCTTATTTAAGGTATCAAATAGGTAGAAGAATTACAAGTTTACAGGAATGGTGTGAAAATGAAAAAAAAGTCTTATCTTTCGGGAGTTACTTTAATCGGATTTGGTCTATATTTTCTATTTCAACAATATCATTTTTCCCTTTTTGAAGGTTTCTACACATGGCCAACGTTATTGATTATTGTTGGGCTTGGATTTCTCGTTAACGGTTATATTGGGAAAGATTTTGAATCGATTCTTCCAGGAGTTATTTTAACGGGATTAGGTCTCCATTTCCATATTGCAAATAAGTTTGATACTTGGCCGGACCTCTCAGGGATATTTCTCCTCTTAATTGCTTTAGGTATTTTACTTACATATGTAAAAACTGGAACTCATCTTTTCCTAGGTTTAATTTTTCTTGCTTTGGCCATATTATTATTGTTTTTTGATAGATTGTTATTTTGGGCAAACAATCAAGGGCATAACCTTTCTAATATCAGCCAATTTTGGCCTTATATCTTTATTATTTTGGGAGTGTATTTTTTATTAGTGAAAAGGGCTAAATAACATTAATGCAAGAGAGCATCCTAACTTTAGGATGCCCTCTTAATTTTTTATGTTATTACTTTTTACTAGCATTCATTAATATATTCCATACTTCGTCTTTACCAAGACCAGTTTCTGAGCTAAACACAACAATCTCATCACTAGGATCAAGATTAAGGGTTTCTTTAACTACTTTTTTATGTTTATCCCATTTTCCACGAGGAATTTTATCCGCTTTTGTGGCAATAACTAAACACGGAAGCCCATAATGTTTTAAAAAATCGTACATCAACACATCATCTTTTGTTGGGGGATGGCGTAAATCAACAATCAAGAGAACAGCCAATAAGTCTTCTCTTGTCGTAAAATACGTTTCAATCATCTGCCCCCATGCTTCCCGTTCTTTTTTCGAAACCCTAGCATACCCGTAACCCGGAACATCAACAAAATATAAGGATTCTTCTATTTTGTAAAAATTGAGAGTTTGTGTTTTGCCAGGCTTGGAGGACGTCCTTGCCATACTTTTTCTATTAATCATTTTATTTATAAATGAGGACTTTCCCACATTTGATCTTCCAGCGAGGGCAAACTCTGGGAGGCCCTCACTAGGGTATTGTTCTGGTTTTACTGCACTAATAACTAATTCCACTTGGTTTACTTTCATTTTTGTTCTCCTGCGAGCGCTGTTTCAAGTACTTCATCCATATGCGAAACAGGAACAAATTTCAGATCACCGCGAACACTTTCTGGAATATCATCAATATCCTTTTCGTTATCCTTTGGTAAAATGATTGTCGTTAATCCTGCTCTGTGGGCGCTCAATGTTTTTTCTTTCAACCCACCAATAGGCAATACTCTTCCGCGCAATGTTATTTCTCCAGTCATTCCGACTTCTTTTCTAATTGGACGCTTCGTTAAAGCAGAAACTAGGGCTGTAGCAATTGTAATACCTGCCGACGGACCATCTTTAGGAACTGCCCCTTCAGGAACGTGAATATGGATATCACATGCTTCATGGAAATCTTTATCTAACTTTAATTCCTCCGCTTTTGATCGAACATAACTAAATGCAGCTTGAGCGGATTCCTTCATCACATCTCCTAATTTTCCTGTCAGTACTAGTTTTCCTTTACCAGGTGCAATCGATACTTCAATTTGTAAAGTATCACCGCCAACTGCAGTATATGCCAGTCCTGTTGCTACGCCAACTTGATCCTCTAACTCTGCCTGTCCATATGTGTATTTCCTTTTGCCAAGTATTTCTTCCAAATATGCTCCCGTGACGATTACTCGTTTGCGCTCTCCGGCAACAATAATTTTAGCGGCTTTTCTGCAAATAGAAGCAAGTTGTCTTTCTAATTCCCGAACACCCGCTTCACGGGTATAGTAACGGACTAAGTGTTTAATTGCTTCATCTCTCATTTGCAGTTGATTTTTAGTTAATCCATGATCGCGAATTTGCCTAGGGAGTAAATGCTCTTTAGCTATATGGATTTTTTCTAATTCTGTATAGCCGGCAATTGTAATGATTTCCATTCGGTCGCGGAGTGGCCCCGGAATGGTCGCTAAATCATTTGCGGTCGCTAAAAACATTACTTTTGAAAGGTCATATGTTTCTTCAATATAATGATCGCTAAATGTACTGTTTTGTGCAGGATCAAGAACTTCGAGCATTGCTGCAGAAGGATCGCCGCGAAAATCATTTGACATTTTATCAATTTCATCCAATAAGAAAACAGGGTTTACCGTTCCCGCTTTTTTCATTCCTTGAATGATTCTACCTGGCATGGCTCCTACGTATGTTCGACGATGCCCACGTATTTCCGACTCATCTCTAACACCGCCAAGGGAGACGCGGACAAATTTTCTGCCCATTGACTCGGCAATCGATCTGGCAAGACTTGTTTTACCGACTCCAGGGGGGCCGACTAAACAGAGAATAGGACTTCTCAAAGATTTTGTCAGCTGTTGAACAGCTAAATATTCAAGCACCCGCTCTTTTACTTTTTCAAGGCCAAAATGATCCCTTTCAAGTATTTTTTCTGCTTTTTGAATGCTTAAATCATCTTTTGTTGCTTGTTTCCACGGCAAAGAAACAAGCCAATCAATATACGTTCTAATGACAGAGCTTTCTGCAGAGGTAGAAGGAATTTTTTCATAACGGTCAAGTTCTTTATAAGCTGTTTTCTTAGCATGTTCCGGCATATCGGCTGCCTCAATTTTTTCAGTTAAATCAGCTACCTCACCTGTTTTTCCTTCTTTATCTCCTAACTCCTTTTGTATGGCTTTCATTTGCTCTCGCAAATAATATTCTTTTTGTGTTCTTTCCATCGATTGCTTAACGCGCTGACCTATTTTCTTTTCTAAATTTAAAACTTCTCTTTCATTATGGATAATCTTAATAATATTTCCGAGTCGTTCTTTTACATCAACGGTTTCAAGAATTTGTTGTTTATCATGAAGTTTTAACGGAAGATGAGAAGCAATAATATCTGCCATTCTTCCAGGTTCCTCTATATCGGCAACCGTCGCAAACGTTTCAGCCGTAATTTTTTTGGAAAGTTTTATATATTGTTCAAAGTACTCAAGCATAGTCCTCATTAAAGCCTGGACTTCTATATCTTTATCAATTCCATCCTCAAATAGTTCTAATGAAGCAGCAAGATAAGTCCCTTGGTTGCTCAATGTTGTAAATCTTGCGCGCGTTAATCCCTCTACTAATACACGAATCGTGCCATTCGGGAGCTTTAACATTTGCTTAACCTTAGTCAAAGTTCCCATGGTATATATATCCTCTTCTTCAGGTTCATCTATCGCTACATCTTTTTGTGTTACTAAAAAAATTAGATGGTCGTTCATCATTGCCTGTTCTAACGCTTGAACAGACTGTGCACGGCCAACATCTAAATGTAATACCATTGTAGGGTACACAAGCATTCCTCGTAGTGGTAAAAGAGGAACTAACTGCTCGGTCTGTTTCTTCAAATCTACACCTCCATAAAAAAGCTTAAGCGAAATAGTTTCCATCATTGTGATCTTCAAGAACATGAACATAAGTACGATGGACGTAATCTTAAAAATTCATGAGTAGCGCTTAAGCTAAATAAAAGTACAAGTTCTGCCTCCCTGAGTCTTTTTTCAATTTTAGCCTATTAATATGCATAATGTCGAGAAAGAGGCATTATCGAATTTATACAGTCTTTTTATTATGTGCCTCAAGTAAACTTTGTGACACGATTTCATGATTCGGTTGTTTCAATAATGCTTCTTCCAAAACCGTCTCAAGCTTTTTTACTGGAATAACGGTAATATCCTCTATCTCTTTTAAGCTTGATTGATTATTATCAGCCGGAATTAGTACTATTTCTGCACCAGCATTTTTAGCTGCTTTCACTTTTGAAAATACGCCGCCAACTGGTTTAACGTCTCCAAGAAGACCCAGTTCACCTGTCATGGCGACCGTATTTTTTACTGGAATTTTATAAATGGCCGAATAAATGCCGACTGCCATTGCTATGCCTGCAGAAGGACCATCAATCGGAACACCGCCTGGAAAATTTATATGTATATCATATTGATTGGCGGGCACTCCCATCGTTTTAAGAGCTGTGATCACATTTTCAACGGAGCCTCTTGCCATACTTTTTCTTTTCACTGATTTACCCTGGCCATTAATACTTTCTTCCTCAATAATTCCCGTTATATTTATGGAACCATTTTCTGCAGGGATTACAATGACTTCAATATCTAAAAGCATACCGCTGTTTGGACCTGTTACGGCAAGCCCATTCACAATACCAATCAGTGGATTTTTTGAGATTGTTTTTTCATACCTTGGCGTAAGCTGACTTGAACGAATCACCCATTCGATATCTTCGTCTCGAATATATTCTCGATCTTCTGTGATTGCAAGACCTGCTGCTATTTGCATCATATTCACAGCTTCCCGTCCATTTCTAGCATAGGAGGATAAAATGGATAGTCCAGAATCATTTATATCTAATTTTATTTTATTCGTTGCATTTTTAGCGATTTCTATTATCTCTTGCTGTTCCAAATCCTTGAAGAAAACTTCCATACAGCGGGACCGAATAGCAGGTGGAATTTCATTAGGAGTTCTTGTTGTTGCTCCTATTAATCTAAAGTCTGCAGGTAGTCCCCTTTTAAATATATCGTGAATATGAGCAGGAATTTGAGTATTTTCTTCACTATAATAAGCACTTTCCAAAAAAACTTTACGATCTTCTAAGACTTTTAATAACTTATTCATTTGGATTGGGTGCAATTCACCAATTTCATCGATGAAAAGTACTCCTCCATGTGCATTCGTGACAGCTCCTTGTTTCGGTTGAGGGATACCAGCCTGTCCCATCGCTCCTGCTCCTTGATAAATAGGGTCATGGACAGAACCTATTAAGGGATCGGCAATTCCACGTTCATCAAATCGTGCGGTTGTCGCATCCAATTCTACAAAGACAGAATCATGGCGAAAAGGAGAGCGCTGATTTCTCTTCGCCTCTTCAAGTACTAATCTCGCTGCTGCTGTTTTTCCTACTCCAGGGGGTCCATAAATAATGACATGCTGTGGATTTGGACCACATAGGGCGGCTTTTAATGCTTTAATTCCATCTTGTTGTCCTACTATATCAGAAAAAGTTGCTGGGCGAACTCGTTCCGCCAACGGTTCGGTCAACCGAATTCCCCTCAATCGTCTCAATTGTTCCATTTCTTTCTTTGATTCTTTATCAATGGTTACTTTTTGGGAGCGCTGATTTTTAAGTAAATTAAAAAAATACATCCCGATTACGATTCCAAAAAATAATTGTATCATTAAAACAAGCACTGTCCAATTCATCGCATTCCCTCCTAGAAACACTGATTCACATAGTGATTAGTATTTCCTGTGCGGAATAGGAATAAACCGTTTTTTTAACGGTTCTAAAAAAATCCAACTCTATCCGATGTTTAAATTCTCATTAGGGATCTGACTAAACATATGTCAAAACGAGGAGCCAAAGCGCTTAATTTGTTTTCAAGGTTTAGACTAATGGTGATCGACATACTGATTCAAAGCAAAAATAAAACCTAGACAATTTCTTTACGAAAATGTCTAGGTTTGATAATGAGATCATCGAGCGCATTAAATCATTATTACGCTGATGTTTTTTCAGTTCCTTTAATAATCGTTCCATCTTCTAAGACAAGTTTCGGCGGTTTATTATTGACCACGGAATCTTTTGTAATGATACATTTAGTAATATCATCACGGGATGGCAGTTCGAACATTACATCAAGCATAATGGACTCGATAATAGAGCGCAGTCCACGTGCACCCGTCTTTCTTTCAATCGCTTTTTTAGCAATTTCATGAAGGGCCTCGTCTTCAAATTCAAGTTCTACTTCATCAAGCTCAAGCATTTTTTGATATTGCTTAACAAGTGCATTTTTAGGCTTTGTTAATATTTCAATTAAGGCTTCTTCATCTAATTGTTCCAGACTCGCGATTACCGGCAAACGTCCAATAAATTCTGGAATTAAGCCGAATCGAAGTAAATCTTCAGGAAGGACTTTTGTAAGCAATCCTTTTCCATCTACTTCTTCTTGTTTTATATCAGAACCGAATCCAATAACTTTTTGTCCTAAACGACGTTTAATAATTTGTTCTATGCCATCAAAGGCTCCACCACAAATGAACAAAATATTTGTTGTATCAATTTGGATAAATTCTTGATGTGGGTGCTTCCTGCCGCCTTGCGGGGGAACGCTTGCAACAGTTCCCTCTAATATTTTCAATAAAGCCTGCTGCACCCCTTCACCAGACACATCGCGTGTAATAGAAGGGTTTTCTGATTTACGGGCAATTTTATCGATTTCATCGATATAAATAATGCCTCTTTCCGCTTTTTCAACATCATAATCAGCAGCCTGGATTAACTTGAGTAAGATATTTTCTACATCTTCACCAACATATCCAGCTTCAGTTAAAGAAGTTGCATCCGCAATGGCAAACGGAACATTCAGAATACGCGCCAAAGTTTGAGCAAGAAGTGTCTTCCCACTCCCTGTTGGCCCAATTAAACAAATATTACTTTTCGCCAGCTCAACATCATCAATTTTGCTGTTAGAATTAATCCTTTTATAATGATTATAAACAGCTACTGCTAGTGATTTTTTTGCTTGATCTTGGCCAATGACATATTCTTTTAAAATTTCACGTATCTCCATAGGCTTTGGAACATCCTTGAATTCAACTTCTTCTTCCGTTCCAAGTTCTTCCTCAACTATTTCAGAACAAAGTTCAATACATTCGTCACATATATATACACCAGGGCCGGCAACTAATTTGCGGACCTGTTCTTGTGTTTTCCCACAAAAAGAACATTTAAGTTGCCCTTTTTCTTCGTTAAATTTAAACATTGAATCTCACCCCTTTTAAAAGCTTTAACTATTGCAATCATTAAAATGCCGATAGTTATGTATTGCATTGTAACATATTATTCCTCATAAAACCCGTAAAAAACATTCGATAAACATCCATATTAATTCCAATTATGTATTCGTGTTGGATAAAACAAGGCACGAACGATACCGTGCCTTGTTTTATCCTGAGTCTTATATCTTATGTCAGTATTATTTACTATTATGCACCAGTTTTGCTGTTTTCAACAAGAAATTCAACTGCTTTTTGAACTTTTAAGTCTGCCTTTAAGTTTTCTAAGTTTCCACCAAGAAGTTTTTTAATTTCTCCGAGATCCATTTGGTACGTCTCAGCCATTTTTTTCATTTCTTCTTCAGCTGCTTCATCATCCGCCTCAATATTTTCTGCTTTAGCAATAGCCTCTAATGTTAAGTTTGTTCTTACTCGTTTTTCAGCATCTTCTTTCATTTGCCCGCGCAGTGCATCTTCGTCTTGACCTGAGAATTGGAAGTATAAATCCAACGTCATACCTTGCATTTGTAAACGTTGTTCAAATTCCTTCAGCATTCTGTCGACTTCAGTTTCTACCATTACTTCCGGAATGTCAACTTCCGCATTTTCAGTCGCTTTCTCTACAAGCTCATCGCGAAGCTTTTGTTCTGCTTCATTTTTCTTGCTTTCAACTAAACGATTTTTAATAGATTCTTTTAACTGTTCAAGTGTTTCTGCTTCTTCGCTTACATCTTGCGCAAATTCATCATCAAGCTCGGGAAGCTCTTTTGATTTGATTTCGTGAACTTTTACTTTAAATACAGCTGGCTTTCCTGCTAATTCCTCTGCATGATACTCTTCAGGGAATGTAACCTCTACATCTTTTTCCTCTCCAGTCTTTGCACCAATAAGTTGTTCTTCAAAGCCTGGAATAAAGGAACCTGATCCAATTTCAAGAGAGTAATTTTCTGATTTACCGCCTTCAAATGGTTCATTGTCAACAAAGCCTTCGAAGTCAATGACAACAGTATCTCCGTCTGCGACTTCACCTTCTTCTTTTACAACAAGTTCTGCTTGACGCTCTTGAAGTTGTTTTAGCTCAGCATCAACATCTTCGTCTGTAACCTCAGTGTCCATTTTTTCTACTTCAAGGCCTTTATATTCTCCAAGTTTAACCTCTGGCTTCACTTGAACGGTAGCTTTAAATATTAATTCTTTCCCTTTTTCCATTTGTTCAATCTCAATGTCAGGACGATCAATAGGCTCAATGCCTGTTTCTTCAATGGCAGAAATATATGCATCTGGTAAAATGGCATCCAATGCATCTTGATAAAGGCTTTCCACCCCAAAACGCTTTTCAAACATTGATCTTGGAATTCTTCCTTTACGGAATCCTGGAATATTTACTTGCTTAGAAACTTTTTTAAAAGCAACGTCAAGGCCATTATTTACAGTTGCCGCATCAACCTCAACTGTTAGAACCCCTGTATTCCCCTCTAGTTTTTCCCATTTTGCAGTCATAATCATTACCTCCAACAAATATATAATCGCTGCTTATTCTCCTATTTAAAGAAACTGCTTTATGTAAAGTCCATTTGGATCTGCAGTTCGGCATAACCATTATATTATACCATAGCTTCATTTCCTTTCAACAATTGAAGCTATAGAATAGGAGAAGAAATTTCTTCAATACTTAATAAAAATGAAAAAGCATTAATCATTTCTTCACAATTTACACCAAACGTTTTTGCTATTTTTTCTCTATTCCAACGTTCTCCATACATCTCATACCCCATACAACGATAGGCAGCGGCCCATAATAACGGATCATTCGGCTGTACTTCAAATGGATAAAGAATGAAAGCATGCCTGCCATTCATTTCCTTTAATTGCTCTAATAAAACAGGATTATGATCTCCTAAATGGAACTCAAGGTTTTTATTAATAGCTGAAAACAAAGGCATCTCTTGGACTTCTAGAAGATTTGCAGGTATAAATTCACCCTCAAAATTTAATTTTTTCACATATACACTTTTCTCAATCTTATTCTCTCTTAATACGTTAAGTACGATTGTTTTTAGGAACGGATGAGTATTTTCATCTGCCAACATATTAATTAAAGAATCTAAATAAGGATGTATGTTTTTGTCAACGAGACTCCCTAATTGGATTGTTTGCTCGTGCAGGTCTTGAGTATTGAAGATAGCTTGATCCACTGAAAATTCATCGGAATAATCGTTAATTCCATTATCGACAACTTTTTTACTTAGTTGCAAAAGAGTTAAAAAATGCTCTGCCTTATGGGCTGGTACCTCTTTCTCATCAAACAATGCTTCTATCGTATCAATCACCTGTTGGTGCTCATTTAATTGAATGAGAATCATTAAATAAATGTCAATGATTTCAAAATATTGACCGATGCCTTCACGCAAAATTTCTTCCGCGAGGAATTTTGCATCTAAATAATCTCCGTTTTCATATAAAGCGGCAAGATAGGCAGAATTGATGTGTGGATCCGAATCGTTCATTTCCTTAGCCTTCCGGAGTAGTTGTACTGCTTCTTGAAAATCATGCTCTTCCAAACAGTCCAAACCTTTTTCAAAATATCTTTGCCTCAAACCTGGGAATGGAATTATTTTTCCTGTTTCGCGTTCATCTTGATCTCGTTTCATGATAGAACCGCCCATCATAAATAATTGAAAATAGTTTAACAAATGAAGGAAAAGAAAACAAATTACTTTATATTATTTTTATAAAATGAAGCTTTTCTAGAGGATGATTGTATACCATTTATGTACTATTGCCGAGCATTAAATATAGAAAAGAAAATTAAAAACGCCAATCCTCCTAACAAAGAGGTTTGGCGTATGTATTTTCATATAATAATGGCGTCCCAGGAGAGATTCGAACTCCCGACCCACAGCTTAGAAGGCTGTTGCTCTATCCTGCTGAGCTACTGGGACAATTATTTAAGACATTTTTCATTATATGGAGGATAAGTATTAAAGTCAATAGATAATTGAAAAAAAGTTTTTATCAATGAATCCTAGCTAGATTTGTACTCAGAATTATATCAATCTGAATGCATGATCTTAACTCGCTCATTTGTTACAATTTTTGCTCCTAAGTGACCCTTTCACAGCTTCTGCTACACCATCTACTAAATATCTCATTCTACTATTATAATACTTTTTACCAAAATGGCCAAAAGTATGTTAATATTAAATTATCGAAACTAAACATTAGGTGATAGACGTATGCATCCAAACTGGAAGTTAATCTCTCAAATCTTTTTGACATTTTTAAAAATTGGACCTATTACTTTCGGTGGTGGATATGCAATGATTCCTATGATCGAAAGGGAAATAGTATTAAATAAAAAATGGCTGCATAGTAGGGATGTTGCCGATATATTTGCAATTGCAGGCTCTGCTCCAGGGGCGATTGCCATTAATTCGGCTGTATTTATCGGATATCGCATCGGAAAAATCAAGGGGGCATTGGCTGCCCTTTTTGGAATATTGCTGCCAACCTTTTTAATCGTTATTCTATTAAGTATTACTTATATATATGTAAAAGGAAATCCTATCATAGAAGCTGCATTTCAAGGAATACGCCCTGCTATAGTAGCTCTAATAGCTTTTGCCGGTTATAAGATTGGTCTTACAGCGCTATATGATAAATCAACTATTGTTACGGCCATTTTAACGATTGTTGCCTTATTTTATTTCAACATCCATCCAGCCATCATTATTTTAATTGGACTAGTTGTCGGCATTATCCTCGTAAAAGTGAAAAACGCAT
Organism: Bacillus sp. IITD106; assembly: GCF_019459225.1. Taxonomy (GTDB): domain Bacteria; phylum Bacillota; class Bacilli; order Bacillales; family Bacillaceae_C; genus Lederbergia. Next base: position 51,350 of record NZ_JAIAZY010000021.1, read on the forward strand.
TAGGATATACAACAAAATTAGAAAAGGATCATGATAGAAAACGTAAGAAAAATCTTCTTAAGATAAATAGCAGCAGGCGGTGACATCATTGATACTATTTGAATTATTTATAACATTTTTAAAGATTGGCTTAGTCTCCTTTGGAGGCGGATACGCGATGATTCCTGTCATCGAGGCGGAAGCCGTTACTAAACACGAATGGTTAACAACACAGGAATTTACTGATGTCATTGCCGTCGCAAGTATGTCTCCTGGACCAATGGCAACAAATAGTGCTATTTTCATCGGATACCATACGGCGGGGTTTCCGGGAGCTATTTTTTCGACTTTAGGATCCGTTCTGCCTTCATTGTTTATTATCTTAATGATTGCGATGTTTTTTTATAAGATGCATGAACATAAACTAGTAAAATCAGCTTTTTATGGACTGCGTCCGATCATAACTGGGCTGATTATATATGCAGCAATCAGTTTTGCGATTTCAAACCATGTAATAGGGGCGATTTCAACACATACTATTATTCTCTTTTCAATATTTTGTATCAGTTTGTTTGCGTTGATTCGCTTAAGAATGAATCCTATTCTCGTCATTTTTATTTCAGCAATCGCAGGTATTATTTTCTTTTTATAATAGAAAAATAGGTGAGTTATTTTGAATGTGAAACAATTTCTTTATGAGGATTCAACAAAATATCAGAGCTTAAAAAAGATATATCGTTTGATTTATGATCGCGGTCCGATAACTAAAGCGGATTTACAAACAATAACTAATATAAAACACACTACTTTAGTGAGGATTATTGACGAACTTTTAACGAATCATTTTATATTTGAAAGCGGGTTAGGGATCTCTAGTGGCGGAAGACCTCCTGTATTGTATGATATCTCAATCAAGCATGGTTATATCATTGGGATAGATATTTCAAGAACCCATACTACTATTGCCTTACTAGATTTAAAGCTATCAATGATTGAAAAATACTCACTCACCATGACCCGTGTTCATACACCAGACATTGTTATCGAGATCATTATTGATACTATTAAGAATTTCATGCAACTTCATTGTTTAACGAACGATGAATTAATCGGAATTGGCATTGGTTCTGTAGGTCCTTTAGATCGAAAGCAAGGCTTGATTCTAAATCCTGATTCTTTTCTAAGCTCCGGATGGAACGGTGTACATATCGTTCAGTCATTGGAAAAAGAATTTTCAGTAAAGGTTTTACTTGAAAATGGTGCTAATACAGCGGCTTTTGCTGAATATATTCATTCATCTGATAAAGGTAACGATATTTTATATTGTATAAGCGGAGTTGGATTACGTTGTGGAATGTTGGTCAACGGACAGATCGTACAAAATAAAACTGGTGTTGCGAGCGCATTTGGCCATATGATTGTAAACATAGATGGAAGGGAATGTATTTGTGGCAAAAAAGGCTGTTTACTTTCTTATACATCCTTTGATTCTATGAAAAAAGAAATATTTGAACAAATCACTTCCGGAGGAAAATCGATTCTTCCAATCGATCAATCTTTAACGTTCGAACAGTTGATTCAAGCGGCTAATGCTGGAGATGAAATAGTTGAAAATGTCATACTCTGTTCTGCACATTATTATGGGATTGGAATTGCAAACATGGTTAATATGATGCAGCCTGACCAAGTCTTACTAAATGGTCCACTTATTTACGAGTATCCGCCTTATTACGCAAAAATAGTAATGACGGCAAAGCAATATTTATTTGATACACATAAAAATGCCGTCCTATTTAAAAAAGGCTGTTTAAAGGAAGACGCAGTTCCTATTGGTGCTGCCGCTCTTCTTCTTAACGATATTTTCAAATAATTATTTAATGAAATGAGGACAACTCTATGAAATCTTGTTGCTCTGTATCTAGAGGTGCATCGAAAATTGAAAAACGAAAAAATGAGTTAGAAAAACAAAATACATCTTTTGCATTAAAAGATATGGTCTTCATTCAAGGTGGAGAATTTCTAATGGGGACGAATGATTCAGATGGCTTTCCAGCTGATGGAGAAGGTCCTGTAAGAAAAGTAAAAGTCGATTCTTTTTATATTGATAAGTTCGCGGTAACAAATGAACAGTTTATGCAGTTTGTAAGTGAAACTAAGTATGTTACTGAAGCGGAAAAATTTGGTTGGTCCTTTGTTTTCCATCTCTTCTGTTCAAAAAGCACATTAAAAAATAATCCACAACGAGTAGCTGGAGTGCCGTGGTGGGTTGCCGTTAAAGGTGCTTATTGGAGACAGCCGGAAGGACCCGATTCAACAATTGAAAATCGCTTAAATCATCCGGTTATCCATGTAAGTTGGAATGATGCAATCGCATATTGCAACTGGAGTGGAAAACGTCTTCCGACAGAGGCTGAATGGGAATATGCAGCTCGAGGAGGACTGGAACAGAAGAAATATCCATGGGGAGACGAAATAATCGTCAACGGAAAACATCAATGCAACATATGGCAAGGTGATTTCCCAATCAAAAATACGAAACGTGATGGTTATATAGGAACAAGCCCAGTTCATGCATTTCCTCCAAATGGATATGGTTTATACAATGTTGCAGGTAATGTCTGGGAATGGTGTGAGGATTGGTTTAGCCCAGACTACCACAAAAGTGATGTTACTTTGAACCCGACTGGTCCAAAAACAGGGACGAATAAGTCGGTAAGAGGCGGCTCCTATCTTTGCCACAAGTCTTATTGCAACCGTTATCGGGTTGCGGCAAGAAGTTCAAATACTCCGGACAGTTCTACAGGGAATATGGGATTTCGTTGTGTGGCGGATATTTTTTAAAAGCAAAGGAGATATACAGTTTCATGCATATCTCCTTCTTTTTATTGAAAAACTGTTCCAAGCTGCGTTAATTCCTCATGTCGTCCATTAAAAAACTGAACAACAATTTTTGAATGATCTTTCGTAACGATTGCGTATGTTTTTTCATTTCCTCCTCGCGGGAGCAAAATACTTCCAGGATTCAAATATAAAGCTCCATCGATCATTTCCGCTCCTAGTAAATGGGAGTGGCCAAAAAATACAAAATCCGCTCCAACTTCCTTTGCACGGTATGAAATTGTAAGTAACGAGGATTTAATTCTGTGCAAGTGTCCATGGGCAACAAAAATGACTGAATCATTAAGCTCTAATATCCGTTCATTAGGAAATGCCGAATCCATATCACAATTACCCCGTACTACTGTAAAACCTTCAAGAACAGAATCATCAGCCGATAACTCTGAATCTCCACAATGAATCATCGCATCCACTTGATCTTTATATTTAGCTTTCAAGTCTTCCAAAACCGCCTTATTACCATGACTATCGCTCACAACGAGTAATTTCACACGGATCACCTCACCTATAAAAAAGCTTATTTATGACTGGCCTTAAATTATTTAATGCTGCTGCACGGTGGCTAATCTTATTTTTTTCTTCGGAAGACATTTCTGCCATTGATTTGCCGGCATCTATTGCATAAAAAATTGGATCATAGCCAAATCCGTTTGCTCCTTTTCTTTCCGTTAATATTTTCCCTTCACATTTCCCAGTTACAACGATTGTATCCATATCCGGTCCCGAAACAGCCAACGCGCAAAAAAAATCGAGCCGTTCTTTTCTCATCTGGAACATCTTTCATTTCAAGCAAAACTTTATCAATATTTTCTTCATCATTTTTATGTTCTCCTGCATATCTTGCGGAATAGATTCCAGGTCTGCCATCAAGTTCATCAATCACTAAACCAGAATCGTCTGCAATGACGATTTTGCCTGTCATTTTAGAAATAGCTTCAGCTTTGATTGTTGCATTTTCTTCAAAAGTATTGCCCGTCTCTTCTACGTCTGGCGCATTATCTAGATCCAGCAATGTTAAGGTTTCTACTTTTAAAGCTGAAAATAACTCTTCAAACTCCTTTGCTTTTCCCTTATTTTTCGTTGCAATGATCACTTGTTTTTTCATTTTGATTGACTCCCCATCTCGCATTTTATGAAAGTCGAAATATCACCAAGCGCCGCTCTTTGAATAGCCATGAGCTCCTTCAAGCCTGTCTCCGCAACGGCTAGCATTTCATGAAGCTGAGATGTGGTGAATGTAGCTTCCTCACCTGTTCCTTGCAATTCTACAAACTCTCCTGCACCTGTCATGACAATATTCATATCCACCAATGCTGTGCTATCTTCAGCATAATTTAAATCTAAAATGACCCCTTCATTCTCCAAAATTCCTACACTTGTGGCAGCAAGAAAATCTAGAACAGGAAGTTCCGGCAGTTTTTTTTCCACCTTTAACTTATTTAAAGCGATGGCTACTGCTACAAAAGCTCCAGTAATCGAAGCAGTACGTGTTCCGCCATCAGCTTGAATGACGTCACAATCAACCCAGACGGTTCTTTCCCCAATTGCTTCGAGGTTGACAACTGACCGAAGAGCTCTGCCGATGAGCCGCTGTATTTCCATTGTTCGACCAGAAACCTTTCCTTTTGAAGATTCGCGAATATTCCTTGTGCCGGTTGCACGTGGAAGCATCGAATACTCCGCTGTAATCCACCCCTTTCCTTCACCACGCATAAAAGGGGGAACTCTTTCTTCAATACTCGCTGTACAAATAACCTTAGTATCTCCGACAGATATTAACACAGACCCTTCAGGATGTAAAAGATAATTCGTTTCAATTTTTACGCTTCTTAATTGATTAGAACTTCGTCCATCTACTCGCAAAAAACTTCCTCCCTTAAATCGTTCAGCTTCATATGTTGAATATGATATTAAAAAAATAACAAAAGAGGCGGCTATTTGGCCAACCTCTACTTTTTAATATATAGTATATCAAATTTTTCCTTTTAAAACCTACCTGCATTCACTTTTTCTGGTCTTGACACCGGTTCTGTTAAGGCCTCACCTTTTTCATTCATTACATCACTGCTGCCATTCACCATTACTTTTACACTGTCAATACCAGTTTGTTCAGTTAGCGACAGAACAATCGAACGTAATGTTTCATCTGAAATCTCTTTCTTTTCACTATTACCGAGGATTGCTTCATTAAAATTAAGTGTAACGACATGATCCTCTATTTTAGGTTCATCTACAAGTTTTACATCATCTACTAAACCTGTTTCGAGAGCTGTCAACATACCTGGTCCCTCTACCAACTGATGAATAACAGCTGTTACATCATCCTTCTCAGTATTCGAAACTCTGCGCGTTACTGGCACATAATAAAAATCATCATCAATCTGTGTTAAATAGTATACTGTAACTGGGCGAGTGTTCGTAATATCAGCAACATCAGTAAATTCTGTATTAATGCCATCAGCTCGTGTCAGACCTTCGCTGCTGATTGGAGTACCGTTAGCTGGCATCTCCGTAAGCGGATACCCATTTACTCTAAGCTCTACTTTATCAATCGAATCAAATTGAGTGAGTGTCCAAGTGATTGCCTGCAATATCCTTTTTTCATCCTCTGGCTTATACGTTGTGAACTCTTCGGAAAAATCAACTACTGCTTTTCCTTTATCAACATCCACATCGAATTCAGTTCCAGCTGGGAGGACAGTTCGAAATCCATTAGGCAAAATATTTGTTATGTCCCCATCAGCAACTAGATAGGAAAGCGCTTGTTTTGCAGGACTTTCCGTTTTGGGAAGCGGCAAAGATTGAGCTACCACAAATCCATTTTTGTCGATCAAATAAATATCCCTCATCACGACATCTGCTTTTTCTTCTGTGGCGGTCTCTGCATCAGGAGAAGCATCAAGAGCTTCACCTTCTTTTAATTGTGTCACAACTTTTGGCGGATCAAGACTTTCTTTCTCTTTGCCAAAAAGACCACAGCCGGATAAAAATATACTTGTCGCCATAACCGCAGCTGTTGTTAAGGCAAGTTTCGCCCTTATTGACATTTAGTACCCCTCCTAAGACAGTTTGTACTATATATACGAGCTATGTCTTAGGAATAGACCGCTTGGCCAAATAATATTGAAAAAATCATAGACAGTTTTTTAAAATAAAAAAAAGAAGGTGGATAACCCGCCTTCTTCCTTCTTAAACTATTACTCTACAATACGACGAACATGTCCTTTAAATGCATTTTTCCAATAACTATTGCTCAATGAGTCAACCGATACTCCATGGGAACTATTACTATTTAAAAATGTTCCGTTGCCTAAATAGATTCCAACATGGCTATTGGCTCTACCCCCTACTGTATTAAAGAAGATTAAATCTCCCCTCTTCATCTCTGAAGTGCTGACTTTCTTACCTTGACCAGCCAACACACTCGTTGAGCGCCCAATATTCACACCCGCTTGAGCATATGCCCAGTGAACAAAACCTGAACAGTCAAATCTTCCATTTGCGGCATCCATAGCTCCCCAACCATAAGAAGATCTCCCAATATAGTAAGAACCCTTACTAATTGCTGTTTCGATTGCCGATGAATCATGGCTGACAACTGGCTTGGAAGGTGTTGATGATTCCGTCTTTGCAGCCGTATTATCTTTAGAAGCAGCAGTAACTGTCCCTTCATTTTTTACAACTGATTTTTCGGCATTTTGAGACTCTGCAATTGCTCTATTTCTTTCCTCTTCCTTCGCTTTTTCTATTAAAATAGCTTTTTGATTTTTTAAGTCATTTAATTGTTGGCTCGCCTCATTTTTTTGTTCTTTCATTGCCGCAAGCAAACTATTTTTATCATTGACTTGATATGTAAGCTGTACCTTTAATTCTTCAACTTCTTTTAAATCAGATTGAACCTTTTCCAGCTTTGCTTTCAAATCTGCCTCTGACTTTTCAAGAGCAGTTTTATCTGCTTCCTGTTCTTGTAAAATGTTTTTATCGGCAGAAAAAATAGTATTTATAATATACGCGCGGTCAACAAAGTCTCTAAAGCTTTCGGCACTTAAGAGCACATCTATATAACTTGTTGCTCCCCCGCTTGTCTGGATGCTGCGAGCACGTTTCTTAAGTAGTTCAAGACGTGCTTCCATTCGCTTTTCCAATTCCTTAATATTTGCTTCTAATTGTTTAGCTTCTTCTTTTGTTTTTGAAATATCTTTCTTAGTCGCATCGATCTTCTCATTTGTTTGATTCACTTGAGTATCTAATTGTTTTAAGATCTCTTTCATTTCATTTTCTTGTTCTTGAATTGCACTTATTTCTTGTTGTTTCTTCTGTATCTCTTGATCTATATTTTCAGCAAAAACATTAGTACTTGGAAATGAGACAAATAATACACTTGCCCCAAGTAAAATCGCAAAGCTTGAAGCCATAAATCTATTTTTCACCTTATGTTTCCCCCTGTATAAATTAATTTTATTTCTAAATTTGATTGTGTAGGATCATGCTGAAATTATTCGAGTATTTGTGGAAATGTTTTTTCAAGAGATGTTTGTAAGTTAATCGGAGTATTGAGGAGTGGACTGCTTAGCGGAAATTAATAATATCCCCATGTAAAATGACTCATCTTCATCCAAGTCCAAAATGAACGAATCTCCTAATAGCCAAAACTCCCATTTTTGTATACTTCTACTGTCTATGTAATAAAAATGCAAAAAAATTGGATACATCTTATAGTTTTTTTTGTAAAAGTACTATACTTCCTTATTTCTAGATAAATTATAACATCATATTTCGTCGACAAGACATTACAATCATCTACCAATATTGTTTCAAAATGATTACAAAGCGAACTCTTGTTTCCTTTTTCCTGCAAACAATGTGCCGCTCCTTAGGAAAAAGTTCCTAATTTCAATAAATACAAATTAGGTAAATAGACTGAATCCACTATCTAAAGACAAAAAAATCAGCTCTACTTTCGAGCTGATTAGACAATTAATATAATTCTTTTTCTTGATTTGCAAGATTGGCAAATTCAATATGTAAGCAATCTTCATTCAACCAATCGCATGCAATTCGCTTAAATATTTTTCTAGACCCCGTAGTGTAAAAAACATGATCTGGCTTTTCCGGTGATGTATTTAAAAGATTTTTATAATCTAATATCGTACTCACTTCTTGAGCGGTTTCTTCACCTGAACTAATCACTTTTACATTTGAACCCATTACATTTTCGATAATGGGGCCAAGTAGCGGATAATGTGTACAACCTAGCACGAGTGTGTCAATTCCGCTTCCAAGTAATGGTGTAAGTGTCTCTGCTACAACCCTTTTTGCTACATTACTCTGATACTCAAAACTTTCTACAATCGGAACAAATTTGGGACAAGCCAATTGAATGACTTCAACTTGAGGGTGAATTAATTTTAACTCGCGAGCATATGCTTCACTTTTGATTGTTCCTATTGTACCAAGGATGCCAATTTTTTTATTTTCAGTTACTTTTAATGCTGCTCTTGAGCCAGGGGCTATTACTCCGACTACCGGAATATCGAGCATTGTTTTTAACTCTTCTAATACTACTGCAGTAGCTGTGTTGCAGGCAATAACGAGCATTTTAATATCACGTTTTACTAAAAAACCTGCCATTTGTAGGGTGAATTTTCTCACTTCATGCACAGGACGCGGTCCGTATGGACATCGTGCCGTATCTCCTACGTAATATATAATCTCATTTGGCATTTGCCTCATAATTTCTTTAGCGACGGTAAGTCCGCCAACTCCTGAATCTATTACTCCTATTGCCTGTTCCAAATTTCCCGCCTCTTCTAGTAGTTGACACCGGATGTTAAACATCATAAACAAAGCTTGCTTATGAACCGCCGGCGCCTTCTATTTTAGTATGGTGTTGCTTTTGCGCCAAGCCATTTTGTCAGTTTTATTAAACTAATGAAAGATATTATCGTTTATCCTTCCGCATTACTGAATGTAACCGAGATAAGTTATCCTTTAACGTCAAAACTTCATCTGCAGTAAAATCATTCAATACATCTTGCAAATAATCTTGGCGTTTCATAATTACTTCATCAATTATTTTTTCACCTTTATCTAACAAATGTATTCTTACAACCCTTCGATCTTTTGGATCCTTTACACGCATGACTAATTCTTTTTTTTCCATTCTATCAATTAAATCGGTTGTCGTGCTGCATGCCAAATACATTTTATTAGATAATTCCCCAATTGTCATATCTCCTTCTTCAAAAAGCCATTGAAGGGCAATAAACTGTGGAGGGGTAATTGAAAAATCTGTTAATAATACACGGCCTTTTTGTTTAATAATAGCCGAAATGTAACGGAGATCTTTTTCTAACTCTGCAACAACTTTTACATTATGCTGGAGCTGTTTTTCAACCATCATCATCAGCAACTCCCTATATCCTTTTATTGCATTGTCTCTTTTTTTCGGCAAAATTTCAACATAATTTAGATGAATGTTGATAAATAGAAAAAGACTGCCCATCTTGAGCAGCCTCTTAATCATAAAAAATTATTCTAATTCCGCAGCATCATACACTTTCTTATAAGCTTTTCCCGATTTTTCCGCCAATGATTTTGCTGATTCAGTCAGTGGCTCTTTTGTTAATATTTCCTGTGTAACTGAACCTTTATATCCTATTTGATTTAATGCTTTTAAAAATCCAGCTAAATCTATCACACCTTCACCTGGATAGATGCGATCATTATCCAAAACTTCTTCAACAGGAACGTCTTTTGCATCATTTAAATGAACATGAGTTATTTGATCTGGACGTAATGCGAGTAAGTCATCAATTGTTCCGCTAATGGTGTACCAATGATAGCTATCCAATAATAGCCCTACATTTGGTTCACCGATAGCCTCAATCCAATCAAGTGTATCTTGCATTTCCCATATAAATGGATTTTTCCAAGCAGTCCTTAAATGATGTGGACCAACGAATTCCAATCCTAGATTTATCCCATATTCCTTTAATATTTGTGCGCATAATCTTAATCTCTTAGTGGCAAGCGCCATGAAATGTGCAGCGTTATAATCAGTCGCAGGAAGAACATATGTACAGCAACTAGTACATCCGAATTCAGCAGCAATTTTCGCATCCTCAAGCAATGTGCTTAAACCTTCTTTAAATTGCTCTTCAGATTGTCTCCATTCTAAAGGCAATCCGATAGAACCAATCGCAACTTTACGCTCGTATAAAAACGCTTTCGCATGATCCAGACCTTTTTCTTCTGCAAAATTTCTCAAATCTTGTCCTGATGTATCAACAGAACCAAATCCATTTTCAGATGCTAGAATGATAAGTTCTTCTAAATTTTTTACTTCTCCTAATCCTGCTGTGCTTAACCCTTTAATCATTTCTAATTTCCCCCTCTATTTATCATAGCTTTATTATATCAAGATTTTGATATTTTCGGAAAAAAGACCCGACAAAAAAGATGTCAGGTCTCCAGTCAATTAAGATGTTACATTATCATTTCTCCTAGAGGCTGATAACCTGCTGCTTTATAAATCATTTCTGTAAGCTTAACTACTTCTCTCGCAAACTGACCAGGCACTAATACTTCATGCTTGCCTAGTATAGCATCTATAAAACTTTTATCTTGATTGGTCGTTTGTTCCGGAAGTTGCGGAATGATTGGTTCTTCTCCTAAACGGCGAATCGTAATTTTTCCATTATCATAAAAGATCCCACCGTTTTCTCCACAAAATACGTACGTTTCATGCCAGCATGGTGCATATCCCACGATATTTAAACCAGCCACTACACCATTTTCAAATCGGATAGACGTAAATGAATCTAATTCAACAGGGGAATGATGTTTTTCCATTTGTGTTGAAACTTCCACAGGAGATAATCCTGTCGTCCACAGGAGAACATCAACAATATGACTGCCAGAATCCATCAACATTCCCCCACCAGAAAGCGATGGAACTTGTCTCCAGCTGCCGACAGTACCTTGTCCCCACTCTTGATATAAAGAAGCAGTTACGGATGTTAAGTTTCCGATTTCACCATTTGCAATAGCGTTACGAATAAATAAAAATTCAGGTTGGAAATGGCGTTGGTACGATACTTGAAGAATTTTTCCAAGCTTTTCTGCAGTCTCAATCAACTCGTCAGCTTCTTTTTGCGAACAAGCCATCGGTTTTTCAATTAACACATGACATCCGCTATTTAGGACGTCCATCGCCTGTTGGAAATGAAGGGTATGCGGTGAACAAATAACTACTGCGTCGAGCTCTGAATTCGCAAGCATTTCTTTATGATCCGTAAATTCTATAACCCCTTCTAATTGATGCTCAGAAATAATTCTTTCCCTATTTTGAGCACTTGGATCTGTTATGGCAACAATTACTGCATCCTCTAATTCTTTCAATTGTCTTGCATGCCAATGCGCAATACCGCCTGTCCCAATCATTCCGACTCGAATTTTCCCCATCGTTATCCCATCCTTTTCATGAAAATCTTTTAAATCAAATAGTAAAAGAATATGTTCATTTCAAAAATTTAATGCATACAGGTTCAGAAACATGTATCGTATGGATTGGTTTTGATAACAGACCGTTTTCTTCATCAATTTTAAATATTTTGATAGAATCGGAGTTTTGATTAGCCGCAAGCAAATATTTTCCATCCGGCGATATCGCAAAGTTACGAGGTGTTTTACCATATGTGGAAGTATTCCCTATACGAGTTAACGAGCCGTCATTTTGATCGATTTGAAAAATAGTCACACTATCGTCACCTCGATTAGAGGCATATAAAAATTTCCCATTCGGAGCTACATGAATATCGGCTCCGCTATCTTCCATTAAGTTGCTTTCAAGTAATGTCGGAATCGTTTGGTGTAGCGTTAAAGCTCCATCCGTCTCCATTTTAAAAGCACAAATTGTACAATCTAGTTCATTAATGACATATGCATAAGGAAGATTAGGGTGGATAACAAGATGTCTTGGTCCTGCTCCTGAATGGACGTTTACTTCTTTGAAAGCACTAAATGTACGATTTTCTTGATCCAATTTATAGATGAAAATTTTATCCAAACCAAGATCAGGCACGTATGCATATTCATTAGTTGCGTCTAAAATGATGGAATGTGGATGTGGTCCTTCCTGACGATCTAGTCGAATGCCTTTACCCGAATGCTGAACCAAATCATCCAATGGTTTGATAAAACCCGTTTCATCAACAGAAAACCTACCAATGTTTCCACCACTATAATTAACTACGTATAAATTGTTTCCACTACTATCTACACTTACATGGCAAGGTGCACCTCCATTCGTAAGCTGCGCATTTATAATTGTTAATGTTCCGGTTTCTTCGCTGAATTTATATGAAAAAACTTGGCCGCCTTCTTTTCCGTCAGTCATTGCTGTTTCACTAACTGCAAATACATGATTATTTTTCTCGTCGATGCATATAAAGGAAGGGTTTTCAATTCCATCAACACTATTAATATGGGTTGCAGATCCTTCGTTTTCATTAAACAAAAAGACATTTATTCCATTTGGATTTTTATTTGTATACGAACCAACAATAAAAAGCATTTTATTTTCCATTACTTCATTTCACCCCAACCGTTGCCAGATTCTGGTCTAACATCTTCTGGCATACCAGGTAAAATTAGCCCCCCATCCATTTTGATTGTCTCACCAGTTTTGTTCGAAATTCACCTTTCTATATGAATTTCTTTATTTATAATAGCTTGTACCTCGTCCCAAGTAGGAAGACCTTCCCAATCCCCTTCACTTTGTATGACAAGTGCACCTACCATATTTGCTAATTGTACGGATTCTTGGTGACTGAACCCTTTTAACAACCCAGCTACAAATCCAGCACAAAATCCGTCACCCGCTCCAACAGGATCAATTACTTTCTCAACAGGCATATATGGAAAAGAGACCACTTTCCCATTTTCTACTAAAAGCGTTTCGTTATGACCACCTTTTACAATGGAAACTGCCTTTAATTCTTTTAACCTAGAAAAAACTTCATCAACGTTATTCGTATCATAAAGTAACTTTAATTCATCCAATCCAGGCAAAAAATAGTCCGATTGCTCAGCCAAAGGGAGTAATGTTTCTCGAGCTTCATCTAAACTCCAAAGCTTTAATCTTAGATTCGGGTCAAAGCATATTTTAACTCCGTGTTTTTTTGCTATTTCAACTGCTTTATAAACAGCATTTCTGGCGGATTCACTAATGGCGCACGTGATTCCGGTAACATGCAAAATTTTTGCCTTTTTTATGTATTCCTCATCTAAATGCTCTGATCTTAATGTGCTGGCCGCCGATCCACTTCTATAATAATAGACGGATGTTTTTCCAGCGACTGTTTCCCTTAGCATAAAACCAGTCGGAGCTTGATCGGTGATTTGTGCTCTTGACACATCCACTCCTTCTCCTCTAATTGCTTTTAAAATATATCTCCCGAAAGGATCGCTTCCTAAACGACCAAACCAACCGGCCTTTTGCCCTAATCGAGCTATGGCAATCGCAAAATTACTTTCCGCCCCTCCAAATGATTTGATAAATTCACTATTATATTCAATTCCTTTCGTATTCATAGGAGTCATTAACACCATTGATTCTCCAAATGTAACGACCTCAGGAAATTGTCTGTCCATATTTCATCACCTCTGTCAAAAAGTCGTTAACTATGCTTCTTCCCACCATGATTTTACTCTATTTAAACTTTCCTTTACATCTTCAGTAGGATCATAGTGGTGCGGTTCATGTTCAATCGTTATTGTACCTTCATATTGAATTTCTTTTAAAACGGAAAGTACCCCTTTTATATCTACAATCCCATCTCCAAGTGTACATGATTCATGAGCCCCTGCTTCTTTAATGTCTTTAAGATGCACATGTACAAGATAATCTTTCAATTCACGAATTGCCAGTACATTATCATAACCATGTGTTCCGAACCACCCCGTATCAACTGCTGCGCCAATCCACGGAGAGAACGGCCCTACTTTCTCAATTACCTCTTGTGATGTTTTTTCTGGATGGTTTTCCAAGCCAACTCGAATTCCATACTTTTCGGCTAAAGGCATTACAATCGGACCATTTGCGGGGTGAAACCCTTGTGCTAAAACTGGAGTACCGATCGCTTTTGATGTTTCGAATATTTTCACAGCTTCTTCAGTTATAATGCCAGGAGAGCCAAATCCAGCGGTATAAGATGCAACCGTCATTTCGTATTGTTTTAAAATACGTACTGCTTGTTCAATCATTTCAGGTGTAGCGTTGATTGGATCTAAATGAGCAATCCATAATTCAATTGCATCAAATCCCATATCTTTCGTCATTGAAATCAATTCTTCAAACTTTGAAGAAAACTGCGGTCCATGAAAAGCTTCAAAAGTTGCTTGATGGCATTTCCCCCAATCATCGCTATTTTGATAATTTAATTCCTTTGCTACAAAGTTAGCAGTCATAAATGCCCATTTCATTTGTATAGCCTCCAAATTCTTTTAAACTATTTAAATCCGCCAATACTATCATCATAAGATATCTTCTAAATGTCTTATATCTATCGTTTTCCCTCTTTTAGCCCATGGGACATTTATTTCATTCGGCAATGCCCATTGTTCATAGCATTGGATAAGCGTTTCATCTAATCCTTTCACCCAAGTAACATCTCTTTCTTTATCTAGTCTTGTTAAACTTTCAGGAAAAGAAGGAATATCAGGAACAGATTCGTGCATTGCAGCAATAGCTTGTACATGTGGCGTTGCTGCTTCCGGGCCACAAAGAATATTGTGATTCCCCGTTGCAACAGCATTAATACAAGTGATTAATTTTTGTATATGGTCCCTTTCCGGATCAGGGTACACTTTTTCCGTACCATTTTTAAATTTCACAATTACTTGGTTGTCATCTTCACCATCTGATCTATAAATGGTCGCCTTTTCAAATTCATATAGAGAATGAGGTCCAAATGAATCTTTTACTGCATGTGTTGCATAAAAAAGGATTTCCACATCATCACTAGTTATAATTCTTACAGCACATGTATCAAAGCTTTCAATTGGATTGGCACGGTACAGCTCTGCCATTATGTTCTTTAATTGTACACTTGCATCTATTTTTGGACCTAATAAATAAAACATATGATGAAGATAATGTGAAGTTGCATTATTGGCAACACTGTCCAAAATCGGGGCACCTTCTTTACTATACATACGACCAGCCCAATTATTCCGGTTATAATAGGCTGCATCTCGCGGCCAATTTACTATCGTTTTAAGTCGCTTAGGCTTTCCTAAAACACCATTTAATATATCTCTTTTTAATTCATGGACGGAAGGGCTGAAAGACCAGTTAAAACCAATGGCAACAAAATTACCCGTTTGATTTCGTGTCTCTATCAGTTTTTTAGCCTCTTCAATGGAAGCACACATCGGCTTTTCACAAAGCACGTTCGATCCGTTTTCAAGGGCATAACAAGCTTGTGTGACATGTAGATGAATAGGTGTAGCAAAAATGGCAAGATCTGCCTCATTATTAATATAGAATTCCTCAAGAGAAGGAAAAATTTGAATTCCTTGATCTTTTATCCTTTTGTAATTCGGAATTTTTTCTGCATGTGGTTCCACAATGCCAACAATACTTGCATTCAATTCGTTTCCATCATTAAGAAGTTTTTCTACATAGATATTTCCATAACCAGTAACACCCACTAGTACAATTCTTACGGCATTTTCCATTACTGCATTCACCTTTCCATTGAAGTTATTCTGTTTATTTCGTTCTTGATGAATGTTAAGGCATCTTTTTTTGAGTACAGATCCATGGCCAATTTTATTTCTTTTCTCTTATTAAAAACTTTATCTAAATTCGTCATTAACGTTTTGGAGGTAAGATCCTCTTCTACCAAGGTCACTGAATACCCTTTTTCTTCAAACAGTTTTGCATTTAATATTTGATCACCTCTGCTTTGTTGTAAGGTTAATGGGATGATGATCATTGGTATTTTTAATGCGAGAAACTCAAAAATTGAATTTGAACCTCCGCGTGTAATAACAATATCTGTCGCTGCCAAAATATCAGCAAGCTCATCATGTATGTATTCAAATTGTTTATATCCTATTATATCAGTTAAGTTTGGTTCGATATTATTTTTTCCGCATATATGGACTACCTGATATTTCTTTGTTAATGGTTCAATAGCAGCGTGAACGGTTTCATTTATTTTCTTTGCGCCTAAGCTTCCGCCCATAATGGTCAAAATTGGAAGCTTTGTATGGAAATTGAGATAGTTTCTTCCCTTCTCTGCTGAACCTAGTAAAATTTCCTTTCTTATTGGTGATCCAATGAACATTGTTTTATTTTCGGGAAAGTACTTTACCGTTTCTTCAAAGGAAGTAAAGATTTTCGTAGCAAATCTTTTTGATATTTTATTTGCTAGTCCTGGCGTTAAATCACTTTCATGAATAAAAATTGGAATGTTTAAGATTTTTGCCGCAATAATAACGGGAACGGATACAAATCCTCCTTTTGAGAAAACAATATTAGGTTTTAACTTACGCAACACCGTTCTTGCTTCTACACAACCTTTAAATACTCTAATTATATCAGTAATATTTTCAAAGGATATATATCTTCTCAGCTTACCACTATTAATACCGTAGTAACGTATGTTTATTTTTTCAATTAAATTTTTTTCAATTCCACTTTTTGACCCGATGTAAAAAATATTCCATTCCTCTTTATTTAACTCTCGAATTATTGCGATATTAGGTGTCACATGCCCCGCAGATCCCCCACCGGTAAATACAATATTTCGTTTTTCCATATTGCCTCCTAGTATATACAGATACTTTCCTCTAGTATAGGGTAAAACAACCATACGAAGCTATAAAAAATGACAACGTTTTAAAGGGGATTTAATTAATGAAGTAGAATTATAATGGTATAAGAGCTATAAATCTTTGTTTTTTATGAAGGAGTGGTATCTATGCCATATTTATCATTAAGTACATGGAGTTTACATCGAAATCTCGGTCCACTTTATTGGACAGTCTGGGATGAAGAGCAAAAGAAACATGTGATTCAAGCTGAGCCTCAACCTGAAATTACTACTCTCCTTGAATTACCGGCTATTTTAGCATCTAAAGGATATAAGGCTATAGAAATATGCCATTTCCATTTTCCGAAGACAGACTCCGGCTATTTACAAAAGCTCAATTTAGCTTGTAATGAAGCGGGTATAACGTTTAATACTCTTTTATTGGATTACGGAGATATAACGTCTGAGGATGAAATTCGCAGAGAAGCAGATATAAAGTTAATGAAAGACTGGATTGAAATTGCTAGTGAAGCTGGGGCAAGACAAATCAGGATCATCGCTGGTGATGCTTCACCTAAAGATAATGCCGCACTCGTACGTTCATCGGAGATTTTAACGAATCTTATAGAATACGCCAATAAATTGGGAGTGAAAATTATAACTGAAAATTTTCATTCACTTACATCGACTGCTGATAACTGCATAAAACTAGTTGAAAATTGCAATGGGGAATTAGGACTTATTGCTGATTTTGGAAATTTTAAAGGCGAAACTAAATATGAAGAAATCGAAAAAATACTCCCGTATAGTCAATCCGTCCATGCTAAACCAGAGATGGATGCAGAGGGAATTCCAGATGAAAATGAATTTCGTAAATGTCTAGAACCTTTAGTTGCTACTAACTACAATGGCCCCATCAATTTAATATATGATGGTCCTGGAGATATGTGGGAAGGAGTTGAAAGAGTTAGAAAGGTCGTAGAGTCTTATTTATAGTACATAGACACAAACGCTTATTTAGCGACGTACATAGCCACAGGCTGTGTATCCGCAATGACGTAAAAGTTTGTTCCTAGGAAGTAGAAAGGTCTCTCCTACTATTAAATAGTGGGAGAGACCTTTTTAAACGGCTATATTAGTTACCAGCCAATTTTTCTTTGTTTTCTTGCCATTTTTTAGTTTTGAATTCTAGCAATTTGTCATAACCGACAGCTTGAGCATCTTTTTCTGCTTGGTCAAGAATTTTTATAACTTCTTCTTCACCTTTAGCATGAAGAGCTTTTGCTCTTGCTTCGTCATAGATTTCATTTACACGTTGTTCAGCCATACCTTCTTCCGTTTCAGGAAGTGGAGTTAGATTTTGGAATTCAGTTGAGTTCAGCTGAGTCTTCCAAGTAATGCTCATTTGATATTTTGTTGCCCAGTTTTGTTGGTCTTCTGGCAATGTCATTTCATAAGCTGTTTTTGATTTATCAAGAAAAACAGTGTTACCAACCCATTGAAGACTATTCGTAACGTTCATCAATTTATCACGATTTTCAACATCAGTTGTGTATTTTTCTGTAAATACTGGTGCTTCATCTACACCTTCAACAGCATGAGTTCCTTCCCAATATAGGCCTTCAGGTCCCCAGAAGATAGTGCTTTGACCTTGTGGACCAACCATCCAATCATAGAAAGCGAAGATGGCTTCTGGGTTTTTAGCTGCCTTTGTAATAACATTTACGTTCCAGCCAAGCTGGCTCCATGTTCCTGGAGTGATTTTATCTTTATTCAATCCTTCTTTATGGATTGGCCAAATCATTTTAAGACCTGCATCTGGATCTTCTGCCTTTAATTGTGTATCTGCCAAGTTTGCAGATTCAGTTGGAGAACTTTCTGCAAACACTGCAAATCTACCAGAAACAATTTTTTCTTTCGATTGTTCAGCAGTTTGAGTCAATGTGTCTTGAGAAATTAGTCTTTCGCTGTATAGCTTGTTCATATAAACCATAGCTTCTCTAAATACAGGGTCTGTAAAGATCGATGATAGTTTATCGCCATTTGGTACAAACTTTTGGCTCATGAACAAGTTTGGATGTTCTTCTCCAAATGCAGAATATAGAACATCAAGTCCGCCACCTTGTCCTGCTTCAAATGGTACGATATCCGGATATTTTTCCTTCACTTGTTTCAAGTAAGCATAAAGATCTTCCGTTGTTTCTAATTTTGGTGAACCTAATTCTTTATAGATTTTTTCATTTACGACATAACCTGTATTTCCATTTGGCTGCATTGTATACCAGTTAGGAATGGCATAAATATGTCCATCTTCAGCGCGAAGCATGTTAAGAGTAGACTCTCCAACCCATTCTTTAATGTTTGGATATTTTTCAATATATTCATCAAGTGGAACGAGCATATCTGCTTCACGAAGTCTGTCTAAGTCTGCATTACGATCTAACCACATTACATCTGGTAAGTCATTACCAACGATCATTGTGTTGAATTTTTGTGCAGCATTACCACCAGAACTGATAGCCTTAACATTAACTTTCATGTTTTCTTTAATCCATTTTGATGCTTCGTCTTCGCCCCAGTTTGGCATAGTGTACCAGTCATAGTGACCATACATTGTATATTCTAGCTCGTCCTCACCAAGAACGAAGCCTCCGCCTTTACTGCCAGAATCTTTTGTTCCACCTTTATCGCCACTAGCATTGTCTTTAGAACAGCCGGACAATACACCAAAGGCCATAAGCAGAGCAACAAGAGATAAAGATAAGAACTTCATCTTATTTCTCATTTCTTTTCCCCCTAAATATTTTTATATATATTTAAAGCTTGCGCCTTAAACCAAATTTATTACCCTTTCAAAGAGCCGACCAATACCCCTTTAACGAAGTATTTCTGAACGAATGGGTATACACAAATAATTGGTATTGTTGCAACCATCATTGTGGCCATTGATAAGGATTTTGTGGAAACTGACTTCAATTTCTGCATATGAGCTGCAGCAGTCGAATCAGCCTGTGCCATTTGCTCCGTCATAATATTGGAGCTAAGGATTTGCTGTAACATCGTTTGGATTGGCAATAATTTTTGGTCTGAAATATAGATGCTTGGAGAGAACCAATCATTCCAATGATAAACAGCTGTAAATAAAGATAATGTTGCGATTACTGGACCGGAAAGTGGGAGGATGATTCGGAAGAAGGTCCCCCAATATCCACATCCATCAACTTTAGCGGATTCTTCCAGCCCTGCAGGCAAGCCTTGGAAGAAGGTCCGGAAGATGATCATATTCCATACGCTGATTAAGCCTGGAATAATCATGACCCAAAATGTATTGAAAAGTCCTAATCCTCTAATCAAAAGGAACGTTGGAATCAAACCACCACTGAAAAACATTGTGAC
>NZ_JAIAZY010000022.1 GCF_019459225.1 Bacillus sp. IITD106
AATTATTTATAGTGAAATTTGGGAAAAATGCCAATTTTCACTATAAAATAACATAAAAAAACCTTATAATTAAAGTATGGTAGTCCAAGTCCAAATCCTCTAATTATAAGGAGCTTAACATGGACAATCATACCCTAAAAACAGTATTCAAGGAATACATTCATCTAATTGAAATAATTGAACATCTTTATTTTCCATGGGATGGGGCATCGTGAAAAAAAGCTGATAGAAGATCAGACTTCCACCAGCTAAATTCCAAATATTTCATTTTTACTGAAGTTTGGAATCCAAGTTTTTTCCATGCCATGAACAAATCTCACAGTATTTGCTTAGTATTGGTCTTAAATAGTCGACCATAGAATCCTGTTCAGCCTCAATAAAAGAATCAATATCTTTTTTATTTAATGCTATAAAGATAAGTTTTTCAAACTCTGGTTCTACACCTTTGTCTATTAAATTTTTATTATGGGTTTGGAAAATATTATTAATTTCTTTTACAGAATAATCAACTAATAGTTCGTACATAATGGCCCAAAAATCATATGTTCCTCCTCGCTTTACAAATTTGGGCGACAAAGATTTAATTTTTGGCGAGTGGATATCTAACCCCATTTCTTCTTGAATTTCTTTACAAATATTTCTCTTTAAATCAAAAGTTAAATTTATCAGGTCTGATTCATCCAACCCTCCACCTGTTAATTGTAATCGTCCTGGGGAAGAAGTATGACTGTTCATTTTTCCAACCACTATATAATTATCTTTTGTAATCACACATGCACATGTATATATTACTTTACATGAGTATTCACAATTTAGATGGTTAATTGTATATAAATAATGTTTATAGTCTGTTTTGGCTACTTTCATGTAAAGTTCATCAGGGCATTCTTTTATATCAGTAATAGTAAATACTGTTCCATTTCTAAGTGTAGGATTTTGATTTTTTTGCTCTTCCCAAAAAATATTGTGTTTTTCTAATATTTTACTAGGCAGCGATAATGAAACTTCATTTAAGATAACATTTACGCTCTTGGGTACTTCTTCAATAAAAATAGGTTTCATCAAATAGGCTCCATTTCTTTTCAGACATCGCTTTTAGAGACTACGCAATCCTTATGCCCCCTTCTTTTCTTCTAACATCCAATTCATTAATCGGGGTCGATCAATCAGCTTAACATTATTTGAAACAGCCAATGTCTTGGCTTGCTTTGTAAAAAAGCTATTGGTAATCACCCAGCATTCGTCCACGTTGTAGTGATTTCTAGCAGAAGATATTTCTTGAACAGCTTTTATTCCAACATTTTTTTGATAACGTTTTGCTTGCACTATAATTTTTTTACCTTTTGTTTTTAAAATGAGATCCGCTCCATAATCTCCTGTTTCTGGAGTTAAATTTACGGAGTAGCCTCTCGTTATTAATAAAACTCGGAGAAACTCTTCAAATTTTCTGCCGGACATTTTATCGACTTCCATGATTCCCGACTTTCTTAGTTTGTATTGCCCTATTATATTTAGAATGATTGCTAGAATAAAGGTGCCCGAAAAAAATATAATAAAGACTCCTGTTAATAAAGGATCAGCAGATAATATAGACCAAAGTAAGTCTAGAGCCATTTTAAACTTTCAAGAATTCCCATATCTTCTTCTCCCTTTTGCTCTACAATATTAATATCTAAATAGAAACAACATTATTTTATCTGCGTCAATTACCATTATGTATCAACCCCTACAGTCAAAATCCAAGTTACCGCTCCGGAAAACGCGCCTTCATTAACAAAGTTGTACTTTTATGGTTCCTCTACGTCTACAACTTCCTCTGTGCTATCACCTAGTGTTGATTGGTCTGGCACTTGAGGATTGACAGGATCCGGTTCAATTGGTTTTTCCGGTACTTGCGTTTCAGGTATTTTGGGTCCTTCTACTTGTAAAAAACAAGAAAAGTGAACACATTCTATAGAAAATAGGATACTCGCGGGAACGTAAAAAGTGTAAAAGATATGACACAAGTATCCTACTGCCCTATTTAAGAAAAAACAAAAAATGTGAAGATTAACCGTAAAATCATTTAAACGACTTACAGCCCCTCATCTTCAAATTTACAGTAATTCCAGATGCTCTTTTAATTTGGCTTGGATCTTCTCCCTCTCCTCTTGTGGGACAATATAATACCAAATACGATCAATCTTTGTACCCGTACCGGCAATTTGTATTTGTTCTATATTGTGGCGGGCATCACTGTAATGCTTCTGGATGTCTTTCATTTCCGCAAAGGATAGGTTTGTTTCAACATTATGACCAATCACCTTGAGAATATCATCATATTTCCAAAGTGCAGTAATATTAGCTCCTTTTTCGAGTACACCTTGGATAACTTGGCGCTGGCGCATTTGCCTACCAAAGTCTCCCCGAGGATCGTCATAACGCATACGAGAGTACTTTAAAGCTAACTCGCCGTTCAAATTAAGATTTCCAGTTTGAAAATGGTGTCCTTCATAGTTAAAATCAAGATCATTATTTACACTAACGCCACCAACAGTATCAACTATGTCTTTGAAACCTTCCATATTTATTTTTATATAGTAATCTATAGGAATATCCAGGAACTTTTCTACTGTATTCATAGCCATTTCCACACCGCCAAATGCGTATGCGTGGTTAATCTTATCATCTATTCCTTTTCCTACAATTTCCAAGCGTGTATCCCGTGGAATGCTTAACATCTCCATAGAATTTTTTTCTGGATTGACCGTTATTACGATCATAGTATCCGATCTTCCTTTATCCCCGGGACGCTCATCAACGCCAAGCATTAGGACTGAAAAAGGGTCTCTTTTATTTAACTCAAGTTCAGTAGGCCTTTTAACTTCAGGAGTCCGCTCAATCGGACTATGAACTGAAGACGCAGTTTTGCTAATATTATGATAAATGGAATAACCATAGGCTACTACTCCTATAACAAGAACCAATAGGCTTATTAATGATACCTTCAATACCGTTTTTTTCTTATTAGACTTTTGTCTTGTCATTTTGCTTCCTTCTCTCGTACTGGAATATATTATCTTTGGGCGTGCCAAGTGATTAGTTCTATTTAGATATTAGGTTAATATCATATATCCTCTAGGGACGCGGTACTGCCAACCATTTGGGAAAGAATAGCGAAATATGATGCAGCTTGTTTGATAACAAGTACATCGCGAGTTTAATATTTTTGATTGATATTGTTCCAATGATAATTATGAATATTTTTTAATCCAAGCTTCGGAAATCTCAATAGCTCCGATAACGCGTAACTTCCTAGTCATCCTGATAAAATTCCCCATCCTCACACCTAATTTTAGACTTCCAAGACAAAAAATACAGCCAGGGTGCCTAAGCATTCCCAACTGTTATTTTTGTTTTTGCAAATACACAGTTTTGTTCAACTTCTTCCCAGGTCATAAAAATACGAACAATATCTTCATCAACTAATTCTGTTCCACTTTGTACCTCAATAAGCTCCAGATCGGTTATAGCTTTAATCGCATGTCTATCCCCTACTCCAATTTGCAAAACATCCCCCGGCTTCACTATCCATATTTCATCATTAAAAGCAAATTCTCCTTCACCTTTAATAATCGTCCATACCTCTTTCCTATAAGAGTGCTTTTGATAACTAAGGTTTTTTCCAGCTTTCACACCAATTCGTTTAGTTAACACTTCTTGGCCATCATTAAACTTAACATGATCTAATACACGGTACCAGCCCCAACGTCGCTCTTCATACATTGGGCGATCATCAAATCCATGAATCAACTCTTTGATCCCAGGGCTCATTTCTTTATCTGCTACTAATATTCCATCAGAGCTCACTGCCACAACAGCGTTTGAAATGCCATGAACGGTAACGGGAATATCAAGTTCATTAATTAAATGGGTATTTTGGCAATCAGCACTGACAATGCCTTTCCCAATTTGTGTTGATGCCATTTCTTCTGTCAAAGTATTCCATGTGCCAAGGTCTTTCCAATACCCATCGTAAGGAACCATTACAATATTCTTTGCTTTTTCAACGACTTCATAGTCAAAGCTAATTTTTGGCAGGTCATTATAACATAACTTTAACTGTTCATATATAACAGGTAAGCCATTAGCCTCTATTATAGAGACAAGATAGCCCAACCTAAAAGCAAATACCCCGCAATTCCATAAAGCCCCCTGATTCATTAATTCTCGTGCAGTCTTCTCATTAGGCTTTTCTGAAAATTGTTTTACATGCTGATACTCATCTGTGGACACACTTTTTTCTGGCACAATATATCCATATTTTGTTGAAGGATATGTAGGTTCAACACCAATCAAAGCTAGATCGGAATTTGTAACTTTTAAAGCCAGTTCCAAATCGTTTACCCGATTAAAGAAACGCTCTTCTACAAAAGGATCCACCGGAAGAACAGCAACGACTTCATCCAAATCCACTTGTTCCACGCTATATAAAAAAGAAGCCGCCAAAGCGATAGCTGGAAAAGTATCGCGGCGACTTGGTTCAATGACTAAAGGTACATTGTATCCTAATTGACTATGGATCATGTCAACCTGGGATTTACTTGTAGCAATTACTGCTGTGTCTTGAAGATTTACACTTTCAAGCTGCCCCCATACTCGTTGGACCATTGATTGAAATTTACCGTTCTTGGCTTCTAGTACTTTTAAAAATTGTTTTGAGCGGGCATCATTTGACAGGGGCCATAAGCGTTTACCAGATCCACCGGAAAGCAACACAAGTCTCACTTAACCACTCCTTTATTTCGAAAATGTATTTTAACTTTTTCCTCAACGAATGTTTTAAACTCTTCTTTAAAACGTTCTGGTGAAAATCTTACTGCATTTCTACGGCAATTATTTGGTGTAAAGAGATTAATATTTTCTTCAAACTCATGAACCGCCTTGATGACCGACTCGGGTTTTTGCTCATAAAAAAAGAGCCCTGTCGGCTTATCCGAATTTTTATAAGTGACTACTGTCTCTAGTGTGCCACCTTTGCCAAATGCTATAACAGGTGTTCCACATGCCTGTGCTTCAACTGGAGTTATTCCGAAATCTTCTTCCGCAGCAAAAACAAACGCTCTCGCCCTTTGCATATAGTCCTTTAGAATTTCAAACGACTGGTATCCGAGTAGTACTACATTACTAGATGCTTTTGCCTTTATTTTATCGAAATCAGGACCATCACCGATAACTATTAATTTTTTATCTGGCATTTTACTAAAAGATTCTACAATAAGATCAATTTTTTTATAAGGAACCATCCTGGAAGCAGTAAGATAAAAGTTTTCTTTTTCAGAATGTAATGTAAAGGCTGAAACATCCACTGGAGGATATATTGTTTGCGACTCTCTGCGATACACTTTCCAAATACGGCGACCAATAAAGTTAGAATTTGATAAAAAATAATCGACACCATTTGCTGTACGATAATCCCAATTACGTATGTGATACATCATATTGCGAGCTAGAATTCCTTTTAATCCTTTATCAAGACCCGATTCTTTTAAATATTGATGCTGCAAATCCCATGCATAGCGGATTGGAGAATGGACGTATGAAATATGCAACTGATCTGGTCCAGTAATCACACCCTTTGCAATAGCGTGAGAACTTGAAATGACTAAATCATAATTTGAAACATCTAATTGTTCAATAGCCCTTGGCATTAATGGTAAATAATTTCGGTAATGTTTTTTGGCTAAAGGAAGTTTTTGAACAAAAGAAGTTGTCACACGCTTATCTTTAATAAAACCACGTTTTCCATGTTCAATGAAATCAACGAGACTAAACAAATCGGCATTAGGGTAAATATCTATAATTTGTTCAAGAACCTTCTCAGCGCCTGCGTAAGTCACAAGCCAGTCATGGATTAAAGCAATTCTCATATAATCACTCCAAAAATGAATAACATATAAATACAAATAATCAATCTATATATTTGTTTTTTTAATATAAACTTGGTTTCGATATAACCTTATTAAATAATATTTTTAGTTTTGTAGGTATTCAACGACCTTAATGATTGCACCTTGGCGGAAGACGAAAGAACGGTATCTTCTTTGTTAAGAATATAAATCAGTGCAAAGGATATCCAAATAAATATCATTTTATAAGATGGGTATGTGAAAAAATTAATATTTATAAAAATAAAAATAGAAAGTAGCATGGGATTTAATCTATAAGATAATATTATTAAGATTATTAAGAATATAGAAATTCCCAAAAAACCCATTTCGGAAAGAATCTCTATAAATATATTTAATGGCACTACAGTACCTATATCTTTTGTTAAGGATGTTGGTAAATAATTATGGTATTCTACACCATATTGTCCCAAGCCAACCCCGAATATAGGATTTTCAATAAACATATTCATTCCTTTAATAATTTTTGTTAATCTATCAGCAGACGAAAAACTTCCGATATTAGAATCAAAGTTTGCGATACCATAATGGAAAACTTGTGTAATTCCCAAATAAAGTGCGTTCAATTTACTTTTAAAAAGTGTTATTGCATTTACAAATATTGGTATAAATATAATGACAGCTAATAAGTTCTTTGGTGTTAAAAACAAGAATCTACCCTTCTTTATCAAATAAAACACTAATAAGGAAAATATAAAACCTAATATTCCAACTGTACTTTCTGTTACAAACATTCCCATACATAAAATAATTGAAATAAAAACAAATTTTAAATTTCTATATCCCTTTTTCTTAATCATAAAAAGATAAATTAAAAACCATTGGGAAACACCTAAAAATAATACAGCATAGCCTCCTTCCATGAATGTTCCAACACCGCGACCATTTATATTAGGTACAATTGAACTATTCGGAATTAACGAATAATATTTCCCTATTAATCTAAAAGAGAAGTACTGATATATAGCATATAAAGATGTAAATACACCAGCAAAAATAAATATTTTTAAAACAGTAACAACGTTTAAATATTTGCTCCGGTAACCCATAATTATAACTATTACTATTGGTAATGAGATAATTATTCTAACAAATTCTCTTAAAGAATAAGCTAGATTTGCAGAATTAGTATAACTAATAACAATTAGACTTATGAGATGCATTATTAAAAAAAGTGCTATAAAGCCAAATAAAAGAAAATCTTGTGAAGTAATCCTTAAGGTTTTCTTGTTAGATAATATAAAAGGAATAAATAATATTGCAAATAACAATTCACTTGGGTAAATTCTTATTATATATTCAAATGTTCCCGCATAGGTAAAAATTGACAAAAAAGTTATTATGGAGATTAATACTGTATACATTTTTTTCTTCGTTATCAATGTTCTTCACCAATAATATGAATATCTTTATTTTCGTACCTTCCTTTGAACTGAGAAAAATAGTATTTTCTTTTGTTTTTATTTTTAAGATTATAAAAATATTTAAAAAGAGGGTATAGGATATTCAATAAAATAAATATATTATTATATTTATGTTTTTTTAATACATACATCCGCCCCGCAGAATAATTATAGGCTTTTCTTATTATATTAGGGTCTCTAAAATCTACTATAGGGTGTTTTATTTCGATATCAGAGTCATAGATTACTGATCCCATATTGGTAGATAATGCTCTTAACAAGAAGTCAGTTTCTTCACCTGAACCATACTTAGTTCCGCTACCTACTCCTAACTTTTCATCAAACAATCCAATTTTATCAAGACATTCTTTCCTTAAAAAAATTGTATATGAAATACTTCTAAACCATATGTTATATCGATTAATTTTTTTTGTTTTTGCCTCTCTATTTTTAAAAGAGCTAAATTCATACACGGACCTACCTGTTACACCTAAAATTCCATTGTTTTCAAAATGTTCTTTCACTTTCATCAAAGTATCAACTTCATATATACAATCATCATCAGGAAAACAAACGATATTTCCGGAAATATATTTCATTCCAATGTTACGTGCTTTTGACAACCCTTTTTCTGAACGAACATATATTATTTTAATTTTTGTTTTATATTTTTCAATTAACGAAATCATCCTCTGATCTTCATTCTGATCAATCACAATGACTTCGAAGTTTTTATAACTTTGTGATTTTAAGGACAAAAATAGGTTATCTATTATTTCTACTTGTCTTCCTAAGGTTGCCATTATTAATGAAAATTTCATTTTTAACTCACCCTTAAAGTAAATTTCACTTGTCAATACCTTTTATAATGCTATTAAAAAAAGCTAGACGCTTTCTTTCCTTATAATTTATATCCAGATGTTTTATCTCTTCTTTACCAACTTCATTGTACTTCCATTTTCCTATAAAATCTTTAATTTTATTAACATCGTCTTGGGTTATTCCAGGTTCATTATTTAATTCCAATAAAAATGGAGTTCCTTCCATAAAGTCTGTATCTTTATAACCAATGATAGTAGGGATTCCGTACGCAAGATATTCTCTAACCTTCAAAGGACAAGCTTCATTCATTTCTAGTTTATATAGGGCCATCGAACCTATAGCCACATCTGCAGCCAAGATATGTCTTTCATAATTATCCTTATTTTGAAATCCTAAAAAAAGCATGTTTTCTGGGTACTCTTTTTTAGAAAAACCTTCCTTATCATAACCTATAATATAGAAATTAATCTCTGGTAAACGGTCAGCAATTAATTTAATTCTTTCAATCCCATGCCATGGGTTGTTATTTGTTCCAATAAAAACTATATTTGTATCTTCCCTATTTTCTTTTATTTTCATGGATCTACAAAATTGACTTAAATTAATTCCATTTCCAATAACAAGAGTTGGCTTGTTATAACATGAAACAGTCCTTGCTATTTCATTTGTAACACATATTACCCCTGAAGAGTATTTAAAAATAAATTTTCTAGTGAAAATATGATAATAATACTTTAATTTTGATAAGGTTATCTTAAATTCTTTAATGTCATCTGTATTTAATTCAACAACTACTCTAAAGTTCTTTAAAAGCTTCTTTAAAGGTGGTAAATAAAACATAAATCTTAAATAAACAAGATCGGGATTCCATTCCTCAATTTTATCTACTAGTTTTTGAAAACTATTAAGTCTCGCCCCGAAATTACCTAACTCAAATACTTCCAAATTGATATTGTTAAGGCCCTCCCATATATTTTGTTCCTTAGCTAGAACAAATAATTTCACTTCGTTTCCTTCTTTTGACCAAATTTCAACTTGATCAGCTACTTTTTTCAAAACCCCATTTTCTTTACTAATTTCTATTTGTGCAATATATGCGATTTTCATATTTTATAAACTCCCACCTTTTATATTCTGAATTTTCACTTGAATTGAAGAATATTACTCAATAAAGAATTGAAACCAAATACATAATAGTAATTATTTAGAGGTGGTTAGCTTAATATAAAGTTTTTTTGATGTAACTATACATAGAAGATCTCATTTAGATATTTTAAAGATAAAAAATAGATACAAACAATAAAATAAAATATCGTGAACTGTATATGCAATAACAACGATATAAATGTTTGAGGATTGCACGCTTAATAATAAAGTTAATAACGTTGAAAATGCTCTGCTTACTTGAATAATAGAAAGAACCTTTACTTTATTAGTTACAAAAAACACAACACTTAAAGGCATAACAACAATTTTCGCATAGTAACCAAGTGCAAGTATCCTTGCAAGTTCACCGGCTACTTCCCATTCCTGACCAAATATAATCCTAAAAGTCAATGGACCTGCTACAATTAAGAATCCTACGGGAAGCAATCCGATAAGTGATAAAACTTTCATTACCTTTTTCAACACATGCTTAAAAGATTTATTATTAGTATGTAATTCAGCAACTTCACTAAGAAAAATTTGTGCCACAGCAGTAGATATCAATGTTATTGGCATCCCAACAACTCGGATAGTCAAACTATAAAAACCAACCATTGTTTCAGAAAAGAAACGCATTAAAATAAAAATAGGGGCTTGTAAAGCCAAGTTATCGAAAAAAGCTGATGTACTATTATATAAAGGGTATTGACGGTGTTCGCTTGCAATTTTGATCATATCTCTTATATTATATCTTTGTATAGAAAATAATTTTCCCAGTTTTTTCGAAATCGTTTGATATATGATTGAAGCCACAATACCAAGAATATTCGATAAAATAAGACCTATTGAATTTAATCCACCGATACCAAAAAAAATTGAGCTTCCGCTATTGATAGAGCTTTGAATTACTTTTCCCTTAGAGATTACTCCAAACTCCTTGTGTTTGTTTAGATAATAATTTAATCCTTGCATAATCCCCATAACTAATAGTGTCAATGGGATGAATATCATTAGAGATGATACATTTTCTAAATCAAATATAATAATGATTTGATCGTATAAAATTAGTTCTATCAAAAAAATACTTACTGTAAAAATGATAGATAAAGTAGTAACAATTCTAAATAGTATTTGACTCTCTCGCTCAGTCTTTACAGTGTTAATTGCAAATTCGTATCGACCTGTAACAAAAACTATTAATAATGTACAGACAGAAATATAAAAGCTATAATTCCCGAATTCTTCCGGAGTATATATTCTTGTCAATACAGGCGATGCAGTTATGGTAATAACTTGTGCAGCCAATGTTGCTGAGAATAGAGCAACAAAATTTTTAAGAAATCGGTTATTATTAATTTTTTTTATTATATTCACTTAGGGCACTTCCCTGAATTAATTGCTATTTGAGTATTAAGTACAATGTATTACCCTAAATCCGTGACTTAGTTTTCAGAAATCATTTTAATAAGGTAATTTTCTCTTTTTAAGAAAATATATTTTATGAAGTCCCTATAAAAGAGAAAGCGACGTCTCATTTGTCTTTTCAAGCTTGCCTTCTCCATCCTTAAGGACGGGCTGATTTAAGCGTTCCGATAATTACGTATGATATAAAATCCGCCAATAGGGGTTAAATCCGTATGAGCTGTTATACATTCCTTAGTAGCCTCAATAATAGATTCTTTCACAATACCACCCATTTCGTAAAAAAAATCATTCCCTCTTTTTTTGTATTATACTTAAGTTGACAAGATTTAAAGTTGGTATTTAAATACAATGGTCAAGGATTAAGGTTATATACGCAAAAAAAGGCTAACCTTAGAGATCGAGTTACAAAAACTACAAAACCCCAATAAAAGGAAAAGACTTTTCAATTCCTAATTTGCACTTTATTATTTAATAATCAAATAAGAGAGAGTTATATTATTATAAGAGCTTTGACTGAAGAAGATTTAAGCTCTTTGAAAGGTATAGCTGAATAACTACACCCCAGAATGCCGATTTGGCTGTTTGTAGGCTGACCCTATCCCATAGTACTTTTAGTCGATAATGAAATCATACTAAAAAGACATTAATAAAGACGTGGTAGTTATCCAAAATCTTTATCCATTATAAATGAAATAATAGTTATTCAATGACTTTATCAGAATCATCAATACTTAGTAAGCTCCCTTTCGCAAAACAACTATTTGAACGGTTTTTATTAAAATCCACAAATCCAATTTTAAAGACTGATGTCTAACATAATACAACTCAACATCTACTCTTTCAGGATAAACAACATTACTCCTTCCAGAAACTTGCCAATATCCACTCATACCTGGTTTAACGGATAAAAATTGATTTACCTTGTTGCCATATTCACGAAGCTCTTGTTTAATTACTGGTCTTGGCCCAACTAAACTCATTTCCCCTTTTAATACATTGATTATTTGAGGTAATTCATCCAAGCTTGTTTTTCTTAAGAAATTTCCTAACTTTGTAATTCTTGGATCTTCTTGTGGTTCTAATTTATAACTATTTTGAATATACTTCCTGTATAATTCCTTGTTAACCCTTAATTTTTCGTCGGCATTCATTACCATAGAACGAAACTTATAAATTTTAAATATCTTTCCGTCTTTTCCTACTCTATCTTGTTTAAATAAGACTGGTCCCCTATTATCTCCAAACAAATAAAAGACACTTACTATAAAAAAAATAGGAAGAGATATTATTAAGGCTGTTAACGCACCAATAATATCTATAGTTCTTTTAATAATAGAAAATACTTTGGATCTATCCTCATAACTGATAAATGCAACTCCGCTATTGTGAGAAATTACATTGTCATCCCTGTAATCTAGATTAGACAATTACCTTTTCCCTACCTTTCAATTCTTCTACTTTGTTATACAAATAAAATATTAACTCTTCATTAATTTTGGGATCTTGTAATGCCATTTCCACCGTAGTCTGAACAAACCCAAGCTTCTCCCCAACATCATACCGTTTTCCTTCGAAGTCATAAGCAAATACTCTTTGAATCTGGTTGAGATGTTGGATTGCATCCGTCAATTGTATTTCTCCACCCGCTCCTGTTTCTTGCTTTTCCAAAAACATGAAAATTTCTGGAGTTAATATATATCGTCCCATGATTGCTAAATTTGATGGTGCTGTACCCGGTTCGGGTTTTTCGATAAAGTTGCTAACTTGGTATAATCGATCATCATGCGAAGTTGGTTCGACAATCCCGTAACGATGTGTTTCATCATCAGCCACCTGTTGTACACCAATAATCGAGGAAAAAGTTGCATCAAATTGATCAATTAGTTGGCGTAAGCACGGTGTATCACTTTGTACGATATCGTCACCCAGAAGAACTGCAAATGGTTCATTTCCAATAAAATTTCGTGCACACCAGACAGCATGTCCTAATCCTTTAGGTTCCTTTTGTCTAATATAATGGATGTTTGCTAAATTAGAAGAATAGCGAACTTCTTCTAATAGATCATATTTCTCTTTGTCTATTAAATTTTGCTCCAGTTCAAAAGCATGATCAAAATGATCTTCAATTGCCCGCTTTCCCTTGCCTGTAACGATGATTATATCCTCAATACCTGAGGCTACCGCTTCTTCTACTATGTATTGAATAGTTGGTTTATCGACTATGGGGAGCATCTCTTTCGGCATTGCTTTTGTTGCCGGTAGAAACCTTGTCCCTAATCCGGCTGCCGGTATGATTGCCTTTCGAACTTTTTTCACTAGGTAACCTTCCTTTCATAATCAGATTTATCTATCTCTTCATTTGAAAATAAATAAATGGCTGATGAAAACGCACATTCCTATACGCTTTCATTAGACATCTATATAGGTCTATTTTTATATCATCCAAAGTCCTGATTATGCCTAAAGTACAATTTGTTTGTTTTGTATATAAATTAATTAAAATGGGCATCTAACCCATCCTCACGCCATCCTTTCGACAACAAATCGTGTCTAAGGTGATAGCTCACCCACAGCATGACCGAGTGCCTCCGATTATATCGGATAGGAGACATTACCGAAAAATTGTTATGACCTTTTATTTCAATATGTCATGACATTTAGTATTTCAAAATAATATTTTTTAGCGAAAAAAATAATCGAAGCATCTTTTTAAAATAGTCCGAATATCTTCTTTTTCTTGATTTGTTCTGGTACTTCTCTATAAATGTGTTTTCCCATTACGATTTGTTCAGCATTGTCCAAAAATAAGTAGACTTGGTCTTGTCCGTATTTTTTTTCGAGAAGTTCAACTGCTTCTGACATTTTGAATCCGCGAGTCGTTGTATTATGTGCATCTGAAGCTATAAAGTGAGTTAAGTTTGTCTCTATTAAATCAAAAGTGAATTTCTGGATCTTTTTTCCGAAATATCCCGTGAAGCTAGCAGCAGTAATTTGGGTAGCGGCCCCATTTTTCACAAGACTATATAACTTATCTGGCCGTTGAATTAGTTCTGCATTTCGCTCGGGGTGCACGATTACAGGTATTAGACCTTTCATTTGTATATCGTAACAAAGCTGTTCCGTATATCGAGGAACACTACTAGAAGGTAATTCAATTAATAAGTAGTTAGAGATGCTAGCCAATGTTAAGATTTCATCATATTCATAGTCTTCTAAAATCTCTCCATAAATACGCGTTTCCTGACCAGGAAGTATCTCTATGTTTACTTGTTCAGATCTTAAATATTGATTTAGTTCCTCCACTTTATTTAATATATCTTTTTTAAAATTATTGTATTTTCCATTTTGATGGTGGGGAGTAGCAATAATCGTATGAATACCTTCACTTTCAGCCTGTTTCGCCATGAGAAGACTATCTGTAAAATGACCCGATCCATCATCAACACCCGGCAGAATATGACAGTGTATATCAATCATTTATTCCCCTCCCTCATTTCGCTAATAATGTATAGTTCTAATTTACTACTTTTGCATAAAATGTCAATAATTTCCAAAACAGTCATTTTGTTCCATAATAGTAATAATAGTCCGTTTTCTCCATTTTTTTATTATTTAAGACTACTCCAAGAACTTTTGCTTTTGCAGACATTAATAAGTCTTTAGTCTTTTGGGCACTCTCAATTTCTGTCTTTCCACTTGAAACGACAAGAATCGTACCATCGCATTTATTTGCCAATACTTGCGCATCTGTAACAGCAAGAACAGGTGGAGTATCGAATATAAGCATGTCATAATGCTCCTTGCCCAATTCAAAAAAATCTCGCATTCCTTTAGAGCTTAACAATTCCGCCGGATTTGGTGGAATTGGACCAGATGTCAGTACGTCAAGTGTAGGGATATCAGTTGTTTTCACAGCCTCTTGAAGTTCAATTTGTCTAGTTAATATATTTGTTAAGCCATACGTATTAGTTATCCCAAATGTATAATGTACCGTTGGCTTCCTCATATCCGCATCAACTAATAATACTTTTTTCCCTTGCTGGGCGAACACTACTGCAAGATTGGCTGTCGTGGTAGACTTACCCTCTGTAGGTCCCGATGAAGTTATCATTAATGTTCTAATTTCTTCATCCACTGACGAAAATTGTATGTTTGTCCGAATCGTTCTATATTGTTCCGAAATAGGGGATTTCGGATTAAGCTTTGCTATAAGCTTTCGTTTCCCTAATTGAACAGCATTATTTTTGGCCAATGGTCTCACTCCTAACCCTTGTGTTGCGACCTACTCTTGCTGGACGTTCAATCTTTTGATCTTCAAATGTAGCAATCGCTCCAAGAACTGGAAGATCTAACATTTTCTCTACATCTTCTGGTGTTTTAATCGTGTTATCTAAATATTCTAATAAAAATGCAAGTCCTACTCCTGCCATCGCTCCTACTACAAATGCAATCGCGATATTTAATAGTGGCTTCGGCTTAACTGGTGAAGCTTTTTCTCCTACTTCTGCTTTTGTCAATATCGTTACATTATCCACTTTCATAAGGTTCACGATTTCACTTTGAAAAACGTCCGCTACTTTATTGGCAATGTCAGCTGCTATTTTGGGATTCGGATCTTGAACAGTTACTTCTACTACTTGCGAATCCTTTGCGCTTTGAACGGTAATATTCTCTTTTAACTCACTAGCTGTTGAATCAAGTTCAAGTTCATCAATGACTTTGTCCAATATGAACGGACTTGTCATAATCTCGTTATATGTATTGATCAATTGTAAGTTTGTTTGAATTTCAGCAGGATTGTACATAGGCTGGTCATTTTTTGCCTGGTTGACAAGCAATTGAGTAGTAGATTGATAGATTGGAGTCAAAACAAAAAAGCTGACAGCTCCGCTTATAACCATAGCTGCCACAGTAATCAATATGATTAAACTCATTCTTTTACGTAAAGTATGCATAAGCTCTTTCAAGCTAATAGTCTCTTCCATGTTATCCTCCTAGACGATTGTCGACTTTTATTATAACGTGTATTATTATAACATAGAATTTGGAAATTTTATTACGTTTTATTGTTTTTTTACAAATTTATTACATGTTTTGTAAAATAATAGAGGGACGGTTTATGGGGGGAATAGAATTGCGGGCAATTTTCGTAACAGTAGCTACAGTTTTGTGCTTTGTCTTTTTAGCATTTGGTCATTTTTATTGGAAAGAAAAAACAAGTATATCTTCTTTTAACTCTGCAGAAAAGCTAATTAATGAAAAAGGATCAAAGGTTGAAAGTAAAGAAACGGTGGATCTAGAAGAAAGCAAAATAGTAGATGTAAAGATTTTGAATTATATACGTAATTGGCCGTCCAACGCCCAGAAAGCATTTGAAAAGGCATTGGAAAATGGCGAAACATATAAACTAGCAATTGTAGGATCACCTGCACTCGGAAAAGAGACGGGCGGTTGGTCAGCAATGTTAAAAGATATACTTGTTGATACATATGGTGAAAATAATTTGCAAGTAGAAATTTTTGAATATGCTCTTTCTTCTGACCAATTTATTGCTGGTGGCCATGATCAAGAGGTTATTGACTTCAAACCGGACTTTATATTGTTAGAACCATTTAAATGGATTGATAACAGTGCCGCTCCCCAACATAATAGTGGGAACATATTAAAATTTATTGACGCATTTGACGAAACTGGCAGTAATGCAGTTCTAGTTTTACAACCACCTCCGCCTGTTTATGATACAAGATACTATCCAGTTCAAATAGAAGAGTTGAAAGAATTGGCTAAAGAACATGGGCTTGATTATTTAGATCATTGGAGCGCATGGCCAAACCACAACAATCCAGAGCTTGAGGAGTATTTACTTGAAGACGACAGCGCACCTAATGAAAAGGGTCATCAAGTATGGTTTGAATTTTTGAAG
The DNA here is from genome assembly GCF_019459225.1 of Bacillus sp. IITD106. Classification (GTDB taxonomy): domain Bacteria; phylum Bacillota; class Bacilli; order Bacillales; family Bacillaceae_C; genus Lederbergia. The sequence goes on from NZ_JAIAZY010000022.1 coordinate 16,668, forward strand.
GAGTATTTTATTGGTAAATCCGTTTAATGAAATGGGAAATATCTTACTTTAACATCTAATACTGTAATATCTATTATTATATCTTTCAAAACGAAAAGAGCCATTCTGTATAGAAAGGGCTCCTTTTTCTTATCTAAAGCTTAAATCGATTAATCAATCCTTTTAAATTTTCAGCCAATCGAGCGAGATCAGCTGAATTATTCGCGACTTCTTCCATCGAACTGCTTATCTGTTCTGATGAAGCTGACGTTTGCTCGGCTCCTGCAGCGGATTCTTCAGAAATCGATGCAATTTCCGTAATGGACTCCTTCATTTTTTCGCTGCCCGATGAAATATGCGTGATGTTTTCGGAAACGACTTTAATGCTATTAGCCATTTCTGTAACAGCAGAACTGATTTTTTCAAATGTTTGTTTCGTCGATTCGATTTGAATTGTCCCTTGGGCAACTTCATCGTATCCAGCTTGCAATGAGTTTGTCACGATGCTGGATTCGTTTTGGATGCCTGCTACAATGCCCGTTATATCCGCTACGGAGTTGGACACTTGTTCCGCAAGTTTTCTTACTTCGTCTGCTACAACCGCAAACCCTCGCCCTTGCTCACCCGCTCTCGCCGCTTCAATGGCTGCATTCAGCGCTAATAAGTTTGTCTGATCAGCAATTTCTTGAATAACAGAAACCAACTTCGATATTTCATGAGATTTTACGTCTAAACCTTTAACTTTTTCTACAGCATCTTGAACAATTTGATCAATTTTTTCCATTTGTTGACTCGAAGCTTCCATCAAATGGGTGCCTTCACTCGTCATTCCTAATACCTCAGTTGAAGCATGCTGGATTTTGCCGCCATTTTCATTTGCTTCTTGAACCGTAGTAGAGAACGATACCATTATCGATGCCAACTCACTTGCATTTGATGCTTGTAACTCAGTTCCTGTTGCGAGTTCTTCCATCGTGGCAGCTATTTGTTGTGATCCGGAATTGACCTCATTTGCCGACTGCATTAGTTCCTCACTTTGGCCCGTAATACTTTCAGAAACCGTATTGATTTCATTTACTAATTCACGTATTCTATCATTCATTTCATTCGTTGCCATGACTAATTGAGCAATTTCATCACGTGACTTTGTCGTTAGTGATTCTTGGCTAAGGTCACCGCCTGCAATTAACTTCATCCGTTCCATTACTTTTTTGATTGGAATCGTAATAAAGTTTGATGTGATCAAGGCAGCTACTATGCTCACAATGATGACTAATAAAATTAAAATAGATACGATGTATAGTGTCTTTTCTCCATCTGAAATGATGTTACGCCCTTTTTCCTGGATTATGCTTTCTCGATTTTTTGCAATTTTTTCGTACTCTTCGATGATTTCTTCCGCTTCTTTTATAGTAGAACGGTGATTTCTATTAGCCAATATTTTTTGACCCTTATCGTACATGGCAAACACATTATCTTCTACATCTTTTTGCCACGCTATTGTACGATCAACAAGTTGTTTAAATTCATCTGAAGCCCCTAAATCGATTGCCTTTTTCTCATCTAACATCGCTTTGTCTATTAATGTATAAAATTGATTTCGATACTCCTCGTCTTCAAATAACAAATAACCTCTTAAAAGTGAAACTCTTTTACCAATATTTGCGGCCAATTCATTATCAATGATTAATATTTGCAGATCTTTATCAAGTATTTCATCTGTATCATGATTTACATGTTTTACTGCCATAAAGTTATATAGTCCAAAAGCTATAAACAATAAAATAATGAGCGAAAATCCTAATAATATTTTTGTTCTCAAGCTTGTAAAATTGAATAAATTCCTCATTAACGTACCTCTTTCTTATGTATATTTCGTATCTCGAACAATAAGTATATAATAGATTTCGGCTTTTTAAGTCTATATTTTTTATCGACATTCTACATACTTTTTTAACCAAGAAACAGAAAAAAGTTGATAGAAGATCTGGCTCCCACCAACTAAATTTCAACTATTTCATCTTAAGTTTTATTGAAGTTCGGAATCCGAGTATTTTTCCATACTGCTCCATATCATGAACTAATCTCGCAGTATTTGCTTAGTACTGGAATTAGTTAGTAGATCATAGAATCCTGTTCAACTGTAATAAAAGAGTCCATATCTTTTTTATTTAATGCCATAAATATAAGTTTTTCAAACTCTGGCTCTATACCTTTGTCTCTTAAGTTTTTATTATGAGTTTGGAAAATATCATTAAGTTCTTTTGCAGAATAATCAACTAATAGTTCGTACATAACAGCCCAAAAATCATGCGTGCCTTCCCGTGCTGGGCGATAAAGATTTAATTTTTGGGGAAATGATATCAAATCCCTTTTCTTCTTGAATTTCATTACAAATATTTCTCTCTAAATCAAAAGTTACATCCATTAAGTCTGATTCATCCAACCCTTCACCTGTTAATTGCAATCTTCCGGGAGAAGAAGTATGTTTGTTCATTTTTCCTACCACTAAATAATTATCTATCGTGTTTTTCTAATATTTTTCTAGGCAGTGATAATGAAACTTCATTTAAGATAACATTTACGTTCTTTGGTACTTCTTCAATAAAAATAGGTTTCATCTAATAAGCTCCTTTCTGCAGTTACAAATAATTCTCTCCTAACTTACAAAATGTCCAGGGAAATATAATGAAACATTAATATAATGGAAAGTAGAAACCCAGAGCCTAAAGAAGATTGACCCTGGGGTTAATTGTTTTAGGACAGTCTAATTGATGTCCTTAGCTAAGTAAATTATTCAGTTTCCTCCAACACATCAGCTATTCTCTTACTTGCAAATCCGTCCCCATATGGATTACTTGCTTGACTCATTTTTTCGTATTCCTCTTTATCTTCCAGTAGTAATTTAAATGTCTGATAAATAACCTCTTCGTCCGTTCCTACTAGTTTCAGTGTGCCAGCAGCTATACCTTCAGGGCGCTCTGTTGTGTCACGCATAACCAAAACTGGTTTTCCTAGACTCGGAGCTTCCTCTTGGATTCCGCCACTATCCGTTAAGATTAAATACGACCTTGAAAGAAAATTGTGGAAATCCAAAACTTCCAACGGCTCAATAATTCTTATCCTGTCGCAATCTCCTAAAATTTCATTAGCTGCTTCTCTCACAATAGGATTCATGTGAATTGGATAAATTGCCTTGATATCTGGATGTTCGTCGACTATCCTTTTTATGGCTTTAAACATATTTCTCATTGGTTGCCCAAGATTTTCTCTTCTATGAGCAGTGATCATAATCAACCTGCTGCCTGCGGCCCAATCTAGTTGTTCATGAAAATAACCGTCCCTAACAGTTGTTTGCAGCGCATCAATGGCGGTGTTGCCTGTCACATATAAGGTTGATGGATTTTTTCCTTCTTTCAAAAGATTTTCTTTTGAAATCTCAGTTGGGGCAAAGTTATATTTTGCTACAATCCCTACTGCTTGGCGATTAAATTCCTCAGGATATGGTGAATAAATATTATAGGTTCTTAACCCCGCTTCTACATGCCCCACGGGAATTTGCAAATAAAAACAAGCTAAAGCTGTTACAAACGTTGTAGAAGTATCACCGTGCACTAAAACTACATTGGGTTTTACCTCTTCCAAAACACTTTTCATCTTTTCAAGAATATTAACTGTCACATCAAATAATGTTTGTTTCGACTTCATAATCGACAAATCGTAATCTGGGACAACTTGAAATGCATTTAAGACCTGATCTAACATTTCCCTATGTTGTCCTGTAACACAAACGATTGTATCCAATTTTCCCCTTGTTTTTAATTCCTTCACCAAAGGGCACATCTTAATAGCTTCTGGACGCGTTCCAAATACAACCATTATCTTTTTTTTCATATTATCTACCAACTTTTATATATTTTTAAAAACTATTAGATATCAAATTAATATTTTTGCATAAAAAACCATTTCAATTTGTGTAAATTCAAGAAATTAACATTATACCAGATTCCTTTAATGGTAACTTTACCTTATATAACTTTTTATTTCAATTTTTAAATTGGGATTATTCCTTCTCTATTATTTCGTTTTAAAGAACAATCGTATTAAATATAATGACTCCTTTGGTTAATATATAAATCCTTTTATAATTTTATCTAGATAATGATTGGTTATTGGATTTGCAGCTGAAGAATATACTGTTAATCATAACTCTTCATACTCAAACTAAGGATACTTCTTAAAAAAGTGGTATTATTAATATATTTTAACACTTTCGCAATTCCCAATAATATAGTATGATATTTACTTGTAGAACAATGCCGTTTAATGTTATCATTGACTTTTTATAATTTGATTTGCACATTTTGCTGAAACAATTTTTTAAAAGTGAGGTACGGGTATGGATCAATCAAGAACAGCAAAAAGGAAAAAAAGAAAAGGATTAAAAATATTTCTTATTACACTGCTTATAATTATTTTAGGTGCCCCAATTGGCTATGGCATTTACCTAATGAATACGATAAAAACAGCAGCTGACAATTCCTTTGTAGAGGTAGAACGAGAAAAATCACCCTATCGTGAAGAAGAAGTAAAACTAGGGAAGGATCCTGTATCCATTTTACTGGTTGGGGTTGAGGATTACTTAGGAGATAGCGGGCGCTCTGATGCATTAATGTTAATCACCCTTAATCCGGAAACAAAAGAAATTGCTCTATTAAGTATTCCGAGAGACACGAGAACGTATATTGAAGTTGAGGGAAAAAAAGATAAAATAAACCACGCCTATGCATTTGGAGGTTTAAAAGCTTCCATAGAAACAGTTGAATCATTATTTGAAATTCCCGTTGACTATTATGTTGAAACCAATATTAAAGGATTTCAAGATGTAATAAACGAACTAGGCGGTATTACAGTAGATATTCCGTTTGATTTTAAACAAGTTGGATTAGACAATAAAATGATTTACTTTAAGGAAGGAAAAATGGATTTAAATGGACGTGAAGCTTTAGCCTTTGTTCAAATGAGGAAGGAAGATCCTCGTGGTGATTTCGGCCGTCAAGACCGACAGCAAATCGCCCTCAAAGCGATAGCGGATAAGGCACTATCCGTTACTTCATTGTCCAGAGCTGACGATGTTATTAAAGCAGCTGGTGCACATACTAGAACAAATATTCCTTTAAAAGAATTAATGGGTATGAGAAACTTCTATAATGAAATTAGAAATCAGGAATTTACTAAACTAGAACTTAAAGGTGAGGACACTTATATCGATAGGATATATTACTACGAGCCTGACCAAGATTCACTTGAGGAAGTTACTGCTGAATTAAAAAGGATTTTAGAAATTAATGGAGATACAAATAACTCAGAAAATACTGTTGAAGATACTGAATAAAGTATGGAAAAGCGCGAAGAGATTATTTTCTCCTCGCGCTTTTTTATTTTTTTATTACGTTTACTTCATATTCGTTTACCAAAGGTTGTTAACGATCCATTATTTCTATAAACTTATTTATAAACAGGAATATCAAAAACCTCTTGCTTATACTCCAATTTATTATACATTTCGTAAATCTTGGCAGTTTGTTTTTCAGCCCAAGCTATGTCTGTGGCATATTGGTGACGGTCATATGTTTGATTGGCTGGATCCCAACGCATTTTGTACAAAGTATTCTGCCCCGCGTTTATATATTTGTCGCTAACAAATGCAGCTCCACCGATAATGGCTGCATCCGGGCTAAACCACTTCTCATCATATGCTTTTTGAGCACCACATAAATCCGGGCAACTATCAAAGGCATTTACTCCATACATATTATAAACCTTATAGTCTGGTTTTTCTTTAGCTGGATCTACAATTCTAACTACACCATTTGTAACTTTTATTGGAATTCCACTTGCCAAATTTGATTTCCCATTTCCTGTCTCAAGAAGTGAATGCGATATTAAATAGATCTCGCTAATATTATTCTGTTTTGCTGCCTGTAAAAATACAGACGCCTTATTTGTTAAAGTTCCAGCATTTGATAGGAACTTTTGATTCGCCTCATTGACATCAATGTTTGCTGGTGCTGATAAATCTAGAAATTGGTACTTTTTAATTGGATCACTTATATAATTTATAGGATTTAAGTAGAGCATCGTTCTCTCACTTGATGCATTAACCCACGTGTTATTAACTTCTGTATAAACGGGATTTCCCTTCTGATCCGTAGAATACTTTTGTATTCTATAAAAATTTATTCTCGCCCAGCCATTCGGCAAAATCTCGTGTACTTGCAAAATTTTATCATTTGGTCTTACTTGCCCAACAATGTGATGACTTGTACTAGGTCCTGTTCTGACATTCCATGCTCCAGTTCCAATAACTGTCCATTCATCTTTACCATTTACTGTTGTTTTCTTCAATGCATCGGCGGTAATATAGGCTTGAGTATCTATATTGTAGTATGCATACCAATCCTGTGGAGGCGTACCATTGATGTTCATTTGCATTCTAAGAGCATCTGCCAAAGCATATGGATAGTTAGTTGTTTTAATAACAGTTGAATTCGTTGCTTTTCTTTCGACAAATGCTAAACGGCCGCCTATATCAATCACGATAAAATGGGGTCCATTGGTTCCGAAAGTCTCAAAATTTTGTCCCGCTGCAATATATCCAAGTACTAGACTGCTTTTACTAGCACCACTGAAAATAGGAATAGCACTGCTTCCTTTCAATCCCGTTTGATGTACTTTAAGACCGGGATTTGGATTATTTAATGTTGCTGTTTTATTAGGAGCAACATCCTGTATAAGCACATAACCCATCGTCCCTGCAAAATTAACCATGGCCCACGAATCATTTACAACTCTTGTAATCTTATAAACTTCATTACTACCATTTAAATTTCCAAGCGCTTTTTTCGCACTCGTATCCGCATAAATAATTGTCTGGGCATTTTCAGTAATTATATACTGGTCATTTGATTCAAAATATTTTCTTTTAACATATCCTAATTGTCCACCAACATCAATTACTATAAACTCCGGACCGTTTGTGCCATATGTTTTAAAGGGCTGACCACTTGCTAGATACCCCAATACTTCACTTCTCGTACTTGAAGACGAATAAATAGGCAATGGTTTGCTATTCTTAAGACCTGTTTTATATACAATTAATCCTGGATTTGGATTTTTAAGTGTTGCTCTACTTTTTATGGACACATCCTGGATTCTAACATAGCCAGGTGAACCCGCAAAGTGAATAACAGCCCACGTATCATTTATAACTTGTGCAATACGATATTCCTTATTTATTCCATTTAGATTCCCAACAGATTTCGTACCTGTTGTGTCCGAATATAAAATAGTTTGTGCTTTTTCTGTTTTAATAAATTGATCTCCTGGTTGGAAATATACACGTTTGACAAATCCCAAACGTCCCCCTACATCGACTACAATAAATTCAGGACCATTTGTGCCATATGTTTTAAAAGACTGGCCACTTGCTATAGTACCTATAACCTGACTTGATGAATTAGCTGAAGAATAGATTGGTAAAGTACTAGCACTTTTAAGCCCTGTTTTGTAAACAATGAGCCCCGGATTAGGATTCTTTAGCGTTCCGTTTCTTTTCGGTAAGACATCGGTAACTCTTACATAACCTGGCGAGCCAGCATAGTGAATCACCATCCATGTATTATCGATAAATTGTGCAATTTGATACTCTTCATTGATTCCATTTAAATTTCCAATCGTTCTTTTTCCACTTGTATCAGCATATACAGGTGTTTGTTCTTTGGTTGTTTTAAAAAACTGATCCGCCTCTTGAAAATAAATTCTTTCCACAAATCCTAGTCTTCCACCAATATCAATAACTACAAATTCTGGTCCGTTCGTTCCAAATGTCTCAAAGGCCTGCCCACTTTCGATTGTACCAATTATTTCACCGTTGGAGTTGGCGGTAGCATAGATTACTAGTGTAGTATCAGTACTTAATCCCTTTTTGTATACGGGTAATCCAGGATTGGGATTCTTAACCGTTGCATTCTTTTTAGGAACTACATCTTGAATACGTACATACCCTTTTGTACCAGCAAAATGAACGGTTGCCCATCCATCATTTATCACAGAATCAATACGATAATCATTATTATTTCCTTTTAATGTCCCAATAACCTGAGTTCCATTTGTGTTTGCATATACATTTGTTTGATTATTTTCAGTTCTTATGTATTGATCATTACCTTGAAAATATTTTCTTTTTACAAATCCTAGTCTTCCACCGACATCAATGACAATAAATTCCGGCCCGTTCGTTCCAAATGTTTCAAATTGTTGTCCAGCCTGAATGAAACCAAGCGTTTCTGAGCTTTCATTTGCACCTGAATAGATTATTAGATTACTAGAGCTAGTTAAACTTTTTTTATAGACAGTTAATCCCGGATTAGCATTATTGAAATTAGATCCGTCTGTAAAGGTTATATCCGCAATGCGAATGTAACCTGTTGTACCAGCATACTGAATGCTTATCCAATTTAAATCCATCCTCTTTAATACTTTATATTTGTTTTGACCACCATATAGTTTCCCGATAACCTTGCTACTACCAACTCCGGAATACACATTCACTTCGCGATTTTTGATTACAACGTATTCCTGAGAAGCGGCTTGTTCAGCAAAGGTCTGTATTTCATTTTCGTTTGATAGAGTGGATTCCTCTTCTGAGGGAGTATCCTCCTCATTAGTAAAATCATTGTTTTCAATTACAGATGAGTCTATAGAGTCCGTATTTCCCTCGATATTTTCAGTAGATTCCTCGGTAGAATTATCTTCAGAAATCACTTCATCTACGTTCGTATCATCTTTATCCTCAATTTCCATTGAAGGATTTTGGCTTTCAATATCTTCGCCCAGCTGTTGATTATCGTCTTCAATCGGCCCTACATTAACCTCATCATTATTCACCGTTTCCAGTTGTTCATCAGAAATATTCTTATTTAAATTAGATATGACATCACTACTGATTGAGGATTGATCATTCCCAATTTGATTATCAATTAATGTGTTAGAAGCATTGGCAACTGGTATATTTAAAAATATGAGCAAAAATACTAGCAGAAAACTTATTCCTTTTTTCAAAATTAACACCCTCTTTATGTCTAATATCTCTTTATCGTTTCCTAGCTATCTGAACTACACTTATCTAAAGTTTGTAATGAACTAATATATATAATGATAATAAAATATAAAATATAAAAACAAACTTCATGAATACTATAAAATACTATAAATGTTGAAAAGTTAAACTTACTACCAATCAGTAATATAATGGATGTCGTAAAAAGGCGCGACATTTGTAGAATAAATAAAAGTTTGACCCTATTAAGAACAAAAAAGGCTGGACTAAGTGGTGATACCACTAAACGCACACAAAGTGCAAAGGCCATTATTCTGGAAATCTCACCTGACACCCTCCATTTATCACTGTATACCAAACCAAAAAGATCCGGGCCCCAGAAAAACAATATACAAAACGGAATAATCGAAATAATACTTAAAATTCCTGCTGCCTTTAAAATAAATTTCCTTAATTTTTCTCCCTTTTGGTACATCTCATTTAAACGTTGATAAAGTACTTGAGATACGGACACTGAAATAAAAGTTAAAGGGGCATTCACAATTCTTAAGGAAAGGCTGTAAAAACCTAGAGAAGTGGCACCGAAAAATTTAGAAATGAATAAATTAGGCAATTGGATTGACATAATATCGAAAAAACCACTTGGCATATTATAAAAGGGATATTCTTTATACTTTGCCAATTGCCTTTTCATGCTTTTAAACGTTATTTTTTCTTCACTTTGTAAGTTTTTTCTACCTCCTATACTAAAAACTAATGTTGCAAAAAATTGACCAAATATATAACCAAAAATTAACCCTTTACTACCCAATTTCAAAAGTCCAAAAAGTAATTGTATTAAGTTAACACTACTTGCTTCGGTAATTCTTGCAGCTGCAATTACATTATAATTTTTAAATCTGTTATTCCAATAATTAAAGTTTTGGTATAACCCATAAACCAAAAGACTTAAGGGAACAAAATAAAGCCATAAAGAAAATGATTCATTTCCAACCATTCTTATTAAAGAATCATGAAAGACGACCATAATTACAAATATTAATAGCGACATAAACAACAAATAAGCTACTGATCCAAAAAGCAGTGATCTTGAGTCATTATCTTTTTCAGGCAAAACAATCGCGATCTCGTATCTTCCAGTAACAAATGTAATTAATATGGCGACAAATGTCGTAAATAACGTTAATACCCCATATTCTTCTGGGGTATACATTCTTGTCAAAATTGGGGATAAGGCTAATGATATTAACTGAGCAATCATTGTAGCGGACATAAGTTTCATTATATTATTAATCAACTTATTATCTGTTAGTTTTTTAAGAAAACCCAATAAGTTCACACCTCTATATCATGTAAATACAGCTAATATCATAACATAGGCTATTATATCATTTTTTGTCATATAGAAGTATAGAGATTTTATTATTTATAGTCATAATTGGATAAAAAAATAATCCCTTCCAATAAATATACTTTTTTGGAAGGGATTATTTAAGACCACGGCATGTGGTTTCTTTACTTTCTTTTTAGCCCAAGAAACTCTGCAATTCCATCTGCATGTGCCTTTGCTATTAAATTTCTAAACCATTCTTGTTTTATTAATGCCATATCACCACTATTATCGATAAAGCCATTTTCAGTTAAAATAGCTGGCATATTTGTTTCTCGTAAAACTGCAAAATCTGCCTTTTTCTCGCCTCTATCTTTAATTCCGTTTGACGAATATATAGGTGCAATATGTTTATGCATGATGTTTTGCAATAGCACACCATCCGTTTTTTTAGAATGCCTATAATCTTCATATCCACTAGTCTTACTGTCAAAAGAGTTAAGATGAATTGATACAAACACATCTGCTCCCCACCGATTAGCAATATTGGCCCGATCTTTTAATTCTAAAAATGTATCATCTGATCGGGTTAATCTAACTTCGTGACCCAAATAATACGTATTCAAATAATATTCCACTTTTTTTGCAATATCTAAAGCTATATTCTTCTCAAAGAAACCATTACCTATTGCACCTGAGTCTTTTCCACCATGGCCGGCATCAATAACTATTTTCTTTTTTAATGAAGGATCATACTGTGATTCGCTTATTAAAATATTAACTAAACGTCCGCCCACATCTCCGACAATAAATTGCGATCCATCGGTTCCAAATGTTTTCAAAGTTTGACCAGCATTGAGATATCCGATGATTTTGGTACGGTTATCACGATCATAAAGGGCTAACGATTTTGGAGATATAAATGTTTTATAAACAATGAGACCGGGATTGACACTTGCGATGTTCGAACCATTACTTATGCTGACATCATTGGAATAAATATATCCTGGTTGGCCAAGATAATGAATAACTGCAACATTATCATTAATAATTTGTGATATCTTAAATTCATTGCCTTTTCCAGTTAATTTCCCAATTGTATTTCCCTTTGAGTTATAAACAAAAGTTTGTTCCTTCTTAGTTGTTAAGAACTGATCTGTAGATTGGAAATACAATCTTTTCACGAAACCTAATCGACCGCCTACATCGATTACAATAAATTCAGGACCGTTTGTTCCGTATGTGTTAAATGTTTGTCCGCTAGCCATATATCCAATTACTTCACTTTTCACACTCGCAGAAGAAAAGATTGGAAGTGGCTTTTCATCTTTTAATCCCGTTTTATATATAGTTAATCCCGGATTAGAGTTTTCTATTTTGCCTTCTTTTTTAGGTGTTACATCTTGAATACGAACATAACCTGTTGATCCAGCGAAATGAATAATAGCCCAGGTATCATTATAGATTTGATCTATCTTATATTCTACGTTTTTACCATTAAAGTTGCCTAGTGCTCTTTTTCCACTTGCATCCGAATAAACAATCGTCTGATCTTTTTTTGTAGCGAAATATTGATCATTTCCTGCAAAATAAAGTCTATCGACAAAACCAAGTCGACCACCTATATCAATTACAATAAATTCAGGTCCGTTGGTTCCATATGTTTTAAACGCTTGACCACTAGCCAGATATCCTATAACCTTACTCCTTTTACTGGCTGATGAATATATAGGCAGGGGTTTATCATCTTTTAAACCGGTCTTAAAGACAATTAATCCCGGATTAGGTGTTTCTACTCTCCCTCCAATTTTAGGAGTAACGTCTTGGATGCGGACGTATCCTGGTGATCCAGCAAAATGTATGATGGCCCAAATGTCATCAAGTACTTGATCAATTTTGTATACCGTATTATTGCCATTCAAATTTCCTAATGCTCGCTTACCACTTGTATCTGAATATACAATTGTTTGCTCTTCATCTGTAGTGATGTATTTATCACTCGACTGGAAATACTTTCTTTGAACAAATGCTAACCTTCCTCCAACATCAACCACTATAAACTCCGGCCCGTTTGTTCCAAAAGTGGAAAATTGTTGTCCTTGTTGAATATATCCTAGTACTTCTGAATTCTTACTAGCACCAGCATATATCGCTACGTTGCTAGAACTATGAATAGTATTTTTATAAACTGGTAAACCGGGATTCGGTAATTGAAAATTAGATTCATCCGTAAAAGTAACATCTGTTATTTTTATGAACCCTGTTGTCCCTGCATAATGGATACTTATCCAATTATTATCAATTTTGCTTAAGATCTTATATTTAGATTGGCTACGATATAATTTCCCAATAATCTTACCGCCATTGATACGGTCATATACTATTGCTTCACTATTTTTCAAAATAAAATAATCTTGTACAACGAAATTATTATCGTTTTGAATATTCTTTTCTGAGTCGACAGTTTGAGTGGGGATTTCTTTAGCATCTTTTTCAATCTCCTCTAAAGATACTTCCATTTCCGACTCTGTCTCTATATTTCCATTAGATTTTTCAGTATCATTGTTTAAAATTACATCTTTTTTCGCAGATTCTTCAGATACAGCTTTTTCGTCAACTTCATTTATTGAAGCATCTTCATTTTCTTTGGCTTCAGCATTTCCTTCTCCCAATTCTTCACCATTATCGGGTTCGGCTAAATTGTTTTCTTGTAGAGTCGTTTCTTCATTATCGATATTATTAACATCTTGTTTTTCAAAACTATCATTCTTTAATTTTTGCTCATGCTGCACTGTATCATCTACCGCCGCATTTGCTGCCTTTGCGTTTTGCAAGTTTGCAAAAAATACTAGTGACATAAACAATATCAAAAAACAAAATAAAAACTTATATTTCATAATTGACCCCTTTTTATACTCCTAAGATTGCCATAATTTTATTAATTATCACTTACATTTTGTGTTCGATAGACATTTGGTAAATCATTTTTTAAGTAGATTATCCCAAAGCCGCCGCCTAAAAGTAAAATCAATAAGATCCAAAATGGATTTAATATAAAATCAGTAAATCCTCCGACTGCAATCCTTGGAATATTGACAGTAAAAAAAACAAACAAACTTATGAATACAGGATTTTTTGGTAACCGTAAAAACGTTATATAAATTATTTGGAGAAGTGCTCCAATATAGATGGTTCCAATGAAAACACCAAGGTAACCAAAATTCGCAAAAGCTTCACCTGCAAAAATAGTGTTAAGAACCCCTGCTATTCCTTGTTCAACCTTTTCAGGATAATACATTTCCATTACCATTCTAGCCGATCTTATTTGTTCAATATCATATAGCCGTAGCGTAATATTAGGGAGGCTCTTTCCTAATAATAAGTTAGCCTTATCTCCAAATAATTCTAGATGAAGAAAAAATGGAGAAATTTGTGATAAAATAAGTCTTCCGATTGGTCCTGTATTATACGACAACATTTCTTTAATAGAGGTAACCTTTTGCACAAATACATATAGTCCTACTAAAAGAGAGACTCCTAACAAACCAATAAATGTAACCCATTTATAATTCAACTTAAGTTTTCCAATATATATATTTAGAAGAATAAACATTAAAAAGTAAAAGAAGATAGGTGCTTTTTGTAAATCATAGATAGACATCACTATGGAAATGCCAAACAAAACAATAAATAAAATCCGCCATTTATTTAATTTCGTTGTTATTGCATATATATACGCTATAAATGATAGGATTGGTGGGAGTCCAATGGCAAAAATATTCCTAATTTGCTCATTCCCTTTAAACTCTCGTCCAACTTCTATACGTAATTCTCCTAAATTGGAACCACCCTTAAACAATTCAAAAATAGGAATTTTGTCTATCATTAAAAAGGTATACGTTACCGCTAATGTACAAACAAGTGTTAAGAATCCAATAAATAAAAAAAAGTCGTTATCGTTTTTTTTATTTGTCTCAACACCTTTAGCCAAATATTCCTTATATTCAATACCCGCATCAAAATTTAACCATTTGGAAACGGTAATCATCGTCAATGGCATAAAAATCATAATATAACAAATTAGGTAAAAGCCAATTGCTCGATACGAATTGTTATGAAGTCTTGTTAACATATAATGATGATCTATATTCATTACAATTAGCAATGTCCCAATAAAACTACTTATTAGTAAGGAATAATAAAAGGTTAATGATATCAAATTAGGAACAAAGATTGATAAAGACCCCGATACCTTTTTGAAGAGAAAAATTGAAATGAACGCTACGCAAATCCATATTGTAATATAAAGCACTTTTAACCCTCTCACTTTTTAGATGTTATGATCTTCTTATGCTGAATTAATTTCAAAAATTTAGAATCTTACATAGGGTTGTCTACACCAATTCTAGCCCCATCCCGACATAGAAGATTATAAATGAGAATTGAATATCGCGAAATGAAACGTATAGAAGGTTTTTCTCCTATACGTCCCATATCATTTTAGGTGACAGTTATTCAATAAGGTTCGTATTATAACTTCTCATATCGTTTTGGTTTTTCATAATTTTTCATGCCATTTCTCGTATCAAACAATACCTTTGAATACTTACTTATTAAAGAGTAATCATAATCACTATGATCTGTTGTTAATAATACAATATCAGCCGCTTCTAATAGCTCTTTTGTAAGCGGAACGGTTTCTTCGATTTGACTTCCCAGTTTAAACGAAGTCACATTAGGATCCACTGCACTTACATGTGCTCCGTTTTTCTTAAGGTTTGTAATGATAGGTAATGTTGGCGATTCCCTTACATCGTCTATATCTTTTTTGTAGGCAACTCCCAATACTACCACATTTGCCCCTCTTAAAGCTTTTCCATCTTCATTAAGTAAATGCATAACTCTTTCAATAACAAAGTCAGGCATTGAATTATTTATTTCACCAGCTAGTTCAATTAGCTTAGTATGATAATTAAATTCACGGGCTTTATAGGTTAAGTAAAATGGATCAATAGGAATACAATGCCCACCTAAGCCAGGTCCAGGATAAAATGCCATAAATCCATATGGTTTTGTTTTAGCAGCGTCTATTACTTCCCACACATCAATGTCCATTTTTTTGCACAAAATAGCCATTTCATTTGCTAGCGCAATATTGATATGTCTAAAGGTATTTTCAAAAATTTTCTCCATTTCAGCAACTGCTGGACTTGACACTTCATGAATATCACTTTGTAAAACTGAACGGTAAAGAGCAGCAGCTACTGTCGTACACTTCTCTGTTATCCCTCCAACAACCTTAGGTGTGTTTTTAGTTTTAAATTCTTTATTACCAGGGTCAACTCTTTCTGGGGAATAGGCAATAAATACATCCTCTCCGCAGGTTAAACCTACTTCTTCCAAAGCGGGTTTAACGATTTCCTCAGTCGTTCCAGGATAAGTAGTTGACTCTAACACAACTAGCATTCCTTTGTGCGCATTTTTAGCTATTTCCTTTGTTGAACTTTCAACATAGGAGGTATTTGGCTGCTGATAAATATCTAAAGGAGTAGGAACACATATAGCAACAGCGTCGACTTCTCTAATTCTCGTATAATCAGTTGTTGCTTCTAGTCTACCTTCATTGATTAATTGTGCTAATTCTTCATCAACTACATCACCAATATAATTAATACCTTGATTCACTTGATTGACTCTTGCTTCTTGCACATCAAAACCAATTACCTTAAATCCAGCTTTAGCTTTCTCAACAGCAAGGGGCAACCCTACATAGCCTAAACCCACAACGGCTATAATTGCTTCTCTAGTTTCAATTTTATTTAAAATTTGTTCTTGATAGTTCATACATATTCACTCCTTTTTCTGTATTATTGCCTATAAAATTATAAGATGCACTTTAGAGAGAATAATAAAGTGATTAATGTTTTTTCCTTCGTGCATCTTCTATATATTTCATAAAGGTTAAAATAACTAGGGATAAAAAGCCTCCTAATAGGATGGCAACAACAATATTGGATTTCAAAAAGTTTTTACCTTGGTTAATTACAATACCTAAATTTTGTGGTTCTTCTAACTCTGCTAACTCTTCTTTCAGTTCTCTTTGCTTAGTTAGAAGTTTAGATTTCAGCTCTTCACTATACCGCAGCGTTTCAAATAAGGTTATATCTTTCTCAGGTGAACTCAACATTTTTTTTGAATCATTTATAAAATTATTCGTTATGTCTAATTCGTTTTTAATGTCGTTTATTTCCGACTCTTTTACTTTTACTTTTTCATCATAAAGCTTTTGGATTCCATCAAAATAACTATTCGTTATATTTTCAAGGGAGCTTGTAATGTTATTTTTATTTAATCCACTCATAATGAAATTAATCCTTTTATCTCCTGCACTAGCTATTGTAACATTGGGAAAATCACTTTTTCCGTTCTTTAGCTCATTTTTAATTAAATCAGGTTCAGTCCATGCCGCCTTTTCAACAGAACCGATGTATATAGTAGCCACTCCAGTATATGTTGGCTTTTGAAAAAAAGATAATATAATCGCAACAGCTATTAATATAATTGGAAGAATTAAAATGATTAGCTTTTTTCTCCAAAAATACGATAAGTATTCATAAAATGTGTACATTTGGTTCTCATTATTTTGCAATACAAGTTCCTCCGATTTTTCATCATTTTAAAAATAATATACCCCTTAATATTTAAGGGGTATTATTGCATTTATTTGGAAAAGAAGCCCTTCATAATATTAACAACGTATTCTTGTTGTTCAATTTTAATTTCCGGAAAAATAGGCAAGGAAACTGCTTCCTTTGTAGCTTTCTCACTTTCCGGGAAATCTCCTTCATTATAACCTAAATCTTTAAATACAGGTTGCAAATGGAGTGGCTGCGGGTAATATACCATCGTAGCGACACCATTTTCTTTTAAATATGCTTGAAAATCATTTCGCCTATTTACCCTAATGGTATATTGATGGTATACATGGAAGTTCTCTTTCATTTCTACAGGAGTAATAACATCCTCACCAAATGCCTCATTAATTAAAGTAGAATAATTATTTGCTGCCTTTCTTCTATTTTCAATCCACTTATTTAAATATTTGAATTTCACATTAAGGATAGCAGCTTGAAGTTCATCTAAACGACTATTATAACCAAGTACTTGGTGATAGTATTTAGGCTTACTTCCATGCACTCTAATTACTCGACAATTTTCAGCAATTTCATCATCATTCGTAACTATCATGCCTGCATCTCCATAGGCACCTAAATTTTTTGTGGGAAAAAAGCTATAACAAGTAGTTGTTCCTAATTCCCCAACCATTTTGTCTTTATATTTTGCCCCAATTGCTTGAGCTGCATCTTCAATAATATACAAATGATGTTTTTCTGCTATTTGAATAATCGGATCCATATCAGCACTTTGACCGTATAGATGAACTGGAATGATCGCTTTTGTTTTTGGCGTTATGGCCGCTTCAATTTTTGCAGGGTCAATATTAAATGTAATAGGGTCAATATCCACGAATACAGGAGTTGCCCCACAACGACTGATTGCACCAGCTGTTGCAAAAAAAGTAAACGGGGTAGTAATTACTTCATCTCCCTCAGTTACACCACAAGCTTGAAGCGAAATATGTAAAGCATCACTGCCATTTCCTACACCTATTCCATTACGAACTTTGGAATAGGTTGCAATATCATTCTCAAGTTGTTTTACATTTGGGCCCAAAATAAACTGGGATGAAGTCATAACATTATCTAGCGATTCAAATATTTCATTTCTCAATTCTAAATATTGTTCTGATAAATCTAACATTGGTATCTTCATCATAATCTTCCCTTCATTATGACCGCTGTATAATACTCAATAAGATTAACATAAATTAATTCCGATGAAAAGAATAACTAGCCGATTAATTTTGTCTATTTTAAATTATGTCTAAGTATTATCTCTCCAGTGCACTTTTAATTAAAATTAATTCACGTTGTATTGTATTTTCAAAAGAAAAAACTTCTTTCGTGAGTGGAGAAACACTATTTAAATCTATTTGATTGAGAACATTATTTAGATCAATATTTAAATCCTCGTTGTTCAAATAATATACATTGCTAAATGAACGTAACATTTCTTTACAAATTGGTATATCTGATGTAATGATTGGCATTCCATATGAAGCTATCTCACACATCATCACACCTTGGGCATCCAATCTTGTTGGCATCAAGGCACATTTGTAATGATTCAGCACCTCAATAAGTTCATCAGGCTTCATAAATTTGTCAAATACTTTGAGATTTTTAGGTTTGTCATTATAAGTAAAATAATTTCCTTTACCGAAAAGATGAAATGTTAAATTTGGATATTTTTCAGCAAGTCTAACGACTACATCAACTGCATATTTTGATTTATCAAGTGGTCTAATCGTTACAAAATCAGCTTTAAAGTCGTTTTTAGGTAGATAGCTTTTTTCTAAAAAGACAGTATTCATAGAATTAGGAATAACATTAGAATGATTGAACACTAAATTTTTATTAACTTTGACATTACTTATAAATACGTCTCTCATCCATTCACTGACAAAAACCATTTTTAACTTACCCTTTTTAATCTGTGATTGAATAAAACTTTTCATAATCGCTAGTTTAAAATCATCGTATATATTCTGGAATATTTTTTTTAACTTTCCTTCTTTTACAAATGAATAAGGTGCAGGGTAATATTTTGACATTTTCATTACCTCGTGACCATGGAAAAATAGGATAATATTATTAAAACTCCGATTGTATTTTTTAAGAAAGCGAATGTGATTTCTTATATTGGGTGCATGACTAATAACAATATCAAATTTCTTATTATTGTATTTTTCCAAAAAACTTTTTTCAGACAACACTTGAATGGAATCATATTGATAAGATTCTGTTGCTTGAAAAGATAAAACGACTATATCTACACCATTTTCTTTATATTCCAAATTACGTGTGTGAACAAAATTCATTGTATATTGTCTGTCTTTATTCGGATAATCCTGAACAAGTATCAATACTGCCAAGGCATTTCCTCTTTTCTATATCATGCATTTGCCACTTAGTAAGTCTATTGCTTAAAGGCGAATAGCAAAGCACTTATTTACTTAATAAATCAACTATTTTGTATGAGGCATCAGCATTTCCAAAATAAGGATGGAAATTAGGACTAACTTTTCTATTCGTTGCTTCAATAATTTTAGTGACATCTGTGCCAACTAATATATTTGCATCCGTGTCAAGAGTCTCAACCCATTCTGTTTGATCACGAAGAGTAATGCAAGGTACCTCCATAAAATAAGCTTCTTTTTGAACGCCTCCAGAGTCGGTTAATATTTTTAAAGCATGATTTTCTAGCTTCAGCATATCTAAATATCCAACCGGGTTAATAACGTGCAAGTCTGGAATTGTAGTTAGGTCAATTCCATAAGAAATAAGTTTACTCTTGGTTCTAGGGTGAATTGGCCAAACTTTCTTTCCTTTGATTTGTGAAAATGCATTAATAATTCGACTTATATTTTCAAAACTATCTGTATTTTCCGCCCTATGAATCGTAACTAAATAATATTCCTTACTTTTTAAATTATGTTCGTCCAATATTTTAGAACGTTTTTCAGCAAGCTCTTTGTTATATGTAACAGTATCATACATTACATCGCCAACATTCCAAACGTTATTTTTTATATTTTCGTTATATAAATTTCGAACCGCAGTCTCAGTCGGACAATATAAATGATGTGATACGTGATCAGTCATAACTCGATTAATTTCTTCGGGCATCCTTTTATTAAAACTTCTTAAGCCTGCCTCTATATGGACTACAGGAATATGAAGTTTTGCCGCTGTAAGCGCACCAGCTAGAGTAGAATTTGTATCGCCATATACTAATAAATAATCTGGACTCTCTTTTTCTAAAATATCCTCTATTGCTATCATCATTTCCCCAGTTTGTTTTCCATGTGAGGCAGAACCTACACCAAGGTGGAAGTCAGGTTTTGGTATTGAAAGCTCATCAAAAAAAATTTCGGACATATTTTGATCATAATGCTGACCTGTATGAACGATTAGCTCTTGAAACTCCTGTCTTATGGCTCTAGAAACAGGTGCAGCTTTAATGAACTGAGGCCTTGCCCCGATTACTGTTACAATTTTCTTCATATTTGAACCTACCTTAAAATGTTTTTACAAGAAATCAATTTGTTAAATCATTATATAATTTTTCAACCCTTGCATACCACGACTGTTTATTATACGCAGTATTTAAAATGTTATCTTGGTACCTTTTGTATGTGTTCATGTTTGTAAGTGTTAAAATACCCCTGGAAAACTCGTCTACATTATCTTCTGTTACAATACCATATTCATTTTCTGAAACAAACATTGCTTGGGCATCACAATTTGTAACTAAAAGTGGTAAACCAAAAGAAAGATATTCGAAGAGTTTGACTGGCATAGAAAAATCGTGATAAATGCTTTTTTTCCTCGGAATAACACCAACATTTACGTTTTCATACAATTTTTCCAGCTCTGCACCAGACAAATGCTGAACTATAAACCAAGGTTTATCAGAATATTTTTGCAACATTTCGTTTTGTTCATATTCATTTTCCCGGCATACTAAAAAGAGTTGGACCTTTTTTGTTTGGTTAACTTTGTCAAGCGCTTGTAACAAAACATTCATTCCATACTCATCGTTAATAGCACCGACATATACTAAATTTAGATCCGCATGATTATTTTGGGTTTCAGCTATTTTCATTCTATCAATCCCGGGTGGCAACCCACTAATCTTACCTGGCCATTCTACAAATTCATTCATTTCCAATGATGGCAAATAAAGAATATCAACTACTTTTTGATACGTTGATAGTTCCTGATAATATAGTTTCTTCATTAATGGAGTAACTAATTTTTTGATTCCTTTTAAGACATAAAACTCTTTAAATTTCCAATATATATCTCGGTAAAATAATCCTATAGATACATTGTTTCTTTTTAAATACTTCCAAAATTTATAATCTATAAAAGGATTTTTCGGAATATGATTATCATTTGTTAGCCAATAAGGAGTTGTGCTATTTTCCATATAGCAAAACAATGTATTTTTTACTTTCCCAGAATTCATAAATTGCTTTATTTTCTTTTTTCTTAATCCGCTTTCTCCTGAGATAACAATAATTTCAATCCCATTATTTGTGCCAAATGCCCGAAATGCCTCGATCATTTTTATAGGTCTTACACCTGATCCGCTCTTTGGATTATTACTCAGTTTGTATGGAAAATAAACAATGATATTATTCATCCTGCTTCACCTATTAACACGATCTTTTTTATATAATCATGTTCTGCCTTATTTAAGTATTTCCCTAATAGTCAACAGTATCAACTTAATATCAGTTATGACTGATTGCTTTTGTAGATACTTCAAATTCAACTTCAATTTATCCACCATAACTTCCTCAATATACGTCTTCTCAGGATCCTTAGCTTTAGCTAATACCTCATTTTCATTTCGATATTTAATTGAAGCGTAGTCAGTGATTCCTGGTCTAATTTCGAATATCCTTTTTTGCTCCTGATTATAAAAGGCCGTATATTTCGGAACCTCTGGGCGCGGACCTACTAAACTCATATCTCCTTTTAGGACATTAAATAATTGCGGTAGTTCGTCTAACTTAAATTTCCGCAAAAAATGTCCTATTCTTGTTATGCGTTGATCCTTACCAACCGTAATCTGCTTACCTTTTTTCTCTGCATCAACAACCATTGTTCGAAACTTAAATATTTCAAAAGGCTTCTCATGCTTTCCGACTCTTATTTGTTTAAATAAAATGGGACCTTTAGAATCAAATTTAATTAATATACAAATAATGATTAGTATTGGTGAAATAATAATGATTCCTACCAACGAAAGTAAAAAGTCCATAGACCTTTTTATAAAATCATTAATGGGTCTAACTTGATGTCTGGAAATTGACTTACTCTCCATTTAAATCACCTGCTTAATTATCTTTTATAGGTTTCAGCAATTTCAGACACAGCTTGAATGACATAGTTAACTTGGCTTTCAGTCATTTTTGGATATAGAGGCAACGAAACTGCACCTTCAAATGCAGCTAAAGCATTTGGATAGTCTTCTATTTTGTAGCCTCGTCTTTTGTAGTAAGGATGCATTGGAACCGGAATGAAATGTACGCTTGTTCCAATTCCTTTTTCATTTAATTTTTCTATAAGCTCTGCCCGATCAATTGTAAAAAATTCCGGATTCATTCTTAATACATATAAATGCCATGCATGACGGTTAATATCATCGTTATGAGGTACTGTAAATCCATCTATTTTGGAAAAAGCATCATTGTACATTTTGGCATATTTTTCTCTAGTTTGTTGCATTTTTTCTAACTTCTTTAATTGGACTAAACCAAAAGCTGCTTGGATATCTGTCATATTATACTTAAATCCCGGATATTCGACTTCATAATACCAAGACCCTTTATCGGAATATCGATTCCAAGCATTTTTACTCATGCCATGAAGGCTCATGACTCTCATTTGATCAGCGGCTTCGTCATCATTAGTCGTCACCATACCACCTTCACCAGTGACCAGGTTTTTTGTTGCATAGAAACTAAAGCAAGTATAGTCGCCGATACTCCCAATCATTTTCCCTTTATACTTTGTATAGACTGCGTGTGCAGCATCTTCTATAACTTTGAGGTTATGCTTTTTCGCCAACTCCATAATCGGGTCCATGTCACATGGATAACCAGCAAAATGGACAGGGACGATTGCCTTTGTCTTTTTTGTGATTTTCTTTTCAATTTCATTAACGTCTATATTCATCGTTACCGGATCAATATCAGCAAACACCGGAGTTGCACCCGTATGTATCGTCGTATTGGAACTCGCCACAAATGTATATGGCGTTGTAATGACTTCATCCCCCGCCCCAACGCCAGCAGCGAGCTGAGCAATATGGAGACCAGCCGTACATGAGTTTAACCCAATTGCGTTCTCTGCGTTCACATAATTTTTGAATTGTTTTTCAAATTCAACCGTTTTTGGACCTTTGCTTAACCAATTTGATTGAATCGTATCAATCACTTCTTTGATTTCTTCATCCTCGATTAAAGGTAAAGCATATGGGATATTCTCCATTTTTTTATCCACCTTTATTATTAAAAAAATAATTAATTATCTGTTCATGATGTTAAGGAATTTCTCTGCTAGCACTTTATAATCATGCTCCTTCATGACAAATTCTTTTCCGTTCACGCCCATTTGTTTTCTTTTTTCTTCTGATGTGTTCATCATTTGTTTCACTGCACCTGCAATTGCTCGTGGATCCTCCGGAGGAATCGATATTCCACTGTCAGCCTCTGCAACTAAATCATTTCCTGCTTCAATACCATGAATGATTGGCTTTGCGGACATCATATAGTCCAGTAATTTATTCGGACTTACGCCAAATTGGTACAGTGGGCTTTTTCTCCAGCCAATATATAAGCAATCCATTTTGCTTAAAAAATTGGGGATTGCCTTTTTGTTGATGACAGGAAGAAAATGCAGATTATTTACATTTTTTTGTATTGCTAATTCAACGAGTTTTTCCTTTTCGGGGCCTTTCCCAACAAAGACAAAGGCTACTGGTTCATCTCGAAGATGTTCACATGCTTCAATGACATATTCAAGCGCATTGGCAATTCCATGAGTGCCGGCATAACCAATTAAAAATTTATTTTCCGCTTTTAAACGCTCTATGATCCTCTGATGCCCTTGAGGAATTGTTTCTGTCGCTTCAACCCATTGCTCTACATCAATGCCATTCGGTAAATAATGAAACTTCTCAGGCTTCATACCATGTTCCACCATGTGTTCGAGTGCTTTTGGAAGAAATGAAACAACTTCATCAGTCTTGCGATAAGCGTCATTCTCACCTTTTTGCATCAGCATAATGAAAGGGTGGTATGGCGACATATTGCCAAGTAGCATCGGGGACAATGGCCATAAATCATGAACTTCGAATATTAGTTTGGCGCCTGTTTTTTTAGCAATCGCTGAAGCAGGGTAAATGTCCAATGGATACGTAGAAGATGCAATGACGACATTTGGTGAAACGAGATCAATGATTTTCTTCGTATTCATCCGCAGCTCTTTCACGAATGAAATCATATTGATAACTCTTTTCACACCATTCCCTTCGTAATCGGGGGTTTTAATCCAAATGTAGCGAATGCCATCTAAAGCTTCTTCAGTCCATTTCCCTTTCATGGTAGGTTGAACGGTCCTTATATGGGACTGTGAAGCACCTATGATTGTTACGTTATGCCCGTGCTTCACCCATTCCTTCGCCAAATAGTATGGACGATACTCCATCCCATGAATATTTGAACCTGCATAATGATTTATTAATAATATGTTCATTTTTCCCACCAATTATTGATTCCGTAGTAATTGATCTTCTGGCACTTCTCTTACTTTCTTTGCAGGATGACCAACTACTAGCTCCTCTGATTGTACGTCCTTGCTGACCAAACTACCAGCGGCAACCGCACCATCTTCGTATATCGTTTTCCCAGGCAAAATGGTCGCATTTGCACCGATTCTTCCGCCTTTTTTAACTGTAACACCTTTAAAGTGCTTTAGTCTTTCCTTTGATCTTGCCATATAATTATCATTTGTCGTGACTACATAAGGGGCAATGAATACATAATCCTCGAGGCTTGAATAGGCGGTTATGTAACTATTCGTTTCTAATTTGCAAAAACTACCCACTTGGCAGTCATTTTCAATTGCTACACCTCTACCCACAATTGTTTTGTTACCAACTGTGACTCTCTCCCTGATTGTAGCTAAGTCTGCAATAAAAACATCATCTCCTATTTCTGAATTTGCATAAATAATCGATGAAGTCCCAATTGTTACCCCACTTCCAATAACCGTGGGGGGCAATTTTTTCACTTCGGGTAAAATGGAGTTTTTTGCTCTAGATGGTTGTTTTCCAATGACTACATTATCTTGAATTAAAACGTTATCTCCTATTTTTACACCATCATATATAATGACATTGTGCCCGATCACAATGTTTTCACCGAACTCAACATTTTCGCCAATCACTACATTTTTTCCAGTTTCGAAACTAGCCATTAAAATCAAGCCTCTCAATTATGATGTATTACTCTATATCTTTTGCTTTTAACGGAATGCCCTTTTCAGCTGATTGATAGAGACCCGCAACTAATTGTAGTGCCTTTATCCCTTCTTCACCACTAACGATTGGATCCCGATTTTCATTAATAGCTTGGACCATGTCTTCAATTATGCATTGATGACCCGGTTTGCCATAAGGATTGTTATCAATTGATTGTTTCAGTTGGAGGACAGAATCACTAGATATTCCTTCCATTACCCAATGTTCGATAAAGTTTGCCGTCGTTCCTCCAATTTTAACTGTTGCGTTTTCCCCAAATATACTTAATGACTCTTCAAAATTTTTAGGGTAAATGGTGGTAGCAGCCTCTATAACACCTAATGCTCCACTTTTAAATCGAACCAATCCAGTTGAGACATCTTCCGCTTCAATATTGCGCAACCTAGTGGCAGACATACTGTATACCTCTTCTATGTCTCCCATAAACCATAATAATAAATCTAGATTATGTATAGCTTGGTTCATTAAAACGCCGCCATCTAATGATTTTGTTCCTCTCCAAGGTGCTTGATCAAAATACTCCTGATTTCGATTCCAACGTACAGTTGCATTGGCATGGCTGAATTTCCCAAACCTATTTTGATCAACGGCTTTTTTCAATTCAATCATTGCTGGTCGGAAGCGATTTGGATGAAGTACCGCTAACTTCACTCCATTTTCCTTACATGAATCAATAATTAATTTTGCATCGCTTAATGTTAAAGCAATTGGTTTTTCAACAATCACATGTTTCTTTGCGTTTGCTGCCTTTACCGCCAGCGGTGCATGAGAACCGCTTGGTGTGCAAATATTTACAACGTCTATATCTGGGTTTCTTAGCATTTCATCAAAATTTTCATACGCTTTAGCACCATATTCTTTAACATACGGATCCATATTAGACGCAATTGTGTCACAAACTGCTAATAAATTTACTCCATCTGCGTGTTTGATGCCCTCGGCATGTTTTTTCGCGATATGCCCGCATCCTACAATTGCAAAATTGATTTTTCTCATCTTTAAACACCTCTAGTTGTTTTTATTTCTTCCCTGCAAAAATCAGCAAAAGAACGTGAGTAAGTTTTGAATAAAACCTACTCTACGTTCTTGCTTATCAATTTAAAGCGGCTAAAAGCGATTTTACCTTTTGATGATTTGGTCCTGAACTAGTTTTTTTATTTGTTATTTTTAGAAGGGTTTTCCTAAGTTCTTCTTGATTATAAATACTTTTTTCTATCATGTGAAGGATGTAATCCGTTTTTTCTTCTGTTGCTTTTCCGATATAAATTTTCGGGTAAACTTGAACCGGATTGATCTCATCTTCATTTAATAGTTCTTCATATAATTTTTCACCAGGACGCAATCCCGTAATCTCTATTTTAATATCATCTTCTGTATATCCAGATAATTTTATTAAATTTTTAGCTAAATCGATTATTTTAACAGGGTCACCCATATCAAGAACAAAAATCTCTCCGCCACGTGCTAGAGCTCCCGCTTGAATAACTAATCGCGCCGCCTCCGGGATTGTCATAAAATACCTTGTCATATTAGGGTCGGTAACAGTGACCGGACCACCGTTAGCAATCTGTTTTTTAAATAGTGGAATTACACTGCCCCTACTTCCTAAAACATTCCCAAACCGAACAGCTACAAAGCGTGTGTTACTCGTTGCATCTAAGTTTTGCACAATAATTTCGGCTATTCGCTTGGTTGCGCCCATAACACTTGTTGGGTTAACGGCCTTGTCAGTGGAAATCATAACAAATGTATTTACATTTGCAGCATCCGCGGCTTCTGCCACATTTTTCGTCCCGTACACATTATTTTTCACGGCTTCCTCCGGTGAAATTTCCATGAGAGGAACATGTTTATGTGCGGCAGCATGGAAAACAAAAGCTGGTCTATATTTAAACATCAATTTGAACATTTTATCTCTATCTTGCACATCGGCAATTTCGGGATGAAAGGTAATTTCATTTTTATATTTTGACTTTAATTCCATCTCAATTGTATAAATACTATTTTCACCGTGCCCTAATAAAATCATCTGTTTTGGTTCAAAGTGACATAATTGTCTGCAAAGTTCCGAACCAATGGATCCTCCTGCACCAGTGACTAGAACAGTTTGTCCTTTTATTTTGCTTGCAATCGTTTCAATATCAAGCTCAACAGGGTCTCTTCCCAATAAATCTTCAATAGAAACATCGCGAATTTCGCTAATGGAAACTTTACCAGCAGCCAAATCCCCAATCATTGGCAAAATCTGAACGTCTTTTACCATTTTCTTTGTCTGGGTAATGATCTCGTTTAATCTCTTTTTATTTAAGGATGGAATGGCAATAACGACATGCTCAATATTATATCTCTTAATTACCTTGGTAATATCTTCTATTGTCCCAGCAACAGGTAAACCTCCGATTTGAAGTTGCTGAACACTTGGTTTATCATCTAAAAAGGCAACTGGAAGCAATTCAGAGCTTGGATGTTCTTTTAGTTGCCGTAAAAGCATACGGCCCGTTGATCCGGCACCGACAATTAATGTTCTTTTAGCCTTATGGCGAACCTTATTTTTATATTCAAATAGAATACTTTGATAAAATCTCCACCAAAAACGAACCCCACCTAACATTAAAATGTGGAACATATAAGTTAAAGACAATCCACGTGCATATATATTATTAAAAAATATTTTTTGAACGATAGCGGTAATAATAATTGACGATGTTACAACACTAAAAACCCCAACAAGCTCTTCCATGCTTGCGTATCTCCATACTCTTCGATACAGACCAAAAAAATAAGAAAAGAGATGGTGGGTGATTAATAAAGTTATCGAAGTCGTAATGATTAAATCGTTAACTATATAAGAAGAAAATGGGTTTAACAAAAAGTGGGACATGTAAATTGATGCCAAGACTATTATTGAATCGATACAAGCAAGTGAAAACATCCTTGTTCTATAATTCATAATATCCCTCACTAACTTTAACTTGTTTTAACGAATACCAAAGTTCATTATAGCACATACTAAATTATTTCGGTGATAAAATTATTGTTCTTTGTATAAAATGTCGAATGTTTGATTATATTGTATACATTAAGCTCTTAAAATAACGGAAAATAACGATTCCACTTTTTTCTATTCTACATGAATGAAAAGGGTTATTTCTTTACAATTTGATAAAACTTGTTACATTATAAAAACCGACACTCATATAAGAGGTCGGTTTTCTGCAACTTAATTAATTTGACGTAATTGGACAAGACTTTGTTACACCTTTTAACAAATCGTTTACTTTTCCCCATTTTTCTTACTCTTCTTCTTAATCTTTACCTTTTCCTTCGTTACATGCCCACCAAGGT
The DNA here is from genome assembly GCF_019459225.1 of Bacillus sp. IITD106. GTDB lineage: Bacteria > Bacillota > Bacilli > Bacillales > Bacillaceae_C > Lederbergia. Next base: position 45,683 of record NZ_JAIAZY010000022.1, read on the forward strand.
CAACTACCTCAAAGGTGAAGTCGTTGTCGCCTTCTTTTAGTTCCAGCTCGACGTCAATTGTCTTTTTGAATCCTTTCATGCCGTATGGCTCGGATAGTTCGTTTTTGAATACTTCGTTGCCATTGACGTAGAGTCGGATGTCATCGAAGTTGTCTTGGATTTCAGCTGTTGCTGTGACGGTGTCAGTCTCGACGTTGTTTTTCGCTTTTACCTTTAGCTTCGCCTTTGATGTATCGACGAAGAAGCGGCGGGCGAATTCCGTTTCGTTGCCGACATTGTCTACAGCTTTAACTTTTGCTGTGTAGTAGCCGTCTTTATTGTATTTGACCTTATGTGAAAATTCGTATTGATCTTTTGCTTTATTGTAGGTGAGTTTTACTTTTTTACCGTCAATCGTTACTTCTTTTACGCCTGATTCATCTTTTACATAGCCCGAGAATACGATTTCGCTTTTTGATGAAACACTAAGGAACTCAGGAGTCAGCAGACGAAGATCAGGTGGTGTTGTTTCCTTTTCTTCCTGTGCTTCTTTTTCGATTTTATTTCCTGCGTAATCAACCGCGACGACTGTTAGTTTCTGCGCAGGACCTGGTTTGGTTGCCAGCTTGTGCTCTTTTTCTCCTGCTGTGTACGGCTTTTCAAGAATTGATTTTCCGTCAATCAGGACATCCCAGTAAGCAAGTCCGCTGCCAGTATCTTTGGCATCCACTTTTACTATTTGCTTCTTACTATTGAAAGTGGCTTTAAGTTCAGGTGCAGTTGTATCGACTATGACAGGCAGTTCGATTGATTGCCATTTCGCATTAGGGAAGTCAATTACCCCTTCAGCTTGTAGGTAATATTGACCATCTGGTGCAACTTTGTTATTGATTTTTCCATCCCACGTTCGAGACGCGGATAATGAATACATTGGCGCTCTTCCACCATCGTAGTAATTCTTTTTAACTTCCGATTCAGTTCTGATCGTCCGAACTACTTTCTTGTTGGCATCAAGCACATTGAACTTCACTTCTTTTGCATTTCGCAGGAAGGACAAGATGATGAGTGCATCGTCTTGTGTTCCATCTCCATTTGGGGATATGGCTATTTTCTTCGGATCTATGTCTCCAGTATTTAAATCTTCACCTAGGAATTCGAAGTTATCTTTACCTTGAGAAGTCAAAACTCCTGTAAAGCCGTAATATGAGTCTTTATCCCACATCGGCTTGTCAAAGATTGGCGCTTTATCCCATTCGCCTTTGAAGCCTACATATGGGACAGATAATTCTGGGTTTTGGTCAGTTGGGTCTGTTAGTGTAACGAAGCCTTCTAACCAGTATCCATTTGTGAATCTTGATGCAAGTGCTGAATTGATTGCACTAACATCAACTGTAACGGAAATATTTGCTGTTCCTTTCGCTGGAACGGTTACTGAGTTTATCTCTTTTCCATTTACAGTTGCTGTTGCTAGTCCATCTAGGTCCAACGCTCCAAAAAGATTCGGTGCAACTAATAGATCCTCGCCGTTTTGGACGAATTGATCTGTTTGGACATTTGCTTTTACGGCATATGTTACTGCTTGATCTGAGAAATTTTCTGCTGTAAGTTCAAATGTAACCTTATTTTCCGTTACTTGTTTTAATGCGACCTTCGCTTCTTTCGTTTGTGCTTCTGTCACCATGACCGGTGTAGAAAGTGCGGCATGAAGCTGCATTAATCCGGAACCTTGACGGCGTGGTGACACTTTTGCGTCGTCGAAATCAACTAGTTTGGCTGTGTTCATCAGTATATTTTTCGCTCGTAAAATTCGGTCCGCATTTGTAAGTCCGAATTCTTCTTGCACACGTTGAAGGACGAGGGCACCACCTCCGGAAACATGTGGAGCTGCCATTGATGTACCGCTCATTAATCCATATTTATTATCGTTTAATGTAGAAAGAATTTGTCCACCTGGCGCTGTGATTTCAGGTTTGAAATCAAGGTCTGGTGTCAGACCCCAAGATGAGAAATCACTCATGAGTCCAGCAGATGGGTTATCGATTTTCGTTGATTTTCCGTTAAACGTAACTGTTACTGCTTGTCCACTTTTTAATGCAGCAGCTAATTTGTCTCCATCGCTTTTTAGCATGAATAGCTGTGGGATGTTAATTGCATCATCTGTCGCCATGTTGACGATGCCATCCGTGTTATTGTAAATGATAACTCCTTCCGCTCCGGCAGTTTGGGCGTTCAATGCTTTATCCACAAACCCGATGTCTCCGCGTTGAACAAGTGCAAATTTGCCTTTTACATTTTTACCGGTGAAATCTTCAGGTGTCCCTAAACCGGCTGCCACGACTTCAAATGTGTCTTTTTCTAAATCATTCGGATGCGTTTTACTTGCTGATAGGAATGCAGCAGCTCCATTGGCACCATCAATTGTGTATTGAAGTTCATCGACTTGCATATACGTGTTTTCGAACGATGCCACTTGTAGAGAGTCGTGTGATACTCCTGGTGATCCGTTCACACCGTAGTCAGGATTGGAAGCAAGTGGATAGTAATATCCATCTCCGAACATCGCAGAGTTTCCTGCTGAAATGGACATCAGCACACCGTTTTCGACCGCGCGCTTCACCGCTTGTTGTTCTGGAGATTCTGGATCCACAAATCCGGCAGGAGAACCGAGACTCATGTTGAGTACATCGACGCCTAGCTTAATCGCGTCATCGATTGCTTTAATGTAAATATCTCCATATGTTGTTTGTATTTCCGGATCATTTCCGAACACTTTTAACGCAAGGAGCTGTGTTTCTGGAGCGATTCCCAGGATGCCGCCATTGTCTTCATCTCCGTTCGCTCCGACTGTTCCGGCAACGTGCATCCCGTGCATAGATGCTTGTGAATGAATGTCACGGATTTCGTTATTTTCATCCATATAGTTATATCCATATGGAACTTTTTCTGTGTAAAATTTCCCTGGCAGTCCGTTTTCAGCAACGACTTCGTTTACTTGTTGTTCCGTTAGTTTTGCGGTGCTCGAATCAGATAAGATCATGTCGTGATGGCTTGGGTCGATTCCTGTATCGATAATTCCAACGACCATCCCTTCGCCTTTAAAACCATAGTCGCGCCATGCTTTTTGCGCTTCTACTAATTCTTTACTATATTTCATTTCAGGTGTTGCGATTGGCCGCTCGTACTCATGCACGATATGGACCGATTTTACATCTGGTATATTTTTAATGAGTTCAATGTCTTTATGCTTAATTTCAGCACTAAATCCATTTACGACTGTCGTAAATTCTTTTAAATATTTTGCCTGAACTTTCTTTTCTTTCATTTTTTCTTTTACAGCTTTTTGCTTTGCTTTGGCGTTCTTTTCAAGCTGCTTTTTTTGCACTTTGTCGAGTTTTTCAAATTTGACGCCCTTTTTCGTTGCAATTTCGATTGGGGCTTCCTCTTTCAACTCCACGATCACTCTTTGTTCCTCGTTAGGGTCTACTGTTGGCTTTAGCTCTTCTGTCTTTGGTTGAGTCTTCTTCAATGCTTTTTTCGGAAGATTTAGCTCTTGCGCAAATGATAGATTTCCGAAAATCAAAAGAAAGATAAACAGAAGAATCGCGCTTCGTTTGAACATAATTTTCCCCCATTCTGGATAAGTTCTATCAAAATACTTCCAGAAGCGAAATATTCTGATATTTTAATAGTAATGTGGCGAAGATTGTGATAACAGTCCTAAAAGTCATAGGTGAATGGTCATTGTTGAGAAGATTGGAGAGATGCGTCGCAATTTGCAGGAATACGTTTTGATGAAAAATCTGCTAATCTATGACAAAAGTTGTTTTCTATGTCACGATTTGCGACAATACATGGCATTTTTGAGGAAAAATGGGTTAAAATAGAAAAAGGGAGATGATAAGCAGGTGATTTTCTATTGATCTATCAAACATCTATTTTTAAAGGTTTATTTTATCCACATAGAAGTTTTTTTCAATTACATAAGGCCGAAGCGGTTTATGGATTGAATATTCGTTTGTTTTGGCTGTTTTTTTCTAGTGTTGTTGTTTTTATAATTTCTGGCTCATTTGGAATTGGATCGCACGTTCTTTCTCCTGAACTTGCGAGATCTTCCAGTTTGCAGTACGAAACGTTGAAAAGTTATTTTTTAATCGGTCGTGTTATCCTCGGCTTGCTGTACGCGGGCTCTATTATATTCTTCATCGCCCTTTTCTATTGGGCATTTTCTGATACTTTTTATAAGAAATTTGTTATCATTCAAGCTTTTTGCTTGCCGATTTTATTGGCAGAACAAATTACATATATAGTCCTTGCTGTATTTTTTGACTTGCCCTGTTTTTCTTCCCCACTTTCTTTAGGAATTATTGCACAACACATAACGAAGATTGACTTTTTCATTTATTTATTTGGGTCCATATCTTTCTTTAAAATTTGGGTTACGGTCGTGCAATACCGTGGGGTGCGCACCTTAATCATGCTGTCACGAATGAAAAGTGCTCTTTTAGTTATTTCTATTAATCTATTTTTTTGGGCATTGACTGCCGTTTTAGCTTTTATTAATTTCAATACCTTTTTATGAAGCGTGGTGATGGTTGTTGAAGGTTCGTTGGAGAAGAATAGTTGTTGCAGGAGTGGCGGTTTTAATACTTACAGTCAATCTCGTTTTGCTCGAGAAGAATGGGAGCAAGGCGGAACGTTTGAATTATATATCGAGCTGGAAGGAATTAACGGCTGGCGATTTAGTAAAAACACTTATGAAGGAAGGGGTTGTTGCTCCTTCTGAAAGGCATCCTGTTTTTGTCGATCAGAATTTACCCGTTAAGGAATTTTTAGTGAAAAAAGGAGAGAAAGTGGAACACGGCTCCCCTTTATTTGAATATGAAACATTTGATTTGGATGCTCAGATTGCATTGCTTGATTCGGAGATCACCCGTTTAGAGGCGGAAAAGAAAAGCATTGAAACCTTTGTAAGTGATTTGGAAAAAACGAAAAGTTCTTTAGGGCGAGAAAGATCGTATGTGAAGCCTGTTTATGGAGAAGACGATGAATCCAACACGGTCTCTGAGACAATAGCAAATGTCGAATCAGCAAGGCAATCAAGGGAACAAACTGCTGAGGGGCGTAGAATTGATCAATCAATCGCTGAGAAAGAATTAGATTTGGAAAAAGTCGATTCGGAAATAGAAATGTACGAGGAACAGCGTGACGCAGTGGAGAATGGGCGCAGCGGATTAACCGTTTTAAGTGCGTACGATGGAATCGTTGAAGATATCTCGTTTGAACTGAATAACCCGGTGATCACGATTGTGTCGGAGGATCTTTTCGTAGAAGGGCGTTTAAGTGAGTCGGAGGTTGCCGATGTAGAAGAAGGCATGCGCGTTGACGTGCATTCTGACTTATTCAAAGGGAAACTTACCGGGGAGGTAGCGACGGTTGATGAGCTACCGGCTGAGAAGCCAGCTTTAGAACGAGCAAGTCTCTATCCGTTTACGGCCGTTTTCGGGGCGGAAGACGCTGACTTGTACTCCGGCTACCACGTTCAGACGGATATTGTGCTGGATGAGGCACTAGACGTTCCTGTAGTTCGGTCGGAGAGTGTACTCGTTAGCAAGAAGAAATCGTATTTATGGGTTTTAAACCGTAAAGGAATGGTCGAAAAAAGAAAAGTGAACCTGGGCTTGCAGGTGGGAAATCGCGAGGAAGTTAAGAGTGGAGTTGAACTTGGTGAAATCTTTGCGAGGCATCCAAAAGAAGTGGACCGAGCAGGAAAATTCATCACTCCGTTTAAAGGCAGCAAGCACCTTTTAGAACAATGGGAAAAGGATAGTTTTAGGAAAAAGTTGAAAAGTATTCTTGTTGGGGTTTTGCAGAGGTGAGTAAAAAAGTAGTCTTATAGAGCGAAAAATAATGGAAATAAAATTTGCATAGAAAATAGCCTACACCGTAGCAGTGCAGGCTATTTTTTATTGCTTCGGAGGCCAAGAATCGCTTGGACCTCTGTCATCTCTTAAATCAGTGTCATCTTCTTTGTTTGTCAGTTTTGTATCTCCAGGGTTTGGTTCAGTGGATTTTTGTTTCGAAGTCGAAGTTTTTTTCGACTTATCGACATCCGTCTGTTCGATCGTTTTATCTAGTTTTTCTAAGTAATTTTTAGCAAATTCTTTTCCGCCAAGTCCGAATGACAAGCCAAAGGCTAAGGCTAATCCACCTAGAATAAGAATAAACGCTGAGTTGACGATAGTTGCAGCAACGCCGAGCTGATCTAATGCCATGAATATAGCGAGGGCAATAATCGCATATTTTGCGACAGCTGTGATCAATTTAAAGCTTGGACCCGTTAAAATATTCGATAACACTTTTTCCACAATATTGGCAACGATGAGTCCCAGCGCCAATATGATGACGGCTGCCAGCACTTGTGGCAAATAGGCGGTGATGGCCGTTAACATGAGAACGAGGAAATCGAGTTTTATTAGATTTAAAGCCTCTATCGTAATGAGGAATACAATGAGAATTTGCGCAATATACCCAACCAGTTCGGATAGGAGCATCCCGCTCGCCCCTGGCTTCCAGTTCCCCACTGCCAGATTGCGTGTCAATGAATCAAATCCTACTCTTTGTAAAAGTTCTGCTACGATATGGCGCACCCATTTTCCTAGCCAGATGCTAAAAGCAATTAGTAGTACAGCGATAACCAAGTTTGGAATCATCGTCATAATATCGTTCAACATCGCTACTGCCGGATCCGTGATAGCGCGAATATCGAGCTGATCCAGTGCTGAAATGACAATTGGAATCATAATTAATACGAAAATGATTGTTCCAATAATAGATGAAAGTGATGTAGTGCCTAGTAGTTTTTGTAACCCAAGACGGGATGCTAGTTTTTCGGTTCCAACTGTTTTTAGCAAGCCTGTCACTAGGTCGCGAATGATTTTTGCGACGAACCAGCCTACTAGAAGAATCAAGGCAGCTGCGAGCAGCTTCGGAATGAATCCGAGAATATTTTCAAGCATTCCTCCGAACGGTCCTGATACACCGTGAATGTTCAGTGCTGCCAACACTCCAGGGATAAAGAGGAGCATGACAAGGTAAAAAACGATTTTTCCTGCTGTATGAAGGAATTTACGGCTGTCTGCACCTGATTCAGCCACGTTCATTTTTTCCATTAATGACGTTATATTCGCTTTCTCTCCACCTTTTATAATCAGCATTTTTAAAAGGCTGGCGACGACATATGCCATAAGCAGAATGAGCGCTGCTTTTAAGATGGCAGGAACGAAAGTGAGCATCGTTGCAAACATTCCGAGGAATGGCGATGTGATGGCTCCAAGATTCAACAAGTGGAAAAATAAGATGAAGACGAGCACAAGTAAGATGTAGTATACAATTTTTCCAATGAGTTCATTTGTATTTACGCGTCTTGCTGGTTTTGCTGTGCCGTCTGGATGTTGACTTGCGAAAAGTCTTTCATCCCAGTTTGTTTTCTTCAACCCTTTTTCTACGGCTTTTCCAATTGCTTTAGCAATAATCCAGCCGATTAGCAATACAATAAGTGCCCATAATAAATTCGGTAGCTTCGCAACATAGATAGAAGCCCAGTTGTAGCTTGAATCAAATGGCATCTGTAAAAAAACCTCCTTTTCTTAATCCCTATTTCTATACCTGTTAGAAGGAGGATTTAAACCAGCCGTGTTTAGACTACTATTGGTAGATTGGGTTTGAAGGGAAACATATTATATGAAGGTACTGAATATGGGGGGACCAAAAAGCAGAAGAGTTGAAAAGGAAGAATCGGCTCGTAGGCACTTTTTTTATTTTCACTAGGATTTTTCTTGCGGTATGGATTGGAATATTGATGATTAACGCATTTTCCATCGTATTATCTAGCTTTGTTCCCTGCCTCTGATGAAAACAACCATTTCACGATTTGTCCGCTTTTCCCTAGTTCGTTTCTTCACAACCTACATAAAATGTATTAACCATTCGAAAGGTGGTGGTGTTTATGTTCTACGGCGGATGTTGCGGCCGCGGCTATGGCGGCTACGGCGGCGGTTACGGCGGTGGCATGGGATTTAACTTTGCTTTAATCGTTGTACTATTCATTCTATTGATTATCGTCGGTACAGCGTTTGTTTACTAAGGCTCTTTTCCTCCTTTTGCGGTAATCTACTGTTAAAATTAGTTGTGATTGAAAGTAGCCTTTGTAAAAAAGCAATGCATGTCGTAACTAGAACGTTAGAGCATTTTACACTCCCTATAAGGGGTCCATTCTCTTGCCTAACACCGAAGAGCGCTTATCCGGGCGCTCTTCCTATTATTTCAGGGGATTTGATTTATCAGAAATACATAGAGAAGAAGATCTACATTCTCATTAATATCACCTGTTCGTTCATAAGTTTTTTGAGCGAAGTGTTGGAGTCGTTTGTTAATACAAATATTTCGGAAGCAATTCTATTGTGAGGCGGTCTCTTTAAATATTTTAACAGTATCCTCAAAACATGCTTTCTTAATTTTCACTTCCATCCATATATTTCTCCTACCTATAAAAAAAGAGTGCAAAATCATAATGACTTTACACTCCTGTTTTGAACCTGTCCCTTTTGGACCCGTCCCCTTTGAACCTGTCCCCAATCGGGTTATTTTAGTTTGGATGCTGCGGCTTCGTCTATGATGATGGTTACGTTGGGATGGTTTTGTAGGACGGATGCTGGGCAGTCTTCTGTTACTGGGCCTTCTACCATTTGTTGGATGGCGTCGGCTTTTGATTCGCCAAATGCGAGTAGGACGATTTTTTTCACTGCCATGATGGAGGCGATTCCCATAGATACAGCATGTGTTGGAACGTCTTCTTCTCTTTCGAAGTAGCGCTTATTGGCATCTTTTGTTTCTTGTGTTAATTCAACAACGTGAGTTTTTGTGCTAAATGGCGTGCCAGGCTCGTTGAAGCCGATATGTGCGTTTGTACCTATTCCAAGAACTTGTAGGTCAACTGGATGATCGGAAAGGATTTGCTCGTAGCGCTCACATTCCGCGTCTAAATCCTCTGCCATGCCATTTGGTAAAAATGTTTCTTTAAAATTAAGCGTGCTGAACAGTTCATGCTCCATATAATAGTGATAACTTTGTGGGCTGTCCGCCGGTAGACCAACGTACTCGTCTAAGTTCACTGTCGAAACATTGGACACGTCCAATCTTGCTTCGCGCATTTTTGCGTATAATTTTAATGGAGTTCCACCTGTCGCAAGTCCGAGTGTTTTGATTTCTCCATTATCTAGTCCAGCTTTAATCATTTCAAATGCTTTTTCTGAACCTTCTTGATCGTTTTTTACAACAATAATCTCCATTTTTATCCTCCTATTTCGTAGCCTATTCCAAGTCTGTATGTTTTCTCTACTTGTAAATCCTCATCCATAATGACAAAGTCTGCGTCTTTTTCCGGTCCTAATAATCCTTTTTGCTCTAGTCCGAATTCACGTGCTTGATTGCTGGATGTCATTTGTACAGCTTCTGATATCGAACATCCTGTAAATTTCATGATATTTCGAAACGCATCGTCCATGCGCAAAACACTTCCTGCGAGTGATCCATTTTCAAGACGAGCTTCACCATTTTTAACGATTACTTTTTGACCGCCGAGATCGTATTCACCGGGTTCCATTCCTTTTGCCATCATGGCATCGGTTATTAAAGATATTTTTTCAGCGCCTTTTAAACGGTATGCCAAGTCTATCATATCAGGCGTAATATGAATTCCGTCGGCAATGATTTCAACTTGTATATCCTCTTTTAGCAATGCATGACCCGCAACTCCCGCTTCTCGATGATGGAGACCGCGCATTCCGTTATATAAATGCGTTGCATGTGAGGCAGCACTATTGCGGAGTTCTTCTCTTACAGCATCGGAATGTCCGACAGATGGAACAATTCCTCTACCGACCATCACTTGTTCAAATTCTTCTCCGCCTTGTAATTCAGGAGCGTACGTGACAAGCTTGATTTGCTCACCGGATTCCCCATGCCATTTTAAAAATAATTCAATATCTGGGTCGGTTATGTATTCTGGCGGCTGTGCACCCGCACGTTTTACATTAATAAATGGACCTTCCAAATGCACTCCTTCAATAGACGCACCTTGATCCATCGCCACTTTCACAGCTTTTAATGCATCCGAAATTCTATCATGATCTTGTGTAATCGTTGTCGCAAAAAAGGACGTTACCCCTTCAGATAGCATTTTTTCACTTAGGTATTGCATTTTTTTAGGGTCTGCATCCATCGTATCTACACCGTAGCCCCCGTGAACATGGATATCGATCATCCCAGGAATAATGATTTTTCCTTCAGCGTCCGTAACAATTTCCCCTAGTTGACTTTGATAAGAATCCATCTCGCCTACTTGAATGATTCTCTCGGCAAACCGAATGAATCCGTTTTGAATAGGGTGTTCCGTTCCTCCAGGATAGATTGTGGCATTTATTATGACTTGCGTTTCCAACATATTCACCTCTCATATTAGACATTCGCTTTCGTCAGCTAGCTCTATTATAAGTCTCCTAATTGGTAATGACAATTGGAATGGGGTGAGTGGGGGTTTAAAGTTATTTTCGGATTGGTTTGTTGTGGATAAAACAGAAAAATACTTTTGCCTATTATTCGAAAATCAGCCTCGTAGAATTTGAGTGTGGGTTCTTGTATGGTTCAAACGGACAGAGGACCACGATTTTCTTCTGGAATGTGTTCATTGAACCTTCCAAGCGGACAGGAGACTACGTTTTTCCTTTGGAATGTGTTCATTGAATTTAAAAAAATCCGCTAGGCAAGTAACCTAGCAGATAACGGCTGAATAATTCTTCTTGCACCTACGTAGCGCGATTTCCAGTAGTAAGAATCATTTATATTTGTGATCGTAACACCTTCGCCGGCGGAATGGATGAATTTGTTTCCTCCGATATAGATTCCAACGTGCGAAATGGGCTTATTCGTAGTATGGAAAAATACTAAGTCCCCTGGTCGTAGGTTATCTTTTTCCACAGCTACTCCTTTTTTGTATTGTTCCGCTGCAGTTCGCGGTAAAGGGATGCCTTGTTGTGTAAAAGTATAGGATGTAAATCCGGAGCAGTCGAATCCTTTCGGTGTTGATCCCCCGTATACATATCTTACTCCTATGTATTCCTTCCCTTTACTGATGATTGCACTAACGGAAGACATATTTGTAGCTGCACTAGCAGCATCTGGTTGGATAACGAACATAGTGAACATGACTACGGCAAGTAACGACAACAACGATTTTTTGAAAGTTGACATGTACTCGTTTTCCCCCGTTTATTTTTTTAGTCCCTCCACTTATGTTTTCTCCTAGTAAGTTTGTAAAAAAATGATAGCACATGACAAGATTAAATTAATTTACACTTGCGTAACATTATGATTGCATTGTTGTCACAAAGTCATTCATCATCATGTTTTAGTTTATAAAACAAAAAATCCGCTAGGCATTACACCTAGCAGATTATCATTATAGGACTCTTTTCGCTCCAACGTAGCGGGATTTCCAGTAATATGGATCGTTTATAGAAGTGATGGCAACACCTTTGCCGGCGGAATGGATGAATTTACCGCTTCCGATGTAAATGCCAACGTGTGAGACTTTTTTAGTAGAAGAAGTTTTGAAAAAAACTAAATCTCCTGCTTTTAGGTTATTTTTACTTACTGCTTTTCCTTTTTTATATTGCTCAGCTGCTGAACGTGGAATGGCCATCCCTTGTTGTTTAAATGTATAAGATGTGAATCCGGAGCAGTCAAATCCTTTCGGGCTAGCTCCTCCGTATACGTATTTTACTCCTAGATATTTCTTTCCCTGATTGACGATAGCACTAGCTGACGGCTTTTTTACTGCTGCGCTGGCAGCATCTGGTTGAAACGCGATCACAGCGAACATGACTAAAGCAAGCAACGACAACAAAGACTTTTTTACTATTGTCATTTTAAAGTTTTCCCCCGTTAAAATAATCTATATTTTGTAAGTCTGTCTATTTTTAGTTATTATTGGTAACTTTTCTAAGGAAATCATAGCACAAAGTATTATTAGTTTATTTTACAGTTGCGTAACATTATGATTGCAACGTTGTCATACAATTGTAATTTCCCTACATTGTTAGACATTGATATAATCCGTTTTTCCTACTAATTGTAAAATTATGCCACAAACATTAAAATCATGTTACAAATTGTAATATCTTACAATATAAGTGCAAAATTATGGTAAAATTGCCTAAACAAAAGAGATCTAGGGGGATTTTGAATAAATGCGTAAAAAAGTAGTGACAACTGCAACTGCTGTCTTTTTGGCTGCCTCTTTCACTGGAACTGCATCTGCGGCAACTTATGAAGTTAAAAGTGGAGACTCTCTTTGGAAAATTGCCTCAAGTTACAATACAACGGTCAATCAATTAAAAGATTTGAATCAGTTGAAAAGTGATTTAATATATCCAAAACAAATTTTACAGGTTTCTTCAGAAGATGTTAAAAAAGAGCCAGCGAAAACAGCTACTCAACCAAAACCTGCATCTAAACCTACACCTGCTCCTCAAGCTGCAACGTATACCATTAAATCCGGAGATACGTTAAGTAAAATTGCTGTTAATTACAAAGTTACGGTCGCACAATTATACGAATGGAATAATCTTAAAAGCGACTTGATTCATCCTGGACAAGTGTTGAAAATCTCCAACAGCAAGTCAACTGTTCCTGCAGACCCTGCTCCGAAAACGGAAACGGTCAAAAACAATAACTCCGCTCAAACTACGAATACATACAAAGTGGTTTCGGGAGATACGCTTAGTAAAATTGCCCTTACATATGGCACAACGGTCAATGAACTCAAATCATTGAATGGACTTACTTCCGATTTGATTCGTGTTGGACAAGTATTAAAGGTAAATGCGAAGGCTAAGACTGAATCTAAACCGGCGGAAAAAGTTGAAACTCCTAAAGTAACTGGAGATGCTGCAGCCATTATCAAAATTGCTAAAAGCGCTATTGGTACAAAGTACGCTTGGGGTGGTACGACACTAGCTGGATTTGATTGCAGCGGGTTTGTCTACTATGTGTTCAATCAGGCAGGGAACAAGATTGCACGCTACGGTACGGATGGATATTACGACCGCTCCTACTATGTGAATAAGCCTCAGCCTGGTGATCTCGTATTCTTTGAAAATACGTATCGTGCTGGAATCTCTCATATGGGTATCTATCTTGGCAACGATCAGTTCATCCACGCAAATGATGGAGGCGTTGAAATTTCCAGCTTAAACACCTCTTATTATAAAAGTAAATTCAACGGCTTTAAGAGATTTTATTAATAGATTGATAACATCTTGTAACGTGTTCTGTTCAGAAATAAAAGCTTTGAAAAAACATCAAATTAGTACAAAAAAACATCGCATTTAGCGATGTTTTTGCATAAAAAATAAAAAACACTTGCATTTTTTACGCGAGTGTTTTTTATATTGTTTGTAAGGTTTTATTTTTATAAATTCTTTCTGCCCAATCCTCGGTATTATAATGCAAGACAAATTCGGGTGCCTTTTCAACCATTTTATCAAAGTTATATTTTTTTATTAATTGATTTGCTTCATCTTGTTTAATTCCATACATATCCATCATATCTTTGATAACATAATCAGTGTATTCTCTTATATGATTTTTGATCATTATTCAACTCACCTCCTGAATATTTTTTATCGACAAGGCTTTTATAGCCTTAATTGAGTGGAAAGACATTTGATGATCTTTTGGAAACGGAAACTTAATACCCTTTATTTTTTCAAAGAAATAAGCAAGATCAATTTCCTTTCTTCTTAATTTACTTACTAAAAGGGTGATTTGAGAACCATCAGCTAGTGGTCCATATACAAAATCGTATTTTTTATCTTGATTATGATGAACATTGAAATCTAATGCCCTATTTCCGTATACAAACTCTGCCCAATGAATATTTGCTTCAGAAAATAGATAATAATTTAACTCCTTTAGGATTTCGTGATTCACTTCATAACTTATTATAACAGCTTTTGCAGATGTTTCTCCAGTGTTTTCCATGATAGCTTTCTGTCTTGAAATTGCCCACCCACGAGCTTGTTTGAAGTTTCCAGTCAAATAAAAACCTACACCAAAATCAGTTTTTTTATTTCCGATGTTTAATATTATACCCTTCTTTAAAGACTCTATGTTGTTAGAACTGGTTCCGTGATATAAAATTTTCGGTATTTCATCAATTGATTTATAACAATATATGCTGTTCGACAATTGTTTCACCATATTTTAGTTAAAAAACCCTTTTCTATTATTTTAATTTAATTAAAACTATCAACAAATTTCTCCATTTTTTTCAAATTCGAGACTTTACAGTATGTCCGAAGAATGATCATAATTATTGCGATTTTAAGCTCTTATTTCAATGTTATTAGATTGTTTGTACTTCTAAGCGGAACCGTTAACTTTTTGAGGGTTTTTTTATTTTGTCCTAAGCCCCTCTCTCCAAAATCACCCCATCATAGTGACAAACCAATGGAAATAGCGGTATAATAAGGTTTTGGAGGTTTATCATTATGTATAATCAACAATTACTTCAACATATACAATCCTATAGTCAAGAACTTAAGAGCCTGCTTGATCCGAGGAGTGAGGTGCATGAAAAGCTCATTCAAAAAGGGATGATTCTTTTTCGTCAGCAGCTTGTTTATGGTGTTAAATTTTCCAACGAAAAAGTGGAGGCTAAAGTTCAAGATGTGACACCTGTTAATGTAGAACTGGTTTTTAGTCACCCATCCAATAGCACGTGCACATGTCCTGAAGAGGGTATTTGCCGCCATCAGGTCGCTTTGTTTTTCACTGTTTTGAGCAGGACGCAAAGTGTCTTTTTATGGCTGCAGGAATGGAAAAGCCACTACCAGATCGCCGATGTGCTTTCTACATTGCAACGTGGTTCTGATTTGTTGAAAAAAATGCCTCCTCAACTGGAAAAAGGGCCTGAACAATGGATTGAACGTATACGTAATGCCTATCAAAACACGTCTGTTAAAAATTTTTATCAGCTTGAGGAATGGGCGAGAGTTTCTTATAAACGTCTGCTTGGATTTGCTCCTGTTGAACGAGAATGGAAGCCTTTATTTCAGTTGTTTGCAGCTTGCGAGTCGTTAAAAGTTATTAATTCACTTGCCTCCGAACCGAAAAAAAGAACTCATTTACGGTCTTTTTCAGAACAAATGCTTGAAGAAGCGGATGAGGCTTTGTCTAAACTAGCGACGACGGCTTCCCCATTTGCATTTGATGAATATTTTCATTATTTACGTGAATATAGCCATCGTTTCTTGGAAGATGAAACGATTTTTCCAACGGAATATACCGATATTTACATGAAGCTCTGGTCGGAGTTATTTAAAAAGAAAAAAGAATTAATGCAGGAATGGAATCATCTTAATGAAAAAAAGGAGAAAGAGCATGACGAGCGAATCGACATTGCTTTCATCCATATCGCCATCCTATTAGGAGAAGACGATGCGGCAATAAGACAAATGAAAGAGCTTGGACAAAAGATTGCTCCGTATGCTTTACGATGGATGAAATTGCTGCAAAAAGAACGATCCAAAACGCGGCTCAATCTTTATTTGCCTGTTTTTATCGACCAGATCACAACATATATTTCCTCCTTGGCCCACAGCTATGAACAAGCACAGTTTACGAGGGCGTTTTTTCAAATTTTAGATAGCAACGCCGCTTTGAATGTTGATTCATCCCTTTTGGAAAAGGTGTATATGAAATTACTGCCCTATAGCCGATTTCAATATAATGAATATTTGCTCGCAAAACAAGATTTTAAAAAATGGGCGGAGCTTCAAGTTTACTCAAAAAATGGTATTGATTTTATTGATCGGCACACAATAGAGATGGTCGCAAAGACTGACCCTTCTGCACTCAAGCCTCTTTACCATGAGTCGATCACCACACTCATCAATAATCGCGGCCGTGATTCGTATAAGCGAGCGGTCCGCTATTTAAAAAGGCTGAAAAGGCTTTATAAAAAAGAAAAGAAATTGATGCAGTGGGAGCTCTATTTATCAACATTGCTCGATAAAACAAAACGATTGCGTGCTTTTCAGGAAGAGTGCGAAAGAGGAAAACTCATAAATGAGAATTCCAAATAGTTGAAAGGACTTAAATTATGATGAATCTTGAGACAATCCAACTTCATATTATCCCTTTGGATACAGGTTCATTTTTCATATATGCTGCAAATGAGGCTGACCCTACTGCTTGGAAGCAACAGCTCTTTCTTTGGCATGAGGAAAGCTTTTATGGTTCCTTTATCGAGACGAAAGAACGAGATCACCATGTCGGGGTTGAACTTGATAGCTACGAGTTATTGACGCTGCTTGGAAACGAACGGTTTAGCTCGCTCATTTCTTGGGATTGGAACGAGCCGGGAGACGCGTTGCTTGCCGTTTCATCCGTCATTCTCGAAGCGATTCAATCAGGCAAATGGCTTCCGCAATTTTCGAATGATGATGATTCACTCTTTACATGGAAGGTTCCCGAAATGATTTGGGATGAATTTTCGGCTGATTTCTGGAAGCAGCCTTTTTACGAGGAATCGATGGAACAGTTTGTCTCCCACTTTTTTCATCGTGCTTTATCCATTTACTTAGAGCAAGGTCATGAAGGGGAAACCGTTTCGAAAAAAATAGAGCAGCTTAAAAACAGCCCTCTATCTGCTGAGGAACTCGATGCTTATTTTGATGAAGACCGCTTTCAAGAATGGATTAGTACGACTGAAAATGCTTTGCCGTTTGTGCTTGGCATCCGTTTATCCGAGCCTGACGATGATCAAGACCCATGGATTTTGGAAACGGTGCTTCGTGATTTGAAAAAACCAGAACGGATCATTCCACTCTCTGAACATAAACGCTTTCCGAAACGTTGGTTTTCATTTTTGGATTCTGTTTACGAGGAAGAAGATCGTTGGGTAAAACTGTTTCCTTGGCTTAAAGGTGAAGATGGTCTCGTACGGGAGCTTGATGAACCATTAGCTTGGAATTTTCTTACGGATGCAAGTGAAAAATTGCTAGCGCTTGGGGTCGAAATCCTCCTCCCTTCCTGGTGGGAAGCGATGCGTGCTGCCAATATGACGGTTAGAGCGAGGGTAAAACAAACCGGAACGAATTACCGCCCATCCTTTGTAGGTCTTGATTCGATGTTGAATTTTGATTGGCGACTTTCGATGAATGGTGCCGACCTTTCTGAAGAGGAGTTTCAATCACTCGTTCAGGAACAAAGAAGACTCGTAAAAATTCGTGGTCAATGGGTTAAGCTTGATCCGAAAATGATTGCACACATCCAAGCATTAATGGCTCAAGCACGAAAAGAAGGACTGCGCGTTCAGGATATTTTTACATTGGGCGATGAAGAACAGGAAGCAATCGATCTTGATGAATATGATCCGCGTGCTTTTGCCCAAATTAAAATCGAACTTAATCAGTCATTAAAAAAGATGATGAAACAGCTAAATACCCTTTCTGAAATTCCTGAAATAAAAGTGCCAGAAACTTTATTAGGGGAACTTCGGCCGTATCAACAGCTAGGTTTAAACTGGCTCGTTTTCCTAAGGCAATTTGAATTCGGCGCCTGCCTTGCTGATGATATGGGACTTGGGAAGACGATTCAGCTCATTAGCTACTTGCTTCATGTGAAAGAAAATGGTCTGAACGATACACCTGCTTTGATCATCTGTCCAACCTCCGTTCTTGGAAATTGGCAGCGGGAATTGGAGCGTTTTGCCCCGAGCTTAAATGTCGTTTTGCATTACGGTTCCAATAGAGCAAAGGAAGATGCTTTTATCAGCATGACGAAAAATGCAGATATTGTGCTTACGAGCTACGGCCTTTCCCATCTTGATTCGGAGGAATTTTTATCAGTAAAATGGAGCACGATTGCACTCGATGAAGCACAAAATATAAAAAATGCCGAAACGAAACAGTCGAGAGCCATTCGGAAATTTAAAGGCACTCACCATATCGCCTTAACAGGAACTCCGATGGAAAATCGCTTATCTGAGTTATGGTCGATTTTTGATTTTATCAACCATGGCTATTTAGGAACGTTCGGTCAATTTCAAAAGAAATATATTTTACCGATTGAAAGAGATAATTCAGAAACGAAAATTCGTGAGCTGCAAAAGTTGATCAGACCATTTTTATTAAGAAGAACGAAAAAAGATCCTGAAGTAGAATTGAATTTACCAGATAAACTGGAGCAAAAAGAATATTGTGCATTGACAGCTGAGCAGGCGGCACTTTATGAAGATCTCGTTCAAGATACGTTTGGTAAGATAGAGTCTTTATCGGTAATCGAAAGAAAAGGTTTAATTTTACAAATGCTGAGCAAGTTAAAGCAGTTGTGCAACCATCCTGCTCTATATTTGAAGGAGGAAGTTCCGGAAGATATCGTCAATCGCTCCAATAAACTTGGTGCGCTAGTGGAATTAGCAGATTCCATCATGGCGACTGGAGAAGCGTGTATTATTTTCACACAATACATCGGCATGGGTAAAATGATTTGTGAGATATTGGAAGCACGTTATGGAATTACAGTGCCTTTCTTAAATGGAAGTATGCCAAAGGCGCAGAGAGATCATTATGTCGGCCGCTTCCAAGCAGGCGATTTCCCATTTTTCCTTCTTTCGTTAAAAGCCGGCGGAACTGGACTGAATTTGACTGCCGCCAATCACGTCATCCACTATGATCGTTGGTGGAATCCGGCTGTAGAAAACCAAGCAACGGACCGGGCTTATCGGATTGGGCAAAATCGCTTTGTTCACGTGCATAAATTCATTACTACGGGGACATTGGAAGAACGAATCGACTTGATGCTTGAGAAAAAACAAGCATTAAACGATGAAATTATTCGAAGTGATCAATGGGTGACGGAGCTTTCAAATGAGGAATTGCATCATTTGCTGGCACTTGCTTAGTTGGGAGAGTGTGTATTTTATGAATGAACTCACACAATTGCTTTCCATTTTGAAAAAGAGAGATGAATGGTTTCATCGGGAAAGGGATGAACTGCGGACTGATTTTTTACTAAGGGGAATTTGCGAAACTGAAGTGGATGGGCTGCTTGATGACCCTTCCCTCTTCCCTACTTCGTGGCTTCCCGAAACGCTGCGCTGGGAGTCGCTAAGTGAGGCGGGAAATATGCTCCCTACGTTGCTTAAGGAAGCGGCACTGTTTTTGGAATGTGAAGTGCCTCCACTTATTGAAAAAGAAGAAGCCGAAAAAATAATCCAATCCAAAAAATAGGGCTGTCCACTTTTTCGGGCAGCCCCGTTCTATTAGAGTGGATGGTAAAGCGAGGATGGATCAATGAAAAGCACATGGGGAAACATTATTGTGCCATAATCTTTTTTACGAAGCTAGAATGATGGGATTTAGAAAATGATTCTGCTTGCTGATTTTGGAGAAGGAATTCAAGTTGAGTAACCCTTTGTGATAATTGATGAATTTGTTGGTTGGCTTTTCCGAGTTTAAAGATGAGGTCTCCAATCAGTATTTCAATTGAATCGCTGTGTTCATTCGTTCTCAAAAATTCACCTCCTTTAAAGTGAACGCTTCCATTAGAATGGCAACAATTCCTTTTCATCTGCTTTTTCTTCTGCAGGGCGACCTCCCAAAAATTTGACAGAATCGGCGATGACTTCGGTGACGTAAACCTTTTTTCCATCTGTTCCGTCATAATTCCTCGTCTGAATCCTGCCCATAATGCCGATCAGCGAACCTTTCGAGCAATATTTTGCAGTGTTCTCTGCAGCTTTGTTCCATAAGGTACATAATACAAAATCAGCATCAAAGTCGCCTTTAGCATTACGATAATGACGGTTAAGAGCTAGTGTTACATTTAACACAGGAGTTCCTTCCATCGTATATCGTATTACTGGATCTTTCGTAAGCCTGCCTACTAATGTCACTTGGTTTATCAACTTTTTTCAACTCCTTTTTTGCAGGGTATTTCCATCTTATAGCACAATAATTTTTGTGTAAAATGAGTGTGGTGTTCTTTTATTCTTTCTGTTTTGACTAAAATCGACATAATCTATATAGAAAACGCTTTTTTCAACACATCCCTTAGTGAAAATTCATTTTTTACATCGTTTACACTTTTTTTATTTAAATTGCGAAAAATGCTATAATTTTTATAAAAGGAACGGCGTGGGGGCATGCTTAATGAAAACTTTTAAAATTGTTGCTCTGCAAATTTACGAAGAGAAAAAAGCGACGGATATTCCCCTTCAAGATGGGCTGATCATCAATAAGGAAAATGAAGACGGGTATTGGATCATTGAAGCCTTCGTGGACAAGCAGTATATCGGGCATTTTCAAAAAAGATATGAAAACCAGGAACCATTTGAAATCAGAGTTATTATTACTCATGCAGCAAACGATCCAGCTCCTTTTACTGTAAAAGTAAATACGCTTCAAGTATTAGGAGAAAATATCAGCGTTTTATTCGAAGGTCGTTTGAGTAAACGACGTAATGAATACCCTGAAATGTTGCTTGATGACTTAATTAAAGAAGGTTTAAGCGGTGAACAGCTTTTAGAGGCGTTTCGGAAACGGATGAAGAAAGGGCGAAACTATAAAGCTTAAAAAAGAAATTACGAAATTGATTCAGTATCTCTAAATGATAATTGCTGGCCAATTATTTTTTTATCATTTCTTCGCAAGTATTCCAAATAAAACTTAAACGATAAAAATAGCAGGGTTTTTGTCCCCTGCTTATCTGTTGGTGTCCGTATCGTTATTATTCATGTTATTGTTAGGGTTTGTATCCGTATCATTATCCAGGCCATTGTTGTTGACTCCGTTATTGTCATTTACTCCATTATTGTCGTTGACACCATTATTATTATCTGGAGTAGTTGGAACGTTGTTATCAGTATTCGGAGGAGGCGGTTCTTGGTTATTCGTTGCACACCCCACTAGTAGCATGGACGCTAATGCGATTCCTCCAATAAATTTTACTGCTTTTTTCATTTTGGTAAGCTCCTTTCAGATTTTGACATCGCGATGAAAATGGACCCTGCGCATGGTCTGACATTAGCTTTCCCAATTTCTCCAAAAACCTACATATTATTTTTTTCTGCTAAAAAATTTAAAATGGTACTGGAATATTTGTCCCAGTACCACCTATATAACCCATTTTTTTTAATATAAACATTTATTGTGAAACGGTTTTTGCTTTAATCACCTTTTTTTCAAAGCGCTCTGGATGAGCCATACGTATGATGGAAGGTCTAGCTAGGGCGAACACCACGCCTATAAGGAGAGCCGTAGACGCGAGCAACACCCACTGAGCCGGAAACAAGTCATAAAGAAATCCGTAAAGAACCATTCCAAGCGGCATCAGTGCCATCGCCATTGTTTCAAGAATAGAAAATATTCTCCCTTTAAAATCATCGTCAATTTGTTTTTGCATCATCACTTGAATTGGTGTATTGACAAGAATGATCATGGATCCGAACCCGAACATAAGAATAAGATAATAAACCACATTAAGATTGTAAGACATGGACATTAATAACGGCAGGCCTGTTCCCCCCATAAAAAGCCCCATTACCAGAATTCCTCTTTTCGAAACAATAAGCGGATATTTTACTTCTTTTCTGACAGAGAAATAAATAGACATCAGCAGCATCCCTAATGCGAAGGCTCCTTCAGTAAAACCAAAATGCTGGGCAGCCATTTTTAATTTTTCAATCAGAACGTACGAGTAACCGACCTCAAACGCGCCAAAACAGAAGTTGACCATTAATGCGATCCAAATGATGGCCATGATGACTGGCTGCGTTTTTAAATACGCAAATCCTGCTTTCATACTTTGCCACATAGGCTCTTTTTCTTCTCCTTCTGCTTTTTCCTTCCGTTTTGCAAATAATTTAAAGTTCATCGTTGATTCGAGAATGACCGCGATGATGGAAGCAAAGATGAAAATAATTAAAAATACTGGAAGAGACACAGCTCCGTATAACAGACCACCGACTGCCGGGCTTCCGATTGCAGCGAATGAAATTGACATTTGGTTTAATGACATCGCTTTTTGAATTCTTTCCTCATCCACAAGTCCAGTGATGGATGAAGTAAAGGTAATTCCT
This sequence comes from Bacillus sp. IITD106, assembly GCF_019459225.1. Taxonomy (GTDB): domain Bacteria; phylum Bacillota; class Bacilli; order Bacillales; family Bacillaceae_C; genus Lederbergia. The sequence continues at coordinate 67,866 of NZ_JAIAZY010000022.1, forward strand.
GAAAATATGGATGTTAATGATAAAATACAAGTCGTCACATAAATGGCTATTAGCGAAATACCCACTGTATTAGTGACGATTAGCAGTCCACAAATCGCTAAAGTTGTAGCAATTTGAGAAAGGATGACAATCTTTTTTCTAGAGTAATTATCGGCAACATACCCTACAAATGGCCCAACAAGTGTTTTAGGTAAAATATTACATAATAAATTAGTTGCAAAACTCGTTGCCGATCCTGTCGTCTGTAAAATATAAAAGCTAATCGCAAAAGCGTATACATTTGCTCCAAATGTTGAAATGAGCTTACTCGTCGTAAATGTCCACAGGTGGTATGTTGCTCTTTTTAGCTTTAATGCCTCTTCCATAAAAACACTCCGTTCATAAAGTTTAATGTGATTAAACAAAATATATCATCTCTTTACTTTCATTGCAAGCAAAAGTTTAATATAATTAAACTATAAAGATGTAAGAGGTGTTGTAATATCGATACTCTAGGTGAACGAATCAGGGATTTGCGAAAACAGAAAAAATTGACGTTGGAAGGACTTGCCGGGACTACGATGACTAAGGGAATGCTTAGTTTGATTGAAAATAATAAGGCGAGACCTTCAATAGAGAGTCTAACATATATTGCGGAGCGTCTAGACGTTGATATCTCTGTATTATTGGGCGCTATCCCCTCTTATCATTTTGGGGAAGTACTTGAAGAAGTTGAATTGTTATATAATATTGATTTTGATCGAAAGACGGATGAGTATAAAAAAATCATTTCAATTGTTGAACCATTGCTTGATAAGCTTAATCAAGGTTATGAATCCGCGCGTTTATTGGAAATCCATAGCCGTTGTCTTTATCATGAAGGAATGGATGGGTGGCAAGAAGTGTCAGATAAAGCCGCCCAATTATATGATCAGATGAACTTGGCGTCTAGACGTGCTGAAATTGGTCTTTTTCGTGCGATGGTGAAATTTTCGGATCGTGATTATGAAACGGCATTGGATACTCTCCTTCGTGAACGTGCTGAAATCGAATCAAAATATCCTTATATTGATCCGATGACTCAAGTCGATTTAGACTTTCATGAAGTCATTTTGCATTTTGCAGTAGGAGACTCAGAAACAGCGACGACATTGATGGAAAATGCCATTGAATTTTCAAAAAAGCATCGGATTTTTTATCGTATTGATGATTTGTACAGAATTGCGGCCGGGCATGCTTTAATGTTTAATCATGAGGAAAAAAGAGTGTATTACACGGAAAAGATGAGACAATATGGTGAATTTGCCGATGATAAGGGTTCGTTGTTGTTTTGCGAATTAATCAATATTGAATATCTTATTTCCATGAATCATGATTATAAAGGTGCCCTTGAATTAATTGATTTTCATTTAAAGGATTCAAGTTTATCAGCGTTTTATGAGCCATTTTTCCTACTTGAAAAAGGATGGGCCTTGTTCGGTCTTAAGCAATATGAGGAAGCACTTCATTGCCTCAATAAAATCCATATACCAAAATATGTCCATCATCCATTTGATTTATCATTATTTTATGTTGCAGATTCCCACAAGGCCCGCTGTTACATGGAGTTGGGGAATCTGGACAAAGCCCTTGAATTGGCGGAACTTGCGGTGAAAAATATTGTACCTATGCCGGACACTCCGTATAGAGATTATTGCTTTGAGACGTATGAATTGATTAAGGGGAAGATGAGTGAAGGGAAAATGTAGTGTTGGATTTTAGTTAATCTGCAGATTTCTCTCGATTAGTATTGGGGAACCTGGTCACATTTTTTCTCAACTGCGAAGGGTGCCAATAAGGCGATTGGTAACCTTTATCAAAACCTGATCTCGCATTGCAACTGAGCAATAAAGAAATTTGCACCTGAAAAAGTGTCGTAAGATAAATACGAGAAACAACACCGGAATTTTCATGTTTTCGTTCTCGCATCGGGTAAATACGAGAACGAACGGCGAACTTTTCACGTTTTCGTTCTCGCAACGGGTAAATGCGAGAAACAACTGCGGAATTTTCCTGATTTCGTTCTCGAACCGGATAAATACGAGAAACAACACCCGAATTTTCCTGATTTCGTTCACGTATCAGAAAATAATTATTCATTATTTGTTATTGGAGCGGAAAAAGAATTCGCATTCGAATTAACAACTCTTTTTTTTATTAAAAAAATAAGGTTCAACTTAAAAATTCTTTTCAAAATTGACAAACAATTTAGTATTACTTAAAATAATTGTAATACTTATTCTTAAATAAGAGGTGAGTAAGAAATGGAATTGTTAAGCGGTAAAATGACGAGCAAAGGACAGATTACAATCCCAAAAGAGTTAAGAGATAAATTTAATGTGTATGAAGGAGACCAGTTTAAAATTTTCGTTCAAGACGATAAAATAATGCTTGAACCCGTGAAAAAGAAAAAATTAAGCGATGTTCTTAAAAATCGGATAAAAGTGAACGAACCAATTGATATAGGAAAAATGAGAGAGGTGGCCGAGCAAGAATTAGCCAATCAATATAAACAAGAGGAGCTACTTTCAAAAAATGAATAAATTTTTAGTAGATACGAATGTATTGGTTCGGTTTATTGTTGAAGATGATCAATCAAAATATAATTCATTCATAAATATAGTTGATAAAGTAGATAATGGGGAAATTAGTTTGATTATCCCAACAATTGTTATTGCAGAATGTTGTTGGCTATTAAGGTCATTCTATAAGTTTGAAAAACAGCTCATAAAAGAACATCTAGTGAATGTTTTAGAAGTCGATAACATTGACCCTGAAGAAGAGGTTGCTATCGAAGCATTAACATTATTTGCAGAAAAGAACGTTGATTTTGCTGATGCTTTATTAAGTGTTAAGTCAAGAAAGAATACTCCTGTTTTAACATGGGATAAGAAAGATTTTAATAAATTAAA
>NZ_JAIAZY010000023.1 GCF_019459225.1 Bacillus sp. IITD106
AAACTCTCATTAGCTTTTTAAGCAACTTTTATATATTAACATCGTTTTTCACTCATGTCAATATATTCTCGGAATATTTTTTTGTGCTCGCAAGCACATTTACTAATATAACAACTTTCGACAAAGTATGCAAGAGTTTTTTTAGATATTTTGTAAATACAATAATAACCACATTAACCTACCTAATAATCGCATCAATATAAGTAGATCTATTTTTCTCCAGATCAATAATTTCTCCGGTGTCTAAGATTTTTACTAAAGGTCTTAGTAAAGCATCTTGTTTTCCGAAAATAATTTTTCCATACTGCCCATCGGAAAGTTTAACCGTCGTTCCAACTGGAAGAGAGGCAATTGCCGAGATCAAAATTTTTAAAATGGAGATATCCAATTTACCGAATTGGTCTTCCTCCATCACCTGCAATGCTTTAAAAGGTGGCTGCATGCTTTTATACGGTCTTTCTGCTGTCATCGCATGATAAATGTCTGCAATGGCAACTATTTGGGAGTGCATGTGCACCCGATTCCCCGCTTCTCCAAGCGGATATCCAGAACCATTTAACCGTTCATGATGCTGTAAGATGGCCAACTTTGTTTCGGTTTTCAATAAAGAAATATTTTTTATCATTTGATAACTATAAATTGGATGTTTCTTCATCTCATTCCAATCTTGCTCGTTTAAGGATCTTTCATTCATAAACATAGATTCATTTATTTTTGCCATACCACAATCTGCAAGGCAGCCTGCTAAAGCGATTTGTAAACATTGACCATTGTCAAAGCCTAATCCCTTCGCGACGAAGCTTGCAATCAAAGCAACCGCAATAGGATGATGATAAAAATACTCTTCCTTTTTTGAATAACGATGAATTTGCCGAATCCAATCTTTATTTTCCTGAGCTTTTTCAAAAAGTGGAATTAACAAGGACCTTATATTGGAAATATTGATTCCTATTCCTGATTGCCAGGAAAGAAATTCTTTTTTATACTGTTCTACCGCTTTTCTATAGTAGTCTTGAAAAGTACCAGAGGAAAAAATCTCTTTAGGAGAACTTCCTGAATCTTCAATTCCTGATCCTCTAAATAACTCGCCATTCGCAAGTTTATTTTCTATTTCAACTTCTTTTATCAGAAATAATTTTAATAATTCTAAATGATTTTCGTCTAATATTGTCTCGGCAGGTATGATAGGATTATTCGTTCTTCCCATTACATCCTTTTGTAAAATACATCCTGCAGTTAGTGCATCTACTTTTACTCTCACAATCACACCTCCGATAAAGCTAATTTTCCTACTTATATTGTACCAAATTTTTGCTAAAGAGTGGCAATTTTTAGGGAAATAGGAGACTTTCGAGATTCCTCCGGAAAATGAAAAAAGCCCCATAAGGAGCTGCTATTAAAATCCAATCTCAAGATTTTATCTATGCTTTGAAAGCTCTGTATCAGATTCTTTGTAATCGGTAAAGAAAAATAAGAAAAACGCTAAAAGACCGGCCGCGATAAAAATGGTCTCTTTAGAAGGTTTTATCGTCGGCATATCTGTTAATGCCATAACCTTTCCTCCTTTCACTAACGATGATCAAGACCGTTTGCTTTTTAAAAACACCTCTAGATGTTCAAAAAATTCTTCTTTTGCCTTTTCTGAAACCTCTGTTTTAGGAGCACCAAATATAGGTCCGCTTACGACTATAGAAAAATACCCGGATGAGATCAATGTACCCCTGACACTGATTTGCCCGAAAATGAGCAAAAGAGCAAGAATAAAGTCGATGGAATCGACCACAAAAGTTAATACTTTCGAATTTGATTTTCCAACTAAGCGCCTTCCACCTGTGATAGGTCCCTGTAATGGGATGGAAAATCCCCCAGTTGGTAGAATAAATATACCATCCATCGTTAATTGACCCGTAATCAACAGGACAGCGGTAATGAGATTAATATCCAAATAAATCCATTCTGCTGTATGATTATCCAAAACTCTCACCGCCCTATTCCTTCAGTATTATGATATTCATTGTGTGAAGAAGCCGTAACAACGTTCTTTGCGGAAATCCCTTTTTTTAAGCCTTCTCCTCTACAAGATTGATAAAAGACTGCAATGTTTTCGAATTTATGAATGTAACCTATCACCAGCATCATAAGATGAAATAGCATGCCCTAAAGTGGCTGGGGGTGAAAAGTATCATGAACATCATCGGGAAAAGTGTTTACCGGAAAGAATCCTTAGATAAGGTAACCGGTAAAGCTAAATATACGAATGATTTTGAATCAAAAGAAATGCTATATGGGAAACTTGTGACGAGTCCATACGGTCATGCAAAAATCATAAAGATAGATGACACAAAAACACGCGCAATGAGAGGAATCCGCGCGATTATTACGGGTGGAAATTTCCCGCTCACTGGTGAAGAACTTCGTGATCGGCCGCCAATTGCTTTTGATCGGGTACGTTATTTTGGAGAAGTGGTCGCGATTGTTGTAGCGGACACCATGCAATTAGCGGAAATGGGAGCAAATAACCTTGATATTACATATGAACCCTTACCAGTCGTAAATTCTCCAAGTGAAGCACTTCAGCCGAATGCCCCATTAATTCACGAAAATCTAGGAGAATATAAAAAAACTGCTGGAGTATCTCCTGAACCCGGTACGAATATTGCTACCAAAATAAAAATTCGTAAAGGAGATATTGAACAAGGATGGTTAGAAAGTAGTGAAACGGTGGAAGCAGCTTTTTCATTTCATCCATCGGACCATACAGCAATGGAAACCCGCTGTTCTTTTGCCCAAATTCATGAGGATGGGAGGGTAGAAATAACGTCCTCTTCACAGGCTCCCTTTATGATTAAAAAGCTAATCTCATTATATTTTGACATTCCTACAGGGAATATTGTCGTGAATACTCCTTTAGTCGGCGGAGCTTACGGTGGAAAAGCATCCACTCAATTAGAGATCCTAGCTTATATCGCAACGGAGGCGGTAGGTGGCAGACTCGTTAAGATTGTAAATACTCGGGAAGAAGATATGGTCACTTCTCCGGGACATATTGGTCTTACGGCAAAGGTAAAACTCGGGTGTACAAAAGAGGGATTGTTAAAGGTTGCTGAACTCATTTATTTATGGGATAGCGGTGCTTATTCGGATAAAGGGATTGATTTAGCGAGAGCTGGTGCAGTCGATTGCACAGGGCCGTATCATATTGAGAATATTTATTGTGATTCATATTGTATGTATACAAATCATCCTTACCCCGCCCCTTTTAGAGGTTTCAGTCACTCAGAAGTTCAATTTGCTTTTGAAAGAACGATGGATATGCTAGCAAAAAAGTTGAACATCGACCCACTGCAATTTCGATATATGAATGCCATCAAACCAGGGGACACATCGCCTACCCAAGTTAAACTAAATTACAGCAATGTCGGCAACCTGCAAAAATGTATTTCCAAGCTAAGAGAATTAATGGATTGGGATCAGGGACAGATGATCAAAGTCGATCAGCATAAAATAAGGGTTAAAGGGATCAGTTGTATTTGGAAAAACTCTACGATCGATTCGAACGCAAGTTCAGGCGTTATTTTAACATTTAATCCTGATGGAAGCATCAATTTAATAACCGGTGTTGTAGAAATTGGAACCGGGACAAAGACCGTTTTGACACAGATTTTAGCTGAAAAAATGAAAATGCCGATTGAACAAATCTATGTTCAAATGCCCGTGAATACGCAAAGTACGCCGGAACATTGGAAAACGGTCGCAAGCAGGGGAACTTTTATGGCTGGAAGGGCTGTTTTAAAAGCTGCAGACGATATTATTTTACAATTAAAGGAAAGGGCTGCTTGTCTTTTACTTGCACCAATCGAAGATTTAGAAGTAGGTTATGAAAAAGTATATATAAGAGATGATCCCTCAATCAATATTGCTGTTAAAGATATTGCTTACGGCTTTGTTTATCCAAATGGTAATGCGATTGGCGGACAAATAATTGGAAGCGGAACATATACTCTTAGGCATATTACATCCATAAATAAAGAAACTGGTGCAGGAAGACCTGGACCTGAATGGACGGTCGGAGCGCAAGGGGTAGAGATAGAAATTGACACGAGAACGTATCGTTATCGATTGCTTAAAGCTTTTTCAGTCATTGATATCGGGAAAGTTTTAAATGAAGCAGGGGCTAGAGGACAAGTAATGGGAGCCATGAGCATGGGTTTGTCTTTCGCGGGAAGCGAAACATTTATTTTTGATGAATACGGCCGCGTTTTAAATCCCCAGTTAAGAACATATCGACCGCTTCGTTACGGTGAACATCCTAAATACATCGTAGAGTTTGTAGAAACCCCTCAAATAGACGCAGCATATGGGGCAAGAGGAGTTGGGGAACATGGCCTTATCGGAATGCCAGCAGCGCTTGGAAATGCTTTATCGGCAGGACTTCAAATAAATCTCAATCATTTGCCTCTCATTCCCGAATTATTATGGAGAACGAAGGAGGGAGTGATGTAAATATGTTGCCAGCATTTGTGGAGTATTATAAGCCAACGACTGTATCCGAAGCAGTACAATTGTTTTCAGAGTTAAAAAATACCGATAAACAACCTATGTACTATTCGGGTGGCACAGAGATTTTAACACTAGGGAGATTAAACATAGATACGCCCCGCTCTATCATTGATATTAAAGAGATTCCAGAATGTGCATTGTTGGAAAAAACAACCGAATTTTTAATTATTGGTGCTTCCATTCCTCTGACTGCAATCGAAGAAGATGACTCCTTCCCGTTATTAACGAATGTTTCTAGTGAAATTGCCGATCGTACGGCTAGAAATAAAATTACCATTGGCGGGAATATTTGTGGGAAAATTTTTTACCGAGAAGCTATTTTGCCTTTTCTTTTGGCGGATAGTTATATTCTCATCGCTAATTTACACGGTATAAGACACATTCCTATCAATGCCGTGTTTAATAATGGCCTTATGTTGGAGGATGATGAACTGCTCGTAAATATTCAAACAGAATCCTATTTTTTGACTCTCCCTTTTATATCGAAAAAAATAAGAAAACAATGGGAAACCGGCTATCCTCTCATTACGGGTGCAGCTATGAAAGTGAATGGTCTTCTTCGTATGGCGTTCAGCGGGGTTTGTCCGTTTCCATTCCGCTCGTTCGCAATGGAAAAAGAAATCAATAATGCCGCTCTACCAGTTGAGAGCAGAATCGAAAATGCTCTGCAAATTTTACCTGAACCCATACTCGATGATATAGAAGGGTCAAGAGAGTATCGATTGTTTGTTTTAAAAAACTTATTGATGGATTTTTTGTCGGAAATGGAGGGGGTTTAATGGCTAGAAATGAATTCCAATCGTTTGAGGTGGAACTTGAAATAAATGAGGAAATGGTGAATGTTGAAGTGCAGGCTGGTGAAACCCTTCTACATCTCCTTCGAAATAAGCTTTCTTTAACCGGGGCAAAGCCTGGATGCCTAAATGGGGATTGTGGAGCTTGCACCGTCATGATTGACAACCTCCCTTTTAAATCGTGTATTATGCTGGCTATTGAGGCGGTAGGTCATAAAATTACAACGATTGAAGGTTTGCGTGAAACTCCAATTCAACAGGCTTTTATCCAGCATTTTGCTTTTCAATGCGGCTATTGCACACCTGGCTTCATTATCAATTCTCATTCTTTACTTCTAAACCATTCAAATCCCACAGCTGATATGATTAAAAGCTGGCTCGCATCCAACATATGCAGATGTACAAGTTATCAAGAAATTGAAGAAGCAGTCAGGTCTGCGATTACATGGGAAAAGTAAGAAAGAGCGCCTAAATAGGCGCTCCTTACTTAATTAAGTTCATCCGCAATAGTTTCGTCAGAATCTGGAGTTTCCTCTTCTTCCTTCTCGACTTTTGCTACTGTTGCAACAAATTGATCTTCACCGAGGGTAATGAGTTTGACACCTTGAGTATTTCGACCAATCACGGAAATATCCTTTACATCCATACGAATCAAAATTCCACCGGCTGTAATGAGCATGACATCCTCATCGCCTCTTATTGTTTCTACAGCTACGACAGTACCTGTTCTTTCAGTAACTTTACAAGTAATCAGTCCTTTACCGCCACGGCTTTGAAGACGATATTCTGAAGCGGGCGTTCTTTTTCCATAACCATTCTTTGTGACGACAAGAACGTCATGATCTTCCTCAAGAATCTCCATTCCAACTGCTTCATCGTCATCGGAAAGTGTGATTCCTTTTACTCCAGTAGCCGATCTACCCATGGAACGGACGTCTGTTTCAACGAAACGAATCAATAACCCGCTTTTCGTTCCCATAACAATATTTTTATTTCCATCTGTTAATTTTACAGAAATAAGTTCATCGTTGTCACGAAGACTTAAAGCAATCAACCCATTATTTCGAATATTGGCGAATGCGGAAAGTGGTGTCCGCTTTACAACGCCTTGCTTTGTTGCAAAGAAAAGATACCAATCGTCAAGGAACTCATCCACACAAATGACCGTATTAATCGATTCATCTTTTTCAATTCCAAGTAGATTAATAATCGGAAGGCCTTTTGCTGTCCTGCTATATTCTGGAATTTCATAGCCTTTTGCCCGATATACTTTTCCCTTATTTGTGAAAAATAAAATCGTATCATGCGTGGATGTTGTGATTAAATGCTTAACAAAATCATCATCATTCGTTCCCATTCCTTGCACGCCACGGCCGCCACGGCGCTGACTTCTATACGTGGAAATTGGCAATCGTTTAATATATCCATTATGAGTTAATGTCACGACGATATTTTCTCTTGTAATCAAATCTTCGTCGTCAATATCCTCGATGCCTCCAGCAATAATTTCAGTACGTCTGCCATCGTCAAAGCGTTCTTTCACTTCTAGTAATTCTTCTCTAATAATCTCAAGAACTTTTTCTTCATCTGCTAAAATAGCTTTTAATTCAGCTATCAATTTAACTAGGCCTTGATATTCTTCTTCAATTTTTTCACGTTCTAATCCTGTTAGACGCTGCAAGCGCATATCAAGAATGGCTTGCGCTTGTTTTTCAGTTAGGTTAAATTGCTCCATTAACCCTGTTCTGGCAATATCCGTATTTTCCGATCCTCTGATTAAGCTAATAATTGCATCGATATGATCAAGCGCAATCCTTAAACCTTCTAAAATATGAGCGCGTGCTTCCGCTTTTCGTAATTCAAACTCAGTTCGACGTCTTATAATTTCTTTTTGATGTTCAAGGTAATAGTATAGGCATTGTTTTAAGTTCAGTACCTTCGGCTGACCATCAACAAGCGCAAGCATATTGATACCAAAACTCGTTTGCATTGCTGTCATCTTGTATAGGTTATTCAAAATGACATTCGCGTTCGCATCTCTGCGGACTTCCATAACGATGCGCATCCCATTCCGATCCGATTCGTCTCTCAAATCGGTAATTCCTTCAATTTTCTTCTCTCGGACAAGTTCAGCAATACGTTCGATTAGTTTTGCTTTATTTACTTGATAAGGGAGCTCATGAACGATGATGGTTTCTCTTCCATTTGCCTTTGTTTCAATCTCTACTTTTGCTCTTATTGTAATCGAGCCACGACCAGTTTCATAAGCTCTTCTAATCCCGCTTCTTCCCAGAATAATTCCGGCTGTAGGAAAATCTGGTCCTTGAATATACTCCATCAATTCTTGAATAGTCATTTCTGAGTCACGGCTTAATGCAAGCAGTGCATCGATGACTTCCCCAAGCTGATGCGGAGGAATATTCGTTGCCATTCCAACGGCAATACCAGAAGAACCATTTACTAATAGATTCGGAAAACGTGAAGGTAAAACAACGGGTTCTTTTTCAGATCCATCGTAATTATCTTTGTAATCAATCGTGTCTTTATTTAAGTCCCGCACGAGCTCCATCGAGATTTTAGACATTCTTGCTTCCGTATAACGCATCGCCGCTGCCGAATCTCCATCAACCGATCCAAAATTTCCGTGACCATCAACGAGCATATTGCGATAGCTAAAGTCCTGCGCCATCCGAACCATCGTTTCATAAACAGCAGAGTCACCGTGTGGATGGTACTTACCAATGACTTCCCCAACAATTCTCGCCGATTTTTTATATGCTTTATCACTCGTCATACCGAGATCATTCATCGCATATAATATTCGACGATGCACGGGCTTCAAGCCATCTCGTACATCCGGCAATGCACGTGAAACAATGACACTCATCGCATAATCAAGAAAAGAAGATCGCATTTCCTGACTTAAATTAATTCCTTTTATATTTGAATTAGGTACATCTGCCATAATCGGCAACCTCCATTTCATTTAGAAAAGCGCAACGCCTTGGTCATCGACGTACAGGCTCACAGGATGTGAGTCCGTCGACGTCGCCACAGGACGTGGCGGTTTTAGTCGACGTTCCTTATTTGGCCTTCGACTGAGATAAAGGAAACACGATGAGTCCGTAGGACGAATCGATGTTGACTTATCGTGGGGAGAAGGGCAAGAAGTTTGCTAGTCGATAGGCGTTGAAGCTGGACAAAGAAAAGCGCAAGCGCCTTGCTCATCGATAGGCGCTGAAGCTGGATATAAAAAGGCAAAAGCTCCCTGCCATCAACACTCGAAGACCCAATTAAATATCCAGATTCTTTACATACAACGCATTTTCTTCAATAAACACCCTGCGCGGTTCTACTTTTTCACCCATTAGCATATCAAATGTTTGGTCTGCTTCAATCGCATCTTCAAGACTCACTTGAAGTAATGTTCGGTTCTCAGGGTCCATCGTTGTTTCCCAAAGCTGCTCTGGGTTCATTTCCCCTAAACCTTTATAACGTTGGATGCCTGGCTTTGGAACTTGAGGCAATTCTGCCAATAAATCATCCAACTCTTTATCTGAATACACATAATAATCTTTTCTATTTTGAGAAATTTTATATAGAGGCGGCTGTGCAATATACACAAAACCCGCTTCCACTAAAGGCCTCATAAAACGGTAAAAGAACGTTAATAGCAATGTACGGATATGAGCTCCATCCACATCGGCATCCGTCATGATTACCATTTTATGATAACGTGCTTTAGCGATATCAAAATCTTCCCCAATACCTGTTCCAAGAGCTGTAATAATCGTTCGTATCTCATTATTGGACAGGATTTTATCAAGACGCGCTTTTTCAACATTCAGGATTTTACCTCTTAATGGCAAAATCGCTTGGAAATGACGATCACGTCCTTGCTTAGCGGAACCACCAGCGGAATCACCCTCAACGACAAATAATTCGCTAATTTCGGGATCACGAGAGGAACAATCCGCCAATTTTCCAGGTAGGCTTGAGATTTCAAGCGCACTTTTTCTACGAGTTAATTCACGAGCTTTCTTCGCTGCCAAACGAGCGCGTGCCGCCATTAATCCTTTATCGACAATTTTACGGGCAAGTACTGGATTCTCCAATAATATCTTTTCAAAATACTCGGAGAATAAAGAGTCAGTGATCGTACGAGCTTCAGAATTTCCGAGTTTCGTTTTTGTTTGCCCTTCGAATTGTGGATCCGGGTGTTTAATCGAAACAATGGCAGTCAATCCTTCTCGCACATCCTCACCAGAAAGATTGCTGTCATTATCTTTAAAAATATTGTTCCTTCGCGCGTAATCGTTAATGACCCTTGTTAACGCGGTCTTAAATCCAGCTTCATGTGTACCGCCTTCATACGTATGAATATTATTGGCGAAAGAGTATAAATTACTAGCATAGCCATCGTTATATTGAAGGGCGACTTCAACTTCAATCCCATCTCGTTCGCCTTCAATATAGACCGGTTCCTCGTGCAAAACTTCTTTCGATTGATTCAAATGCTCAACATATGACTTAATTCCGCCCTCATAATGATACTCGCTCATTTTTACTTGTTCGCCGCGTTTATCTTCAATCGTGAGTTTGAGCCCTTTATTTAAAAAGGCAAGCTCACGAATACGTGTTGCAAGCGTATCAAAATCATACTCAATCGTTTCTGTGAAAATTTCTGGGTCTGGTTTAAAATGAATAATCGTTCCTGTATAATCCGTTTCACCAATGATTTTTAAATCAAAACATGGAACGCCACGCTCATATTTTTGATAGTGAATTTGACCGTTTAAATGGACATATACTTCCAATTCAGTCGAAAGGGCATTTACAACCGAAGCACCAACGCCATGGAGCCCGCCCGATACTTTATAGCCGCCGCCACCGAATTTCCCACCAGCATGAAGAACAGTCAAAATAACTTCGACGGCAGGCCTTCCCATTTTTTCCTGTATCCCAACTGGAATTCCGCGTCCATTATCCTTGACTGAAATGCTGTTATCTTCTTCAATTGTGACATTGATTTCATCACAATATCCCGCTAGCGCTTCATCGATACTATTATCGACTATTTCCCATACAAGGTGGTGAAGTCCTTTAGAGCTGGTTGAGCCAATATACATTCCTGGCCGTTTTCGAACTGCTTCCAAGCCTTCAAGCACCTGTATTTGATTTTCATCATATGATTGTCCTTGAATATCTTTTTGATCCATTGTCATAAAACTCACCCGCTCTTTCAATCATCTATTTCTACATCGCTTTCCGGTTTCAATAAACGTTTCTTTAATGTTCCCGGAGCAATCGGAGATAAGTAAACATGAGGTTTCGTAATAATCATCGATTTAAAGTTCCCATTCGCTAAATGAACAACAGCATCTTGATGTTCCGTTAAATAGTGTTGAATTTCATCCGAAGAATGGACCGTTTCTTTTTCAAGGATGGCAATGATTTCACTTGAGCGAATCATTATATCTTCCCCTACGTGGATATACATCCTTTCACCTCAATTCACTCTTTCCATTACACCACTTTTCACATGGAAGGTCGTAGCTTCCCTAAGTGTTTGATGGTCTATTCCTTCAATCGTTGTCGTCGTCACAAACGTCTGAATTTTACCTTTAATCGTATTTAATAAATGAGACTGCCGATAATCATCAAGTTCAGATAAGACATCGTCCAACAGTAAAATTGGATATTCATTAATTTCTGAATATATTAAATCTATTTCAGCCAATTTAACGGATAATGCGGTTGTTCGCTGCTGTCCTTGTGATCCGAACGTTTGCACATCCCTGCCATTGACAAAAAATATAATTTCATCACGATGCGGTCCAATCAAACTTACACCGCGATCAATCTCCCTTTGCTTAAGCGAGTGTAATTTTTCTTCAAACACTGTTACCATTTTGGACCAATCGGTGTCTTCCGATACCTCAATCGACGGTTTATATTGGATTGAAAGTGCCTCTAAACCACGTGAAATACCAGAATGAATCGGTTTAGCCCATTCTTCCAGCATTTGGATAAATTCAAATCTCTTCTTAATGACTCTAACAGCTACTTCAATATACTGTTCTGTAAGAACTTCAAGAAAAGTAAGGTCATTTTGTTTCTTGATTTGCAACTGTTTTAAATAATTATTTCTCTGCTGCAATATTTTTTGGAATTGGCTCATATCGTACAAATACACAGGTGATACTTGGCCGATTTCCATATCAATAAAACGACGCCTTACTTGAGGGCTCCCTTTGACAAGATGGAGATCTTCAGGCGCAAACATGACGACATTCATATTTCCTACATATTGGCTTAATTTTTGCTGCTCAATATGATTGAATTTTGCTTTTTTACCCTTTTTTGAAATAATGAGCTCCAATGGTACGGATCCATTTATTTTTTGCAGTCTACCCTTTATTTTAGCATACTCTGAGTCCCAGCGGATTAAATCTTTATCATTGGACGTTCTATGCGATTTGGCCATGCCTAATACAAAAATCGATTCCATCACATTTGTTTTCCCTTGAGCATTTTCGCCTAATATGACGTTGACATTGTTTTCAAAGGAAACATTCAACTCATGATAGTTGCGATAATCTTTCAACTCCAGTTCTTCAATATACATGAAGTCAACATCCTTTAGCGGACAATAACAAAGGTGCCGATTCCTTTTATGTCAATTTTATCGTTGACCATTAGTTTTCGGCCTCTCCGCTTATCCTGCTCACCATTAATAAACACCTCGTGTTCGCTTAAAAACCACTTCGCCATTCCTCCGGATGGAATAACGTCAGCAAGTTTTAAAAACTGACCAAGTGTAATCGTATCCGTATCTATTTTAATTTCATTATCCACGTTCTCACTCTTTTCATGAATAGGTTCCTTTCTTTATTTTACTAAAGATTGAGGTACATTACAAAAAAATGCAGAAATCCATGAAAACAATGGGAAGAAGATAAAAATCCCGCCGTATTCGGGGCAGGATTTTTTTAACCTTGTCCGTTGATTTCCGCTTCAGGCGCTCGCTTTCCGCGGGTGGGTAGGGAGCCTCCTCGGCACTGCGTGCCTGTGGGGTCTCCCGTATTCCGTATTTCCCGCGACGGACAGGACGTCCTAGTGTCGACGTTGGCCACAGGACGTGGCCGACTTTAGTCGACCAGGAGTCTCGTGCCTTTCGCTGCAATCAACTCTGTATTTTAAACAAAATATAATTTTTAAAAGCTTTCTTAATTAAAAAGTCCTTACAGGTAAAATCAGTTGCAAAATTGAATCATCATCAACGGAACGAATGATGAATGGTCTCATGGCTCCGGTAAAGTGGATGACGACTTCTGTGCCTTCTAGGGCTCTTAGGGCGTCCATCATGTATTTTGCGCTGAAGGAAATTTTCAATTCTTCTCCGCTCATGGATTCGCTTTGGATTTGTTCGACTACATTTCCGATTTCAGGCGTTGTTGAAGAAATTTCGATCGCTTTTTCATCCAAAGTTACTAGTTTTACAACGTTATTTCTTTCTCCTCGTGCTAACAGTGAAGCACGGTCGATTGCATGAAGAAAATCTTTTGCTTGCAGAACGAGTTCTGTTTTGCTGTCTGTCGGAATAAGTCTAGATGTATCAGGGTAATTACCTTCTAAACGACGAGAGAAAAATAATAGATTTTTTGATTTAAAAAGAAATTGATTATCAGTCATGACGATTTCAACTGGATTATTAGAGTCATCTAAAATTTTGCTTAACTCAATTAAACTTTTTCCAGGTATCACCGCGTTATATGACTCATTTGGATCGATTTCAATTGGAGCTGTACGCATTGCTAGCCTATGACTATCGGTAGCCGTACAAGTTAGTTTCCCATTTTCAATATGCCAGTTTACACCTGTCAAGATTGGGCGTGTTTCTGAGGTGGACACTGCAAAAACAGTTTGGCGAATAATCGATTTCAATAAATCAGTCGGAATCGAAAAAACCTTATCTTCAGATATTTGTGGAAGATGCGGGTATTCATCTGGATCCAATCCGTTCAAATTAAATTCCGCTTTTCCTGATCTAATAATCGTTTGATGATGGTTTTGAATTTCAAATTCAACAAATTCCATTGGCAGCTTTCGTACAATTTCACCAAAAAACTTGGCATTTAATACAATGCCGCCCGTTTTTTTGATCTCAACAATTTCATCTCCATCTTCCTCTTTTGGAATAAAAGATTCGATGGAAATGTCAGAATCACTGCCTGTTAATGTAATTCCTTCATTCGAAGCGACAATTTTAATACCTGTTAAGATTGGAATTGTTGTTCTAGATGATACAGCCTTCATTACATCTTGCACACTATCAATCAGGCGATTTCGCTGAATAACAAATTTCATGCTTATTCCCCCATTTTTCAAATTAAACTTTACTGCTTATATTATTATTTTTTATAAAAAAATCGTAGTAATAGTAATAGGGCCTGTGAATATGTGGATAACCCTGTGTATGACTTGAAATTACAAACTATCCACATGTGGACATGCTGTGCATGAGGATGTACAACTTATACACAAAATCCCCATCATAAATTTTTAAGAGAAGCACGAATGTCTTCTAGTTTGCTTTGTAATTCTTGATCGGTTTCCAATAGCTTTGATATTTTTTCATGAGCGTGAATGACAGTTGTATGATCACGCCCACCAAATTCTTCACCTATTTTAGGAAGTGAGAAATCAGTCAATTCCCGTGATAGAAACATAGCAATCTGACGAGGGAATGCAATCGATTTTGTTCGCTTTTTAGCTTTAAAGTCATCTAGTTTCACGTTGTATTCAGCGCCAACCGCTTTTTGGATATCGAGGATCGTAACAACTTTCGGTTTTGAACTTGGAATGATATTTTTTAATGCTTCTGCAGCTAGATCAGCATTAATATCTTTATTAATGAGGGAGGAATAAGCTACAACTCTGATTAGAGCGCCCTCTAGTTCTCTAATATTTGAATCTATTTGATTAGCAATATAAAGCATGACTTCATTCGGAATATCCAGTCCATCCGCTTTCGCTTTTTTTCGTAAAATGGCGATGCGTGTTTCTAAGTCTGGAGGTGTAATGTCAGTTATAAGTCCCCATTCAAATCGTGATCTCAAACGGTCTTCGAGTGTGGGAATTTCTTTTGGAGGACGATCACTTGCAATAATGATTTGCTTACTTTCTTGATGAAGAGTATTAAAAGTATGGAAAAATTCCTCTTGTGTTGATTCTTTTCCAGCTAAAAATTGAATATCATCAATTAGCAATACATCGACACTGCGATACTTATTTCTAAACTCCTCCGCTTTATTATCACGAATTGAATTGATGAATTCATTCGTGAATTTTTCAGATGATAGATAAACGACTTTTGCTGAAGGATTATGTTCAAGTACGTAATGACCAATTGCATGCATTAAATGGGTTTTTCCCATTCCCACTCCACCGTAAATAAAGAGAGGATTATAGGCATTAGCTGGTGCTTCCGCTACTGCGAGAGATGCTGCATGAGCGAAGCGGTTTCCGGATCCAATGACGAACGTATCAAACGTATTTTTGGCGTTTAGCATGTTTTGATACTCTGCCGGTTCCTCTTTCTTTTTGGGAGGCTCGCTTACAACGTCCTTTTTTTCCTCTTCTTGATCAGGAGGAATGATAAATTTAACATTCAATTCTTCACCGATAATCTCGTATAAAACTCCCGATATCAACTGAGAATATTGCCCTTCAAGCCAATCTCTTGCAAATTCATTAGGAGCACTTACCGTAATCGTATCTCCTTTTAGCGCAAAAGCTTCTGTAGATCTGAGCCAAGTATCAAAACTAGGCTTACTGACCTTTTGTTTAATATTCATCAGGACCTGGGCCCAAAGATCAGTTATGTTTTCCAATATTTAACCTCCTTTGCCATTAATCACAGCTGTACTATAACTGTTTTTCGTTTTCCTACATGAATTTTATAAATATACAAATCTATGAATGTGGAAAACTATATAATAAGGTAGAAAAGCAGATTTCGACATCATCCACCGATTGTGGACAAGTTTATCCAAACCCACTGAATAATTTATCCACATGATATTCACAATCTGTGGATAATGATTTTGTGAACAAATATTATTCATAATGAAAACACCATAATCATATCAAATAAAAGCATGATTAGCAATGAATTACAGAAATTATCCACAAGACTCAGATGCTATGGAAAAAAATTACCCACAGGCACTTAATTTGTGAAAATCTTGTCGATATGTGTTGTGGATAATCAAAAAACTGAAAAAAGTTATTCACAGTGGAAAAGTTTTAGTAGGATGTTAGCAGGGGATAAGTATGAATGATAAAACCACTTGACATCGTCTTTTCGTCTCTCTATAATTATCTAGTATGTCTAATATTGAAATTTTTTCTTACCCTCGGGGAGGTGTCATACATGAAAAGAACATTTCAACCAAATAAACGTAAAAGAAGCAAAGTACACGGATTCCGTGCGCGCATGAGTACAAAAAATGGCCGCAGAGTATTGGCTGCACGTCGTCGCAAAGGAAGAAAAGTGTTATCAGCGTAGACCACTGAACCGTCTCAGTGGTCTTTTTTTTAGTGAGAATACAAGTGTAAGCGCCTGTACGTCGATGAAGAAAAGGTCTTTGATTGAGATGAACACGATAAGGTTGGACTGGCTTAAAGTCCTGGGAGCTACAAGCAGATGCCGAGATCTAAAAAAAGAATCCATAATGCGGGTGAAAGTATGAAAAAAGCGTTTAGGATCAAAAAAAATAACGATTTTCAAGATGTTTTTAAGAAGGGAAAACCCGTTGCGAACAGGCAATTTGTTATATATATATTGAAAAAAGAGGATCAAGAACATTTTAGAATTGGGTTATCGGTCAGTAAAAAAATTGGAAATGCCGTCAAACGCAATCAAATTAAACGGTATATACGCCAAGTATTTCATGAATTGCAAGATCAAGTGGATGAAGGAAAGGATTACGTAATCATTGCTAGAAAACCTACTGCAGATATGGATTTTCATGAAGTGAAAAGTAGTCTTGAGCACGTTCTAAAGCTTGGAAAATCTTTAAAAAAAGATCAATCGATAAGAAAGAGCTAATGTTTTAGTTGCCAAAAAAACTTATTTGAAAATATAAATTGAAATATACGTTTAAAACAAACTATCTTAGCAAAAAAATGTTAAAATAGCCGAAGAACCGATTCGTTAAAGTGATTTTGAGAAAGCAGGGAGGATAACGAGCTTGAAGAAAAGAATATTATTGTTATCGGCATTAATTTTGCTTGTGTTGGTAACAGCTGGCTGTTCAACAATTGATAATCCAAACTATGTAACTGCAGAAAGTACAGGATTTTGGAGCAAATATATTGTTTATCCACTTTCTTGGCTAATGACAACCGTTGCAAATTTTTTTGGTGGTAGCTATGGATTATCAATTATTATCGTAACTCTATTAATTCGCTTTGCTATTTTGCCACTAATGATCAAGCAAACGAAAAATTCAAAGGCAATGCAAGCAATTCAGCCAGAAATGCAAAAATTAAAAGAAAAATATAGTTCCAAAGATGCAAAAACACAGCAACAACTTCAACAAGAAACGATGCAACTTTTTCAAAAGCATAATGTTAACCCACTTGCAGGCTGTTTTCCACTACTTATTCAAATGCCAATATTAATTGGTTTTTATCAGGCAATCATCAGAACTGAAGGAATTGCAACAGGTGGAGAATTTTTATGGTTTGATTTAGGGGCGCCTGATCCATTCTATATTTTGCCAATCATTGCTGGTCTTACAACCTTCTTACAGCAAAAAATCATGATGGCGGGAGCACCACCAAATCCGCAAATGACGATGATGCTTTACTTAATGCCGGCCATGATTTTAATTTTTGCCGTTAACTTCCCGGCAGCATTAGCGCTTTATTGGGTAGTCGGAAATATTTTTATGATTGTCCAAACCATTTTCATTAAACCACCAGTTATGCAAAATGTAAAAGCAAAAGAAGGAGCGGGGGGAGCTAAAAAGTGAGAGAAATCACTGCTACAGGACAAACGGTCGAAGAAGCAGTAGAATCAGCACTTGCTCAACTTAAAACAACGAGAGATTACGCGGACATCACTATAGTAGATGAGGGGAAAAAAGGGCTGCTTGGACTGTTTGGTGCTAGGCCAGCTATCGTGAAGGTGACGGTAAAGCCTGACGCTATTGAAACGGCAAAGGAATTTTTGCAATCCGTTTTGTCCAATATGGAGATTGTATCGGAAATTGAGGTAGTAAAAGAAGATGAAAGAAACGTCATTTTCAACATTTCTGGAGAAAAGATGGGGCTTCTAATTGGAAAAAGAGGACAAACCATCAACTCATTGCAATATTTAACGCAGCTCGCTGCAAACCGCAATTCCAAGCATTATATTACGGTTATTTTAAACCCTGAAAATTATCGTGAGCGTCGCAAAGAGACACTAATCCAACTGGCGGGACGACTTGCATCAAAAGCACAGCATCTCAAAAAGCCAATTTCTCTTGAGCCGATGCCAAATTACGAAAGAAAAATCATTCATACCGCATTATCAGATAACAACAAAGTCCAAACTGTTTCCGAAGGCGAAGAACCAAATCGCTACGTAGTGATACAACCGATAGGAAGATAAATTAGTAATAGATTATAAGGCATTCCGAATCATTTAATTCGGGATGTTTTTTTATTTTTGTTTGTTCTGTACTCACGCAACGATCGGTTTCACATAGGGGCAGTAATTTTCGTACTAATCATCTTATTGTTTTTAGGAATTGCCCAAACGTATATTGAAAATATATGGCCGAGTGACGTAGCGGCAGGATATGTGTTCGGAGGAGTCTGGCTTGGTCTCAATATTATCCTACTTGAGACTTTACGCCTATATAAATTCCTGAAAGATAATAGCTAGATTTCATTTTATTATTTACTTTTTAATTTACTAACTGTTATGATAAAAAACATCTCGCAACAATATTTTAAAAATATAGGAGAAAAAATATGAATCTTGATTATCGTTTCTTTGAACTCATAAATCAATTTGCTGGAAAAAATGATATTCTTGACCAATTTGTTATATTGTTTTCTAAATTTGGTCCCATTTTGTTTGGACTTTTATTTGTTTGGCTATGGTTCTCCAAATCAGGAGAAAAATTTGAAAATCGAAAAATCGTTTTATTTGCTCTTACGATAACTATTTTTGTCTTAGGGATCGATAAAATCATAGAAATGATGTATTTCCGTCCGCGTCCATTTGTAGATCACGCCGTAACCCTGCTATCAAATAAATCAGATTTGGATCCCTCATTCCCAAGCAACCACTCAGCTGGTGCATTTGCGTTGGCTTTTGCTATGTTTTGGAGAAAGAGGAAGATTGGCAGCATCTTAATCATATTAGCTTTCGGTATGGCCCTATCAAGAATTTATATCGGTGTTCACTACCCACTCGATGTATTGGCAGGTGCATGTATCGCTCTTATCGTCTCAGTACTTGTCTATTCACAAAGAAGATTGATAGAACCTTTGTTTAAACTCATCATCCATCTATTCAGCAGAACGAAAACAATATCATAACGCTAAAAGCCGATTCTTCTTGATCGGCTTTTATTTTTTTCCTTAAATTGAAACTTTTCTTGGGTCTCATACGTCGCAAATAATGACGAGTTAATTATGTGTTTTTTACTAATGGTAAAGTGGTAGAATGATGGTAAATAAAATAAGCGGAAGTGGCATAAATGAAAAGCAGGTTTATAACGATACATACATCAAAAGAAAACAATGAAATTTTTATTTATAGTACAGCCGTTTTTTTACTATGGATTAAAATGTGTGCTTTATACATATGGGTGTTTCATATTAATATCCAGTCCATTGGACAGGGGATTGTGTTAGCTTCAATATCCCTCGCATCCTGCGCTCTTTTTCTTGGCATCGGTTTTCTTTTCCGGAAATCTGCGAGAACAAAAGCCTTTTTTCTCATAGATTTATTGCTTACAGGCATCTTGTTCGGAAATGTCCTTTATTACCGATTTTATATTGATTTCATTACTGTGCCGGTGTTGCTCCAATTTCAAAATGTAGGTGGATTAAGTCAAAGTACAGTTGAATTAATTAAGTACTATGACATATGGATGTTTTTAGACTTACTTTTGCTGATTTTTTTTATGAGAAAAAAGTATTCAGTCGAGATCAATTTTCCCTTAAAGAAAAAGTTCAAAAAACGGCATTTCTTAATTTTAACGACAATTCCTTTACTTTTTAGTATGATGCTAAACTCGGATTTTTGGAATAAATCATATGATAAAGAACTCATAGTTAAATCTCTCGGTCTATATTATTACCATATATTCGATATATTTCAATATTCAAAATCATCTGTTAATAGTGTTTTAGCAGATGAAAGTGATGTCGCAGAAATTACTCATTACTTAGAAAAAAAGCATAAAAATACGACGGAATCCAAGTTGCATGGGATCGCAAAGGGAAAAAACGTCATTGTTATTTTCCTTGAGTCTACACAAGGATTTGTCATAGATAAAAAAATTAATAATCAGGAAGTAACTCCATTTTTAAATAAATTGAAAGAGGAAAGCTTCTATTTTCCTAATTTTTATCACCAAACAGCACAAGGAAAAACGTCTGATGCCGAGTTTATAATAGATAATAGTTTGTACCCACTTTCTGGGGGATCGGTATTCGTTAGAAAACCGAAAAATGAATTCTTGGCAACACCCGAAATCCTAAAGAAATATGATTATTATTCAGCTTCCTTTCACGGAAACGACTCACAATTTTGGAATCGATTGACGATGTATGATTCATTAGGCTATGACCGATTTTTCTCAAAAGAAGATTACGATGTTAATGAAGAAAACTCGATTAATTATGGCTTAAAGGATATTCCTTTTTTTGAACAATCGATGCCATATTTACAGTCGTTGCCGCAGCCATTTTATGCGAAGTTTTTAACGCTGACGAACCATTTTCCGTTTCTATTGAATCCAGAAGATCAATTCATACCTGAACTTGAAACGGAGCAAGGGGTCGTGAATAGATATTTTACGACTGTTCGATATGAAGATGAAGCAATTA
Organism: Bacillus sp. IITD106; assembly: GCF_019459225.1. Lineage (GTDB taxonomy): Bacteria > Bacillota > Bacilli > Bacillales > Bacillaceae_C > Lederbergia. The sequence goes on from NZ_JAIAZY010000023.1 coordinate 20,478, forward strand.
AATCCTTCTTTGATCAAATCAAAGAAACGGAATTATATGAAAACTCTATTTTCATCTTATTTGGGGACCATTACGGGATTTCCAAAAGCTATAATGATGCATTAAGCGAAGTGCTCGGTCATGAAATTACGATTAAAGACCAAGTTGAATTGCAAAAAGTGCCTTTATTCATCCATATCCCGGGAATGAAAGGGGAAGTAATTAATACAGTTGGCGGGCAAATTGATTTAAGAGCGACGATTTTTGATTTAATTGGAGTCGAGGAAAAAGATCAAGCGTTTTCCTTTGGAACGAGTTTGTTATCAAAACAAAATGATCAACTTGTTGTATTTAGGGATGGTACTTTTACAACGAAAAAATATATTTACACTGAAGGTGCTTGCTATAGTAAACAATCAGGCAAAAAAGTAAAACGAAATAAATGTTCACCCTATTTTACACAAGTTCAAAACGAACTAAATTATTCTGACAAAATTATATATGGAGACTTATTTAGGTTTTTTAAAAAATAGATATGGGGAGCTGGCATAATGAAATTTGGATGCTGTTTAGGCATTGATCAAGCAAAAATGGTTCATCGTTCAAGGATATAAGTCGTTAGGTGAATGGTTTAGTAGGGACAATAGTTCCTTTTAATGATTCTTTTGCATTAGGTACTACTATAAAACCTATAAACAATGTAAAAGCCCTAGTGAGGCTACGACACCCTTTACAAAATGAGTCAAGTTTTTTTAAAAATGTCGGAAGCCGAGCCTACGTGAGTAAGCTCGGCTTTGTCTTTATTTTTAAAATCAGTAATACAGACATTAAAAATACAAATACATCTACTATTGACAGTCCAATGATTTGGCAATAATAAGAGATAGAATTTACACTTCATAACCAAAATCTAGCGGCTTACCGGTTTCTGCAATTGTTTTAATATTACTTAGTATCATCCACCAGAATTGGTCTGCTTTTTCGAATTGCGGATTATTATCTGTCCATTGATCATTTACGAGGTGTAATAGGGTACAGCCTCCAACTGTGTCCAACCTTAAGGTCACTGTGCTTTCCAGTTCCGAGTGTCTATCATGATGTGACGGGCCCGGGTGGTCGGTGTAACTCAACAGTTTGTATTCCTCGAAAGCTAACAACCGACCGTAAATATGTACGGTTTGATCTCCTTCTACTCCAGGGCCAACAAACTCTATAGGATCGCCTACTTGCATACTTGATCGGATGACACCTCCCATAAAAGCGTGAAACGATTTCTCTGGATTAACTAATACATCCCAGACTTCTTCAGGTCCAGTTCCGATATAGAACTTATATTCTAATTTCATTCTTTATTCCTCCTACAAATTGATAATTCAAAGCTTTATCTATAATATAATGATTCTATCTTGCGGTTTCTTGTAAAAATGCGACTTTTGGGCGGAGGTGACATAATGGATTTGAACGATTTAAATAAAGGGATTCTCCAGTTGGAAGAAGCAAAAAGGAATTTTTCAATATCGCGTCACGAACCCTCTGAAAACTTGCGTTATCTTATCCGACATTACTGGATTGTCGAGTGGAATTTGAACGGGGAGCCTCCGCATCGACAGGAGGTTCTGCAGCACCCTGGAGTAAATATCATATTTCAACGGGGGCATTCCCGTATTAATGGTATTGAAAGTAAAAAATCGACATACATTCTTCAAGGAGAAGGACAAATTATTGGTGTATTGTATCGACCTGGCGCATTTCACTGTTATGGCAAGATGCCAATGACTGACTTAACGGATCGAACAGCAAGAATTTCCGACCTTTTTCCTTTTGAAGCGGAATGGGCAGAAAATAAAATTTTTTCACAAGTGGGTATTGTTCAGAAGCTAGAGTGTCTGGAAGCTTTATTAACTCGCAACCTGCCCAATCCTGATCCAAACGTTAACTTTTTGAATCGGATTATTGATCGGATTATTGAAGATCGATGCATCACAAGAGTCGATTGCCTTGTGGAGAAATTTAACATTTCCCAGCGGACCTTGCAGCGTATGTTCAAACAATACATAGGTGTTAGTCCAAAATGGGTTATAAATCGATACCGGATGCACGAAGCTTGCATTTCAATCGAAAACGGAGCGGATATCACCGAATTATCCTTGGGACTAGGCTATTTCGATCAGTCTCATTTTAGTAAGGACTTCAAAGCGGTTATCGGTAAATCGCCGAAAGCTTATGCAAAATTGTCAAGGCGATCATCTTGAAAAAGAGAGCTGTTCGCATAGGGAATCCTAGATATCTATAGAATTTCAAAAAATAGGTTGGATTGTATCCAATTTACGTAAAATCCGAATCGAAAAAATCATTCGGATTTTTTGTTGAAGTTTTTTTAGATTTTTAAATATCGATGGAAACATACAAACATGTTAGCAAGAAAAAACATATTTAACTTGAAAAATCTTGAGTTATTGTTATTCACATGTGGATAAGTTAAAATATAGAGTGCGATATTTTTAATTGTGGATAATTTTACAGGTGAAAATAACTTTTCCACAATCGAGATTTTTGTTATTCTATTATTTTGGGGATAAACTCTTTTTCGCAAAAATGCGATCAATATATAAAGTCAAAAATGAAAAGAGGTGATCATGATGGAATTTGATACGATTGCGGCAATATCGACACCGATGGGTGAGGGAGCCATTGCCATTGTCCGCTTAAGTGGGGAAGAAGCAGTGGAAATTGCTGACCAATTATTCCGAAGTCCAAACGGGAAGAAATTAAAAGAGGTAGAAACGCATACGATTCATTATGGAAGAATTGTCGATCCGAAATCGGAAGAAATTGCAGAGGAAGTAATGGTCAGTTTGATGAGAGCCCCGCGAACGTTTACGAGAGAGGATGTCGTGGAAATCAATTGTCACGGAGGCATTGTTTCTGTAAACAGAGTGCTTCAGCTTGCACTAAATGTTGGAGCTAGACTAGCGGAGCCTGGTGAATTCACGAAAAGGGCATTTTTGAACGGACGCATCGATTTATCACAGGCGGAAGCGGTAATGGACTTAATCCGCGCAAAAACAGACCGTGCGATGAATGTTGCGCTAGGACAGATGGAAGGGCGCTTATCTAAATTAATTGGCACACTTCGTCAAGAAATCCTTGAAGTCGTCGCGCATGTAGAGGTAAACATCGATTATCCAGAATATGATGATGTGGAAGAAATGACCCATCGAATTCTTGTTGAAAAAGCAACCTATATAAAAGGGGAGCTTGAAAAACTGCTACAGACTGCCCAGCAAGGGAAAATTTTACGTGAAGGACTATCGACCGTCATCATTGGCCGTCCGAACGTTGGGAAATCGTCACTATTAAATAGTCTTGTTCAAGAAAATAAAGCGATTGTGACTGATATACCGGGAACAACGAGGGATGTCATTGAAGAATATGTTAATGTCCGCGGAGTTCCATTGCGTTTAGTTGATACAGCAGGGATAAGAGAAACAGAAGATATTGTTGAAAGAATTGGTGTAGAACGTTCCCGAGAAGTACTGAAAAAAGCGGATTTAATTTTACTCGTCTTGAACTCAGCGGATGAATTCACAGAAGAGGATAAACAATTATTTGCGGCGACGGAAGGAATGGACGTTATCGTCATCGTCAATAAAACGGATTTACCGAGAAAAATTGATATGGACGAAGTGCATAAAATCGCCCAACATCATCAAATCGTAACGACCTCTCTCCTTGAGGAAGAAGGCATTGATGATTTGGAGCGGGCGATTGCCGATATGTTTTTTAAAGGTCAGATTGAAGCGGGTGACATGACGTATGTATCAAATAGCCGTCATATCGCTCTTTTGAATCAATCACTGCAAGCAATCAATGAAGTACTCAATGGAATTGATTTTGGAACGCCGATCGATATCATTCAAATTGATTTAACCCGAACATGGGAATTATTAGGGGAAATCATTGGAGATACGGTACAAGAAAGTTTAATCAATCAACTATTTTCACAGTTTTGTCTTGGGAAATAAATATTTTTAAAAGTGAGGTTCAAAAAGGAGGATAAAAAGGACCAAGAATTTCGAGGCGGCGTAGTTTCGAGCAGCGGAATGTATGCTTTTAGATACATGAGCAGCGGAGAAACAAGCCAACGAAGAAATTCGTAGTGTCATTTTTACCGGACTTTTTGAACATCATCTAAAAAGGAAGGTGAAACAAAATGCAAGCAACAACATATGAAGCTGGTAAATACGATGTAATCGTCATTGGTGCAGGACATGCAGGCTGTGAAGCAGGACTTGCAGCTGCAAGAATGGGCGCCAAAACGTTAATGTTAACACTTAATCTTGACATGGTCGCGTTCATGCCATGTAACCCATCTCTTGGTGGTCCTGCAAAAGGGGTTGTCGTAAGAGAAATTGATGCACTTGGCGGTGAAATGGCCAAAAATATCGATAAAACGTATATTCAAATGAGAATGTTGAACACTGGAAAAGGCCCTGCCGTTCAAGCATTGCGTGCACAAGCTGACAAATTCCAATATCAACATGAAATGAAAAATACTTTGGAAAACGAACCAAACTTAACGCTTCTACAAGGTATGGTCGATGAATTAATTGTAGAAGATGGAGAATGTAAAGGTGTTATTACCCATACAGGTGCTGTATTCCGTGCAAAAGCCGTCATTATTACGACTGGAACATTCCTTCGTGGGGAAATTATTTTAGGGGAATTAAAATATTCCAGTGGTCCTAATAACCAACAACCATCCATTAAACTTTCTGAGCATCTTGAAAAACTAGGATTTGAAATGGAACGGTTTAAAACAGGTACTCCACCTCGAATTAATGGAAATACGATTGATTACAGCAAAACTGAAATTCAACCGGGCGACGAAGAACCGCGAGCTTTCAGTTTTGAAACAACGAAGTTCATTACCGATCAGCTTCCATGCTGGCTAACGTATACAAACTTGCGCACTCATCAGCTCATCGATGAGAACTTGCATCGTGCCCCAATGTTTTCCGGTATGGTAAAAGGAACTGGAGCGCGCTACTGCCCTTCTATTGAAGATAAAGTTGTCCGCTTTAATGATAAGCCAAGACATCAAATCTTCCTTGAGCCAGAAGGACGAAATACGAATGAAGTATATGTACAAGGACTTTCAACGAGTTTGCCAGAAGAAGTTCAGCACGAAATTATTGCCACAGTCCCTGGTTTGGAAAATGCTAAAATGATGCGTCCTGGATATGCAATTGAATATGATGCCATCGTTCCAACTCAGCTATGGCCAACCCTTGAAACGAAAAAAATTAAAAACCTGTATACAGCTGGACAAATTAACGGTACTTCCGGTTATGAAGAAGCGGCTGCTCAAGGAATCATGGCAGGAATCAATGCAGCGAGAAAAATTCTTGGTAAAGAAGAAGTCATTTTAAGCCGCTCTGATGGTTATATCGGTGTTCTCATCGACGATCTCGTGACGAAAGGAACGAATGAACCGTATCGCCTTCTTACTTCACGTGCAGAATATCGTCTGTTATTGCGTCACGATAATGCAGATTTGCGTTTGACAGAAATCGGCCATGAAATCGGGCTTATTTCAGATGAAAGATATGAGAAATATGTAAATAAAAAAGCAGCGATCGAGGCTGAAATTACTAGACTTCGCTCTGTTATTTTAAAACCAAATGAAAAAACGCAAGAAATGATTGTCAATTCAGGCGGAAGTCCATTGAAGGACGGTATTAGAGCATCTGATCTATTAAAACGTCCGGAAATGTCATACGCTCAAATCATTGAATTGACACCTCCAGAACAAGAGCTGTCAAAAGAAGTCATTGAGCAAGTTGAAATACAAATCAAATATGAAGGTTATATTGAAAAATCCCTTCAGCAAGTTGAAAAACTAAAAAAACTAGAAGACAAAAAAATCCCAGAAAACATCGACTATGACGCGATTAATGGAATTGCAACCGAAGCACGTCAAAAGCTCAATAAAGTACGTCCATTGTCGATTGCTCAAGCATCTCGTATATCAGGAGTAAACCCTGCGGACATTTCGATCTTACTCGTGTATATTGAACATGGAAAGATTGCAAAAGTTTCAGGAGAATAAAGTCTTGAATCAAAAACTCCAACTTAGGAAGTGCGTTAAATAACTTCCTGGTTGGAGGTTATTTTACATATAGCGCCTGTTCGTAAGGCGCAAGAATAGGAATGAACGATAATGAACATTGAACAATTTGCAAATATGCTGGAAGAAAAGGGAGTCCCATTAGACTCTCAAAAGCTTAGCATGTTTGAGCGCTATTATGAGCTGCTTGTTGAATGGAATGAAAAAATGAATTTGACCGCCATTACGGACAAAGAAGAAGTATATTTAAAACACTTCTTTGATTCCATAACTGCCGCTTTTTATATCGATTTTACAAAGCCAGTGAAATTGTGCGACGTAGGGGCAGGAGCAGGGTTTCCTAGTATTCCATTAAAAATTTGTTTTCCTGAGATTAACCTCTCTATCGTAGATTCATTAAACAAACGCATTACGTTTCTTGAACATTTATCCAGTGAATTAGGCTTAAAAAATACGCATTTTTATCATGATCGCGCTGAAACATTTGCTCGTAAGCCTGAATTTCGTGAGCAATTTGATATTGTCACCGCAAGAGCCGTAGCAAGGATGTCTGTTCTAAGCGAATTATGCCTTCCGCTTGTAAAAGAAGGAGGACAATTTGTCGCAATGAAAGCGGCCAATGCCGAGGAAGAATTAAAAGCAGCAGATCGTGCTTTAACACAATTAGGAGGCAAGCTTTCCACTGTTCATTCTTTTACATTGCCGATCGAGGAAAGCAACCGCAATATTATCGTTATTTCTAAAATCAAAAAAACGCCGAATAAATATCCTAGAAAACCCGGGACTCCTAATAAACTTCCACTGGAATAGGACATCTGTTTGGCAGGAATTTGCAAATAAAAATAGAATGATGATAGGAAGTCATATATAATATATATAATATTGTGTTTTCCTAAAGGGAGTTTCTATTAAGGTGGTGTCGAAGGATGAAGCATCCTTTCTCTCGATTATTTGGTTTGGGTGAGAAGGAATTACCGATAGAAGAAGAGATGGTGGATGAGCGGGATGAAATAAAGAAAATTCCTGTATCTCATATTATTCCAAATCGATTCCAACCAAGAACGATATTTGATGAAACGAAAATAGAAGAATTGGCGAGAACGATTCATACACATGGCATCATCCAACCCATTGTAGTAAGGGAATTGGATGAAAACCAATACGAAATCATAGCTGGGGAACGCAGGTTCCGAGCAATCCAGCTTCTTGGATGGGATGAAGTTCCTGCCATTATCAAAAATTTATCTGATACGGAAACAGCTTCCATTGCTTTAATTGAAAACCTTCAAAGGGAAGAGCTAACGCCGATTGAAGAAGCAATGGCGTATGGGAAACTTTTGGAGATGCATAACTTAACGCAAGAAGCATTGGCACAGCGTCTAGGAAAAGGACAATCGACCGTTGCTAATAAACTTAGGTTATTAAAGTTGCCGGAAGAAGTCCAAGAGGCCATTTTGCAAAAGAAGATTACAGAAAGACATGCTAGAGCATTGATTCCTTTAAAAGATCCTGAAAAGCAAATTCAAGTAATGAATCTTATCATTGAAAAAGGTTTGAATGTCAAACAGGCCGAGGAACAAGTCGTAAAACTTCTTACCGTCGTGGAAAAACCAAAAAGCAAACGCAGAGCCATCAGCAAAGATATGAGAATTGCCGTCAATACTATCCGCCAATCTCTTTCTATGGTGTCTGAAAGTGGCATAACACTGGATTCAGAAGAAGAAGAGTTCGAAGAATACTATCAATTTACGATTAAAATACCGAAGAAAAAGCCATAAATATTTGTCGAAATGAAGGAGCTAGTGATATAGCTTCTTTTTTTAATCTTATCGTTACTTGATATTTGCTTATGAAACGGCAACAATAATGGTATCGCAACATTTTTTCAATTTTAATAAACTTTTTTTATTTGAAAGAGTAATTCGTGACGATTATTTGATAAAATAGAATACATGATTGCTATTTTAGAAATATTAGGGTAGGTGACATCGTTGGGAAAGATTATTTCCATAGCCAACCAAAAAGGGGGCGTCGGGAAAACGACCACCTCTGTCAATCTGGGGGCATGTTTAGCATATATCGGAAAAAAAGTATTGCTAATCGATATTGATCCCCAAGGTAACGCTACAAGTGGCGCCGGGATTGATAAAGGAGATGTCCACCAATGTATTTACGATGTGCTCGTAGATGACGTGGATATAAAGGACGTAATTATGCAAACAGGTGTAGATAATATGTTTGCAGTTCCTGCTACGATACAATTAGCAGGGGCAGAAATCGAATTAGTTCCAACCATTTCAAGAGAAGTTCGTTTAAAAAGAGCCTTAGATCAGGTAAAAGATGATTTTGACTATATATTAATCGACTGCCCGCCATCACTTGGCTTACTTACAATTAACTCATTGACTGCTTCAGATTCAGTTTTAATACCCGTTCAATGTGAATATTATGCACTCGAAGGGTTAAGTCAATTGTTAAATACAGTTCGATTAGTCCAAAAACATTTAAATCATGATTTGATGATCGAGGGCGTCCTGTTAACGATGCTAGATGCAAGAACAAATTTAGGCATTCAAGTTATTCAAGAAGTAAAAAAATATTTTCAAAATAAAGTATACCAAACGATCATACCTAGGAATATTCGACTTAGTGAGGCTCCGAGTCATGGGGAACCGATCATTGTATATGATTCGAAATCTCGTGGGGCTGAAGTATATTTAGATCTTGCAAAGGAAGTGGCTGAAAATGGCTAAAGGTCTCGGAAAAAAAGGGATTGCTTTATTTGCAAATATGGAAATTAATAATGACGAAGCGGTACGGGAAATTGATTTAAAAGAAATTAAACCAAATCCGTACCAACCTAGACGAGTTTTTTCTGAAGAAGCTATTCAGGAATTAAAAGAATCTATACTTCAACACGGTGTCTTACAACCAATCATCGTTAGAAAAAATATTAAGGGCTATGAAATTGTTGTAGGGGAGCGCAGATACCGCGCCTCAAAAGCAGCGAAGTTAAGTACTATTCCAGCTGTGATTCGTGAATTGACTGATCAGCAAATGATGGAATTAGCCGTATTGGAAAACCTTCAACGCGAAGATTTGACTCCAATTGAAGAGGCAACTGCGTACCAAACATTGATGGAAAAACTTCATATTACACAAGAAGAATTATCTAAAAGGCTAGGAAAAAGCAGACCGCACATTGCAAACCATGTGAGATTACTGACACTTCCCAAAAACATTCAACAATATATAACTGATGGCAAATTATCTATGGGTCATGGGCGAACACTTTTAGGGCTTAAGCAAAAAGAAAAAATACAAGCTATTGCTGAACGGACTGTTAAAGAAGGTTTAAACGTTAGACAACTTGAAAATCTAGTTCAGCAACTAAATGAAAATGTTCCACGTGAAACAAAAAAGAAAAAGCCTAAAAAAGATATTTTCATTGTGGAAAGAGAAAATAATTTAAGAGAAAAATTTGGAACGACGGTTACAATAAAACAGTCGAAGAAAAAAGGTAAAATCGAAATAGAATTTTTAACACAAGAAGATTTGGAAAGAATTCTTGATATACTTGACGAAACTGAATAGAGGTAGTGCCCCTTAAAGGGCACTTATTTTTTTATAAAATAGGTGAAATTATGGTGCTATTAGGTACACTAGTCAATGGAATTTGTATAATTATTGGGTCTTTAATAGGAAAATTTTTAAGCAGAATCCCTGAAAAAATGAAATCAACCGTCATGCATGGGATAAGTTTGGTTGTCATGGTTCTTGGTCTACAAATGGGTTTCAAAAGTGGAAACTTCTTAATTGTTATATTAAGCATCGTTATAGGAGCGGTACTTGGTGAATGGTGGCAGCTTGATGACAAACTAAATTCATTAGGTTTGTGGATAGAAAGAAAACTGGGTTCAACTCAAAAAGGGAACATCTCTCAAGGGTTTGTTACGGCGACATTAATTTTCGTTATTGGTGCAATGGCGATTATCGGAGCATTGGATAGCGGGATCAGGGGAGACCACCAAGTTCTTTATACAAAAGCGGTGATTGACGGGTTTACCGCATTGATTTTAACAACGACCCTTGGAATTGGTGTCATTCTTTCTTTTATTCCAGTTGTACTTTACCAAGGTCTAATCGCGTTATTTGCAACGCAAATTGACCGACTTGTCCCAGCTGAATTGATGGATATGTTTATCAATGAACTTACAGCTACAGGCGGCATCATGATTTTTGCAATTGGCCTCAACTTATCCGGAATCATTAAAATCAGAGTGGCAAATTTATTACCAGGTATTTTAGTTGCTGCGTTGATAGTAAGTATTATCTTTATTTATAATCAATACATCATATAAAAAAGAGGCAATGGCCTCTTTTTATATCATCTCTGTATTTATATCCCATTCCAGTTGCAGACTTGCTTCTTTATTTGTATATATTGTATCAGCATCCATAATCCCAGCTGCCATTTGTTTTGCCATTTTCATCACGAGATTCAGGCGAGTGTTCTGTAAAACAAAAAACTCCATATGACCACTTACGTTTACAATACCGGTTATATGCATATCTCCAACTGGGGGCAATTCCTTTTTCACACCTGCGCCAGGCTTTACTGGACCTGACCCGACCTTTATCATGCCTATGTTTTTTAATCTTCCAAGACACGCATCAATGCCAATGATAAAGGGTCGAAAATGCATTTGATGAATCATTTCCATTTTTTCATTTAAATTAACGGCATGAACAGGATCCTCTAACGTTCCATATAAGTGGAAGCTTTCTAATCCTGTTTCTTTAAGAAAAGTGCCAACAAGCGGCCCCAGTGAATCTCCAGTCGATCGATCCGTTCCAATACATACAATAACAACGTCTCTTTTTAATCCGAAGGGGAGAAGATCGATAATACCGCTAGAAATTTTCTTTGTAGATGCAGGATCATCAAACTTAATATTCACATCAAACATATCAAGAGGATTAAACAGCGGTTGTGATTTCATCATTATCGCTCCTTCCTTCGAAACAAAAGAATTCACATCGGCTTCCGCTTTTCTTTTCTTTACCCATTATACGGAGGAATTTTCATTTCTATACATAAGAAATGGTAAAATCCAATAACTGCCTATGAAAAACAACATTTTATTGGTAAAATAAATTCATTAAAAGTGAATCGTGGAGAATATGAAGGAATCTTCAGGAGGAATGAACGTTGGAAAAAAAAGAATTTAATCTAAATGACATCGTAGAAATGAAAAAGCAGCATCCATGTGGGACCAATCGCTGGAAGATTATTCGTATGGGGATGGATATTCGCATTAAATGTGAAGGTTGTGGCCACAGTGTTATGTTGCCTCGGAGAGAATTCACAAGAAAAATCAAGAAAATTTTAGAGAAGCATGAGGAATAAATCTCATGCTTTTTAAATGTAATATTATCTGAAAATTTTAGAATCCGAAGTAACATGAAGAGCTAGAAAAAAAGTTAAGTTGTATTTTCTCCGTATAATCACTATAATTGTGAAGGAGAAAAAACGTGTTAATAAAGGAAAAACCCGGAAGAGGAGTGACCAAAATGGCTCTTACAGCAGGAATTGTAGGGTTGCCGAATGTAGGGAAATCTACATTATTTAATGCCATTACTAAAGCGGGGGCAGAAGCTGCCAACTATCCGTTTTGTACAATAGATCCGAATGTTGGAATCGTAGAAGTGCCTGATCATAGACTTCAAAAATTAACAGAACTCGTACAGCCTAAAAAAACCGTTCCAACTGCTTTTGAATTTACTGATATTGCAGGGATTGTCAAAGGAGCTAGTAAAGGAGAGGGACTTGGAAATAAGTTTCTATCCCATATCCGTCAGGTTGATGCTATTGTTCATGTCGTTCGCTGTTTTGCAAGCGATGATATTACTCACGTATCGGGAAAAGTCGATCCAATTGATGACATTGAAACGATCAATTTGGAATTAATCCTTGCCGACTTAGAGACAGTTGATAAACGCATTGGCCGTGTAGAAAAAATGGCTAAGCAAAAAGATAAAGATGCGATGTTCGAATATGAAATTTTAGCAAAGTTGAAGGAAACATTCGAAGCAGGTAAACCAGCAAGAACGATTGAATTTTCAGAAGAACAAATGAAAATTGTAAAAGGTCTGCATTTACTAACGAGTAAACAAGTTTTATATGCAGCAAATGTTGGAGAAGAGGATGTAGCAGATCCATCCGGCAATGAATATGTAAAAAGAGTTCTTGAATATGCGGAAAAAGAAAATTCCCAAGTGATCGTCGTATGTGCAAAAATTGAGGAAGAAGTTGCCGAACTAGATGACGATGAAAAAGCCATGTTTTTGGAGGAGCTGGGGATTGAAGAGTCGGGACTTGATCAATTGATTCGGGCAACGTATAACCTCCTAGGGTTAGCCACTTATTTTACAGCTGGCGTCCAAGAAGTTCGTGCATGGACATTTAAATTAGGAATGAAGGCTCCGCAATGTGCAGGGATTATCCATACTGACTTCGAAAAGGGATTTATTCGTGCAGAAACAGTTTCTTATGACGATTTACTCGCTGCAGGATCAATGACAGCAGCTCGTGAGGCTGGGAAGGTTAGACTTGAAGGAAAAGAATATCTTGTGAAAGATGGAGACGTTATCCATTTTAGATTTAATGTATAGGGCACCTAATGGGTGTCTTTTTTTGTAATAATATAACAGTGGATGTTTTTAGGTTATAAATATTCCTCTTTCTTCAAATAATAGAACTGAATCATTAGCATACAATAAACGTGCTATTGATTTGCACTTTTGAAGAAAGGGGAGTACTTCGTGAAAACATTACGACGTATTGCATTAGCCTTAGTTGTTATTGGTGCAATAAACTGGGGCTTAGTTGGTTTATTTCAATATGATTTAGTCGGAAGCATTTTTGGTGGAACTGATTCCGGTTTTGCAAGGTTTATTTTCACATTAGTAGGAATAAGTGGTGTCATCTGTCTTGGGTTGCTATTTAATTCTGAGACTGCCGATGTAGGTTCGAGGGACGAGGATAGAGGAGTAACCAATACAAGGTATGCAACAGAGTTTGCAGAAGAGCCTGATCTTGAACGGTTGTACAATCCTTCAAGAGACGCGTATGAAAGTGAAGACGAAGAAGAAGAGTGGAAATAAGAAAAGCGGATGCGCTTGATTATCGATATTCCTATTTCGCGGTCTTCGTCTGAGATAATGGAAACACAATTCCGCTTATTAGGGGAATCGATGTTGAATGATTGTAGGCAATAGAAATTTGCTAGTCGATAGGCGCTATAGCTGAACAAAAAACGAAGGCACAGGTTAGTTGATGTCTGCATACGCTAATGGCAGTAATATGAGGTCTGTTATACACAAAACCCGGCAAAGAATTATCTTTGCTGGGTTTTGCTTGTTGGCGAAAAAGTGGATCAAGACATTGCGCAATCAGGCTTTGTGTGATATACTTACACATTGTGAGTAATGAAAATTGCTCCTTGCCCTTTATAAAGGGCCGCATAGACCATAAGGAGGTGACTGAACGATGAGAAAGTACGAAATCATGTACATTATCCGCCCAAACATTGAAGAGGAAGCGAAAGCAGCAGTTGTTGAGCGTTTTGACAACATTTTAACTTCACAAGGTGCGGAGATCATCGAATCAAAAGATTGGGGTAAGCGTCGTCTTGCATACGAGATTGAGGATTTCCGTGACGGTTTCTACCGTTTAATCCAAACAAATGCAGAGCCTGAAGCTGTTCAGGAATTCGACCGTCTTGCTAAAATCAGTGACGATATTATCCGTCATATTGTTGTTAAAGATGAAAGATAAAAATTAATTGTTCCACGTGAAACATTTTATAAAGAAGTAAACGGGAAGAGGTTGATTCTGATGATGAACCGAGTTGTATTAGTAGGGCGTTTAACAAAAGATCCGGATTTGCGCTATACTCCAAATGGAGTGCCAGTTGCAACTTTTACATTGGCTGTTAACCGTACTTTTACGAATCAACAGGGGGAGCGGGAAGCCGACTTCATTAACTGTGTGATTTGGAGAAAGCCTGCGGAGAATGTTGCTAATTACTTAAAAAAAGGAAGTTTAGCTGGTGTTGATGGCCGCATCCAGACCCGCAACTACGAAGGACAGGATGGTAAACGTGTATATGTGACCGAAGTGGTGGCAGATTCTGTTCAATTCCTTGAACCAAGAAGTTCTTCCTCACAAGGTCGTGGTGACTTTGGTGGAAACCCGTATGGTGGCGACCAAAATGACCAATACCAACCTTACGGGCAAAATCAGAATCAGCGCAGTAACCAAAACTTTACCCGAGCAAACGAAGATCCATTCTCGAATGATGGACAGCCAATTGACATTTCGGATGACGATCTTCCATTCTAATTCTGATAGGAGGTTATTGTTATGGCAGGTGGACGCAGAGGCGGACGCAAACGTCGTAAAGTGTGTTACTTTACAGCGAACGGAATTACACACATTGACTATAAAGACGTTGAGTTACTTAAAAAATTCATTTCCGAACGTGGGAAAATTCTTCCACGCCGTGTAACTGGAACAAGTGCGAAGTATCAACGTAAATTGACAGCAGCAATTAAGCGTGCTCGTCAAATGGCTTTACTTCCATTCGTTTCAGGCGAATAATAGGTCTGATCATAGATTTTATGAAATAAAGGCTATCCAAAGCTTGACACATACTTTTGTAAAAGTGTGTGTCGGGAATGGGGCCTTTTTTCTTTAGGGTTTCAATTTTAAAGGTAGCAGTAAAGTTGAATGATACACCGTTCACCGTTAAAATAGAAGAATACAGTTTTTAAAAATGGAGTGTGAACAACATATGTGTTCACAAGACGAGGTGGGAGAGTGAACAATACAAAAACGCTGACAGAAGGGGCATTGTTGTTAGCCCTATATACAATAATGCTGCTATTAGCGATCTTTATTCCTTTTTCAACAATTGTGATGTACTTGTTTTTTATTTTGCCCTTCCTTCTATATAGCGCAAAATATTCAGTGAAGCATTCTATCGTCTTTATCGTTGCTGCGTTGGTGATATCTTTTATAATTGGATCTTATCCAGCCCTACCTATTGCATTTTTATTTGGTACAACAGGTTTAATGATGGGATATGGAATTAGAGCGAAAGAAAGCAAACAAATTATTTATATATCATCCAGCATCGTGTTCATTGCAAATATCATATTGATTTTTATAGTGGCGGCAATATTTTTAAAAATTAATTTTATGGATGAACTTAAAAATATGTTTCAAACGTCCATTGATCAATATACGAATACATTGAATATGATGGGGATGTCGCCGCCGATAGAATTTCAAGAGCAATTAAATGATATGGTCAACTTAATGATATCTATGTTGCCTACATTATTGATTAGTACAGCTTTTATCAGTGTCATTATCATTATGGCTGTAAATTTCCCGATCATTAAAAGATTAGGAATAGACGTGCCGAAGTTTCCGCCATTTCGTCGATTGAAATTCCCGAAAAATATACTTTGGCTATATTTATTGGTGCTCATCATTTCACTACTATTTAAGATTGAAACAGATTCTTATTTACATATGGCAGTCGTCAATGCTGGTCTTATATTACAGACTCTTTTAGTACTGCAAGGATTAGCTTTTATCTTTTTCTATTGTCATATGAAAAAATGGTCGATCGCTATTCCAATTTTAGCAGTTGTATTAACGTTTTTTCTGCCTTTCTTCCTTTCAATTGTACGAGTCTTAGGTATAATTGATATAGGATTTGATTTAAGAGAACGAATAAATAATAAGTAGTATTTGAAGAATAAATTCCTAATCAAGTTAGACTATAATGTCTAGCTGAAAGCGCCTGTCGACTAGCGAACTTTTTGCGTAAGCGAACATTGGCTTGTATCTGCCATGAGTCCTTTATCGCAACAAACTCGGTTGATGAGTTAGGTGCATAAGCTTTTCTGATAAAGGAGCTGAGTGAATGCCTTCATATTTAAAGAGTGGTAAATCACGTTACCCGTTATATGGCATAGTAGTGATTTCAACTATTCTACTGATCTTAACGGCATTTCAATATTTATGGGTAGCGTTGATTGGCATTTTACTGCTCTTTGCATTATTTTATGCAGCTGTCCGAGGAGAAAAAGAAACGATTAAAGACACAGAGGAGTATATTTCGACCCTTTCATATAGAGTAAAAAAAGTCGGTGAAGAGGCTTTAATGGAAATGCCGATTGGAATTATGCTTATAAATGATGATTATATCGTTGAATGGTCAAATCCATATATGGCAGCTTGTTTTCAGGAAAATACTCTCATTGGGAAGTCCCTCTATGAAATAGGGGAGCAAATTATTCCATTAATCAAACAAGAATTAGAGAGCGAAATCGTGACGATTGATGATAGGAAATTTCGAGTTGAGCTTAAGTTGGAAGAGAAATTACTATACTTTTTCGATGTCACGAATCAAATCGAGACTGTTCAAAGATATGAATCGGAACGAAATGTCATTGGCATCATTTTTCTAGATAATTATGATGATGCCACGCAAGGGATGGACGATCAGACGAAAAGTGGATTAAACAGCAAGGTTACGTCGCTGTTGAATAATTGGGCTCTTGAACATGGTATTTTTCTAAAAAGAACATCTTCGGATCGATTTGTCATATTGCTGAATGAAAAAATATACCATGACTTGGAAAATGATAAATTTTCAATATTAGATGTAGTTAGGGAAGAAACAGCGAAACAAAACGTCCCTCTTACGTTAAGTATCGGTGTTGGAATCGGGGATTTGCCTTTGCCAGACCTAGGTGTCCAAGCCCAATCTAGCCTCGATTTAGCTTTGGGGCGAGGCGGTGACCAAGTCGCAATTAAATTGCCAAATGGGAAATTAAAATTCTTTGGTGGAAAAACCAATCCAATGGAAAAGAGAACGAGGGTGCGTGCTCGAGTCATTTCCCACGCTTTGAAGGAATTAATAGTAGAAAGTGATAAAGTCATTGTTATGGGGCATAAATATCCGGATATGGATGCGATTGGTGCCTCCATTGGGATTCGGAAAGCCGCTGAATTGAATAACCGGGAAGGATATATTGTCATTGATGCTTCAGAGATTGATACGGGAGTAAAGCGCCTAATAGAAGAAACTAGTTCCTATCCTGACCTTCACTCCCGTTTTATTACTCCGGATGAAGCGATGGAACTAGTGACAGACCGTACACTTCTCGTCGTTGTTGACACACATAAGCCTGCTCTCGTGATTGAAGAGAAACTGTTGAACAAAACAGAACGAATTGTTGTGATTGATCATCATCGTCGCAGCGAAGATTTTATTAAAAAACCGCTTTTGGTCTATATGGAGCCATATGCATCATCGACGGCTGAATTAGTGACCGAGCTCCTTGAGTACCAGCCAAAAGGGGATAAGGCAAGCCCAATCAACACAATAGAAGCAACAGCATTATTGTCTGGTATTATAGTTGATACGAAAAGCTTTACGCTCCGAACAGGATCACGTACTTTTGATGCTGCTTCCTATTTAAGGGCGCAAGGTGCAGATACGATATTAGTTCAAAAGTTTCTAAAAGAAGATATGAATACGTATATAAAACGATCAAAATTAATAGAAACGACTGAGTTTTATTCTAAAGGGATTGCGATAGCGAGTGGAATGGAAGATGAAATTTTTGATCCAGTCGTCATCGCCCAAGCAGCTGATACTTTACTCACAATGGATAGGGTCTCCGCCTCGTTTGTCATTTCAAAGAGGGGACCAGACGAAGTTGGCATTAGCGCTCGATCTTTAGGAGAAATCAATGTGCAAATCATAATGGAGGCACTCGGCGGCGGCGGACACTTATCGAACGCGGCAGTGCAGCTCCATGATGTCAATATCGTTGAAGCTGAGTTAAAATTGAAACAAGTATTAGATGATTATTTGGAAGGGAGCCAAGAATCATGAAGGTTATTTTCTTGAAAGACGTTAAAGGTAAAGGGAAAAAAGGGGAAGTTAAAAATGTAGCAGATGGTTATGCACATAACTTTCTAATTAAACAAGGTTTAGCTGTAGAGGCAACACCTGGGAATATGAAAAATTTAGATAACCAAAAGAAAAAAGAAGAGAAACAAGCGAGAGAGGAATTAGCGGAAGCTAAGAAATTAAAGGAAACACTTGAAAAACTAACAGTTGAATTAAAAGCTAAATCAGGTGAAGGCGGACGTTTATTTGGATCGATTACAAGCAAACAAATTGCCGATGAATTAAAAAAGTCACACAATATTAAAATTGATAAACGTAAAATTGGTTTAGAAGATGCGATTCGTACATTAGGTGTAACGAAAGTACCCGTGAAGCTCCATCATGAAGTCGTTGCAACTGTAGATGTCCATGTAAAAGAAGAAAACTAAAATTACCATACTTTCACTAGAGATTTCATGATAGAATAGAACTAGACAAAAATGTGATGCGGTCTTGGCCGATCACATTTTTTATATCAGTAAAATTTGTGATTGATTCGTGGAAGGTGAGTACTATGAATGCTGATTTTTCAGATCGAACGCCACCGCAAAATATTGAAGCTGAACAGGCCGTAATCGGGGCCATTTTTTTGGAGCCCACCTCATTGATGCTAGCGTCAGAAATCTTGCTTCCGGAGGATTTTTACCGAAGTTCCCACCAAAAGATATTCGACGTTATGCTGAAATTAAGTGAGACAGGAAAGGCGATAGATTTAGTTACTGTTACAGAAGAACTGGCTGCTTCAAAAATGTTGGAGGATGTAGGCGGAGTTTCCTATTTGAGTGAAATTGCCGTTTCCGTGCCAACTGCCGCAAATATTAGCTACTACGCTCGTATCGTCGAAGAAAAATCATTGTTACGCAGATTAATTCGAACGGCTACGAATATAGTAACAGATGGATATTCTCGCGAAGATGAAGTAGAGGCCGTTCTGGATGAAGCGGAAAAGCATATTATGGAAGTCGCACAGCGAAAAAATTCCAGTGCTTTCAAAAATATTAAAGATGTACTCGTTCAAACCTATGATAATATCGAACTTCTTCATAATAGAAAAGGGGACGTAACTGGAATTCCTACTGGATTTGCTGACCTTGATCGCATGACTGCCGGATTCCAGCGCAATGACTTAATCATTGTGGCAGCACGTCCATCAGTTGGTAAAACCGCTTTTGCCCTCAACATTGCTCAAAACGTTGGTACGAAAACGGGCGAAAATGTCGCGATCTTTAGTCTGGAAATGGGAGCGGAGCAGCTTGTCATGAGGATGCTCTGTGCCGAAGGGAATATAAATGCCCAAAATTTACGGACAGGTTCTTTAACAGATGAGGATTGGCGTAAGCTGACGATGGCGATGGGTAGTCTATCAAACTCTGGTATTTACATCGACGATACTCCAGGGGTTCGTATTAGCGAGATCCGTTCAAAATGTCGTCGCTTGAAACAAGAACACGGACTTGGAATGATCTTGATTGACTACTTGCAGCTCATTCAGGGTAGTGGCCGTTCCAGTGAAAACCGTCAGCAAGAAGTATCGGAGATTTCCAGGTCTCTAAAAGCACTAGCCCGTGAACTCCAGGTCCCGGTTATCGCGCTTTCTCAGCTCTCACGTGGAGTAGAGCAGCGCCAAGATAAGCGTCCGATGATGTCGGACATAAGGGAATCGGGAAGTATCGAGCAGGACGCCGACATCGTTGCCTTTTTATACCGCGACGATTACTACGACCATGAATCTGAAAACAAAAACATCATTGAAATCATTATCGCTAAGCAGCGTAACGGCCCAGTTGGAACAGTCCAGCTTGCCTTCGTAAAAGAATACAACAAATTCGTCAACTTAGAACGCAGATTTGACGATTCAGCCGTTCCTTCAGGAGCATAGATAAACTAAATAGCCGAAAAGCAGTCTAAATTCGTATGAAAAAAAGACTGCTTTTTTATTTCGTATAAAACTTGAATTTTATAAATGGAAAAAAGGATTTAATAATGACATATTCGAATAGTAATATATAACATATTAGGAGTGTTTATTTGTATGGATATGGAGCAACGAAGGAAATGGAATAGGATTCAAAAAGTGATTTATTGCTACCAACGAGAAAAAAGCTGAGCGGAAGATTCCGTTCAGCCATTGATATTTTTATGTAATCATGGTATTCTAGATTTTGTTTGTATTCTTATTTATTGGTTGTAAACACATTTACCCAATAATAATTTTATCAATAAATAAACATGTTGTCAAGCATTTTTATTTAAAAAAGGAGAGGTTGATGCGAATGAGTAAGGAGTGGGAAAAAGAGCAGCAGAAAGTGGAGTTCGTTCAAGATGTAATTAATCAAAAGGTCAATCATATTCAAGAAAATATGGGTGGTCTAAAAGGTGGGATCATCGATTTACGGAAAACGTTCTGGGATGATGTCACGGTTAATCTTGATGAACCGGACGATGTGATTGAAACTTTTACAAGCATAAAACAACAGGCTGAACTGCTTGCTGAAAGAGAAAGAACCCATGGACATTCCTATCGATTACTAAAACAATTGCACAGACTTAAAGACTCTCCTTTTTTTGGCCGTATCGATTTTCTTGAAGATGGTGAAAAGTCCGCTGAATCAATCTATATCGGAATCGCATCCTTAATGGATGTGAACGATGAAGAATTCCTCATCTACGATTGGCGAGCTCCGATTTCAAGCTTATATTATGATTTTTCGCCGGGACGTGCTATTTATAAAACTCCTTCGGGGGAGATAAGTGGGACGATGGAATTAAAACGTCAATACATTATAAAAAATGGCGTTTTAAAAGGTATGTTTGATACGGGGGTTACGATTGGTGACAGCCTCCTTCAAGAAGTGCTTGGCGGCAATGCGAGTACGCAAATGAAAAGTATTGTTGCGACAATCCAGCGTGAACAGAATCATATTATCCGTAATGAAAAGAGTAAAATATTGATTGTACAAGGGGTAGCTGGTAGTGGAAAAACGTCTGCGGCCTTGCAACGTGTCGCCTATTTGCTTTATCGTTACCGCAATACGCTTTCCTCTGATAATATTATGTTGTTTTCTCCGAACCCGCTATTCAATAGCTATGTTGCGACCGTGTTGCCTGAACTCGGTGAGGAAAATATGGAGCAGACGACGTACCAGCAGTATTTAAAAACAAGGCTCGGTGGTCAATACCATGTGGAAGATTCTTTTCTACAGATGGAATATACGCTCACTGCTATGGATGAGACGGGATACGAAACGAAAATGAAGTCCATTCGTTATAAAGCGGGGTTAGATTTTAAAACACAGATTGATCGTTATGTTGAAAAACTTTCAAAGAATGGGCTTATTTTTAAAACAATATCGTTCCGCGGTCGAACGATAGTTTCGGCTCAAGAAATATATGAATACTTTTATTCGCTTGATCCGTCTATTTCAATTCCAAATCGATTGAAGCTGACGGCAGAATGGCTTTTAAAGGAAATTGCAAAACAAGAGAAGCTGGAAAGAACAAAGGATTGGGTGTTAAATGAAGCGGAGCTACTGGATAAAACCGACTATTTAGAAGTATTCCAGCATATGCAAAAAGATAAACGAGAAGACGAAGAAACGTTTGATGACGCAGATCGAGAGTTTCAAATTTTAGCGAAATCAATTGTCAATAAACATTTTAAGAAAATTCGAAGCGCTGTAAAGAAAAACAAATTTTTAAATATGAAAGCCTTATATCGCAAGCTATTTACATTAAAAGAACCGTTCGAATGGCCTGATGGATGGGAAGAAATTTGTGACGAGACGCTAAAAAACTTGAAGGCTAATATTATTTCGTACGAGGATGCTACTCCGTATTTGTATTTACAAGATCAATTGGAAGGGCGAAAATCGAATACGCTTATTCGTCATTTGTTCATTGATGAAGCGCAGGACTATTCACCGTTTCAATTTGAATTTTTAAAACAACTGTTTCCGCATTGTAAAATGACGATTTTAGGAGATGTGAATCAAGCGATTTACGCACATACGATAGATGCGCCGTCTCTATTAAATATGGAACCTGAGGGAACGGAGAAAATCGTATTAAGACAGAGCTATAGGTCAACAAAGCAAATAGTCGATTTTACAAAAGGTTTAATCACAGGCGGAGACTTGATTGAACCATTTAATCGTGATGGGGAAAAACCGGCTTTGATTGAGGTCGATGACCATGACACGTTAAATACCAAAATAGCAGAATGTGTGGGGCAATTAAAAGAAAAAGGCCACGAGACGATTGCCATCATCTGTAAAACAATGAAGGAAAGCCAGGCAGCATACAACGCATTAAAAGCATCATTACCCGTTCGCCTAATGGATTTAAACGCCAATTCTTATGAAAAAGGCATCATCATCCTGCCAGCGTATTTAGCGAAAGGGATTGAATTTGACGCGGTCATCATCTATAACGCCTCCAACGAACAATATGGACGCGAGTATGAACGGAAGCTTTTTTACACAGCTTGTACAAGGGCCATGCATGAGCTGCATCTTTTCTCTAAGGGGACGAGAACGTTTTTTATAGATGAAGTGAGTGAGGATTCGTATAGTAAGGGCTAGATCTAGAATAGAAAATTATTATATGACCCCTTTGGTGAAAAGTAGCCAAAGGGGTTCCGCACAATTTTGGTGAATCATCTAAATCAAAAGGAGGTATCCCGATGGGACTTTCCATGAAAGATACTGCACTTGCGAAGTACTATATTAATGAGGGAGAGAAGAAAGGGTTCGCTGAAGGAGAAAAACAAAAAGCGTTAGAAATTGCTGTTAAACTTCTTAAAAAAGGAAATTCTGTAGAAGATGTAGCGGATATAACAGGTCTCTCGCTCGAGCAGGTTAGGGTGATTAATGAAAGGAAATAAAGGCTGTCTGGAAAATCACATTAACATTGATTTTCCAGATAGCTTTTTTGTTATATACAAACATTTTTATGCTAAATTTTCGAAGAAGAGAAGAAGAGAATGACTATGGAGAAAACTTTTGACAATCAATCCTTAAATATTGAAGCCCGTGTCCAGTAACTAGCTTAATTAGGACATAACTTCTTAACTCATTCATCGTTATGTCCAATATTCACGCTATATTGGACGTAACTTCTTAATTCGTTCTCAATTATGTCCGAATTTCGCGCTATATTGGACACATATTCGTAATTCCATACGACTATGTCCATTATCTCTTATATATGAGACGTAATTTCTTAATCCACCTCCGTCCTTATGTCCACGCAAAAAAGCTTGGAAATGATTATCCAAGCTTTTTATCGAGATTACTTTCAAATATCCTTCACTTTCAACACCCTCATCGCATTCAAAACTGCTAACAGAGTAACGCCTACATCCGAAAATACCGCTTCCCACATTGTCGCAATTCCGAAGGCTCCAAGTATAAGAAAAATGGCTTTGACTCCTAGGGCGAAAAAGATATTTTGCCAAACGATCTGGCGCGTTCTTTTTGCAATTTTGATGGCGCTAGGAATTTTTGATGGTTCGTCGGTCATGATGACGATATCGGCCGCTTCAATCGCTGCATCAGATCCTAATCCGCCCATTGCCATTCCCACGTCTGCCCGTGCAAGAACAGGTGTATCATTAATACCGTCGCCAACGAAAATGATTTTTTCATTTGCCGTTTTTCGTGCATCGAGTTTTTCAATTTCTTCCACTTTATGATGTGGTAAAAGCTCGGCATGCACTTCATCTAGGCCTAGTTCTTTACCGACTGCATTGCCAACTGTTTTAGCGTCTCCCGTGAGCATGACAGTCTTTTTGATGCCGAGTTCTTTTAAAGAGCGAATCGCTTGAGCGGAATCTTCTTTTACTTGGTCGGAAATAACGATGTACCCTGCGTATTGCTCATCTACCGCAACATGGACAAGGGTACCGATCACATCTGGTTGTTCAAATGATATTTCTTCTTTTTTCATTAACTTTGCATTTCCGGCAATGATTTTTTTGCCACTCACTGAAACTTGAATTCCGTACCCGGAAATCTCATTGTAATCTACAATAGCTTCTTCATTCATTTCTTTTCCGTATGCCTTTTTAATGGAAAGGGCAATCGGGTGATTGGAATGTATTTCAGCAAAGGCAGCGTATTCCAATAATTCATCTGCAGTCATATTTTTCGGATGAATGCTCGTAACTTCAAAAACACCTTTTGTTAACGTTCCTGTTTTATCAAAAACAATATATTTTACATCGTTTAATGCTTCTAAATAGTTGCTTCCTTTTACAAGAATCCCAGATTTTGAAGCGGCCCCAATTCCGCCGAAAAAGCCGAGCGGGATGGAAATGACAAGGGCACAAGGGCAAGAGATAACTAAAAAGACGAGCGCACGATAAATCCAATCTGAAAAGAGTGCTTCTGCAATGAGTAGAGGCGGCAAAACGGCTAACACAACTGCCACAATGACGACAACAGGTGTATAGTAACGAGCAAATTTAGTTATAAAATTTTCCGTAGGTGCTTTGCGGCTGCTCGCATTCTGAACTAAATCAAGAATTTTTGAAACGGTTGATTCGCCAAATTCTTTTGTCACTTCTACAGTAAGAACGCCGTTTTTATTAATGAATCCACTTAATACATCATTACCAGCCTCGACTTCACGAGGTACGGATTCACCAGTTAAAGCGGACGTATCGACCATGGAGCTTCCTTCAATAATTTTTCCATCCAAAGGCACTTTTTCGCCGGGCTTTACAATGATGAGATCCCCGATTTTTACTTCTTCAGGGGAAACCGTAACTATATTCCCGTCTTTTTTAAGATTGGCGGAATCGGGACGAATATCCATAAGCGAGCTAATTGATTTACGCGAGCGGTTCACAGCAATCGTTTGGAATAGCTCTCCCACTTGGTAAAACAGCATAACGGCTACGCCTTCTGGATATTGTTTGATCGCAAAAGCGCCAATCGTCGCAATCGCCATTAAGAAATTTTCATCAAATACTTGCCCGCGCACAATATTTCTTGCTGCACGCAGCACAATATCTCCACCGATAATTAAGTAGGCGATGATGAAAATCGCGAGTTCCAGCAGTTCAGATATGGGTGCAAACATTCCGATGGCTGCTAACAGTGCACCTATAATTAATCGAGAAATAATCACTTTTGTATTTTTGCTGCCGTGGTCATGATCGTGGTCGTTTCCTTTTTCCAAAGGTGTAATAGAAGGCTCGATTATTTTTACTTTCTTTTTTACCGCAGAAATAATATCTGTTTTATCATTTTGAATCGCTTCTAACGTAAGAGTTTTATTAACAAAATTAACAGAGCAATCCTTAATTCCGTCCATTCCTTTTACACTATTCTCAATCTTTATAGCACAATTCGCACAATCTAGTCCTTCAAGGAGGATTTCTTGTTTTATTTTTCGATTCTGCCTCTCCATCTGTCTCTCTCCTAAAATTTCTCTATATTATCCTTCGTTTACATGCTCAAGTGCTTGATCAAAAATCTGAATCACGTGATCATCCGCAAGCGAATAATAAACAACTTTTCCTTCTTTCCGATTTTTTACTAACTTAGCTTGCTTCAATACGCGTAATTGATGAGAAATAGAAGATTGTGTCATATTCAGTAAATACGCGATATCACATACGCACATTTCCGTTTGAAATAAGGAATGGAGAATTCTTATTCTAGTACGATCACCCAGCACTTTAAAAAGTTCCGCTACCTCAATCAAACTGTTATCCTTCGGAATCGTTGCTTGCACCTTTTGAACAACGTCCTCATGAATGACTGTTTGACTGCAAGTTTCAGGAATGGTTAATTCTTTTTGCATAAAAACACCTCTTTTATCAGATGAACATATGAACAATTATTCATATGTTCATTATATGTTTCTGCCGATTGAACTGTCAATACATAAAGGGACCATTTTTTTCCTAAAAAAATAGAACGGGATACCCCATTCTATTTCTTATGCTTTATTTCGGGATGGCGAACGTTCTCCAACATACACATCTCTTCCTGCTCCAAGCCCAGATAAAATGGTTCCTACAGCGACAAGCAAGAGGAATAATAGTGGTAAGGTCCATGACTTGGTAAGGTCAAATAACATACCGATAAATATGGGGCTGATTGCCGCTACTAAGTACCCAACTGATTGTGCCATTCCCGACAATTGAGCGGCCTGTGTAGAATCAGCAGAGCGTAGGCTAAATAAAGTAAGGGCTAAACTAATGCAAGCTCCCTGTGCTACCCCTAAGAATAAAACACAAAGAGAAAGGAAAAAGGTGTTTCCGCCTATTATTAATCCTATTAAACTTACCAAATATAAAATCCCAACAACGATGACAATGGGACGCTGATTTTTCATTTTCCCAGCTAGTACAGGTGTAAGAAAATTGGCTGGCAAGCTACAAAATTGCATAAAGCTCAACATCCATCCCGAACCACTGATACTAAATCCCTTATTAATTAGTATTTCCGGAAGCCAAGTAATCGGTCCATAAAAGAGCATCGACTGTAGACCAAGAAAAAGGGTGACTTGCCAGGCTATCGGCGATCGAAACATACTCTTAATTGATAGACCGGCTGGTTGTAAAATCGGATTTTTGCCAGTTTTTAATACTTGAGGGAACCAGATAACCGCCCCTAGAAGGGCAACAATTCCCCACAAGAGAAGTGTAAGATGCCAACCAAGTCCGACTCCTTTTGCTAACGGGATGCTTAGGCCTGATGCTGTTGCTGCACATAAGCCCATCGAGGTAGAATAGATGCTTGTCATAATTCCGACCTTATAGGGATAGCGTTGTTTGACAATCGCTGGCAGCAGGACATTACAAATGGCAATTCCGATTCCAATCAAGGCTGTTCCTACAAAAAGGAGACCTAAATGACCAGATGAACGAACAAGGATCCCAGCTAATAATACAAGTAAACTAATAAAAAGCGTGGCCTCATTTCCCCATTTTTTCCCTATGATTGGAGCAATGATAGAAAATGCTGCAAACGCCAGCAAAGGAAGAGTTGTGATCATCCCGGCCACTCCATTGGAAATACCAAAATCTGCACGGATAGTGCCAATTAAGGGACCGACAGATGTAAGGGCTGGCCGTAAATTAAACGCAATAAAAATAATACCAAGAATCAATAGTAAACTTTGAAAGGAGGATTCTCGACTTACATGTTTATCATTCATCATAAAACCTCTTCCTAATTAGAAAAAACTCATTCTTATAAGATACCATAAAGCGTCTTGATTTTTGAAGAAATGTAGCTGAAGTGGTATTAGAAAAGCGATGTTAATTAGATTCAACTCGAGCGGCTTACAATAAAAAAGGATTAAGCAACTAGGCTTAATCCTACATAATTTTTAACGGGTCTTCAATGGGGTTGATCACTTTGTCTTCAGTCACGTGAACTTGGTATGTTTTTCCGTCGTGAATGAATTTAAAGAGTCCATTATTAAAATCGGTTCCGATTTCTTTGTAAAAGATTCCTTCATAGCTAATATTCTTTTGGCAGGTGAAGCAAAGGCGATATCCGTCATCTTCCTTTATCAAATAAGCGCGGACGCCGGTCTCGTAGGCGATATCTTCTCCGCCTTTAACGGTCCGATCTAACGCTACGATATGAATATCAATGAAAGATGATATTTCTCTCAAAAGAACGTTAACGAAGGATCCTTTCGTAATCTCTTCCCATCGGTTTTGGGCAGTTTGTCCGATTACGATTTGTGTAATGTTATATTTATGTGCAATTCCCGCGATGACTTTAGCGACTGGGCGCTTTTCGTTGTCTATCAACAAAAAGTCTTCAGCTTCAAATTCTTCAGCAAGTTCTTTCCACCGTTCAATATAACCCGATTTTTCCGCATCAAATTTATCATACGGAAGCGGATCTACGGTCAAAATATATAATGGACAATTCAACATGCTTGCCATTTTATGACCACGTCTAATCAAGCGCTCGCCATTTGGACCGTAATATACACAAACGAGAATACTCTCATCCATACGACCCTTCACTTTCTTCATGAAAAAATTCACCTCTTAAAATGGTTCATTCGAATACATAAAGGCGTCAAAATCTTTAAAACTAAATCATTATATATAAAAATGCTGCAAAATACAATAGAGGATAGAAGGATTAAGAAAAGTTATGAAAAATAGCCACTTTTAATAAGAAAATCTTATGCACCCGAACTTCATTTGTGTAGAAAGGCTGTCATTATTGTATAATATTAAGGAAAAATAAAAAGTACAGGGCTTAATCGTTATCTCTTTGTATTGGCATTACGTGAAACTTGAACCCATTCCGACATAATGTTGGTTTCCCCCATAGAGCCCTCTTTTATTAATGGGTTATGGTCTCTTATTATCCCGTTTGTTGACATAGGAGTCAACCCCTATAAGATATAAGCTATATCGAAACCGATATTTATTGTTATCCGATAACTAAGGGAGGTTTTATATTGATATCGATACAACTGGCAATCATGATACCCTTTATTGCGGCCCTCGTGATTCCACTTCTATATAAAAAAATACCCCGGATCCATGTCGGTTGGTTTGTACTCATAATACCGACCGTTCTATTTATTGCTCTTACACGCTTTATTCCTTCTATAGCAGGAGGCAACACGTACATAAATACCGTTCAATGGATTCCTTCCTATGAGATAAACTTCACGACTTACGTTGACGGACTTAGTATCATTTTTGGACTTTTGATCACAGGTATTGGGAGTCTAGTCATCCTTTATTCCATTTATTATTTATCTGCAAAAGAATCTTTGCATCATTTTTATAGTTATTTACTTTTATTTATGGGTTCGATGCTTGGGGTTGTATTTTCTGATAATTTAATGGTCTTATATGTATTTTGGGAATTAACTAGCATCTCGTCTTTTTTATTGATTGCCTTCTGGTATCACAGAAAAAAATCGCGCTACGGTGCGCAAAAAGCATTGCTCATCACTTTTGGCGGCGGAATTGCGATGCTGACGAGCTTTATTATGATTTATCTTATGACTGCTACGATGAGTGTTCGTGAAATTCTTTCGACTATCGATCCAAATCATGCCCTTTTTATTCCGGCACTAGTATTGCTGCTTATTGGTGCTTTCACGAAATCTGCTCAATACCCTTTCCATATATGGCTTCCAGATGCCATGGAAGCGCCGACCCCTGTCAGTGCATATCTCCATTCAGCCACAATGGTAAAAGCAGGTATTTATCTAGTTGCTCGCTTTACTCCTGTTTTTGGAAGCAGCGAAATATGGTTTTGGCTCGTTAGCTGCATTGGGCTAGTCACATTATTTTGGGGATCGTTTAATGCCATCCGCCAAATTGATTTAAAAGCTCTGCTCGCTTATTCCACGATCAGTCAGTTAGGACTAATTATGAGTTTATTTGGAATTGGGTCAATCGCACACCAATTAGGGGCAGGCGAGAATGCCATTCTTTACACGCAAGCCTCATTTGCTGCTCTTTTCCACCTTGTTAATCATTCGACGTTCAAAGGGGCTCTTTTCATGGTCGTAGGAATTGTCGACCATGGAGTCGGGACAAGGGATATACGTCGATTAGGCGGCTTGATGTCTTTCATGCCTATTTCGTTTACGATCGCATTGATTGGAAGTTTTTCAATGGCGGGCTTACCTCCGTTCAATGGTTTTTTAAGTAAGGAAATGTTTTTTGAAGCGGTTGTCAATGTGAGTCAGTCCAATCTTTTTACTATACACACATTCGGATTGTTATTTCCCATTATTGCGTGGATCGCAAGTGTTTTAACATTCGTTTATTGTATGATCATCGTGTTTAAAACATTCTTTGGGTCGTATCAACCTGAAAAATTAGAGCATGAAGCCCATGAAGCGAAAATCGGGATGTTGATTCCACCAATCATCTTAGCGGTTTTAATCATCGGTATTTTTCTATTCCCGAATCAATTAGGTGATTATCTTTTACGACCTGGTTTAGCTAGCATTTTCCCTTCTTTAAAAGGAATGCACGAACCGATTTCAATATGGCATGGATTTACTCCGGCATTATGGATGACTATTGGGGTAGTCGTTGTGGGTATTCTTATATTTAGAATCCAAAGCCGCAGGAAGAGTCTTTATATTCCACCTGGCAAATGGACATTTGATCAATTATACAATTCTGCCCTGGAACAAATTGAATTGCGTGGCTTTAAAATAACTTCGTTGTATATGACAGGTTCACTGCGTGATTATTTAGTTTATATTTTTCTATTTTTTGGAATAGCTGTTGGCGGCATCTTTTTATTAACAGATGCTTTTCACTTCGATTTTTCTAGTAATGCACCTATAAGTCTTTATGAATCGCTTATCGTTTTAACGATGATGGTTGCTGGAATAGCGCTTATATTTGCAAAATCGCGAATTACGGCCATCCTGTTAAATGGGGTTCTCGGCTATTCAATTGCGCTGTTATTTGTTTTATTCCGAGCGCCAGATTTAGCTCTTACTCAGCTCGTTGTAGAAACAGTGACGACCGCCTTATTTCTGCTTTGCTTTTATTTCTTACCGAAGAGAGAGAAGGAGAATTCTCCGCAAAAAACAAAACGTTTCAATGTACTAGTTTCTATTTTAGTAGGTGTCATCTTTGTAGTAGTTGCACTCTCTGTCCAGAGCGGAAAACTGTTTGAAAGCATTTCAGCGTATTTTGAAAATGCATATGAGCTCTCTGGTGCCCTTAATATTGTGAATGCAATACTCGGCGATTTTCGTGCATTCGATACGATGCTTGAAGTCATTGTTCTCTTTATTGGGGGAATCGGGGTATACACGTTGATCAAGCTCAGGGCAAAAAAGGAGGACGAAAACGTTGAAAATCAATGATGTGATTTTGCAAACGGTCACGAAAATCGTAGTATTCATTATTTTGACGATGGCCATTTACTTATTTATATCGGGTCATAATAGTCCGGGCGGCGGTTTTATCGGGGGGCTAATTCTTGCCTCCGCGTTCGTCTTACTTTGCCTTGCTTTTGATATTGAAACGATTACGAATGGAATCCCCTTGGATTTTAAAAAAGTTGCTGCCTTAGGAGCATTTATCGTTGTAGCGACGGGACTAGGTTCGTTATTTTATCGTGTCCCATTTTTAAGTCAGACGCATTCCTACGTAGACTTGCCTGTAGTTGGGAAAACAGCGCTTGCGACTGTCACGTTATTTGAGGCAGGAGTTGCGTTGGCCGTAGTAGGAGTGGTCGTAACGATTATTTTGAGTATTAGTGAGGATGTGTAAGAAGTATGGAAACAGTAATCATCATTTTGGCGGGAGTGTTGGTGACGGTTGCCACCTATTTACTTTTATCAAAAGGGGTTTTACGCGTTATTTTGGGGACTGCGATATTATCCCACGCTGCCCATCTGTTATTGATGTCGATGGGTGGATTGAAAAGAGGCGGCGTGCCTGTAATTGGGGAAGGAAACGGAACATACACGGATGCTCTCCCGCAAGCGTTAATTTTAACATCAATCGTGATCAGTTTTGCTGTCACTGCATTCCTCCTCGTACTTGCGTATCGAACGTATCAAGAAGCACAGATTGCAAGAGGGTTGAAAGATGAATAATATCCTTGTTATGCCTATGGTCATCCCGCTTATAACGGGTATTATTCTTATTTTTCTAAGGCCATTCATTCGCCTGCAAAGATGGATTAGTTTCGCGGCTTTGTTGTTAGTTGCAGGTTTAAGCATGTATATGTTAGAGATGATTCAAACGAATGGGATTATGCGCATCGACTTTGGAAATTGGAAGCCGCCGTTCGGCATCCTTTTCGTAGGGGATTCGTTTTCGATGCTTCTTGTCATGACGTCAAGCATCGTAGCGGGGGTTTGTTTAATTTACGCTTTTTATACGATTGGGCAGGCTCGGGAAAACATGTTTTTTTATCCTTTCGTGTTATTTATGGTCGCGGGTGTCAATGGCTCCTTTTTAACGGGTGATCTTTTTAACTTATATGTTTGTTTCGAAGTAATGCTATTAGCTTCATATGTGTTGATTACACTTGGAGGGACAAAGCCTCAATTTAAGGAATCGATCAAATACGTCGTTATCAATGTAGTTTCTTCCTGGTTATTTTTAGTTGCCATAGGTTATTTATATGGAGCGGTCGGGACGTTGAATATGGCTCATCTTTCTG
This sequence comes from Bacillus sp. IITD106, assembly GCF_019459225.1. Taxonomy (GTDB): domain Bacteria; phylum Bacillota; class Bacilli; order Bacillales; family Bacillaceae_C; genus Lederbergia. The sequence continues at coordinate 52,778 of NZ_JAIAZY010000023.1, forward strand.
CTCGAATTGCTGAAGCGGGACAAACTCCTTTATTAACCGTCATCAGCATCTTGTTTTTACTCGTGTTTGGTTTAAAAGCTGGACTCCTACTTTACGTGTGGCTTCCAGGTTCATACAGTGTGCCACCAACAGCAGTTGCGGCCTTATTTGGAGCATTGCTGACGAAAGTAGGGATTTACGCACTTTTTCGCATGTTTACGTTACTTTTTTATCATGAACCTTCAATCACCCATACATTAATCGGAGTGATGGCGGGCATTACCTTGATTGGTGGAAGCCTAGGGGCTGTCGCCTACAAAGATATCCGCCAAATTGTTACTTATAATGTCGTCATCGCGGTAGGATTCATCATGGTGGGACTTGCAGTGGCCACGCCTGCTGCAATCGAAGGCTCAATCTATTACTTAATCCACGACATGATCGTAAAAGCACTCTTATTTTTATTAGCAGGTACAATGGTTGCTCTTACAGGAACCGCAAAGATTGATAGGATGAGCGGTCTTATTCGAAATTATCCCCTATTAGGCTGGATGTTCTTTATTGTGATGTTGGCGCTAGCTGGTATCCCGCCACTAAGCGGCTTTATCGGTAAAATTTTAGTAGGACAAGGGGCAGTAGAGGGCGGAAATTATGTCCTGCTCGCACTTGCTTTACTATCGAGTGTTTTCGTTTTATATTCCTTATTGCGGATATTCAAGAACTGTTTTTGGGGAGAAACGATTATTAGTGAAGAAGAACAATTGCCGCTGAAAAAAAGCTTGCTCATTCCGTGTGTCATTTTGACAGCTCTTTCGCTTGGATTAGGTCTAGGAGCAGAAAGTTTATCTGAGTATGTGAAGGACGCGGCAAATACGTTAATGAATCCAGGCATTTATGTAGAAGCTGTTTTAGGTGAATAAGAGAAAGTAGAGGTGATGGCGAGTGCCAGCTCAGTTCGTCTTGAATTTATTTATAGCTTTTCTCTGGATGGTATTGAATGACGAAGATGTTATGCGATTCTCCACCTTTTTTGAAGGGTTTCTCGTTGGTATTTTTATTATTTTTCTTATGCAGCGATTTTTCGGGAAGCAATTTTACCTCCATCGTTTTTATTATGTACTAAAGCTGATCCTCATTTTTGTATACGAACTGTTAATGTCTGCTTATGTAGTGCTGAAACATATTTTAAGCAAGGACATTGATATAAAACCTGGCATTTTCACGTATGAAACGTCGTTAAAAAGTGACTGGGAAGTAACGACGCTTGCGATGCTTTTGACGCTTACACCGGGATCGGTGGTTATGGAAGTTTCGCCGGAAGGGAATGTATTTTATATCCACGCACTTGATATTGAACGCTATAAGGGCGATCTTATTCGCTCCTTAGGAAGATTTGAAAAAGCGATTATGGAGGTAACGCGATGATTGTAATCATGCTGAAGATTTCACTTACACTGTTTGCTTTGGCAATCTTCATATCACTGTATCGCATCATTCGAGGTCCATCCATTCCCGATCGTGTGATCGCAATGGATATGATTGGAGTCAATCTTATCTCAGCCATTGCAGCGATTTCCATTTTGCTAAACACGAAAGCCTACTTAGAAGTCATCCTCATTTTGGGCATATTGGCGTTTATTAGTACGATTGCCCTCTCAAAATTTATAGAGAGAGGTGTCATCATTGAGCGTAAACGAGATCGGTGAATTTATCGGCGCATTCCTTATCTTAATCGGCAGCATCTTTAGTGTCATAAGTGCAATCGGTATTATTCGCTTTCCTGACGTCTATACTCGTGCACATGCCGCGACAAAAAGCTCAACTTTAGCAGTGTTAATGACCCTCCTAGGGGCATTTATCTATATATGGTTCAGCGACGCATTCATAAGCGTTCGCCTAATATCGGGAATCTTATTTGTTTTTATTACAGCTCCTGTGTCGGGGCATCTTATTATACGAGCGGCTTATCGTTCTAAGGTGAAGCTCGCGGATTCGACGATTGAGGATGAATTGAAGTCAGTGCTTGAGAAAGAAGATTAGAAAAGAGTGTTCATTGCAGAAGATGTCTGTGAATGAGCACTTTTTTTGTCACAAAAAATAATGTGAAAATTAGATTATTGTATACTTTACAATAGTGTGTGACATACACTATAATAAATGCAGGAGATGATCATATGACGGAGATTAATGAACATATTGAAAAATTAATGTTGGAATTGCGGCGCGGGACGATTACGATCGGTGTTCTTAGTCAGTTATCAGAGCCTCAATATGGTTATTCACTTGTGAAGATGCTCGGAGATAATGGCATCCAAGTCGAGCCGGGAACCCTTTATCCACTTTTAAGAAGACTCGAGAAGCAGGGGTTGCTGGTAAGTGAGTGGGATACGGATGAGGCCAGGCCACGGAAGTATTATTTATTAAGTGAAACTGGAAAAGAAGTGTTTAGGCTTTTGTGTGTGGAATGGGAAGGCATCGTAAAAAGTTTGAATCACTTAATCAATCAAAAAGGAGATGATGAAAATGGAGATGATTGAAAGATATGTTTATGATGTTACTCGTAGACTCCCACAATCACAGAGGGAGGACGTAGAAAAGGAACTGCGTGGATTGATTGCGGATATGCTTGATGAGCGTGTTGCAGATAGTGAAGCAACGGAAGCGCATATCGAAGAAGTTTTGTTGGAATTAGGCGACCCTAGGAAATTAGCGATGCAGTACGGAGGTAAAAATAAGTATATTATCGGACCTGTATTGTTTGACCCCTATATGACGGTGTTAAAAATATCCTTAATCTCTATTGTTGTGGCCATGAGTGTTGTGTTTGTTATTAAAGTGTATATGGATCCGGTTCATGTAATCGATCATTTTGTAAGCTATATTGTGTCACTCGTGACGGTCGTCATTCCACAAGGAGTTGGCTGGGTTACACTGGTGTTTGGTTTTATTGAATATTTTGGAGGCATTAATGAACAAAAACTTCAAAACGCTTGGAAATTAGCTGATCTTCCACAGCTTCCGGATACAAAAAGACAGATCAAACGTCATGAACCAATAGCTGGGATCGTGTTTTTAGTATTGCTCTTCATGATGTTTTCAAGTAAATATTTTGGCATCTTTGTATTAAAAAATGGTGAGCTATCTACAGTGATTCCATTTTTAAACAAAGAAATGATATTAACCTACATTCCAGCAATCATTCTCATTTTGGGATTGGGGATTTTAAAAGAAGCGTTAAAGCTCGTATATGGGCGTTGGACGAAAAAATTTGTGTTATATACGATTGTCTTTGATGTCATTTCGTTGGCGGTAGTAATATTGATGGCGACCATGTCATCCTTTTGGAACCCGAATTTTATGCAGGAATTGTCGCAAGCCCATCATATTACGGTTGGCAGCGAAGCGTATAAAATAATCCAAACGATTTGGAACATGTCTACTAGATTGTTTGTGATTTTTCTAATCATTGGGTTAGTTTGGGATATTGTAAAAGGAGTCTATAAGATGCGAAAGATTGCATAAGTAAAAATTTTTTTCAGAAAAACAGGAGCTTAGAGAGACCTTGATTAACAGGGTCTCTTTAAATATTTATTAAAACATGGAAAAAGTCGAAATAAAAACTTGCGGAGGAATTTAAGTTTTAATGTTGGAAATTTCCGAAAAATCAGGTAAAATGTAAAAAAGATGGAAATAGTCATGCCGATTTAGAAGAAAATGAACCCTCTGTTTTTTTTCAAAATCGATTCATTGTCACTATATTGAGTGGAAACAACCAAACAGTTAGCTACTTAAAAGGAGGTGAAAAAGGGATGAAAAGAACTTTCATTGCTCTTTTGGCGTCAACATTAATGATGTTGATTTATACGCCTTCTATTCAAGCAAGCGAGAATAATATTGACCAAGATAAAGTGGTGAATCAGCCCGCTGATTCTGGTGAACAGCCGCTGGCTCCGAATCTTGTCGATATCGATGCCACAGATTTTAAAGGCGCTGATGATGTGGGAGCACAGGAGGAATACTTAGTTTCAGGTGGTATCAATAAAGAAGCACTAGGGTCCATAACTGGCCAGTTGACATCTGATGAACAGACCCTTAGCCCATATTCCAGGCAACAAGACGATTTCCAGAAGAACGAAGAGATGACTGAATATCATCATCCGGAAGAGAAACCTGCTGAAGCAGTGGCTGAAAAACAAATGGTGGAAAAACAGTCCTCGGATGGGACGCGTTCTAAAAGCTCATCACTCCTTAACCTTCAATTAGCGGGATTAGCTAAGCCCTTAACAGGGGATGTCAAGTTATCGCTTTTAGGCTACAGTAAGGAAAAGGACGAGGGCACATCACGCCTGCTGGATATTGAAATGAACGATTCTCCTTTGCTTGGCACCTTGAAAGTTAATATATTGGGCAACGAAAAGAAAACAACAGACACTGGCCATCAAGCCAAAAGGGGCCTGGTTGCAGTTGAACTGGACAATCAGCTTTTAGGGAAAGCAAACATAAATGTGCTTGAAAGTCAGGATGAGAATACAGATACATATCGCTCTTTAAGAAGCAGTTTGGCGACGGTTAATGTGGAAAACCCTCTTGTTGGAAAAGTGAACGCAGCAGTCGCTACTCATGATGCCTATAAATCGGAGGACCTCAGTTATCGTAAGGGCGGGCTCGTATCTATTGAATTAGAAGAAACTTTAGTTGGAAATGTTAATGTGGATGTCATAAAAGGTGATGGAAAAAAGACGGACATTCTTGATATGGTGACAAAAGATACGCCTATTCTTGGTAATACTGATATTCGCGTTGGGATAGACAAGCCGTCTTTCACTGCTACAGATCCAAAGATTCCGGAAAAGTCTACTAAAAAGCCACAAGAACCGCTTGACACGGAAAGGCTGGAAGAAACATCAGAGCATGGGGTTGTACCGGAAAAATCGGTAGAAACGCCAGAAAATCAGATAGAAACGCCAAGGCACCGGGTTGATTCTAAGCAACCGATGGAATCCACAGAATCGGATGAATTTCCACCGTTGGATTTCCTCGATATAAAAGGGGCTGATCAGGATAGAATTCCGCTTGATTTGAATGAATTTATGGAAGAACAAATTTTATCAGACAAGCCAGTCGATGATTCCATGGTGGCTGCCATTCAAAAATTGCTAGAAGCGGGAAACAAGCAAGTGTTAAATAATCCTGCAATGACAAGAGCTCAAACTACCGCCATAAATCCAGCAGAAGATGAGTCAAGGCCAATAGAGAACCTATATGTATCAAAAGCTGTCATGCTGGTGCCCTCATTATCGGGCACGGGCGCCTCAAGTTCACACACAAATTCCTCGGCTAACACGGGCCTGGGAGATCTGTTTGCTGGAAAATTGGATGCAATAAGCTATATGGCAAGTGAAATGTCTCATAATGCTTTGTTTAAGGTAAAAACACTTCGGACTAAGTGGAACAAAGAACCACCGATGGACCCGCCGAAGCAATCTTTCTTCTTATCATAAAAAAATAAGGAGAAGGAGAAAAAAATGCAGAAAAACAGAACAGAAGCAGTACCCTTTAAATTGCCGTCAACGGATGTGAGCAGCGAAGCATTATCCAACCTGGAAAAGACACCTGTCAAAAATAAAGACATGGAAGGGAAAAAAAAGGAACAGAGCAAGACTTCTCTCGCTAACAATGAGTTAAACAGCGTAGTTTCAAAGATTGCAGCAGGAGACAACACCGATGCAAATGGAAAATTTAGTAAGGATAGCATCAAAAAATTCCTCGAGATGAGGATAATCAAAGTAAGACAGGAAATGATCACAATCGGTGTGGCGAAAGGGCTAAACAATCCCGAGACCGTAAATCTAAGCCAAGAGCTTGATTCATTATTGAATCAATATTTCCAATTAAGTGAACAGAGGCGAGTTTGTTATGGAGAATTTTGCTACCTTAACGAAAAATGTGAGGAAGATTAAGTTTACCGACATTTCCACTCTCAAAACTTTACCGAAACATGGATGATCCCGGTATGTCAAAGCGTTATTAATAGAGAGATGCCTGGAAAGCGGTAAAAGAGTTTCCAGGCATAGTTTTTATGTGAAAATTTTATAATTTCTCCTCCTTTTCAAGAGGAGCAAAATGAATAAAAAAGCAGGGGACCCTGCTTCTAAGATTGAATAAATGGCGGATTTTTTAAATGCGCAGTATGCTCGTTTATAAGATAGGAGAACACTTCATAACGGACCCATCTTAACGGGAATTTAAAAGCGAGCTCTTGATTCCAGTTATAAATGAAAATATGTGTTTTGTTGTACTCTATCTTTTTGATGTCATGTAAATAGATGCTATTTTCCTTGGACCCATCTTGCATGACAAGCTGATTACCTATAATGGACACTTTTCTCTTTTTATTTTTGGCCAACTCGTATAGACATAATGCACCACCTACAACTGTAAAGATAATCGAAATGAGAATGGGACCTTTGAATCCCGATAATATTTCTCTAAACCAGTGAGCAATCAGAAGGGCTAAAAAGAACCAAGCCCCTTTACTCAGTTTAGGTGAGCTTTCGAAATACACACTATTTTCATGTACTAGCTGTTCTTCTTCTCTTTTTTCAAAGAAGTCCTGCCTATGCTTTTCAATACTAGCGGAATCAAACTCGACAAAATCAGTATACGATCCGTCCCATAAATTGGCCGCATCGTCCCCAGCTTCAAGCGCATATCCGCCAACCCAGCCGACGTACTCCGTTTGATGTTCTTTGAATTTCATTAAATAATATCGAATAGGCTGTCCATATGAATTTTCAGTCTCTACTTTTTCGACCACTTGTATGTCTTCTGGATAGCGTATGACATCTTCATCGTCAGGAGAATTAATGACAGTATAAAACAGCCTTGTTTTTGCTAAAAGAGGTTGCTTACCTTCCGTAATTGGGTATAGATGCTCCCAATTTTTATCAACGAGCTCCCAATATGTCATTTCTGCACTTTCAATATGGTTTGCAGATTCCAGCAACACGCTTTCCGGATAAGGCAGATTTTTCGAGATGCACACGAGCAGTGCTTCTGTTTTGATCAATGGGTCATTGAAATGTAATGCCTCGTTAAGCTCCCCAGCTATCTCTTGTGAAAAATAGTATTTCATTAAATTAATGAAAAGTCTCATTTTATTCCGAACGATTAAATAACTATCTTTCCATGCGGTATATACATATTTCGTAGAGTAATCCGGATCAAATGTTAAGTATTCTTGCTTCACAGAGTTATAGTCTGTAAGCATAGCTTCGAGAATAATCTCTTTTCTATAACCTTGCTCCATACCGGAATTGTTAAGGGAAAGAATCAAATCGTACATCATGTACTTATAATGCTCGGAATAAATTTTATCTAAAGTGGCGTCAAGAATTCCTTTAATAAGCATCGGATAGGAAGACAGCTCATCAATCGGAATAGTGTAATCCTCCGTGTTTATTAACTGGACAATCTTATCTTCAAGAAAATAAAACACTTCTTCGTCTTCTGTTAAAATCAAAAATTCAATAGCGCGTTCTTTGGCGTGCAAATCGAACCCATCGAAATGCTTGATAAGGCCTTCGACGACTTCAGGCATTGGAAAATCACATGCAAAGTCAATGAGATAGAAAGAAGGATTATCCCAGCGGTCGACACGCTCCGGGAATGGAGAAGCCGCGGTTTTAATGACTTCTTTCAGAACATCAATTTGCACCTCCAAACCATCCTGTTGTTTGTATTCGTATAGTTTTCCAAGGGCTTCGTAACGGGTTTCTGGATTTGAACTTTTTACCTGTTTCAAAATTTTACGTAATGCTAATTCTATCAAGTGATCCACCCTGTCCTTCACTGAAATATATTCCATTCTATTATTTCATTTTTATTTTGGTAGTCAATCACATATTTTAAGAGAAAAATGAATTCACTGTTAAGAGGCTTTTTACACGAAATAGAGAATATGTACTTATGAGACTTTAGAGGAGAGGTCAGGATGGAAATAGAAAATTATCACAGAGCTTTTGGGGTGTATACAATGATAGAATTTGAAGATGAGGAAGTTAGGGTTGTTTTAGAAGGCGATGTATCGCATTGGGGAGAGTCAAATGATTAGGAGAGCGGTTGGAGCCATTGTCACCTACAATCAACAATTTTTGATTGTACATAAAGTGAAAATTACCACAGGCGGAGGGAAGGAGGATGCTCAAGGAGAGTGGGATTTTGTAAAAGGCGGAGTAGAAGATAACGAGGAATTAAAACAGGCGATGGTAAGAGAGCTAGAAGAAGAAACGGGCTCTGCTAATTATAAATTCATCAAACAGTTCGATGAAAAAATCTGTTTTGAATTTCCATCCGATTTAAAAAATAAAATTGGATTTGACCGCCAAGAGACGACGATGTTTCACTTTGAGTATGTAGGGGATCCAAATGGTCTGAATCCTACGGACAATGAAATCGACGAAATTACGTTTATTGAAAAAGGAGAAATGCTGAAAAGGCTGACCCATATTGACACTAAGGAGTTTTTTACCAAATATATGTTATAAGGAATGAAAAAGGTGATTGTGTATGATTAAAGCAGTCCTATTCGATTTAGATGGTACATTGCTCAATCGAGATGCGTCGGTCAGAAAATTTATTAACGCACAATATGAGCGGTTAATAGACTACGTTGGAAATGTTCCACATGAAACATATGTAACGAGGTTTATAGAGTTGGATTGCAGAGGGTATGTTTGGAAGGATAAGGTTTATCAGCAAATGGTTGAAGAGTTCGATATAAAAAATTTTTCTTGGGAAGATTTACTGCAGGATTATGTAGAAGAATTCAAACATAATTGTGTACCTTTTCCTAATCTGATTAACACGTTGGACGAGTTGAAAAAGCAAGTTCGCCTCGGAATGATTACGAATGGATTTGGGCAATTTCAATTGAATAACATCAAAGCTTTAGGGATCGAGCATTACTTTGATGCCATCCTTATTTCCGAATGGGAAGGGATGAAAAAGCCTGACCCTGCAATTTTCAAGAAAGCAGCGAATAGATTGAATGTAACACACGAAGAGTGTATGTACGTTGGCGACCATCCAGATAATGATGTGAAAGGTGCCCAGAATTCAGGTATGATAGGAGTTTGGAAAAGAGATACCGGGTGGCAGAATGTAGTAGCTGATTATATTATTGATGACTTGCAAGATCTAATAAAAATTTTAAAGAAAAAGGAGAATGAATATGACGTACAAGTTTAAAGGAATCGACCATATTCAACTAGCCGCACCAAAAGGATGCGAAGAAGAGTCAAGACGTTTTTTTAACGGAATTTTAGGATTGGAAGAGGTTGAAAAGCCTGAAACACTAAAAAAGAATGGTGGAGTTTGGTTTGCATATGGAAATGTGGAAATACATATAGGAGTAGAAGAACCTTTTTCTCCAGCGAAAAAGGCGCATCCTGCATTTGAAGTAGAGAACATCGAGGCATTGAAAAAACATCTGCTAGAAAACAATATTGATTTTATCGAAGACGATAGGCTTCCGGGAGCAAATAGATTTTACGTTTCAGATCCATTTGGAAATCGGATTGAAGTGCTGGAGTGGATGTAAACGTTTATGGAAATTGTTTTGATAAGACATGGGAAATCCCTGTGGACTGAAGATAGACTAATCACTTGTCAAGAGTTCAAAAATTGGGTTGAAAAATATGATAGTCATGGGGTATTTGAGGAAGCATCATACCCTTTACAAACTCTTGAAAAAATAAGAACAGCAAAAATAGTAGTGACGAGTGATTTGACACGGTCCGTTGAGTCTGCGAGGTTATTAAATCCCAATATACATACGATTTCTGACCCCTTGTTTCGTGAGACGGAATTACCTGTTCCTATAATAAAATTATTCGGATTAAAGTTAAACGCAAGCTTATGGGCAGTGCTTTTGCGCTGCCTATGGTTTATCGGTTATTCAAAAGGATGCGAGTCTTTAAGAGAAGCAAAAAAGAGAGCGGAAAAGGCTTCAAGATTGTTAATTAATTTTGCAAAAGAACATCAGAATGTTGTCGTGGTGGGGCATGGATTTTTCAATATGCTGATGGCAAAGGAACTGAAAAAGCTAGGGTGGGTTAGTGCGAAAAAAAAGAGTTCTAAGCATTGGCAATCTACAACCTTTTCGAAAAACAAATGATTAAAAAAGAAGGTGCTGGAATTGAAGGTAACCGACTATTCAAAGATTGCCGAAAAGTATGATCAAAATCCATTTAGAATAAAAGAAGTCCAATTCGATCATGACATTAAAGAGTACATAGAAAAAACAGCAAATAAAAAGGTATGAATAGGGGTAATAAAATTGACCGTAACTTTAAATCTAATAGTCATTAAATCTAAAAATCTTGAGGAATCCGTAGCGTTTTACGAAGAGCTCGGTCTTCAATTTCAAAAAGAACAGCATGGCAAGGGTCCAGAGCATTATGCATGTGAACTAGACCAACTTGTGTTTGAAATTTATCCTGCAGCACAACAAGCTAATGAAATACGTATAGGGTTTAATATTGAAAATATGGAAAGGATAATCGCCTCTCTTACATTAAGAGGAGCGGAAGTTATAACTGAACCGAGGGTGAGTCCTTGGGGAAAACGAGCGGTTGTAAAAGATCCAGATGGAAACAGTATCGAGTTGCTGGAGAAGGAAAAATAAATTGTTTTCAATGAGAATATGATTTTCATAGGAGAGTATAAGTCATGGAAACAGAAATTCTAAATGCATATGACGAATTCGGAAACTTAATAGGGAAAAAATCCCGAAGAGAAGTACATAAAAAAGGATATTGGCACGAAACCTTTCAATGCTGGATTGTCAGAAAAGAGAATGATACGAATTATATTTATTTCCAAATTCGCAGCGACAAGAAAGCTGATTTCCCAGGACTTTTAGATATTACGGCGGCAGGCCATATTCTTGCCGATGAAACGATGGAAGATGGAATTAGGGAAGTACACGAAGAATTAGGGATTGAAGTAACGATGAGTGAATTAATCCCATTAGGTGTCATCAAGAATACAATTATAATGGACAATTTCATAGATCGTGAGTTTGGGAACAATTTTTTATATAAATCGGACCAACCATTAACATTTAACTTGCAGGCAGAAGAGGTTTCTGGAATGGTAAAAGCAAATTTTAAAGACTTTTATCAATTTTGCTTCGGTGAATTAGACGAAATATTGGTGATTTCGGAAACCGAATCTACTTGTCAATACATTAGCAAGAAAGATTTCGTACCAACCCAGGATACTTATTTTAAAACCGTCGCTGAACGAATTGCTGCACATATTTGAAGTATCTTCTAGTCAGATCATTATCGGCAAAATTCTTTAACGACTAATAGAGTTGGCATAACTGCTAATAGACTTGACATCATGGCTAATAGAACCGCTATTGGGGCTAATAGAATCTCAAATTATCTAATAGAAAGTCCAAAACGTCTAATAGAATTTTAAATCATCTAATAGATGGCCAGAAACGTCTAATAGAACGGATCAATCATCTCATAAAAGGTCTGAAGTTGTTCGGTGAAGGTCGAAATCAGTTCAAAATGCCCGAATTGAATGAAATAAATAGGAATCTAGTTCAAAGACGAAGAATATAAAAAAGAAATGAGGGGCATCATGGAATTTGTATTAATCGTTGGCCCACAGGCTGTTGGGAAGATGACGGTTGGGCAAGAATTGGAGAAAATTACGGACCTGAAGCTTTTTCACAATCATATGACAATCGAATTGGTTGCCCCATTTTTCAGCTATGGAACGGATGCAGGGAAGAGATTGGTGAGACTTTTTCGTGAGGAAATTTTTAAGGAAGTTGCGAGTAGTGATTTGCCGGGATTAATTTTTACATTTGTATGGGCGTTTGACTTAAAGGAAGATTGGGATTACGTAAACGAGATTTGCCACCTTTTTGAGTCCAAGGGTGGTACTGCGTATATTGTTGAGCTTGAAGCTGATGTTGAAGAAAGGCTAGATAGGAACAAAAGCCCGCATCGACTGGAGCAAAAGCCTACGAAAAGAGATATTGAATGGTCGGAACGTGATTTGCTCAAAACTATGGAAACGTATCGTTTGAACTCACTAGATGGAGAAATCAAGCGAGAACACTATATGAGAATAAACAATACGAATATAAGTGCAGAAGACGCTGCGAAAATGATAAAAGAAAGATTCAAATTATAAGAGGTGATCAAACTGGATTATGTGATGGAATTGAGGAAGTTAGTTGGTCACAGACCACTTATTCTGACTGGTTCAGTTGTCTTGATTTTAAACGAGGAAAAAGAGTTGCTGTTGCAGCACCGAACGGATGGAGGCTGGGGCTTGCCTGGCGGGTTAATGGAATTAGGAGAAAGCTTGGAAGATACGGCAAGGCGTGAAGTGAAGGAAGAGACAGGACTTATAATGGGAGAATTAAAATTGCTCGGTGTGTTTTCAGGACCGGAATATTATTTTAAACTGCCAAATAAAGACGAACTATATTGTGTTTCCGCTGTTTATATGACGAAGGACGTACAAGGAACTATCGAGATCAATAAAGCGGAATCAGTCGATCTTCAATATTTTAGCTTGGATCAATTACCTGATGGACTTCTCGATGAGTATCGTAGTTATATAGAACCGTACATAGAAGAATTAAAGAAATAGAAGGAAAATCAGGCCTTCGTAAAGAAATAGGTAGCAATACAAAAAAGAGGAGTGCTGGCAATGAAAAGTCCCGTTTTAAATAAACTCGGAGGTGTATTCATCCCCGTAAGTGATATTGAAAAAGCTCGTGATTGGTATTGCGATTTGTTAGGTGTTCCGAATGATGGAGAGATTCCGTTTGGCCATCTGTATGTCCTGCCAATGGAAGGGCCGGATATTGTGTTGGATAGTAGAATATATTCGCCAGATCGGATCATCAAGGCTCCAATTATCCAATTTGCTACAAACAATATCGAGGAAGCATTCAGTTATGTAAAAAGTAAAAATGCAGAAATTTTAACCGAAATCCAGAACGGTCATTATTTTAATTTTAAAGACCCAGATGGAAACCAGCTCATGATGTGTCGTTGCTAGTAATAGGGTGTTAGAGTTGCAAACAAGGGGGCATTTAAAATAGTACTTCGAAAGTTATTAGCGTCGCTTCTAGCCTCAATCATTGGTTTTTTTATCGTCCCTGTATTTTTTACTTATAACTCGGATGACTACTTTTTAGTAGGTCTCGCCGTAACTATGTATACAGTTCCGGTAATGATTATCGTAGGAGTACTTTCCTCGGCAGTAATTGATTCTACAAGTAATCGTAAACATTGGGGATGGTCATATATAAAACATTTAGCATGTGGCATCATTTGTGCAGGAATATTTGCAATTTGGGATTCTTTTGATTTTTTTATCACTGCCTTGAAAATCGCTTTTATATACGTAACTATCTTTTTTGTCATTGATTACGTTTTAAAACATCTCGATGAAAAAGATCAGAGGAAGGGAGCTACTTCTACAAGTTCGTAGAGATAGCTCCTATTTTTCCTAATTTGCAATCATTATCTTCAAAACTCCACAATATCCTGCCTCGATTCGGCATCGATATGTTTCCCATTCATCCCTTCCACAATTTTTAGTGAGTTATTCAAATGCTTCTTGCGTTGATTGTCGGTTTTCGCATTTTCAGCTGATTTGATGTGGGCAAGGAGCGCATTCTTTTGACCATGATGAATAGTTGCTTCATCTACTAATTGATAGAGATTAGTAAAAGACGGCTTCATAATATCGATTTCGAGCGTTTTTGTTTCTTCCATATTCCCAGCCTTATCAGTAGATCGATATTTTAATAGTGTTGTTCCTTCATCACTAATAACGATTGGTTCTGCGTATGTTTGCCATTCGCCATCGTTTAAGCTGAACTCCGTCAGTAATACACCACTATCGTCATCTTCTGCAGATAAAGTAACCACAACGTCGGAAGTATATTTTCCTTTAAAAGTAAGTTCTGATGCAGCATCAATGGTATAAGTTGTTACAGGTGGTTCATGGTCCCTTTCGATTGGATCTTTCAAGACATTATATAAGGTGGCCAGTAAGTCATTTCCATGATCTTGGCTAAGCTCCCAAATCATCGCTCCACCTAAGCCGCGATCCCGGATGTACTCTGCCTTTAACCCAATCGATTCTTCGTCATCATGGCTGATAAAATGTAACG
>NZ_JAIAZY010000024.1 GCF_019459225.1 Bacillus sp. IITD106
TTGGCTGGGGTTTCTTTTTTTCATGGTTAGGAATTTCTCTTGGATCCATTCTTGTTTTTTTACTTATACGGAGATATGGAAATTCTCGTTTATTTAGGTTCTTGCAAAATAATAAAAAAGTGCATATTTTAACTGGTTGGGTAGAAAGAAGAGGTTTTGGTTCACTATTTTTATTACTATGTTTTCCATTCACCCCCTCATCGATTGTCAATATTGTTGCTGGACTTTCTAAAATCAATATATACCAATACATATTCGCCATTATTGGTGGAAAAGCTGTTATGATTTTCACCTTAAGCTTTATTGGCTATGACATCGTTTCTTTGATTAAACAGCCAATTCGAACGGGAATTGTCCTCATTATGATTTTCATTCTTTGGTACGCTGGAAAGCTTACCGAAAGCAGAATGAAGGACAAGGTACATACTAAAGAATAAAAAGTTGTCATTAATGATAGCTTTTTTATTTTGTTAAAAACCTGACTATGCTTTAATTGGGAATGTATGTTCGTTGTGGTATAATAATTTCATGTCATACTTACATAAAAAGGGGATGGGAAATTTGTCGCTTCGTTTCGTCATTGGACGATCTGGAACAGGAAAGACAACATTGTTCCTAGATGAAATAAAAGAAAAACTGATGAAACAGCCTGATGGTCACCCAGTTCTATATATTGTCCCAGAGCAAATGACGTTTTTATCGGAATATCGTTTAATTAATACACCTGGATTATCAGGAATGATCCGAACACAAGTATATAGTTTTACCCGTTTAGCTTGGAGAATTTTCCAGGAAACCGGAGGAGCTGGCAGAAACCATCTTTCCAGTGTTGGATTAAATATGTTAATTCGAAAAATCATTGAGGATCATAAAGATGATTTAAAACTGTTTAAAAAGGCAGCTGACAAAAAAGGCTTTATTGAGCATGTAGAAAGAATGCTGACGGAATTTAAGCATTACTGTATTACGCCTGAGGACCTCTATATTTCACAAAAAGAGCTTTCTTTCAAAGCGTCCACAAGAGCACTTGCAGACAAGATGCATGATCTGGAGCTAATCTATCATAAATTTGAACAATCACTTATTGGAAAATACACAAATTCGAACGATTATTTAACTTTGTTGGCTGATTCCGTAAAAAGTTCAAGTTATTTAAAGGATGCAGAAATTTATATAGATGGATTTCATAATTTTACCCCACAAGAAAAAAGAGTTATTGAACAACTAATGAAGCATTGTAAAAGGGTGTCCATTGCTCTTGTCCTTGATCGTCCATATAAAAATGGCGCCAAGCCAGAAGAACTTGATTTATTCAGATTAACGGGAGAAACATATTCAGAATTGTATGAAATGGCGGTTGAGGGTGGCACCATATTGGAAGATGATGTATTTCTTGCTGATGCACCGAGGTTTCAAGATGAAAGCTTACGGTATTTACAAGCTCGTTTTGAAAAACGTCCGATTAAATCATTTCATCATAAGCCGGCAATTGACATAAGAATAGCAGCCAATAGACGTGCTGAAGTGGAAGGAACTGCTAGAGAAATTCGCAGGCTCGTTCGAGAAGAAGGCTATCGCTACAATGATATTGCGGTTTTGATTCGAAATGGCCATGAATATCAAGAGACATTGGAAACTGTTTTTCATGACTATGGGATTCCATTTTTCCTTGATCAAAAGCGGCCGATGTTAAATCATCCCTTAATTGAACTTATTCGCAGTGCGTTAGATATTATTAATAGTCATTGGAGATATGAGCCGGTATTTCGTGCCATTAAAACAGATTTATTATTTCCTTTAGGGTCTGATTTGGAGAAGCTAAGAGAACAAATGGACAGGCTGGAAAACTATGTATTAGCCCATGGAATAAAAGGGGATAAATGGATCGATAAGAAACCATGGCGCTATAAACGTTTCTTTGGACTGGATCATGAGGGTTCTCCTCAAACGGATGCTGAAAAAGAATTAGAGGCTGAATTAAATAAATCTCGCGAACTCGTTGCATTACCAATTTTTCGATTATCTAGAAGAATTAAAAAAGCTAAAAATGCCCGCGAACTATGTGAAGCAGTTTATTTAGCGTTGGAAGAATTGGATATCCCAGCGAAGTTAGCGGAAAAAAGTAATATCGCCGAAGAAAAGGGGCAGCTTGTCGTTTCAAGGGAACATGACCAAGCATGGGATGCAGTTGTCGATCTACTCGATCAATTCGTTGAAATTATGGGAAATGAACAAATCTCCATAGAAACATTCATCGATATTCTTGATTCTGGTTTGGAAGCAGCGAAATTTTCATTAATTCCACCTGCAATCGATCAAGTCTTTGTTGCAAACCTGGAATTATCTCGACTTTCCAATGTTAAAGCTTCTTTTGTTATTGGCTTAAATGATGGTGTCCTGCCTGCAAAACAAATGGATGAAGGTACATTGTCAGATGAAGATCGCAATGAATTAAATGCGATTGGAATGCAGCTTGCACCAGGTGGAAAGAGAAAACTGCTGGATGAAGATTTTGTCGCCTATCGAGCCTTTACAATTCAGGAAGAGCGTCTTTATTTATCTTATCCACTTGCCAATGATGAGGGAAAAGGTTTGCTGCCTTCACCATATATAAAAAGAATAAAGGAAATTTTCCCAGAAATAAAGGAAATCAGCGAAGTCAATGAACCAAGCGAGCTTTTAATGGACGAGCAATTATCCTACGTTTCGCACCCGGATACGGCTATTGCCTATTTAACAGCACAATTACAGTTGACAACCAGAGGATATCCTATCGCTGACTTTTGGTGGGATGTTTATAATTTTTATATGAATCAACCTAGTCATAAAAATAAAGCGATGAGGATTCTTTCAAGCTTATTTTATGAAAATGGAGCGAAAAATCTTTCTGAAAAAACGAGTAAAGAATTGTATGGGGATGAAATGCTTGCCAGCGTCTCCAGGATGGAGCTTTTTCACGGCTGTCCGTTTTCACACTTCACATCGCATGGACTGCGATTACGTGAAAGGGAGATTTATAGGCTAGATGCACCGCATATTGGAGATTTATTTCATGCTGCACTTAAGTGGATTTCGGAAGAAGTAGTTAAAAAGGGACTAACGTGGTCAAGCTTAACGAAACAACAATGTGAATGGCTTGCTAAAATGGCAGTGGAACAATTTGCCCCAAAACTTCATAATCAAATTCTACTAAGCTCGAATCGGCATTTTTATATTAAGAGGAAGCTGGAGCAAATCATCGGAAGAGCTTCTTATGTTTTAAGCAGTCACGCCAAAGTAAGTGGTTTTACGCCAGTAGGGCTAGAGCTAGATTTTGGGCCATTTAAGCAATTACCGCCGCTCGCATTTACGTTGAAAAGCGGAACGAAAATGCAGCTTCAAGGTCGAATCGACCGTGTCGATAAAGCGGAAGATGAAAATGGTGTATATTTGCGGATCATCGATTATAAATCCAGTTCGAGAGACTTGGATTTAAATGAAGTATATCACGGTGTTGCATTACAAATGCTTACTTATTTAGACATTATTATCACTCATTCTAGTAAGTTGGTCGGTACGGAAGCAACACCAGCAGGAGTTTTATATTTTCATGTTCACAACCCAATGCTCAATAGTGATAAAGTTGTGACCTTGGAGGATATTGAAAATGCCATTTTGAAGGAATTTAAAATGAAAGGTCTGTTACTCGGCGATTCAAAAGTTATCCGCCTTATGGACAATTCATTGGAAACGGGAGCTTCAAACATCATATCTGCCAGCATTAATAAAGATGGAAGCTTGTCAGCAAGCTCACAAAAAAGTTCAGCTTCTGTAGAAGATTTTAAAACATTAAGACGTTACGTGCGTAATCTCTATCAAGAATCCGGAAACAGAATTATTTCTGGGGACGTCCATATTGCCCCGTATAAATTGGGGGACAGAACTCCTTGTCAATTCTGTTCATATAAATCAGTTTGCCAGTTTGATCAATCTTTAAATAACAATCGTTTTCGCATCATTCCTCAGCAAAACTCACTTGATGTTCTTGCTAGGATTCGAGAGGAGGTCGTTACGAATGAAGACAGTCATTCCAAATAAGCCCGAACATGTTACTTGGACGGATGATCAATGGAAAGCAATTATGGCGAAAGATCAGGATATATTAGTTGCAGCTGCCGCGGGTTCGGGGAAAACAGCAGTTCTCGTTGAACGTATTATCCAAAAAATACTAGCAAGTGAAGATCCGATAAATATTGACGAATTGCTCGTCGTTACTTTTACTAATGCATCTGCCGCTGAGATGAGACATCGAATTGGCGAGGCACTTGAAAAGGCGATCAATGAAGATCCTTTATCATCTCATTTACGAAGACAGCTCGGCCTTTTGAATAGTGCTTCCATTTCAACATTACACTCTTTTTGCCTTGATGTTGTTCGAAAGTATTATTACATGATTGATATAGATCCTGGCTTTCGAATTGCCGATCAAACGGAGGCTGATCTTCTCCGTGACGAAGTACTCGATGAACTATTCGAAAAAGAATACGGAAAAACAGAGAATGAATCATTTTATCGACTTGTAGATACATTTTCAAACGATCGAAATGATAATGCTGTCCAAGATCTCGTTCTTAAACTGTATGACTTTTCTCGTTCTCATCCTGATCCGTTTATGTGGCTCGACAAAATCGTGGAAATGTATGATGTTACGGAAAATTCTAATATAGAAGACCTCCCTTTTATGGATATATTGAAATTTGATATTCAACTGCAATTATCCGGAGCTAGAGAATTACTCGAACAAGCTCTGGAATTGTCAAAGTATCCCGGAGGACCTGCTCCAAGGGCTGAAAATTACTTGGAAGATCTTTTTATTGTAGAGAGGATGGAAAAAGCAGCCTCCAAAGGGTGGACATCACTACATGAGACGATGAATGACTGGAGTTTTTCAAGAGCTAAAGTCTGCAAAGGTGATGAATTTGACCCAGATATTGTAAAAGAAGCTGATGATTTAAGAAAAGCTGCCCGAGTAATGTTGGACAAACTCGCAAAAGAATTATTCTCTAAAACTCCTGAAAAGTTTTTAAAGGATATGCAAGAAATGAAACAAGTTCTTGCTACATTGGTTGAGGTTGTAAAGCAGTTTTCACAATTGTTTGAGAAAGAAAAAGCGGATAGAGGATTAGTCGACTTTTCAGACCTTGAACATTTATGTCTTGAGATTTTGATGGAAACAAATGAAGAGGATAAAGGGATTATTCCTTCTGAAATAGCGATTAGTTATCGAAATCAGTTTAAAGAAGTACTAGTAGACGAATATCAAGATACGAATATGGTGCAAGAAACGATCATCAAGTTAGTATCAACTGATAGCGAGTATAATGGGAATCTTTTTATGGTTGGAGATGTGAAACAATCCATATACCGTTTTCGTCTTGCTGAACCTAATTTATTTCTTGGAAAATACTTGCGCTTTACAAGAGAAGGAGAAAATACTGGCCTTCGTATAGACCTTTCCCGTAACTTCCGTAGTCGAACGGAGGTATTAGACGGGGTAAACTATATTTTCAAGCAAATTATGGGCGCAAATGTTGGAGAAATTGAATATAATCATGATGCTGAGCTCATTAAAGGATCTGGATATCCAGATGACGAATCTTTTCCGATTGAAGTAGCCATCATCGACCAATCAGATGAAGTAGCAGATGACCAAGAAGAGTTTGAGAACCATTTAGACCAAAACGAATTAGAGCAAACGAAGCTTGAAGCTCGTTATATGGCAGGAAAAATCAGAAAGTTGATTGATGAGGAAAATCCTATTTACGAGTTAAAAACAAAGGGTGTACGGCCAACTCGATATAAAGATATTGTAATTCTTGTTCGTTCTCTTAGTTGGGCTCCAGAGATTATGGAAGAATTCAAGCATTACGGCATTCCAGTTCACGTTAATTTGTCGACCGGGTATTTTGAAGCGACTGAAGTATCGATTATGATGTCATTGCTTAAAATCATTGATAATCCTGATCAAGATATCCCACTTGCGGCAGTTCTCAGATCTCCGATTATCGGTTTATCTGAAGAAGAATTAGCTCATATACGCCTTCAAACAAGGAAAGGAAGTTATTACGAGGCAGTTAAAGTGTTTATATCTAGTATTCCTGATCATGATTTCGGACAAGCTTGGGAGCAAGTTTCTCATTTTTTCAATCAGCTTCATGAATGGAGAAATATCGCTCGTGGCGGGGCTTTATCAGAGCTGATATGGCAACTTTATCGTGACACTGGATTTTATGAATTCGTTGGGGGACTTCCCGGTGGAAAGCAGAGACAAGCGAATTTGCGTGCCTTTTATGATCGAGCCAGACAATATGAAAATACTTCTTTCCGAGGGTTATTTCGCTTCTTAAGATTTATTGAAAGAATGCGTGACAGAGGAAATGATTTAGGGGCAGCGAGAGCACTGGGAGAGCAGGAAGATGTCGTTCGAATTATGACGATTCACTCAAGCAAAGGATTAGAATTTCCGGTTGTTTTTGTAGCGGGAACTGCAAGACAATTTAATATGAGAGACTTATACGGCAGCTATCTATTTGATAAGGAATTTGGTTTTGCCTGTAAATATGTCAATCCTGAGAAGCGAATTTCGTATTCTTCATTACCCCAGCTCGCTTTTAAAAGAAAGAAAAAAATGGAGCTGCTATCTGAAGAAATGCGCGTACTATATGTCGCGTTGACAAGGGCGAAGGAACAGCTCTATTTTGTTGCTTCTGTAAAAAACGTCGAAAAAGAAATGAAAAAATGGATGAATGCTATGAAACAATCAGATTGGCTGTTATCTGACCAAGATCGAGCCCTAGCGAAATGTTATCTCGACTGGATTGGGATGGCACTTGTAAGACATCGAGACGGGGAGAATGTTCGTTTAGCAAGCGGTGGAAAGTTTAAAAAAGAAATTGTTGAGCATCCATCACGATGGAAGGTTGAAGTTTTCTCCAAAAACCAATTTGATGAAGAAATTGGAAATGACCAAAACGCTGATCTTACTTGGCAGGATTCTGTCAAAAAAGGGAAAGCAATTGAGAGCGAATCAACATACAAGGAAGAAGTATATTCAAGACTTTCATGGGAATATGCTTTTCCTTTATCGACAAAAAGAATGTCAAAGCAATCTGTTTCAGAGATAAAAAGAATGTTTGAAACAAGGGATGAAGCAAGTTCTACACAATTAATGAAAAGAGATAGCAAGTTCCATTACGACCGACCAAAATTTATGAGTGAAAAAGGAATCCTCTCTCCTGCAGAACGAGGAACAGCTATGCATACAGTTATGCAGCACATTCCTCTTGATGAGCAGCCGACAATTTTGTCAATAGAACTGTTGATAGAGGAATTAATCCAAAAAGAAATTATTACAAACGAACAAGCTGAAGTAGTTTCGAGTGAACAAATAGAAGAGTTTTTTCAAAGCGAAATTGGACAAAAAACAATTTCAGCCAAAAAAGTTCATCGTGAAGTTCCGTTTACAATGGGAATACCAGCACGGGAGGTTTATTCAGACTGGGATGGGTTTGATGAAAATGTGCTAGTCCAAGGGATCATTGACTGTATAATTGAAGAAAAAGATGGGGTTATTTTACTAGATTATAAAACAGATACGATCCAAGGAAGATTTCCTAACGGATTTTCACAGGCAAAAAATGTTCTTGCTAGACGATATGAAACACAACTGAATTTTTACGAGCGAGCCATTACCGAAATATGGGAAAAGCCAGTTATCGGAAAATACTTATATTTCTTTGATGGTGGAGAATTTTTGAGGTTATGATTAGAAAAGCGCAAGCGCCTTGCTCATCGACGTACAGGCCCACAGGATGTGGGTCCGTCGACGTCGCCACAGGACGTGGCGATTTTAGTCGACGTTCCTCCTTTGGCCTTCGACTGAGATAAAGGAAACACGATGAGTCCGACAGGACGAATCTGGCCACCTTACGCAAAAGAGAAGGACAAGAAGTTTGCTAGTCGACGGCTGCTTGCGCTGGATAGCAAAAGACTAAATTCTAAAATATAGACTATAAAAAGGCTGGACCGTATATTAGTCCAGCCTTTAATTATTTCCAATCGTTGGTTGATCAATTAAGTTTGAATCAATAGTAGGATTTACGCTAGCACCGTTCAGCGTAACGATAAATCCACCGACATTAGCCGAACCTGATCCTTGAGTCGTTTTGGAAGCACTTTTCGGAGAAATGACAGCCACATCTCCAAAATGAACAACCCCTCCGGTAACGTTAAGAATTTGATTTGCTCCTATTAAAGCCGGCATATAATCAGTCCCTTCGCACCTCTACTTTTGTTCTAGGGCGGATCGCTTGACCCGATAGCTGCCGTATATGGTCTATCCTTGCTTCTGCATGGACGTTTTCAGTATTTCCTATGTGCACAACTCCTGATGTAGATACCCCTTTTATCCAGATCCTTCCTACACAAATATTTGGCTTTTCGTGATATTTTCTAATATAAGGTGGAGAAATTGGGAATGTTGGCATGGGAATAGGCTCTGAAAAAATTCGGGGATAGTAGTTTGCTTCCTTGCCAAAATAAATTTCCTGTTGTCGTTGGACTGCAAGAGCCTGAGTATACGGACGTAATTGAACAGTATCACCTATCTCCAATACTCCGTTTGAAAGAATGCTATAAACAAGTATATGCTGAACAACGGAATTTCGTCCCCACATTTGTCTTACCCTACGGAAAGTGGGACGAATGGTCCGATGATTAAAGATTCAGCAGGTGTATCAAATGTAGAGGCTAGTTGAATTGTGTTCGCATCACCGACTAAAAGTAAAGAGGAAGTCGTTATCCCTATTACATGTATTTCGCCTACGTTTAATTCCCGATTTATGACATTAAGCTCCATGATGGTTATTTCCTTCCTTTCTATTTCGAGGCATTTGTGCAATGAAGGTGTGTACACCATTATTAATATCAGCAACAATTGTATTGTACATTTTTTCAAAAAGTTGTTCTTTTGTTAATTCTTCATTTGTTCTAGTACTAAAAAAATGAAGATAATGTTCGGCACGTGTTGGCAATTGTTTCCTTATATCTTCTTTTATTAAATTGAAGTATGATTCCTCCAACTGATAACCAATTTGGCTTTCTGAATCGTGAATAATCGTATCTAGCTGCTGATCGATATATTGATTTAATTTTTCAAGAAGTTCTGTTTTCATTTGCTGATCTTCTTCTGGCGTTTTTTCATTCCTCATATTAGGTACAGCTGAAAAATCATCAATATTATTTAAATCTGCTGGATTGAGCCCGATATTTAATGTACCATCCAATGTTTCCACTTTTAGTTGATCGAACTTGTATTCAAGCCTCTCTACTGTTATTGAAGGTTTTTCTTTTATTTTTTGCACGTCTGCGGATAATTGAGCCATGGTTGCTTGCAGCCGATTGATTTCTTGCTGTTGCCAAACGACATAATCATTTAATTGTTTAAGATATAATTTTAAATCCATGTCATCTCCGCCTTATTCATTTATAGTGGTACCAGGATCGGGTGCTCCACTGCTTCACCAAGCGCTTCTGTTTTTGCTTCTGCAATTGTAGAAGGGGCAGCACCTGTAAAACCACCCGTATTAAATAAATTGGAAGCTTCTGTAATGATTCCCGTAGTTCCGATTTGTAAGACAGAGGAGTTTGTCATTCCTCCAATTTTTATCATGTGGATATGAATTGATTGTTGAACATTGATAACCAGTGTTGGTCCCTCCCATTGGAAGAATCTTAGTCTAGCATAATGCCTACGAATAGCATACTTCCTATATTGTTAGGTCTAAAATTCTTATAAAGTAAATCCTATTCCTTGATCGACCAAATCTGCATCAAACGTGTTAGTAGATGATAATTCATTAACGACTTTTACTTGATCGGCCGTATTAAATGATCCTGCTCCTGCAAAAACCTTAGTGGATGATATTGGTTGGATTTGGAATACATCTCCTATGTTAAAGACACCTGAAGAAGCAATATTAACAACTTGAACGGCTCCTACAAAAGCTGGCATCGCCGTTCACATCCTTTGTATTTAAGAATATTATTGAGTCGCCTATACGTGTAAATCATCACTTTATCTTATGAGAAGCAAAAGGATTTGTGATTAAATAGCCCAGCAGGTAAAATAAGAAATGCGGAAGCGCCAAGCTTGGCGATGTAAAATGAAGAAATCGATTAGATAGAGATACATAAGGGACGTGGGGGAGAATGGAAATATGAAACAAACGCTAGAGCCGATCCGCCTAGAGGAGCGGATTCACTCGCTTGATGTACTACGAGGTTTTTCACTGCTTGGAATTCTACTAATAAACATGATTAGCTTTCATTCACCATTTAGTTATTATAATCCGTATGAATGGTGGCAATACGACGATGCCACTGTATACATGTGGCTGGATATATTCGTCCAGGCGAGCTTCTATCCCATCTTTGCCATGATGTTTGGGTACGGAATGGTCATTATGCAAGATCGCCTGAATGAAAAGGGTTTTTCATTCTATAAAATAAGCATAAGAAGATTAATCGTATTATTAGTATTTGGAATCATTCATGCTTTTCTCATTTGGCACGGTGATATTTTAATAACATATGCGATAATGGGACTTATTCTACTATTATTTTTAAGATTATCAGGTCCATTGCTCATGGGTCTAGGAGCAATCCTTTATTTATTGCCACAACTTTTTTTAGGCGGTTTATTGATGCTAGCCACCTTATTCGATTCCGATTCACTCGCTGATTACATTGATATTGTTGGTCTGCAAAAATCATCTGAAATATATGCAAACGGTTCGTTTTGGGAAATTACCATGCAGCGTATTGCGGATTGGTCATTTACTAATGGACCATGGGAATTTTTACTTTATCTTTTTATGATTTTACCTTTAATGATGCTCGGAGCAGGAGCAGCGAAATTAAGATGGCTGCAAAAGGCAAGCGGTCAGAGGAAAAAATGGATGATTATTTTATCCATATGTTTACCGATTGCGGTAGCTGTAAAATTACTACCTTTTTTAATCATGCCTTCCATTAGCATTCAATATATTCAAGATATGATAGGGGGGCCATTATTAGGAATAGCCTATGTCGCAATCATTGTGCTCCTCATGACGTATAATCCAGTCGTAAAAGTGTTGAAACCATTAGCTTCTGCGGGAAGGATGTCCATTACGATTTACTTATCTCAGTCTATTATAGGGACGCTAATCTTTTACAATTATGGTCTAGGGCTATATGGTCAAGTATCGATGGCCACAGGTACATTTCTTGCCATCGCCATATATGTTATACAGGTAATCCTGGCAGAAATCTGGTTATCCAAATTTAAGTATGGACCCGTGGAAAAATTGTGGAGATTTTTAACATACGGAAGACAAAAGAAAGAAAGGGGTGGTAATCATGAAATTCATAACATTTAAAATGAATGGTCAAGAAAAGATTGGGGTAGTCGATTCTGAAAAATCACGTGTTTGGAATCTTATTTCTATTTCCAAAGATAGCGGCATATCATGTCCGCTAACTTTAATCGAGGGCATCATTAAAGGGGAAGAGTTTATAAAAAAGGTCTCCGAATTAGTGGAATGGGGAAAAGAAAAGGGAAGAGAATCATATGTAATTCCTTTATCGGACATAACGTGGTTAGCTCCGATTCCGAAGCCTTCAAAAAACATTATGTGCGTTGGGAAAAATTATCGGGAACATGCGATTGAGATGGGAAGCGAGGCCGATATTCCGGAACACGTCATGGTATTTACAAAGTCTCCTACTACAGTTATTGGACATGATGATCATATTGATGCTCACGGAGATATTACAGATCAATTAGATTATGAAGGTGAATTAGCAGTAGTCATTGGCAAAAGGGGAAAGAAAATTTCACAACAAGATGCATTGGACTATGTGTTCGGTTACACCATTTTAAACGATGTGACAGCGAGAGACATTCAACAACGCCATAAACAATTTTTCATTGGAAAAAGTCTCGATGCATCATGCCCAATCGGTCCGTGGATTGTCCATAGAAGCGAAATCAGCAATCCAAATCATTTACATATTACAACGAAAGTGAATGGAGAAATTCGGCAAGATTCCAATACAGAACATTTCATTTTCCCTGTAGAAAAAGTTATTTCTGTCCTTTCCCAAGGAATGACGCTGGAGCCTGGTGATATTATTGCTACCGGAACGCCAGCTGGGGTAGGGAAAGGCTTTAAGCCGCCGCGCTTTTTAAAACAAGGGGATGAAATCGAGATTGAGATCGAGGGGATTGGTAAATTGAACAATATTGTGAAATAGAATTACCACGCTGTGGACAACAAGAAATATATGGTAAGATGAAAGATATATTTTAATCTGAACGGATAAAGGAGGAGATTACATGTTTGATAACACTCATGCACATATTACAACATGGGCAATTGCCATCATTTTATTTGCAGTCGCCGTCTTTTTGCGCAATGCAGGAAATAACAAAGCAGCGACTATAGTTCAAATGATTTTACGTGTTTTTTATTTACTCATCATTGCAACTGGGGTAACTTTATTCGCAAGATATAGCAGCCTTGACCCTGCAATATATGGGGTAAAGTTTCTTTTTGGTTTAATTGTCATCGCTATGATGGAAATGATTTTAATCCGATTAAAGCTTAATAAAAAAACCGGAATATTCTGGGGGATTTTAATTATATCTTTCATTATTACATTCTATATTGGTGCAAAACTTCCGCTTGGATGGAATTGGTTTGCCTAATTAAATTTCCAAAAGAGTAAATGTAAAAACCATAGCGTTGGTTTTTACATTTTTCTTTTTATTAATGACTTTCAGGCCATTCTTCTTTAAAATAAGGTATAAGAAAATGGTTGTATTATGTCGAAAACGATAGCGGTGGTGAGGGGCAATTTGATTAGATCATATACCTATACATATAAAGATAAAAACGATTTGCTTAACTTTATGAATATGCATCAATTTTCTAGTAATGAATTATTCGTTATTAAAGCATTTTTACCAAATTGGGAAAGTAGTAAAGTCAGTCAATTAAAAAAGTTTTTATTAAATTTTTTGCCGAATTCTGTCTTTATCATTGTTAATTCTACAAATAAAGAAGAGGCTTCTTTGACATTTAATCATTATGGAGAACTAGCAGAGACCATCCAATATGAAAAATTCAATCATCTAGAGAATGATTTTGCAATGGCAGATTTGTTAAACATTGCAACTAATAAATATTTAAATCTATCAAAAAAATATGATGAAATAAAAGAATACTTTTTTTCAATTGTTGAATCTATTCCTGATATTATCTTCACAACTGATTTAAATGGATGCTTTACAAGTGTTAATGCAGCTTTTGAAAATACATTTGCTCTCGGAATTGATGAATTAAAAGGGAAATCTGCATTATCGTACGTTGCAACAAAAAATGTTCCAATCAAAAGATACTTTATAAAGGCTATTCGTGGCATCCCTGTTCAATTTGAGATAAATCTTAACGAAAAGACAGGTGAATTAGCAACTTTTATTATGCATTTGATTCCTATCATTGTTCAGAATAAAACAGTTGAAGTCTTTGTTATTGGCCGTAATATTACGAAACAACGAAAAATAGAAAAAAAGATGGAGAGAATAGCATATTACGATGCGGACACCGGGCTTCCTAATCGTATGAAGTTTGATGATGTGCTCTTAACGAGAATTAAAAAGGCTAAAAAAGGCGAAAATGCATTTTTAATCATGTTTTTAGATTTAGATCGTTTTAAAACAGTTAATGATATGCTTGGTCATAAGTCAGGAGATAAAGTATTAAAAGTACTGGCTAAAAGAATTTCTTCCATTATCCCGAAAACAGCCTATTTAGGAAGATTTAGCGGGGATAAGTTTTCAATAATATTACCGGATGGAACACAGTCCGAAGAGGCATTGAAGATTGGGCATGACATCCTGCATACGATTCAAATGCCGTTACATTTTGAAAACCAAGAAATATACGTGTCAGCAAGCATTGGAATCAGTTCTTACCCTTCGGATGGCAGTAATAATGTTGAATTATTGAAGAATGCAGATGCGGCACTAAACAGAGCGAAGCAGCAGGGCGGAAGTGCAATTGTGTTTTTTGCTGGTGAAATGAATAAGGAGACATGGCAGAGAATAGAGATTGAGCGAAGTTTGCGAAAGGCACTTGAAAATGATGAGTTTTATATTGCCTACCAACCTATCATCGATGCCAAAACTGGCCATCTATCAACTTGTGAAGCACTCCTTAGATGGGATCATCCTGAATATGGATTAATTCCGCCGATGCAATTTATACCAATCGCAGAGGAAATTGGATTAATTCATCCAATTGGAAACTGGGTTTTGAAAAATGCTTGTAAGCAAACGAAGAGTTGGCAAGAAAAGGGATTAGAGCATTTAAGTGTTTCTGTTAATGTTTCCGCTTATCAATTCCAAAATAGACATTTTACTGAGGAAGTGAAGGAAGCATTAGATTACTCAAGACTTGAAGCAAAATATCTTCACTTGGAATTAACGGAAAGTGCGATGCTAAACCATACGATAGAAGCAATTAATACAATGAAAATGTTAAATGAATTAGGTGTTAACATCTCCATTGATGATTTCGGAACAGGATATTCTTCGTTAAGCTATTTAAAACAATTGCCCATTCATCGATTGAAAATAGATCGCTCTTTTATTAATCACTTTAGGACGGATTCTCCAGAATATGCGATAGTGAATGCGATTTTGACGATGGGACACGGTCTAGGATTGAACGTAGTAGCTGAAGGTGTCGAAACAAAAGAGCAATTAAACTTATTGAAACAGCTAAATTGTGATTATATTCAAGGATACTTAGTAGAAAAACCAATGCAGGCTAACAAATTTGAAGAGTGGTATTATAATTCAAATTTGTTGTCAAAGCTTAATTAGTGATGAAAAGGAAATTGTCAGGAGGAACAGCATTGTTGTTTAAAAAAGCATTATGCTTATCATTTATATCTCTTTTTCTATGTTCCACTTTTACAGTTCAAGCTGCTGAAAAAGAAGAAAGAGCATGGCAAAATGAAATAATATATTCTTTAATGGTCGATCGTTTTAATAATGGTGATAATCATAATGATTATGATGTGAATATGCAAGATCCCCTTCAGTTTCAAGGTGGAGATTTTAAAGGGATAAAAGATAAATTAGATTACATACAGGAAATGGGTTTTACAGCTATTCAGCTTTCTCCTATCTTTGAAAATGAAGTCGGCGGATATCATGGCCAATGGATAAAAGATTACTATAAAACTGATAAACATTTTGGTACACTCAAAGAGTTTAAAGACCTAGTTGATCAAATTCATAAGAAAGACATGCGAATTATTTTGGAACTTCCTATTAAAAAGGAAATGGATGAGCAAGAAATAATTAATATTGTGAAATGGTGGATTAAAGAAAGCAATATTGACGGGGTCAAGTTGACCGATATTAATCATAAACCATTAGAATTTTGGCAAGCCGTCACTTCTGACATCATTAAATTGAAAGATCATTTTTATTTAACTGGAGAAGCTCCAAATCTTAGTGATGAGGAAGTAGATAAGTATAGTCAAGCAGGATTTACAAGTATTTCTGATCATTCTTTAGTTGAGCCACTAAGGAATGCATTTTCTAAACCAGATGTATCTACTGCACCTTTATTCGATTTAGTTGATCAAAAGACTACTCCTCCGTTAAGGACAGCGTTTTTTGACAATCAGAATACTGATAGATTCACACGGGAGATGGTAAGCAATAATACATATCCCGTGACAAGATGGAAGCTGGCTCTTACTTATTTGTACACACAACCCGAAATTCCAGTCGTTTACTATGCGACAGAAATTGCTGTAAATGGTGGGAATTCACCGGAAAACACCCCAATGATGAATTTTCGAACAGATAAAGAAATTATTGATTATATTTCTAATTTAGGAAGAGTAAGAAGCCATCAAAAAGCATTGCAAAGCGGTACAATGGAACTGTTGCATGAAAATAAAGGAATGACCGTTTTTAAGCGTCAGCATGATTCTGAGATAGTCGTAGTGGCAATTAATAATACGAGCGCAGATCAGAGTGCTGTTATACCAGAAGAGAAGATTGAAAAAGATAAAGAGCTTCGCGGCTTATTAGGTACTGATCTTGTTCGAGTCGATCAAAATGGTAATTACCATATCGTTTTGGAAAGAGAAACTGCAGAAATATATAAAGTCACTGAAAAAAGCGGATATAATATACTATTTATTTTATCGATTTTCGCCGTGTTTGCTTTGTTCATTCTTTTTATGTATATCACATGGAAACGTGGTAAGAAATTAAATCCACAAAAATAATAAAAATGAAACCGACCATTTTGGCGGTTTCATTTTACTGTGGCCATCTTTTTCCCTGTTTTTGAATTACAAGCCAAGTGCTTACGCGTAAAAAGCCTTGAATATTCTAATTATATTGCCATTACAACTGTTTTAACCATTTATCACTTCGCCGCCATTAATGTGTAGCATTTGCCCTGTGACATAGCTAGAATCATCCGATGCTAAATAAACATATCCTGGCCCTAATTCGGAAGGTTGTCCAGGCCGTCCTAAAGGCTGTGTTCCTCCAAATTTACTTACTTTTTCTGCATCAAATGTAGATGGAATGAGTGGAGTCCAAATAGGACCAGGCGCAACTCCATTCACACGAATTCGTTGAGCTGCTAATGATTTGGATAAGGATCTTGTAAAAGAAACGATTGCACCCTTTGTTGCTGAATAATCCAATAACTCAGGACTTCCTGCATATGCTGTAATGGAGGCAGTGTTAATGATTGAACTCCCTGCGTTTAAGTGGGGGAGCACTGCTTTTGTCAAAAAGAAATAAGCATATATATTCGTACGGAATGTTTTCTCAAATTGTTCCTCCGTAATGTCTAAGAGACTTTTTTGAGGATGTTGTTCCCCAGCATTATTGACGAGGATATCA
Organism: Bacillus sp. IITD106; assembly: GCF_019459225.1. Taxonomy (GTDB): domain Bacteria; phylum Bacillota; class Bacilli; order Bacillales; family Bacillaceae_C; genus Lederbergia. The sequence continues at coordinate 17,030 of NZ_JAIAZY010000024.1, forward strand.
ATTTTTCCAAAACTGTCGATTACTTGGTTAACAGCATCAATACAATGTTGTTCTTGCCCAAGATCCCCGCGTATGGCTATACATTTTCGCCCTTCATTTTCAATAAGTTGTTTCGTATTTTCAGCGTCTTGATCTTCTTCGAGGTAACAAATAGCAACATTCGCACCTTCCTTAGCAAAATGAAGGGCGACGGATTTGCCAATGCCGCTATCTCCTCCTGTAACAATCGCAACTTTCCCATCCAACTTTCCACTGCCCTTATAGGAGGCTTTAATCGATTCAGGTTCTGGGTTCATTAAGGTTTCCAAACCAGGCTGCTGCACTTGCTTTTGCTTTGGCATCGTTTGCTTCTCTTGATTGCTCAAAATCATCACTCCTAAGAAAAAATAAAAAACGAACAGATATAGTTGATATACCCGTTCGTTGTTTTTTTATTCCCTACCAGAAAATTATAGATTGGAAATTTGTGGATAACTTTTAAGAAGTTAGTTCCGTCCAGCTCCAGAGCCTACGACTAGCAAACTTCTTGTCCTTCTCCCTACGATAAGTCAACATCGGCTCGTCCCTCGCCGTGTTTCCTTTATCTCAGTCGAAGGCCAAAGGAGGAACGTCGACTAAAATCGCCACGTCCTGTGGCGACGTCGACGGACCCACATCCTGTGGGCCTGTACGTCGATGAGCAAGGCGCTTCCGCTTTTGCTAGTTATCTGTAATTTACAAATTGAACATCTATCGGAAGATTAGCGGATCGGATAGCACTAATAATCTGCTGCAAATCATCTCTATTTTTGCCGGTGACTCTAATTTGGTCGTCTTGGACTTGGCTTTTTACTTTCAATCCACTATTTTTAATAAGCGTATTGATTTTTTTAGCATTTTCTTTATCGATGCCTTGGACAATCTTGGCACGTTGACGGACTGTACCGCCAAAGGCATTTTCCATTTTCCCGTAGTCAAGGTTTTTGACAGGCACTTCACGTCTAATTAGTTTGCTGATAAATACATCTTTTAATTGTGACATTTTAAACTCATCATCCGAAATGAGGACAACTTCTTCATTTTCAAGTTTGATATCACTTTTGCTGCCCTTAAAATCATAGCGATTTTGTATTTCTTTCAGGGTGATTTGGATTGCATTATTGACTTCTGATAAATCAACTTTAGAAACAATATCGAAAGAATTTTCCTTAGCCATTTTCTACCTCCGTTGCACCATTTTCCCTCATTATAGTTGATTTGCAACGTTCCAACAAGATTATAGAAAATGGCTGCTTTCTAGAGGTGGTCTGTTTTTTTTGAATATTTATCTTTCCCTGCTTGGAGATTTTTCTCCCTTAAAAGGTTCTTTTCTTCTCTAGCAGCTTGCTTGTCTCTCGGTTTCTTATCATTATCAGATGTATTATAACGCATCACAATGTCTCCTTTCTAAACTGGATTTACTAGTTAGTATCTCCAGCTTAGTGAAAAAATTATTATGGTTGTTTCTTATTTAAGAAAAAGATGGCTAATGTTCCCGGACCGGCATGTGCAGCAATAACGGAACCAATAATATTAATATAAAAATTCTTTGTGCCAAAACGTTCTTCTATCATCTTTTTCAGTTCAAGAGCTGTTTCCTCATCGTCGCCATGACTTATCGCAATTGTTTGGTTGCTAAGATCAACGCCACGTTCTTCCATTACATCGAGAATTCGTTTTATAAGTTTTTTCTTTCCGCGAATTTTTTCAATTGGAACAAGCTTACCATCTTCCACATGCAGAAGTGGCTTAATGTTAAGCAAACCTCCAAGAAAAGCAGATGCTTTTGAAAGTCTGCCGCCTCTAGCAAGGAAATCCAAATCCTCCACAGTAAATAAATGCTCCATATGTTGGCACTGGAATGTTATATTCTGAATTAATTCTTCTTTGGAAACTCCTTTATTAATTTGTTCAACTGCTGATATGACCGATAACCCATAGCCGAGCGATGCACATTTAGAATCGATGATTGTTAAATCTAAATCGGGGTATTCTTCTAGTACCTGCTCACGAATCATGACGGCCGTTTGATATGTTCCTGAAAGCTCGGATGAAAAAGCTATGTAGAGACCTGAATCACCTGATTTAGCTAGATTTGTAAATTCTTCTTCAAACTGCTGAGGAGATGCCTGCGATGTTTTCGGCATTTTGCCAGCACGAATTTCTTCATATACTTTTTTGGGTTGGATGGTTAGCAAATCTTTATACTCATCGTCATCTATATGTACTTGAAGTGGTATTAATGTAACGTCATTTTCCTGTAAAAAAGATAACGGCAAGTCTGATGCACTATCTGCGAATAGTTTAATGGACATAAAAATCACCTCTTGTGGAAAAATAATGTAAAATTATTGCGTCTATAAATTATTCAGAAAATTATTCCATATTTTTAGTGTACCGACTTTAGGAGAAAAGTACAATCCTATAAACGTTTTTATGGGATAAAAGAGGGAGAGGATGGTAGTGAAAAAACAGTTTTCTATTTGGACTCATACAAAAATTTTCGTTACTGTGTTAGTTGGTGCTTTTTTAAATGCGGTTGCATTAAATTATTTTTTGATTCCAGCAGGGGTTTACGCGAGTGGGATAACTGGGGCAGCGCAGCTTGTTTCCAATATTTTATCGGATTTTACCCTTATACATATATCAACTGGAATTCTTATTTTACTGTTCAATCTTCCGGTAGTGATTTTAGGGTGGCTAAAAGTTGGAAAGTCCTTTACAATGTATAGTTTTATTTCTGTTTTATTAATGAGTTTGTTTCTTGAAATACTCCCCGTCATCGCAAAAACAAATGATATATTGCTCTACTCTGTATTTGGTGGAGTGATTGCAGCAGTCGGGATTGGAATAACGTTAAGGGTTGGAGCATCAACTGGAGGATTAGATATAATTGCGATGGTGCTCTCACGGATGAAGGATAAGCCTGTGGGAATTTACTTTTTTATCATTAACGCCATTATTATCGCAACAGCAGGTGCCATATATGGTTGGGATAAAGCACTTTATACTCTCGTTTCTTTATATGCTTCAACAAGAGTCATTGATGCGATCCATACTCGCCATCAGAAACTGACAGCGATGATTGTGACGAAGAAATCGGAAGAGTTAAAAGAGGCCATCCATGCACGTATGGTAAGGGGAATTACTGTTGTCCCCGCTAAGGGAGCTTTTTCAAATGAACAAAAGGAAATGATGATGATTGTTATTACACGTTATGAATTGTACGAACTCGAATTGATTGTAAAAAAGGTCGATCCAACAGCATTTACGAATATCGTTCAAACGACTGCAGTATTCGGCTTTTTTAGAAAAGATTAAAACAAAAGCGGAAGCGGCTGTTCAGCGACGTACAGGCCCACAGGATGTGGGTCCGTCGACGTTCCTCTGTAGGGTTCTGACGAGATAAAGGAAACACGGTGAGCCTTGGCGAGCCGATGTTGACTTATCGAGGAAGAAACCGAAAGTTTGCTAGTCGCTAGGCGGCAACTACTTTCATGAAATTTATTCAAAAATTTCCAATCCTAGATTTTCAAAGCCATGAAAAAACGGGAGAAAACTCTCCCGTTTTGTAATTTATTTTAAGCGATCAAGTACCTTCTGATATTCACGAAGCTGCTCTTGCTCGGCGAACGTCGAATTGGCATAGGCAGAGGAAAGGGCGTTCTTCGCTACTTGTAAGGCATTTTCTTTTTCTTCTGTGGAATCTCCTGTAAGGAAGAGTTCTTCAGCGTGTTCAACGAATTCCCTAGCTTCCTGGAATAACCTGTTTCCCACTTCTAAATCCCTCCTAAAGATTCCTCATTTCTCCTATGTTCCGCTTCTGCAAAGGTTGAACGATATGGAAAACGTTCCGCATGCTTTTCAATCGAATTTTTACCATGTATGATAAAACGCTTCGACTTACTTTTTTTACCCATACGTATTCACCCCTATAGCGAAATGGAAATGAACGTACGTTTACGTTCTAAATTATTGTTTGTCAAAAGTTTGTGAAAAACACGAGAAAGAAATGGTAGTTTATTTTTGGAATGGTTAAGAAAGGAGTGTTAATATATATGTATTACGAAAAAAAGGGGATGGCATCATGATCGAAATTAGAAATGAAAGAGTAAATGATATTCCGTTATTGCATGTAGTGAAAAACGGAAATGAAGATAAGATGCTACCGCTTATTTTTTTTGTCCACGGATTTACTTCTGCTAAAGAACATAATCTTCATTACGCCTATCTTTTAGCGGAAAAAGGCTTTCGTGTTTTACTTCCAGAAGCCTTGTACCACGGTGAAAGAAGCAATGGACAGAGTGAAGAAAAATTAATGTTTCATTTTTGGGATATTGTAATCAACACGATTGCCGAATTAGAAGTGATAAAGAATGATTTTATTAATAGAGGTATAGTTGATTCTGAAAAAATTGGTTTGGCAGGAACCTCGATGGGCGGGATTATTACATTAGGGGCACTCACTCAATTTGAATGGGTAAATACAGCTGTATCACTAATGGGAAGTCCGAATTACGCAGCATTCGCACGTGCTCAAATAGATCACCTTCAAAAAGCCGATCCAAGTTTGTCTTTACCAAAAGAGGAAATAGAGGCAATGTATGTTAGTTTGGAAAAATATGATTTAAGTCAACAACCCGATAAACTTAACGAAAGACCACTCATGTTTTGGCATGGAAAAAAAGATCCAGTTGTTCCTTTTCAGCCTACATATAGCTTTTATCAAAACATTAAGAAGGATTATGAAAAGAATTCTTCCAAATTAAAATTTATCGTGGATGAAGATGCCGACCATAAAGTGAGCAGAGAAGGTTTATTGGAAACAGTGGCTTGGTTTGAAAAATATTTGCTTGATTCAACATCAACCAAAATTCATCAATAGTTTTAGTTCATTTTAGTTTGTTTTTCCACCATGTTTGGTATGATAGTAAGAGAAGCAATTTATTTCGTAAAGGAGTGTGCTGAAATGGATGAGGCTTTGAAAGAAAATATTTATGGCGCTCTTGAGCAAGTTATCGACCCCGAATTGGGAATTGACATAGTAAATCTTGGACTTGTCTATGATGTTGACCTTAATGACGAAGGAGTGGCCAAAGTTACGATGACCCTGACTTCGATGGGATGTCCATTAGCGCCAATTATTGTAGATCAAGTACAAGCAGCACTTGCGGATATTCCGGAAGTAAAACAAACCGAGGTAGACATTGTTTGGAATCCGCCTTGGACAAAAGATAAAATGTCACGATATGCGAAAATTGCACTTGGCGTAACATGATGAAGGAACTCATGTTTTAGAGTTTAGATTTAGGAAAATATATAGCGGAATGCTCCTTGAGGATTAAGAAGCTTTCCGCTATTTTTAATTTATAGCTGTAAGGAGATGTAATTTATGGATTTAAGTAAAATGACTACGACGATGCAAGAAGCTTTTGCAGAAGCGCAGCAAACTGCCATAAGATTAAATCATCCAGAAATTGATATTGTCCATTTATGGAAAGCTTTATCAGAGAGAAATGATAGTCTCCTTAATAATGTATACGAGCATTTGGGAATCGGGAAAAGTGCTCTTCAACACGAAATCAATCAACTCATTGATAAAAAGCCACAAGTAACGGGAGCGGGAGTAAAAGGTGGACAATACTTAAGCTCAGACGTACAAAATCTTATCAACCATGCAGATAAGGAAAGGGAATCCTTTAAAGACGACTACTTATCTGTTGAACATTTTGCGCTCGCATTAATGGATCAGAAAAGAAATGATGTTACAATATTTCTCATTCAACACGGAATGACAAAACAAAATTTACGTACAGAAATTGAAAAAGTGAGAGGGGGACAGCGGGTGGAAACACAAAATCCAGAAGCAACATATGAAGCGTTGAAAAAATACGGAAGGGATTTAGTAGCGGAAGTAAAATCCGGAAAGCTTGATCCAGTAATAGGCCGTGATAATGAAATTAGAAACGTGATTCGCATCCTTTCTAGAAAAACAAAAAACAATCCAGTGTTAATTGGTGAACCTGGTGTCGGAAAAACAGCTATAGTTGAAGGACTGGCACAACGAATTGTTAGGAAGGATGTTCCTGAAGGCTTAAAAGATAAAACGATTTTTGCATTAGATATGGGCTCACTCATTGCAGGGGCAAAATTTCGTGGGGAATTTGAAGAAAGATTAAAAGCTGTATTACAAGAAATAAAGAAGAGCGAAGGAAAAATCCTTCTGTTTATTGATGAAATCCATACGATTGTTGGTGCAGGAAAAGTAGAGGGGTCGATGGATGCAGGAAATATGCTTAAGCCGATGCTTGCTAGAGGAGAACTGCATTGTATCGGGGCTACTACACTAGATGAATATCGGCTATATATAGAAAAGGATCCGGCTCTTGAAAGACGATTCCAAAAGGTTCTAGTTCCTGAGCCGACTCTGGAGGATACAATCTCGATTTTGCGAGGATTAAAGGAACGTTTTGAAATTCATCACGGTGTAAACATTCATGACAGAGCGCTTGTTGCAGCGGCAACACTATCTGATCGTTATATTACCGATCGATTTTTACCTGATAAGGCAATTGATCTTGTCGATGAAGCTTGCGCAAATATTCGTGTGGAAATTGACTCGATGCCAAGTGAACTTGACGAAATAACAAGAAGAGTCATGCAGTTTGAAATTGAAGAAGCAGCACTTAGGAAAGAAGAAGATGAGGCTAGTAAGGAAAGGTTAGAAATTCTTCAAAAAGAATTGGCTGATTTAAAAGAAAAAGCGAATGAAATGAGAGCAAGATGGCAATCGGAGAAAGATGAAATTTTACGAATAAAAGAGAAGCGCGGAGAACTGGAGAAGCTGCGTAGAGACTTGGAAGATGCAGAAAATGAATATGACTTAAATCGTGCAGCTGAACTTCGCCACGGAAAAATTCCTTCCGTAGAAAAAGAATTGAAAATTTTAGAGGAGAATTTACAAAAGCATCAAGAGGATGAACATCGTTTAGTAAAAGAAGAAGTAACAGAGGATGAAATTGCAGATATCGTTTCACGCTGGACAGGCATTCCTGTTTCGAAGCTTGTGGAAGGCGAAAGAGAAAAACTTCTTAGGCTTGAAAGTATTTTGCATAAGCGGGTAATTGGGCAGGACGAGGCAGTTGAACTTGTGAGCAATGCGGTACTTCGAGCAAGAGCAGGAATCAAAGATCCGAATCGCCCAATCGGTTCTTTTATCTTCCTTGGACCAACTGGTGTCGGAAAAACTGAACTTGCAAAAGCACTAGCTGAAACATTATTTGATAGTGAAGAACATATGATTCGAATAGACATGTCTGAGTATATGGAAAAACACGCTGTATCAAGGCTGATAGGGGCTCCTCCAGGTTATGTAGGATATGAAGAAGGCGGGCAGCTTACAGAAGCAGTCAGGAGAAAACCGTATTCCGTCATTTTGCTAGATGAAATTGAAAAGGCTCATCCTGAAGTATTTAATATATTGCTGCAAGTGCTTGACGATGGACGAATAACAGATTCACAAGGAAGACGAATTGATTTTAAAAATACAGTTATTATTATGACGTCGAATATTGGCTCAGCCTTTTTATTAGAACGTGAAAAAAATGAGGAGCATATCGACGAACAAACGAAAGACCTCGTTATGGCTCAGTTAAGAGCTGCTTTTAAACCGGAGTTTTTAAATAGAGTGGATGATATTATTTTGTTTAAGCCTCTTACTCTGGAAAACATCAAAGGCATTGTAGGAAAGTTAGCGGAGGAATTGCAGATTCGTTTACGTGAACAAAGTATTCAATTAAAAATATCCGAAATGGCAAAAGAGTTTGTCGCTCATGCAGCATATGACCCAGTGTACGGCGCACGTCCGTTAAAGAGATATTTACAAAGTCAAATCGAAACAAAGCTGGCAAAGGAAATTATTGCTGGACATGTTCGTCCGTACGATTCGATAGTAATTGATGTAGAGAATGAAGAACTTACTGTTAATGTTCAAAAATAAAAAATGGGGAAGGAGAGTTATACTCCTTTCCCATTTTTAATGTTCCTCTGCAGCTGCAGGGGCTGGAAGAATAGATGAAATAATAAGTACAAAAATATATGCACCAATTCCATATATAGATGCCATTTTAGGATCATATTCAGTGGATAACATCGATCCTGCTACGTAAGTTAACATATGGATAAGAAGAAAAGTCCATATAAAACCCCAAAGATATTTCATAAGATTCACCCCAATTCAACATGACATATATGTAAAATTATTTTTACTTCATGGATATACCTATAAAATCATATCATACATAACAGCAATGTAAAAGTGATAATTCTGTGATCTAGGTAATCCTCCCATCCACTTGCATAGAATATAAATAAGCGTAATTTGAAAGGAGATGGATCGTTTGAAGTCCGCAGTGGTATTTTCTGCAAGACAACTTCTTGGATTTGAATTTTGCGTTCAATTACTTGAGAAAGGATATACTGTTTTCGCTGAAGATTTTATGGAATGGCAAAATGAAGAACATGAAGAAAAATGGCTTTTTATTGGTCGAAATGCCAATTTACAATATAATCAATTAGATGATTTATTAAGAGCTAAAGAAAATATGCATATTCACTATGTGTTTATTCCGCTTCCCGATTTTTACACTAGAGATTTTCCACAAATTCAAAAACAATTCATCGATTTATTAAAAAGCTTAAGCAAAGACGAAACATTTTCTCAAACAAACTTTATTATTGTTCAACCATCAGCGATTCAGCATAGAAGTTCATTTTTTCATTCTGAAATAGAAAAGATTAAATCGGAAATACACCAGAGAGGAAATAGGGTATTGGAATATTGTATCACTATAGACGAACAAGATCCTTTTCTTTTATTTACATCAAAATTAAATAAAAATTGGACCTCCTTGAAACTAGAATCTTCTTCGATTGCACATGAAATCATTGCCCATGTTGAAAATAATATTTTTATAAAAAAATAATCATTTTAATTATTATACTTTTCAGTTATTGAGTGATATAAATAAAATAAGGGAGAGCGATAAATGGACAAGCGGTGCAGTATTACATAAAATGGAATGAGCCAAACAAATAAGAATCCCACCTGATTTACAAGAATTCTCTCCAATGATATAATTAGTACCAAGTCTTAATATATGATATTAATTTTATGCTTAATGAAGGTAGGGATCAGCTGCATGAATGCTGGGATAATCGGGATTGGAAAATATGTTCCTGAGAGAGTCTTAACGAATACTGACTTGGAAAAGATGGTGGATACTTCAGACGAATGGATCAGGACAAGAACAGGCATCGAAGAAAGAAGAATCGCAACCGATGATATAGATACATCTGATATGGCGTATGTAGCTGCGCAAGAAGCAATAAAGAATGCGGGATTATCTCCAGAAGATATTGACATGATATTAGTTGCTACAGTGACACCTGATCGACCATTTCCTACTGTTTCGTGTATGCTGCAAGCGAAATTGGGATGTACGAAAGCATCTGCAATGGACATTAGTGCCGCATGTGCAGGCTTTATGTACGGTATTGCTACAGCAAAACAGTTTATCGAAAATGGTGCGTTTAAACATATATTAATCGTTGGTGCTGAAAAACTTTCAAAAATAACAGATTGGAATGATCGCAATACGGCTGTATTATTTGGAGATGGTGCCGGTGCCATCGTAATGGGGGCAGTCACAGATGGTAGAGGAGTTCTTTCATTTGAATTGGGAGCAGATGGCACAGGTGGAAATTACCTATATCAAGAAGAATTCATTATGATGAATGGTAGAGAAGTTTTTAAGTTTGCGGTAAGGCAAATGGGAGAATCATCTGTAAATGTTATTGAGAAAGCTGGTCTATCAAAAGATGATGTGGACTTTTTAATTCCGCATCAAGCTAATATTAGAATTATGGAAGCTGCAAGACAGCGGTTAGATCTTCCAGAAGAAAAAATGTCCAAAACAATTCATAAATATGGCAACACTTCGTCTGCATCCATTCCGATGGCGCTTGCCGATGAGTTAGAAGCAGGAAAAATTAAAGATGATGATATAATTGTGATGGTCGGTTTTGGCGGCGGTCTAACATGGGGCGCAGTTGCCATAAAATGGGGACGTTAAAAAATATTTTGTTAAAATCTTCTTTGTTTATTTATAGGAGCTGATAAAGGATGAAGAAAAGAGTTGTCGTAACAGGAATAGGGGCCGTTTCACCTGTAGGAAATGATGCTTTTGAATCATGGCATAATGTGATTGCAGGAAAATCTGGAATTGGTCCATTAACAAGATTAGACCCTGATCAATATTCAGCAAAAGTTGCCGCAGAGGTAAAAGATTTTGATATTGAAAAGTATATTGAAAGAAAAGAAGCCCGCAAAATGGATCGCTTTACCCATTATGCATTAGCGGCTGCGCTTATGGCCGTTGAGGATGCGAAATTAATAATTGACGAGAGTAATGCCAATCGCATTGGAGTTTGGATTGGATCTGGAATTGGTGGGATGGAAACATTTGAACAGCAGTTTGAAACATTCCAGGAAAGAGGATATCGACGTGTAAGTCCATTCTTTGTTCCAATGATGATTCCAGATATGGCTACAGGGCAAGTTTCCATTTATCTTGGCGCAAAAGGAGTCAACTCTTGTACAGTTACAGCTTGTGCGACGGGAACAAATTCAATTGGTGATGCTTTTAAAGTTATTCAACGCGGGGATGCAGTTGCCATGATTGCTGGAGGATCTGAAGCGCCAATTACGCAAATGTCTGTAGCTGGATTTTGTGCAAATACAGCATTATCTACAAATCCTGATCCTCAAACAGCAAGTAGGCCATTCGATTTGAATCGCGACGGTTTTGTCATTGGTGAAGGAGCTGGAATTGTTGTTCTAGAAGAATTGGAGCACGCGTTAAGTCGCGGTGCCCAAATTTATGCTGAAATCGTAGGGTATGGTTCAACAGGGGATGCTCATCATATTACGGCGCCTGCTCCAGGTGGAGAGGGTGGTGTGCGAGCGATGAGAATGGCTCTTGAAGACGGAGGTCTTCTTCCTGAAGATATCGATTACATTAATGCTCACGGTACTAGTACTGAATATAACGATAAATATGAAACAATGGCTGTGAAAGAAGTGTTTGGAGATCATGCATATAAATTGGCAATGAGCTCCACTAAATCGATGACAGGACACCTTTTAGGAGCTGCTGGTGGAGTTGAGGCCATTTTCTCTATATTGGCAATTAAAGAAGGAATCCTTCCGCCAACAATGAATTACGAAACACCTGATCCGGAATGTGATCTTGATTATGTTGCAAATGAAGCGAGAAAAGCTGATGTTAAAGCAGTCATAAGCAACTCATTAGGATTTGGCGGACATAACGCAACGATAGCCTTTAAAAAATATGAATAATGTAAAGAACACGATCATCATAATGGTCGTGTTTTCTTTTTGGCTGTAACCACCTCACAATTGTTTAATAACATAACAAAAGGAGGTGGTGGTATCATGGGAGTAATTGAAACGGATAAGTGGCTTGAGAATTATTTTAACCAACCTTGGGAAATGGGAATGATGGCTAAACCAGAAGTGGACGATGCAGAGGATTTTTATGAGTACTTGACTAAGTTTGGTATGTATAGGCCTTCACGTAATGCATTTTATATTTTAAATCAATTAAAAGAAGAGAACGTTTGGGAGAAAATTAACAAAATATACTTGAAATATCGTAAAAAGTGGAAGGGTCCTGCAGTAGATATATATATATTTCCTATTAATCAGCAAGTTTCGTTATTTAGGCGGCGGAATAATGGTCGTTCCGGACTTGCATTTCATAATAAATTATTTTTATTTATTTCTGAAGGGCTTAGCGAAAAGGAACTAGAAGCACTCTTCGTTCATGAGTATCATCATTGTGCAAGGCTAAGTAAGATAAGAAAAAAGGAAAGTGAATATACATTACTTGATTCTATTCTATTTGAAGGATTTGCAGAATTGGCGGTTCTTAACTGTTGCGGAACTGAATACTTAGCCCCATGGACGAAGCTATACTCAAAGGAAAGATTGAAAAATGATTTAAAGCGCATGTATGAACCTAACTTTAATCTAAAAAGAAGCAATCGCGAGCATGAAGATCTTCTATTTGGAAGGAGAGGAGTCCCATCATTGTTGGGGTATGCTGTTGGATATGAACTTGCGAAGGGCTATGTTAAACGAAACAAAATCACGATACATGATACATTTACAACTCCATCCGAAAAAGTCCTCTCCAATAACGAATTTTTAGAATCGTAACGCTAATAGCCTTCCTATTTAGGGGGGCTTTTCTTTTTCTTGCATGTCCAATCAGGGTTGTACATATATTCAAAATAAAGATGAGCCATGTAAGGATGTGCAAAGCTATGTTGTTTAGAGGAATAATGTTGTTACTAGGTTTTGGCTTTGCCGTATCAGGTGGTGTCAGCCTAATCGGCTATTTAAATTTAATTACAATGGGCAATACTATTATTGACTATCTTGTTTTTATTGCTAGAAGGCCAGAATGTTATTTATTGCCTATTGGGATCATCATGATTACCGGTTCCATATTTTATAGCGATGAGAAAAAAAGCAATGACCAGATTTAATAGGAATAAATTAACTTCACCCTGCCTATACTGATTGACAAAAGGTTATGAAGTGAGGGATAAGAATGCTATATCTTCATGATGTTTGGGTTAATTGGTTTGAAGGGGAGGAAAACGGCTATAATGTTTGCCATTTTCACGAGTGGCGTAGGGGAGAAGATGTAATTGAACTCCTTGATCAAGTGCCGTTATTGTTGATCGAGCCAGTCCTCTTCCACTACATAGAAAACAATATGGCTGAGTTGCCACAATCATTATTAAATGACGTTTACAAAAAAGCATACTTAAGAAAAAATCATGAACGGATACAATTAGAGTATTGTTTTGTTGTGACAGATGGGCAAGGGATCTTAGCAGTTGATACAATAGGCTATTCGATTCCACTACGCAAAAGTAGATTAATACCTCGCCAAGAGCAGCTAGTATATGAAATGACGATGAAGAATGACCCGTTTCCATATAAATTTAATAAAGAGATAGGCAATAAGGAACACCATATTTTGTCGCCTGAGCCGGAATTGATGTATGGTCTAACACGGAAGGAACGGCAATTGAAACACTTAATGTTTATGGCGTTAGATCAACTCTATACTTCTAAAAACACTCCAGAAATTCGTTATTGGTATACTGAATGGGCTCCTAAAAAATACAATGAAATCCAAGTGATGGATTTTGATGAGGTTTGGAATTGTCTTTATGAGGAAATGAAAGTTGGTTGGTCGGAAAAACACTTAATGCTATGTGAAAACCTTATAAAAGGTCAACCATTTTTTGAAAAGCTATGGGATATGGAATGCGATTCAAAAGTGAATTAGTTTTGGAAAAAGGAATGAGCCCATCTCTTAGAGATAAGGCTCTTTTACTTTTATTTTCTCTTTCTACCTAAACCCATTGCATTTTCCATTTTCTTTAACATCTTGTTTGCTTTTTTAGATGCTTTTTCAGCACCAGCGTCAAGAATGTCATCAAGTTCCTTTGAATCAAGTAATTCCTTATAGCGTTCCTGGACAGGTGCTAGAGCATTGATAACAACACCGGCTAAATCTGCTTTAAAATCCCCATATCCTTTTCCTTCATACTTTTGTTCAATCTCTGCGATTGATTTATTTTCTAAAATAGAATAAATTGAAAGCAAGTTTGAGACTCCAGGTTTATTCTCTTTATCATATTTTATAATACCTTCAGAATCCGTCACCGCACTTTTAATCTTCTTTTCAATTTGGTTAGGTTCGTCCAATAACGTAATAAAAGCTCTTTGATTTGCATCTGATTTGCTCATTTTTTTCGTTGGTTCCTGCAAGGACATAATCCTTGCTCCAACTTTTGGAATTCTTACTTCAGGAACAGTGAAGATATTATTATAGCGATTGTTAAAACGTTCCGCCAAATCCCTCGTTAGCTCCAAATGTTGTTTTTGATCCTCTCCTACAGGAACGAGATCAGCTTCGTATAACAAGATATCAGCAGCCATTAATGGTGGATATGTTAAAAGCCCCGCAGAAACAGCTTCTTTTCCAGAAGATTTATCTTTAAACTGTGTCATTCTTTCTAATTCTCCAATATATGCAATACATTGAAGCATCCATGCAGCTTGAGAGTGTGCAGGAACTTCTGATTGAATAAATAGAGTCGCTTTTTCAGGATCTAACCCAGCAGCTACATAAAGAGCAGCTAATCTCTTAATATTTTTTCTTAATTCAAGACGATCTTGCGGAACGGTAATCGCATGTTGGTCAACAACACAATAATAACAGTCATAATCATGCTGCAGTTCAATAAACTGCTTAATGGCACCTATATAGTTTCCAAGAGTAATGACACCACTTGGTTGGATACCAGAAAATATCGTTTTCATTAATAAAGCCTCCTTGATATAAAAAACCATCCGTGCTTAATAGGATGAATGCTGATTCTTAGCATACTTAAACGAAAAATCCATGAATTTATTATACCCTCACCAAATATGACAATCAAGCCAGGCCAAAAGAATCAACTTCATATTTTATGTAAAATCAGCCATTAAAACAATATCATTTCATTTTAATCCTTGTTAAAATAGAATAGGACAAAAAATCTTATATGATGACAAGAACCGCAAAAGGGAGAGAGATTCGTTGAAATACTTAAAAATAATAACAGTTGCGGGACTTGCAGCTTCATTATTATGGCAAATTCCAAATATAACTACAAAAGCCGAGGAAATTGGGAAGGTAAAAACTCATGAAAATAGGCAGTTATCTGTACAGAAGAAGATTTTAAACGACAATCTTCCTCGGTTTGTATTTAATTCGGGACGCCACTTCGAATATCCTGATGCCGTTAGAGGGATATATGTAACAGGCCATTCCGCTGGCGGAAGCAAATTTAATGATTTAGTCAAATTAGTTGATAGTACAGAACTAAATGCTATGGTCATTGATGTGAAGGATGATTGGGGCAAAATTACATATAAACTTCCAAAGGATTCACCATTTGCCCATCTTGGACAAAACTATATTAACGATCCTAAAAAAATGCTGGATGTATTGGAAGAAAAACAAATTTATCCAATCGCTAGAATTGTAGTTTTTAAAGATTCAACTTTACCTAAAACAAGACCTGACCTTTCATTTATGGATGGGAAAAAAATATGGGAAAATGGTAGAGGAGAATCGTTTGTTAACCCATTTTTAAAAGAAGTATGGGATTATAATGTCGACATCGCTATTGAAGCTGCAAAGCTAGGATTCCAAGAAATACAATTCGATTACGTCCGTTTTCCAGAAGGGTTTGAAAATCGGGATACTCAGTTGAAATATGGACTCGGAGACTATAAAGATTCAAAGGAAGACAATGTTCAAAAAAGGGTTCATGCCGTTACAGATTTTGTGGCTTATGCAAAAGAAAGATTGGAACAGTATGGAGTAAAAGTATCTGTAGATATTTTTGGGTACACCGCCACTTTACCAGAGGCTCCAGGAATTGGACAGAATTTTTCCAAGATCTCAGAACATGTTGATGTCATTTCATCTATGATTTATCCAAGTCATTGGACATCCTATTTTGGCATTGTCAAACCAGATTTAGAACCTTATAACTTAGTAAGGGAATATGCAAAATTGGAGAAGTCTAAGCTTAAAGAATTGAAAAACCCTCCAATTTCTCGTCCTTGGTTACAAGATTTTACAGCATCGTATTTAGGTGCAGGCAATTATCAAGTATATGGAAAAGAGCAGGTAGAGGCTCAAATAAAAGCTCTTCATGACGAAGGTATTTACGAATATTTACTATGGAATGCAGGAAATAAATACTCGCCGAACGTTGATTATACATTTAAGAAAGAATAGGGCCGAATTGATTTTCGGTTTTTTTTTCTTTAATTGGAAATCATAATTTAAAGAAATCGTAATAAAAATTTCATATTATTTGTTTAAAATAAGTACGGTGGTGGTAAACAGAAATAAAAAGTGATAGGACTATAACAGCATTACATATTTCATAGTAACAGATTATTAAAATCCATAAAAAACCTATTCATTCAGCTTGGAATAGTGTATAATACATTAAGAGGGGTGTTTCTATATTAAGCATTTTTATTGAAAAACAACCAACAAAAATCGTTGAATATTGAAACATTAATTCTAAATTCTGAAATATAAAGGCACTTTATAAAGAATTTAATTCTTAAAAAAGGAGTGTGATTTGTATTATGGTAACATTGTACACATCACCAAGTTGCACATCATGTAGAAAAGCAAGACTTTGGCTTGAGGAACAAAGCATCCCATATAAAGAGAGAAATATTTTCTCTGAACCACTTAGCTTGGAAGAAATAAAGGAAATCTTAAGGATGACTGAAGATGGAACAGACGAAATCATCTCAACACGTTCAAAGATTTTTCAGAAGCTTAACATAGATTTAGATTCGCTTCCTCTTCAACAATTGTATGAACTAATCCAAAAAAATCCTGGATTATTGAGAAGGCCTATCATTTTGGATGAAAAACGTCTTCAAGTCGGATATAACGAGGATGAGATTAGACGTTTCCTACCTAGGAAAGTAAGAACATATCAGTTGCGTGAAGCACAGAAAATGGTAAATTAGTCTTTTATCACATATATTTAATAAATGGCTGTTCCAAAAGTCGGGTAAGGCAGAGGGACAGCTATTTATTTTTCTTTAAAAATCATCACTGAATTTAGAAAATTGGCTTGATTTTAATGTGTTTGTTAGATAAAATAATCGAAACATAAGTAAAAAGCGAATTGGGCTTTTAACCATTTTATAAATGGGAATATCTTTTGTTTCCAATTTTGCGGCACTTATCATAAAATATAAGTACAAGGAGAAAAGCACTAAGTACTTTGAGTACGGGATGATGATCCCTTCACCACCCAATTATAGAAGGGAGAGTTAATGCATGGAAATCGAACGTATAAACGAACACACAGTAAAGTTTTACATTTCATATGTTGATATAGAAGAGCGAGGCTTCGATCGAGAAGAAATATGGTACAATCGCGAAAGAGGCGAAGAGTTATTTTGGGAAATGATGGATGAAATTCATCAAGAAGATGATTTTGTTCCTGATGGTCCTCTTTGGATTCAAATTCAGGCGTTGGACAAAGGGCTAGAGGTCATCGTAACAAAAGCCCAATTATCAAAGGATGGACAGAAATTAGAACTTCCCATTCCGACTGATAAAGGCAACATGCATGTAGACGAGAAAATAGAAGAATTTTTAGATCAGCATTTCCAAATAAAGCAATATGACGAAAAAGCAGAAGACGATTCTGAGCCAGAATTTGTTCTATTGTTTAAAGATTTTGAGGATTTATTGGCGCTTACCAAAGTGCAGGATATATCCAACATAGAAACAAAACTATTTTCTTATGAAAACAAATATTATTTATATGTTAAGTTCCATGAAGAGCTAGTTGATGAAGATCAGATTGAAGATGCACTGAGTGTTCTCCTTGAATACAGTACTGAAAGTAATTACACCATTTATCGTATTGCCGAATATGGCAAAAACATTATTGACCATGATGTTTTTAATACGCTTCGACAATATTTTCTATAAATGACCGATTTCATATAATTGAGATCGGTCTTTTTTTAGTTTTTCATAATTAAAGGGATTTTAGCAGGAGATGGAGAAATATAATTGTTGAAAGGAAGTGGTGTATTGTTAACGGCATTAAATCAAGATGGGAAACTAATTACGCTTGTTCAATCCTTTAAGAGAAAAGAATTAATAGAAAGATTGCGCAGCGATGTTTATTTTTGTCCAGTATGCCAAGAGCCTCTTATTCTTAAAGCGGGAAATATCCGCGTTCCCCATTTTTCACATAAGCGAAATGCTGCTTGCACCATATTAGAAACGGAGCCCGAAAGTCCTCAACATCTTAAAGGGAAAAAATATTTGTTTGATTTTTTCTTTAAGCAAGGATTAAATGTTTCTTTAGAGCATTATTTGCCAGATATTAAACAGCGTCCTGATTTGTTCGTTCAAACTCCCTCTCATTCTTTTGCCATCGAATATCAATGTTCGCCGATAGCGAGAAGTATATTGGAAAAGCGAACGGAAGGGTATAAAAGGAGCGGTATTATCCCAATTTGGATTATTGGCGGAAAGCCTTACCAAAAATATCAAAAAGGACTCTTTACATTAACTGATTTTCATTGGTCAATGATTAGGTATAAGGAAGAAATTGGACAATATTTATTTAGTTTTGATTCGGAAAGTTTAAGGTTTTTTCTTCTTTCAAACATTACTCCGATATCTTTAAGACAAGTATCCTCCAGCTTATTATCTACCTCTTATAGTACAGCAACACTCCCATTCCGTTTCCCGCAAGGCGATAATCGTATAAATGTTCCATTATGGCAGCAAAGCAAAAGAAGATGGCTGCAAAATAAAGTCCTATATGGAAATCTTGTGGATGATTCTTTTCTAAAATCTATCTATTCCTCTGGTCACAATCCATATTTATTACCACCTATTTGTGGACTCCCCGTACCATTTATGGAATGTTTCTATTCCCATCCAATTGAATGGCAGTTTTTCATTTACCAAGAGTGTTTTAGTAAATTACAAGTTGGTAAGCGGATATCTGTGAAATATATTATTCAAAAAGTTCAAAGCTTGATTAAATCAGGCTTCATATCCCCTAGATATTTTCCATTAGCACATAAGTTAACTTGGAAAAATGCTGTGGAACATTATTGTAACGTTTTAACAGAATGGGAATATTTCAAGAAAATAGGCGAAGACTTATTTGAGATGGTAAAAGAAATAAAAATTCCAAGCTCTACAGAGGAAGCAACGAAATGGGAGGAGGAAATCTTCCGAAAATTAGAGAATGGGAACACTCGGAATGGTTCAAAAATAGATGATTATTGTTTCTTTTTCGGTTCACTGGCAGGATTCAGTAAAATTAAGTAGAATATGTAATAGTGTTCATAACTTTCGATTTACGAAAGAAATACAGTTAATCATGAATGGAGGATGGCAATGGCCGACGAAACAGCAGTAAAAACACTTCCTTCACGCTCCGAAATAGCGGAGGATATGACGTGGAGACTGGAAGATATTTTTTCATCAGATGAAGCTTGGGAAAAAGAATATGATGATATAAAAGAACTGTTAAAGGATGCAGGACAATTTAAAGGAAAATTAAATGAAAGTGCAGATAAATTATTTGAAGCCCTTGATTTTCAATCAAAAGTATCAGAACGAATGGGAAGGCTTTATACATATGCACATATGCGATACGATCAAGATACAGGGAATTCTCATTACCAAGGTTTTAATGCGCGTGCGGAAAGCTTATATTCTATTTTAGCGAGTGAGTTTTCTTATATTGTACCTGAAATATTGGATATGGAAGAAAGCAGAATTTCTCAGTTTTTAGAGGAAAATAAAGATCTTCAGTTATATAAAAAGGCGTTGGAAGAAATAAATTTGCAAAGGGGCCATGTATTATCAGCAGAACAAGAGGCCCTGCTTGCGCAAGCATCCGAGGTTTTAGGGGCATCCAGTACGACCTTTGGAATGTTGAACAACGCAGATTTAGAGTTTCCTGTCATAAAAGATGAGGATGGAAATGATGTTCAAATCTCTCACGGTAATTATATTCGTTTTTTAGAAAGCTCAGATCGAAGAGTTCGTGAGGATGCTTTTAAGAAAGTGTATGAAACGTATGGCAAGTTCAGCAATACATTTTCAAGTACATTGAGTGGTGCTGTTAAGAAGGATAATTTTTATGCAAAAGCTAGAAATTATCAGTCCGCAAGACATGCTGCACTTTCGGCAAATAATATTCCTGAAAGTGTATACGACAATTTAGTTGAGACAATTAATAAGAACCTGCATTTATTGCATCGCTATGTAAAGCTTCGTAAAAAAGTACTTGGTGTCGATCAATTGCATATGTACGATCTTTATACACCATTAGTAAAAGATGTCAAAATGAATATACCATATGAGGAAGCCAAAAATTTAGTTATTGAAGGCCTTGCTCCACTTGGAGAAGAATATATAAATATTCTTAAAGAAGGTTTTGAAAATCGCTGGGTCGATGTATTTGAAAATAAGGGCAAGCGGAGTGGAGCGTATTCGTCGGGGGCATACGGGACAAACCCATATATTCTTATGAACTGGCAGGACAATGTAAATAATTTATTTACACTTGCACATGAGTTTGGCCACAGTGTGCATAGCTACTATACAAGAAAGTCACAGCCTTATCCTTATGGTGATTATTCCATTTTTGTTGCTGAAGTTGCTTCTACATGTAATGAGGCACTGCTCGGTGACTTTATGTTAAAACGTACCGATGACAAGAAAGAGCAACTTTATTTGCTTAACCATTATTTAGAAGGATTCCGTGGGACTGTTTTCCGTCAAACGATGTTTGCAGAATTCGAACATATTATCCACCAAAAAGCTCAAAATGGGGAAGCTTTGACGGCAGATATGTTGACGAAGGAATATTATGAGTTAAATAAGAAATATTTTGGTGAAGAAGATATTCATATTGATGAGGAAATTGGGTTGGAATGGTCAAGAATCCCTCATTTCTACTACAATTACTACGTTTATCAATATGCGACAGGCTTCAGTGCTGCTGCAGCATTATCAAGCCAAATTCTTGAAGAAGGAGAATCTGCGGTTGCCCGTTATATCGACTTCTTAAAAGCAGGAAGCTCTGATTATCCAATTGAAGTATTGAAAAAAGCGGGAGTTGATATGACTACTGCTGCACCTATTGAAGCAGCTTGCAAAGTATTTGAAGAAAAGCTTGCTGAAATGGAGCAATTATTAGGAGAATAAGGAAAAATATCAAAGCTGCTCTCTTTTTTTAGGGAGCAGCTTTTATTTATGAAAACCACGAAACTTATTTCTGCTGTTAAGGAAAGTTAACAATATAAGCAACGCAATAAAAAGTAGAGGAGATGTAATGTAAATCGGGATTAGATTCATCAGGCCGAGGATATTAATGAAAAAGCAGACAAAGATAAAAACGACCATCAAACAAATGACAACTTTTCTCAGGTCTCCTTCTCCTTTCTTAAAAGTATTTAGTAATTTATATGCGAAAAAAATATTCGGTAATACTGATTTTCCAACGCGTAGTTCATAAAAAAATACCAGGCTAGATAACCTGGTATCGACATATTTAAAGGCAATTCGCATTATATTTCCAAAAGCTTCCGTTTTTCGCATGGATTTTTTGTACCTTTTGTTGCAATTGTAATTTCTTCATTTGCTTTTCTATTTGCTGGATTGGTACATCATAAATTAAGGCGAGATCCTTTGATGCCATTATAGGATGATTGGTTAAGAACAATTCAAGCGGAGGTTTCTCAGCTGGTTTTGGGAATCTTTCCAGCATTTCAGTTAAAAGTTGGACATAAATATCGTATGAATAAAGGCCAGTAATTTTTAACCCTTCATCTTCAATATTCTCGTTGAAAAAAACCATTGCCGGCATTTCATTTACTTCCATCTCGGAGGAAATTTTCAAGTCGCATTGAAATGCATTTGCTGAACTTTGTGAGTATACATCACGTATAAATTCTTCTAAATCTAGGCCAACATGTTTGGCGCACTGTTGAATGACATTTATATCTGTAATATCGGCATTTTCTACAAAGAGCAGCTCCTGCAGTCTTCGGATAAATCGAATCCCAGCTTTTTTTCCTTGTAGCTCAGCTGCTTTAATGCTTATGGCTGCTAAATGAGGTGTATAGGAGCATTGTTCATTTTGGTATTGGTACGTAATATTCTTTTTCCCCAAATTTCCACTTCTTCTATTCCAAACTGATAGATTTCCACATAATACGTATTTAAGTGTGAAATAATCCCCGTATTCAATTTGAAGCTTGTTTATTATTGGAGAAAGTGACCAGCATTCCGCGCAAAAAGGATCGATAAACAAATAAATTTCCATAGGCTTATTGTCCATATAATGCGTTTGTTTTTTTGCTGACCTTTGTTTATTCAAGACCATTCACCTTTAGTTATAGGTAATATATCACGGTCCCTTTCAGCTATGACAATCGTTTTAACTTTTTTATTAGCACCAAATGCGTCATACGGCTTCATACGTTTCTCAACCATATGAATCGCTCCTTTATCTAAAATTGTATATTTATTGTAGCAACCTGTACAGAATAACTCAAACAAATAGCACTGCAATGTAGAACTAAAAATAAAAACTGCCCGATAGGACTGGGCAGTGTGTATATTAATTAACTATAAAATGTTTCGGTAACTTTCCTAACGTAGTTTTGTGTTTCTTTAAATGGCGGAATGCCACCATATTTATCAACATTTCCTGGTCCGGCATTATAGGCCGCAAGTGCTAGGACAAGGTTCCCTTCATATTTGTCGAGCATATTCCGTAAATACTTACTTCCTCCCATAATATTTTGCAATGGATCAAAAATATCAGTAACCCCAAGGCCTTTTGCTGTTTGTGGCATGAGCTGCATTAATCCTGATGCTCCAGCATGACTGACAACTGTAGAATTAAAATTTGATTCATGCTTAATGATTGATTTTATGAGCTTAGCAGGGAGATTATACACCTCAGATGCTTTCTGGATAATTGCCTCTAAATTTTCTGGAATCGTAGTATGAGTTGAAGTTGAGTTTGTTGCAATCGGAAAAGCACTTGGATTAGTAAAAACAGGTAGACTGCCCAAGTGCATTTGGTAAACGGCGCCTAACGTATTCGTATTGATTGTTTGTGAAGCAGGAGCATTAACAGAGTTCATGACTGTTTGCTGTAACAACTCCGCAAAAGAATTATTTTCTTCGTTAAGTGATGAATGAGCGTTAACGCTTGAAAAACCTCTTAAAAGCTGAATATCAAGTATCGTTTTTAGTTGCCCAAGTGTATTCATGTCAAAACATCCTTCTTTCCCGGTAAGCTTAGAAAGTATAAGTTTATATTATAGTGTATATTTTTGAATTTAAATTTTTACTGTCCAGCTCCAGCGCCTATCGACTAGCAAACTTCTTGTCCTTCTCTTTTGCGTAAGTCAACATCGATTCGTCCTATCGGACTCATCGTGTTTCCTTTATCTCAGTCGAAGGCCGGAAAAGGAACGTCGACTAAAATCCGCCACGTCCTGTGGCGACGTCGACGGACCCACATCCTGTGGGCCTGTACGTCGATGAGCAAGGCGCTTGCGCTTTTCTTATAAAGCATGATAGAGCCTACTTATTTTATTATCGGCATTTCTTATCTCAATGTTAAATTTCTTTAGAAGCTCATAAAAGATTCTCTCGCCTTTTTCCCGATTATTAGTTTCATATTCTATTTCGAAATCCTCTTTATCAAGATAAAAGCTATGGTCAAATACGAGCTTACCTTTTTCGTACTCCACTTCCGCTCGGTCTGTCCGGAGTGTCCCAAAAAGGATAAGTTGATCTATAGGAATATTCATTTTTTGTATTTCGCCGCTAGCTTCCCCGATCGGCATATGAGCGTTGTTTATAAATGCTTTTGCTTCTGCCTCATTAATATAGTCATTGATTTCCAAAAGGCCATCCTCTATGGGCTTTTTTAACGTTAATTCATATTTATCAGGCAATACTCGTATACGTAAAGCTGCACCTAATTTCTTTAACGAAAAATCCTTGGTATCAAAATAGTGATTTGTCTGGGAGAAAAACATTTTTTTTGAAATATGAAAGGTTCGCAATAAATGCTGAAACTCAGCTTCCGTAACCATATTTTTAAATTCAATTTCGATATTTCTAGACAATTTCAGCCTTCCTTCCATATATGTCTAATCCTATTATTACCATATTAAAGATGTATTTCAATAATTGTTGATACAAACTTTAAGAAATAATTGTTTATGCTAAAATAAAAGAGGTAATTCTTTCTAAATTGAGGTGACTTTTTAGTGAACCACTGGGATCAATTTTTAGCTCCATATAAACAAGCGATAGATGAATTGAAAATTAAATTAAAAGGAATGAGAAGCCAATTTGAGCTTGAACATATACATTCCCCGATTGAATTTGTAACTGGGCGGGTAAAGCCAATTGCCAGCATTTTGGATAAGGCAAAACAAAAAAATATACCACTTGATAAAATAGAGACAGAAATGCAAGATATAGCAGGTCTAAGAATGATGTGTCAATTTGTGGACGATATTGAAACAGTTGTTAAGCTGCTAAGACAGAGAAATGATTTCCGAATCATGGAGGAGCGGAATTATATATCAAATAAAAAACCGAGTGGATATCGTTCGTACCACGTTGTGATCGAATATCCCGTCCAAACGATACGCGGCGAGAAAAAAATATTGGCGGAAATTCAAATCCGAACACTTGCGATGAACTTTTGGGCAACAATTGAGCACTCGCTAAACTATAAATATAAAGGTCAATTCCCAGAAGAGATTAATAAAAGGCTGCAAGGCGCTGCGGAGGCAGCCTTTCGTCTAGATGAGGAAATGTCGCAAATTAAAGAGGAGATTCAAGAAGCGCAAGTATATTTTACGAAAAATAAAGAAGCCGTTAAAAAGCTGGAGAAAAAAACGGATTATCGATAACTTTTGTTAGAAAGGATGAGAACAGTGAAATTTGCGATCACATCGAAAGGAAATCCAACGTCAAATGCATTAATGCATAAAATGAGAACGTATTTGCAGGATTTTGAAATGGTCTATGACGAAGATCAACCGGATATCGTTATTTCCGTTGGTGGGGACGGAACGTTGCTATATGCGTTTCACCGTTATAGTTCAAGATTGGATAAAACGGCTTTCGTAGGAGTACATACTGGACATCTCGGCTTTTATGCTGATTGGGTGCCGAGCGAGATTGAAAAACTTGTAATAGCGATTGCGAAAACTCCATATCAAATTGTAGAATACCCACTACTAGAAGTTTTGATTCGCTATCGCCATGGCGGGAAAGAAACTCGATATTTAGGATTAAATGAATCTACAGTTAAAAGTCTTGTTGGAACACTTGTTATGGACGTGGAAATACGTGGTGATCATTTTGAGCGTTTTCGTGGCGATGGTTTATGTGTCTCTACTCCATCAGGAAGTACAGCATATAATAAAGCATTAGGTGGTGCTATTATTCATCCATCTCTTCACTCCATACAGCTTGCAGAAATGGCATCGATTAATAATAAAGTATTCCGGACAGTTGGGTCACCGCTTATATTACCAGAACATCACACTCTTGTATTAAAACCGGTTAAAACATTTGATTTTCATGTAACCGTTGATCATCTAACGGTAATGCACCGTGACGTAAAGTCTATCCAATTTCGAGTGGCAGAAGAAAAAATACGATTTGCGAGATTCCGTCCATTCCCATTTTGGAAAAGGGTTCATGATTCATTTATTTCAGATGGAGATTAATAACATGCATCCATATTCATTAAAATGGACCATTAGTAAAAGTGATGCTGGTCAAATCATCAAAGAATTTTTAAAATCTAAAGGAATATCGAAGCGAGCATTAACTGATATTAAATTTACTGGCGGTTCGATAAAGGTAAATGGGCAAGAACAAAATGTTCTTCATCTTCTTAAAGAATCCGATGAATTGGTTGTTGAATTTCCACCAGAAGAAGTAAATGAAAAGATGAGAGGGGAAGACATACCTCTTTCTATTTCCTATGAAGATGAAGATATCATTGTCGTAGAAAAGCCAGCTTTTATGAGCACGATTCCATCACGAGATCATCCGTCAGGAAGTCTTGCAAATGCACTCGTACATCATTATGAACGAACAGGCAATCTTTCAGCAGTACATATTGTAACAAGATTGGACCGAAATACATCTGGTTTAGTACTTATTGCGAAACATCGCCATGCCCATCATTTACTAAGCTTACAGCAACAAAAAGGAAAGATTAAAAGATATTATGAAGCATTTGCGGAAAATGCATTCAATAAAAAGGAAGGCAGTATTCATGCACCGATTGGAAGAAATCCATCTAGTATAATTGAAAGGGAAGTAAGGATGGATGGACAAAGGGCAGTTACTCATTATAAAGTAGTTCGGAATTATCCACAATTTTCCCATATAAGATTAGAACTGGAAACGGGCAGGACTCATCAAATAAGAGTGCATATGGCTTATATTGGGCATCCTTTGCTTGGCGACGATTTATACGGCGGAAATCATGCCTTCATTAATCGCCAAGCCTTGCATTGTAAAGAAATACATTTTGTCCACCCTTTAAAACAAGTAAAACTTTCTTTTTCCGCCCCGCTTCCAATGGATATGGAAACACTACTTAAGAAGGAAAATTAGTAAATTTTTCATTGACAAGTGGCATGCTTGAAGGAACAGAGATTGTTTTCATTTCGGGATATCTGAGTGCCGTCAGTTTTCCACCAAAGACGGCTCCAGTATCTATATTTATCGTTTTTCCAATAAGTCTTGGCTCGCGAACTGGAGTGTGACCGTATACGATGAAGGGCTTCCCTTTATAATGTTTTGCCCAGTCTCGGCGAACGGGCATTCCATTAGGAAGGGTTTCTCCCGTTACATCTCCATATAAAACAAATGATTTAACACTTTTATTGTTTTTACCGATATAATCTGCTCTAATCCCAGCATGTGCAATTACGAGTTTTTCGTCGTCGAGGACATAATAAAGTGGAGAAACTTCATATAGCTCTGTAAACATTTTTTGATATTGATTCCGTTCTTTTTGTGAGCGTTGATTTAGTTCTGCAACGGTTGTTTCTAGTCCATGGGTGATCTGTATGTTCCTTCCGAGAAAATACCGATATAATTTATTGCAATGGTTCCCGGGAACGTAATAGGCTCCATTGTATTTCCATAGTTTCCAAACAACTTCAATCATTTTTAAAGAATCAGGTCCCCGATCTGTAATATCACCAACAAAAGCTATTTTTCTGTTCTCTGCATGGGTAGGAATACCACTTTCCCACGAGTAATCCATCTTTTTCGTAAGAGTGACAAATTCATCATAGCATCCATGTACATCTCCAATAATATCGATATTCAAACCATTCACCTCACAATAAAATATATCGAATGATGTATATTTTCTTTCAATTTTTAGCGACAAATGTATATAGATTTGTTAGGATAGTGTAGACAAAAGGGAAGGAGGAGTCAATGATGGACAATGGATTTGAAGCAAATACCCAAATAAATGAAGAACTTCTCAATAAAACAATAGTGGAAGATGATATTCTTGGATTTCGAGAGGAGTTCCTGACTCTTCACCCGTATGACCAAGCGCAATTTTTTTACAAATTATCTCCAGAAGATCGAATAAAAATTTATAATTTCCTATCTCCCAAAGAGCTTGCCGACTTTTTTGAAATGCTCGAAATAGAGGATCATGAATATAAAGATATTTTAGCGGAAATGGAGCCTAAATATGCGGCTGATATGCTTGCTAATATGTTCACCGATAATGCCGTTGACGTTTTAAATAACTTGGGTAAGGATCAAACTGTAAGTTATTTATCTATTATGGACCATACGGCCGCTCAAGAAATAAAAGGCTTGCTTCATTATGAGGAATATACAGCTGGAAGTATTATGACGACTGAATTTATAGCTATTTCAGCGAATCAAACAGTCCGTTCAGCTATGTATATTTTAAAGAAGGAAGCACCTAAAGCTGAAACCATCTACTATGTTTATGTAATAGATGAGGATGGTAGGCTTGTCGGCGTCATTTCTCTTCGTGATTTAATCATTAGCAGTGATGATACGATGATTTCAGATATCATGTTTGATCGGATTGTATCCATTTCTGTGAGTGCTGACCAGGAAGAAGCTGCTAAACAGATGAGAGACTATGATTTACTTGCTTTGCCTGTAGTTGATTTTCAAAATCACTTACTTGGAATCATTACAGTCGATGATATTATCGACGTTATTGACGAAGAAGCATCTGATGACTATTCAAAACTTGCAGGTGTTTCCGACATGGACACGATTGATAAAAATCCATTTGCTGCTGCGAAAAAAAGATTGCCATGGCTGATCATTTTGTTGTTCTTGGGGATGTTTACGGCAAGCCTTATTGGAAGATTTGAGGATACTTTAAGTAAAGTTCCAATTGTTGCGGTCTTTATTCCACTTATTGCTGGAATGGCGGGCAACACAGGGACTCAGAGCTTGGCCGTTGCAGTACGAGGTATTGCAACTGGAGAACTAGAAGAAGCAAATAAATTTAAACTCATTTTGAGAGAATCAGGTACAGGATTGATTACAGGAACGATATGCGGAGTGTTAGTATCTATTATTGTATACGTATGGAAAGGTGAACTATTACTTGGCTTTCTTGTAGGGGTTGCCATTCTTGCATCATTATTTGTCGCTACTTTAGCGGGTTCTCTCGTTCCATTGGCGATGCATAAATTTAAAATTGATCCTGCCGTTGCTTCGGGGCCATTCATAACAACGATGAATGATATTACTTCCATTCTCATATACTTTGGTTTGGCTACGATGTTTATGAATTATTTAATTCACTAGTAAACTGAAACAACCTTATTGAAAGTTGGTACACCATATGGAACAGGAATCTTCTTTGCTTTCACTCGTAATTGTATTAGTTGTGGCATTTATCACTCCATTCTTATTGCACCGTTTCCGTCTTACATTTTTGCCAGTTGTCATTGCTGAAATCATTATGGGCTTAATCATCGGTAAAAGTGGGCTGAATGTTGTACAGGACGGTTCATGGTTAAATACGCTCTCGACTCTAGGATTTATCTTTTTAATGTTTTTAAGCGGGTTAGAAATTGACTTCTCTGCTTTTAAAACGAATAAAAAGAAAATAGTATTGCCAAGTGGAAAATTGGAACCGAATCGATTAGCTGTTTCTTTGATTATTTTCATCGGCATTTTTATCTTATCAATTGGATTGTCTTTTCTATTTGTAAAAATCGGATTAATTGATAATGTTTTCTTAATGACGTTAATTATTTCGACTATATCATTAGGAGTGGTCGTTCCTACTTTGAAAGAAGCAAATGTGTTAAAAACGGGAATTGGCCAAATTATTTTACTCGTTGCCGTAATTGCGGATCTTGTCACGATGATATTACTTGCCATTTTTGTATCAGTTTCCAGCGAAAGTGAAGGAAATATGTGGCTATTGCTCCTTTTATTTGCTGCAGGGCTGGTACTATATGTAATTGGCAGTAGACTTAAAAATCGCCCAATTATTGAGAGATTATCAACGGGAACCGTGCAAATAGGGACGAGAGCTATTTTTACATTAATCATTGTCCTCGTGGCGTTATCAGAATCAGTAGGTGCTGAAAATATTTTAGGTGCTTTTTTGGCTGGAACATTAGTGTCTTTATTGAAGCCGAAACAAGAGTTGGTGCAGCAGCTCGATTCATTTGGTTATGGATTTTTAATTCCCATTTTCTTTGTGATGGTTGGTGTTGAACTTGATTTATGGTCGCTTTTGAGTGATAAAAATTTGTTGCTGTTAATTCCGTTATTATTATTGGCACTCCTTGCTTCAAAAATCTTTCCAGTCTTCATTTTAAGAAAATGGTATGATACAAAAACGGTTGTAGCCTCGGCTTTCTTGCTTACGTCTACATTATCCCTTGTCATTGCTGCGGCGAAAATTGCAGAGCGGATCAATGTAATTACACCTGAAATGAGCGGAACATTTATATTAGTTGCAGTCATCTCATGTATTATTACACCGATTTTCTTTAAAAAATGGTTTCCGAAAGAAAATGGGTATGAGAGAAAACTTAAATTGGCTTTAATAGGAGCAAATCAATTGACTCTACCAGTATCTAAAGAACTAAGTGATAAACAATTTGACTCAACCGTTTATCATAAAAAATGGGAGAAGGTAGAAACGCAAAGTTCAGACTCAATCTTTAATATTGTGTACGTCCAAGACTATGAAAACCTCGAGCTAGAAAAAGCAGGTGTATTTGATTCAGATATTATGTTTATGTCGACTGGGGATGAAAAGCAAAATGCTGCTTTGGCTATTGAAGCAAAGAATCGTGGGATTGAAAGAGTGATTGCGAGAATAGAAAGCCCCGAGCTGGCAAAGCAGTTAAAGGAATACGAAATCGAAGTATTTTCAACTATTTTGTCTACAACAGCTTTACTAAAAGCATTAATAGAATCGCCGAAAGTGGCGCAAATCATGACGAATGGTGAAACTGCACTATATGAAATAGTGATGCTAAATAGTCATTATGCACATATGACATTAAGAGAATTTCCGTTTATGGGTGATGTCATAGTCGTAAGAATATTTAGGGGAAATGATTCTTTAGTTCCTTATGGAGATACCGAATTACTAATGGAAGATCGCTTAATTGTGACAGGGTCGAAAGAATATGTGGATCATTTAATGAAAGAACTCCAGTATAACATCTAGAGAGGTAATCCTTTATCAATCATGCTTTACAATTTTGAAAGTTATCATGTATGATTAGGACTAGGTACTAATAACTTGTAAAAACTTTTTAGATTGATAATAAGGGGATGATTAAATGAATCTTTCTTTAAATGGAAAAACGTTTGTCGTAATGGGAGTAGCAAATAAACGCAGTATTGCTTGGGGGATAGCTCGTTCGCTTCATAATGCGGGCGCAAAGTTAGTTTTTACATATGCTGGTGAACGTCTTGAAAAAAGTGTCCGTGAGCTTGCTGATTCATTAGAAGGAGAAAAATCACTTGTACTCCCTTGTGATATTACGAAAGATGAAGATATCGAAAAATGCTTCACTCAAATAAAAGAAGCTGTCGGTCTTATCCACGGTATCGCACACTGCATTGCATTTGCAAATAAGGAAGAGTTAAGTGGAGATTATTTAAATGTAACGAGAGATGGATTTTTATTAGCTCATAATATTAGTGCATATTCACTTACTGCAGTTGCAAAAACGGTACAAAATCTAGATATTATGCCAGAAGGCGGCAGTATTGTTACTTTAACGTATCTAGGTGGGGAGCGCGTTGTTACGAACTACAACGTAATGGGCGTAGCAAAAGCTTCTCTTGATGCAAGTGTCATGTATTTAGCGAGTGATCTTGGAAAACACGGAATTAGAGTCAATTCCATTTCTGCAGGTCCAATTAGAACACTCTCTGCGAAAGGAATCAGTGATTTCAATAGCATTTTAAAAGACATTGAGGAAAGGGCACCGCTTCGCAGAACGACAACACCTGAAGAAGTTGGTGACACGGCGTTATTCTTATTTAGTGATCTATCACGCGGTATTACGGGTGAGAATATACATGTGGATTCAGGGTTCCATATTTTAGCCATATAAAATGTAAGCAGCTGTCACGATTGTGGGACAGCTGCTTTTCTTATTTTTGTAAACCTTAGGCTCTTTTATGCATACATATAGAACGAAGTAAGAAGAACGGAGGTGCTCCCTTATGGAGAATAGTAAGGAAGGAACTAAAGAGGAGCTTTTATTATACATCCATCAGCCAAAATTCAAACAGCCTGAGAGAAAGATGCAAGACTCTTTTTTATCAGAGGAGATAACGGATACAATTGACTTGGAAAAAATATTTCCAAAGGAAGTGCAAAAAAAGCAAAGTTTTACTCTCCCTCCTTTAGATAGTGAGAAGGTAATAGAGGTAGTGCAAGATATACCCGAAGAAAAGCAAGAGGAACAGAAAGAGGAAATAAAAAAACCTGCAACCGCTGCAGACTATTTTCGGCGAAATACGGCTTCCAGAAAGAATTGGAATTTAAGGCCGGCAACACGCTTTAGAGATATGTCAATTACAGAAAAATTACAATACTTATCAGGATTTCCAAGCAGTCAGCAACCCTTCCCATGTGAATTCATTACGGAAAAACAACAATATAAAGGTACATTAAGTAAGGTTGAAAATAATCGAATATTTATTAAAAACATACATGGTGACATGGACGAGATTGATGTAAAAGAACTACAAACAATAAAAATTCTCTTATAAATGAAATAAGAAATGGGGCATATTTTGCCCCATTTCTTATTAGTCCTCACAAATGCCAAGATTAACATCGGAAATACATTGAACAGCGCAGAAGCAATGTAAATCAACTGTTATACAGCTATTGCTTGAAGCCCAGTTATTTACTGAACAAAGTGCTTCGTAGCTAAGTGTTCCATTAGGGAATAGATTTACAACTGTTTGGTCTCTTAAAGGAATTAACACGCGCAATGTGGCGCAGCAATTATCGAAAATGTCTTCGACTCTAAAAAATACCGATACACATTTTCCAGCAGTACCTTTAAATAATCCTTTAAATAAGTCTCCGTTTTTATTAGTTAAAGTAAAAACACGAGTATCCGAACGTTGGCGGGCTGGAAGTGCTAATTCACCTAGAGGCTCAATAAAACAGTTGGATGTGCAAGGAAGGCATTCTTCTTCCACAGCTTCATCTTGAATATCCTTAATGGCACGGACAACTTGACAGACACAGTTTAGCCGGCATCCGCAACCCGAATTGGAACTGGTTTCAAGCACTCCACTTGATTCCATCTCTTCAAAACTCATGGATTATATCCTCCTTATCTTTAAAATGATTCATTTACACTACTAACATATTAGGTAGTAGCCAAATGAGTTACGGACAGACGCCCCATTTTGGGAAAATAGGCAGGTTAGGAGCTGAGGAAATGGACATTTCATGGATAAAATTTTTATTAATGAGTCTAGCTATATTTCGGGTTACGAGACTAATTGTCTTTGACCAAATAACAGCTTTTCTTAGAGCCCCATTTTTAATGGAATATGAAGAAACTAATCTTTTAGGGGAGAAAGAAACGTATTTAGTACCTCGAGACAAAGGATTGCGTGGATGGATTGGACAGCTGATTAGTTGCTATTGGTGTACAGGAATATGGGTAGCAACAGCAGTGTTCCTTTTTCAATGGCATTTTTCATTCATTGTGGATCCAATCCTGCTAATTTTTGCTCTAGCAGGAATGGCCGCAATATTCGAATCAATTATCCAAATTCTTATAAAAGACTAAATTAGCTTTTTTAAAAACACATGTGGCAGACATTTCATAAAATGTAGAAGGTTGGATTTAAATAATTTCAGGAAGTGATTTACATGCAAAGACCACCAAGAAGGCCAAGACCGATTGGACCAACCCGCCCAAGAAAATCCGGTTGTGGATGCGGAAAACCTATAAAAAAGCCAAGAGGTTATTAAGTGAATATCTATGGAATAAGGATGACTCTCTTTTAGGGTCATCCTTATTCTTTTTAAACATATTCATTCATAATTTAGCAAATGTAGTGAAAAATATTGATAACATTACTTTATTTTTTGCGCTGGAGTGTGATTTGCACACTCTTATGCTTATGAACTGGGAGGAATCCATGGTCAAGAAATTAATGATATCCACTATTATATGTATAATTTTTTTCACTAGCGCATGTTCTAATCAACCCGATGAACAAAAAAGCAACTTATCATTAATAAAGAAAACACAGCCAGCACCGATTGAAATCAACTATAAGCGTAAAGATGAATCCATCGCATTTCAAGTAAGAGAAGAAGTCAAAAGAAAGGATTCGATTTACGATGTGGCTGTTTTAGAAGGGGATCATAAAATCCTTGTATGTTACAAAGTAAAGCATCTTAAACGATTTCGAATGAAGAAAATCGAAAAAGATTTAACCAAAACACTAAATAATAAATTTCCTGAGCATTCATTTATCGTGTCTAGCGATTATAAAATTTTTCTCGAAGCGATTCGATTAAAGGAAGAATTAGAATACGGTAATTTATCCAACAAAGAAGCGAAAAAGCGATTCAATAAAATTATTAAATTAAAGAAGGAAATGACTTAAAAATGGCTCAAAAAAATAAAACAAAAACTCCTGAACAAATTAAATATGATCAAATGCAAAAAAAGCATGAGCTTAAAAGGCCCATATTAAAAAATTGTATTCGTGCTTTTTTTGTTGGCGGAACAATTTGTTTAATTGGCCAAGCCATTACTTATTTCTATATTTATTACTTTGATTTTACAGAAAAGACTGCGGGAAATCCGACTGTTGCTACGATGGTTTTTATCGCTATGATCTTCACCGGATTTGGTTTATACGATAGGCTTGGGCAATTTGGAGGGGCAGGGAGTGCCGTCCCAGTGACTGGATTTGGAAATGCAGTAATATCTTCTGCGATTGAACATCGTACAGAGGGATTTGTCCTTGGAGTGGGAGGAAATATATTTAAACTTGCTGGTTCCGTTATTGTTTTTGGTGTTTTTTCCGCATTCGTAGTGGCTCTCATTAAAACCTTCATTACCCAGTGGGGGGGATTCTAATGCTCCAAGGGTCACAAACTTGGGTTTTCCAAAACAAGCCCGTCATTCTCTCTACAGGAGTGGTAGGCGGCCCATTTGAAAAAGATAGCCGACTTGCAAATGATTTCGATAAATTCCATGACGATTTGTGGATGGGACAAGACTCTTATGAAAAAGCCCAACGAGTCTTATTGGAGGACGCCGTTCAGATTGCATTAAGAAAAAAAGCATTGAAGGAAGATGGGGTTCAATTTTTTCTTGCGGGGGATTTAATCAATCAAATCACTCCGACAAGTTTTGCAGCAAGAACAAATCAAATTCCACATTTAGGTTTATTCAGTGCATGCGCTGTGTCCACACAAGGCCTAGCCCTTGCAGCCATGATCATAAATAATGGGGGAGCTAAGCGGATCCTTACTGGAGCTGCAAGTCATAACGCTTCAGCTGAAAAGCAATTTCGCTATCCTACTGAATACGGTGGTCAAAAACCTCCTACTGCACAGTGGACAACTACAGGTGCTGGAGTTGGTCTAGTGGGAACAGATGAAAATCTTGAAAATCCTCATCCAAGAATTATTGCAGCGACAATTGGGAAAGTGATTGATTTAGGATTGTCGGACCCTTTTAATATGGGGGGAGCAATGGCACCAGCTGCAGCAGATACGATTCAGCGTCATTTATTTGATTTAAAAGTGGAGCCTTCCTTTTATGATTTAATCATCACTGGAGACCTTGCTGAAATTGGAAGAAATACAGCTTTGGAGCTGTTTAGAGAAAAGGGAATGGCTATTGAGGAACAAAAATTCCAAGATTGTGGATTACTCCTATATAGTCCCGAGCAAGAAGTATTTGCCGGCGCAAGTGGTCCAGGATGCTCCGCAACAGTCATGTACGGACACTTACTTAATCAAATGGCAAAAGGCGTATATAAACGAATTTTAGTCGTAGCAACTGGGGCCTTACTATCACCATTATCTTTCCAGCAAAAAGAGAGTATCCCATGTATAGCACATGCAGTAGCGATTGAGTTTAGTTAGTCATATATAAAGAAGGAGTGATGAATATGCTTGCTATGTTCTTTTGGGCATTTCTGATTGGTGGATTAATCTGTGTGATTGGTCAATTAATGTTTGATGCAGCTAAATTAACACCAGCGCATACTTTAAGTATTTTAGTTAGTGCGGGGGCTATATTGGCAGGACTTGGCCTTTATGAACCCCTTATTGATTTTGCTGGGGCAGGGGCGACGATTCCCATCACAAGTTTTGGAAACTCCCTTGTTAATGGAGCGATGCTGGAAGCTGAAAAACATGGGATAGTTGGTGTTATGACAGGAATGTTTGAAGTA
This sequence comes from Bacillus sp. IITD106, assembly GCF_019459225.1. Lineage (GTDB taxonomy): Bacteria > Bacillota > Bacilli > Bacillales > Bacillaceae_C > Lederbergia. The sequence goes on from NZ_JAIAZY010000024.1 coordinate 52,813, forward strand.
ACTTCTTCTGGAATCTCTGCAGCAATCATTTTCGGTTTTATCGGTGCTCTTTTATTTAAACCAAAAGGGTAATGTTGGGAAAGTTTTGCATTGCAATGAAAATGCCCATACAGATTGCAGTTCCCTCACATAATTTATTAGGGATATAACATAAGTGAGGTGAATGTCTATGTTTGGTTATGGCGGTTTCGGAGGTTTCGGCGCCTGCGGCTGCGGTTATGGCGGCTATGGAGGAGGCTTCTATGGCGGGAATGCGTTTGTTTTGATTGTTGTATTGTTCATCTTGCTGATCATTGTAGGAGCCAGCTTTTGCTTCTAAAACGTAAGGGGCGGAGGACATCTTATGTAGGTATTCCGTCCTTTTTTTCCTCTCATTTCACTTATTAATATGTATCTTCATATCATATAAGATGAAAGGGAGGGAGCGGCTAGTAATGGAAAATCAATTTTTTAAAAACATCGAAAAGAAGACTGGAGTTAATATGAACGATATCTTTGAATTAGCTAATTCGCTGCAAAACGCTAATTTCAAAGATGAAAAAACAGTACGTGGCATCATTAAAAGAGTATCCCAATTGGCTAATAAACCTGTTCCTAAAGAATTAGAAGACAAAATGGTGCAAACAATCATCCAAGATGGAAGCAAGCTTGATTTAGGTGCCATCAGCCAAATGATGAATAAGAAATGATTTGAAAAAATGGCTGCTCATCCTGTGAGCAGTTATTTTTTAATTAAATATGTTTACAATTAATTAAAAAGGGTATAGGTTAATAAGAAATGATTTTTTTGGGGTGAGAAAAATGGGCTATATTGCACCAATCACACAATACCAATATATGCAATATCATGAGAGAGTCAGAGCAAAAGGGAAGAAAACAGACCCTTATCCAATAAATACAGTCCCAAAAATAAGCTTAAACCCAAATGATGACTACAATTATCTAGATATAAAAAACAATCCAATGACAATTGAAAAAATGACAGGAAAAGGGAGACATTTCAGCGAATATGTATAAAAGCATATTTGAAAGGAATGTCTTTTTTTATGTTAACACAAATAAATAATTCTTGTTTTTATATTAAAGGGCATGTAAACATTGGCTACATTACAAAAAACGGAAAGGGTTTATTAATCGATAGCGGCTTGGATAAAGGTGCTGCTAAAAAAATATTAAAAATATTAAAAGAAAATCAGCTGCCTCTTCATTACGGAATCATAACACATGGACATGTAGACCATTATGGTGGAGCCAAATATTTGAAAAACGAAATGGAGATAGAACTTTATTCAACAAAAATTGAGTCGTCGTTTGTTCAGAATCCTGTCCTTGAACCGATCTATTTATGGAATGGAGCTATGCCAATTAAAGAGTTGCGAAATAAATTCTTGGAAGGGGAAGATACGGATATATTTGGTTTTTTAAGTGAAGGGATTCAAAGAATTGGTCCTTTTACATTTGACGTACTTCCTTTACCTGGCCATAGTTATGGTCAGATAGGAATATTGATTGATGACATATTGTTTGCTGCAGATTCATATTTCGGAGTCGATATTTTAAATAAACATAAAGTGCCCTTCATCGTGGATGCGAAGGCAACGATAGAATCACTAGAAAAAATAAATAATCTTAATTGTCAGGGTGCTTTACCTGGACATGGTGATTTCGAAACTGATTTTATATCAACAATACAAGCGAATAAAGAATGCCACGAAAATATACTTGCCTTTTTATTTTCCTGTCTTGAAAAGGAAGGAATGGGTGTGTTCATGGAGGAGTTACAAACAATGTTTTTTCAGCAATATGAATTAAGTCCTGCCAATATCGGCTCATGGCTATTGTATAGGACTTCCTTTACAGCTTATATCTCAACTTTAATTGAAGAAGGACTTGTTTCCATCTCAATTAAAGACTACAAGCTATGGTTACAAAAAAATAATAATATAGAGCCTCGGTCTACTTAATATAATGACCAAGGCCCTGTTTTAAGTAATATTCTTTTCCATTGTTTTATGTGGAATACCAGCATCTAAAAATTCATCAGATACGACACTATATCCTAATTTCTCATAAAATGGAATGGCATATGTCTGGGCATTGAGTTTTAGAGTTCCAATACCTTTTTCTTGGGCATAACGCTCTATTGCCTCCATCAAAATTTTACCTGCACCGGAACCCCTATTTGTCGATAAAACACATATGCGCTCTATTTTTCCTTTTCCATCTAATACCCTAAATCTGCCTGCACCTATTGGATTGCCTTCGGAATATAGAACAAAATGGTCAGAAGCATTTTCGAATTCATCGATTTCAAGTTCGTATGGTACTTTTTGTTCTTCAACAAATACTGTCTTTCTAATGTTAAAAGCTTCTTGAAGCTGAGCTTCTGTCTTTGCGTTAACTACCTTCATTTACTGAGGATTCCTTCCTAATCGAAATGTTTCATAAACTGTCCAAGAATTGTTTTCTAATTGATACACTAAATGAAAACGGTCTATTATTTCCTCGTGATCAATTCCAAGCATACGCAAAGAACCGTACACATCAGAATGCTCATCATTTGATAACTTTTGGCCAATTGTAACGTGGGGAACGAAAGGATGTTCAGGTTCTCCGCCTGGAAGCTGATCGTAACAATCATCGTGCAATCCTTTTAATTCAGCATTATTCTCAGCTTTAAAATAAATCGTATTTGTTATAGGCTGGAATGAGCTTACTTTAATGATTTTTAAGTTGAAAGGTTCATACTTTTTGGCAATTTCCTCTAGCTTTTCTGTCAATTTTTCGGGTTCTATATCGGTATTAAAAGCGTCTTTTAAAGTTAAATGCGGAGGGATCAGGGCATAGTGAGGATCATACCGCTTCCGATAGGAATTTGCTAAATCTTGTAATTTCTTGGATGGAAAAATTACAATGCCATATTTCATTTTCTTTTCCTCCTTCTAATTAAACTAATGTTATGTTTTGGCAATTATAACATCCAATATCACTATATCAAATATTTAAAAAACATTATATAGGAATGATGTAGCGTAATTTGACGAAAAAACTGATAGAGATGTTCAAAAAGTCCGGTAAAAAGACATAAGCTAGTTTCCGACGCACAGGACGTGCTAGTGTCAGCGTTTTTAGCCGACTTGGTCCTTTTTCTCCTTCTTTTTGAACACGCACTAATATGAAAACATTTTCTGCAAAGCTCTCTTTACGTCGGATTGCCAATACTTCCACGAATGTCCCCCATCAAACTCATCATAAAATGTATTAAAACCTTTATCTAGGAATAGCTGATGAAGTTTTCTGTTTGGAGTTAGAAAATCGCGATTATTAGATACTTTTACAACTGACTCTTCTTTTCCTATAACATGATAAACGTCGAGAAGCGATGAATTTTGATTGTTTTTAACAGCTTCAAGAACGATGTCATCTACATATGGTGAATGTAAGATCACTTGACCAAATATGTTAGGATATTTTAAAGCTGTCATTAGAGATACTGTCCCTGCTAAACTATCTCCCATTAGTGTTCTACTTTTACCCATTCCTGTAGTAGGATACTCCTTATCAATCCATGGAACAAGCTCATGAGCCAGGAAACGAATATATGCTTCGTTTTGATTTCCATCTGGATGGTACTTATTTCTTCTATCTTTGACATTTTTATAATGTGATCCAACAATAATAATATTTTCGATTTTCCCTTGATCAATTAGTTCATCTGTATAACGGGCCAAACGACCCATTTGAAAATAATCCTTTCCATCTTGGACAATCAGTAAAGAATATTTATAAAGCGGTGAAAATGTCGCAGGTACATAAACTAACAACGATAATGTTTCACCAAGTTCATTGCTTTTAAAATCAATATCCGTAATGGTTCCTTGCGGGAATGGCATTTTAAGTCCTCCCTAAAACTTATTGGTGAATATTTTACCACAGAAATGTGTGAAATATGGAATCAAATGCATAGAACGTTCTTCATATAGGCATAAAGTCTTGAAAATGGCTTTCTTTGTTCTTTTATAAGAAATATATGATAGAATTGTGACATAATTATCCTAAAAGGAGGAAAATACGTGAAAAGAAAAAGTCTTTTTTTAGGTGCGGCACTTATCATCATGTTGTCCATCTTTTTAACCGCTTGTGGAAGTAGTAAAAATGAAGGTGAAAAGAATACAGGCGGTAATAATAAAGGTCAAGAAACAGCAGAAAACGGTAAAAAGGATTATGGAATTAAATTCCTAAGTATTGCGACTGGCGGTACAGGAGGAACGTATTATCCACTTGGTGGTAATTTTGCCAGCATCATTCAAGATGCTACTGGCATTGAATCGAATGCAGTAACATCAAACGCATCTGCGGAAAATATGGCGCTTATTAAGAAAAAAGAGGTAGAGGTTGCATTTACGCAAACAGATATCGCTACGTATGCGAGCGAAGGTACAATGATGTTTAATGGAGAAAAAGTTGATAACGTAAGAGGGCTCGGGACATTGTACCCAGAGACAATTCAAATCGTTACAACGGCTAAGAGTGGAATTAAATCAGTTGAAGATTTAAAAGGAAAATCGGTTTCGGTCGGAGAAGCTGGTTCTGGAACGAGAGCAAACGCCGAACAAATTTTAGAGATGTATGGAATGACAGTAGATGATGTCAAAGCTCGTAATCTTTCTTTCGATGATTCTACTACGGGAATCCAAGATGGAACAATTGATGCTGCATTTATTACAGCTGGAACGCCGACTGGTGCAGTTGAAGGGTTGGCGGCAACAGAAGACGTAGTGATTGTCCCGCTTGATAGTGATAAAATTGATGCATTGATTGATAAGTATCCGTATTATGCGAAGGAAACAATTCCAACTGGAACATATCCTTCTGTAAAAGAGGATGTTGAAACAGTTGCAGTTCAAGCTATGCTCGTTGTCAGCAGCGATATGACCGATGATCTTGTATACGATATGACTAAAGCTATTTTTGAAAATACAGATAAAATTGGCCACGCAAAAGGGAAGCTGATTAAAACTGAAAATGCACTTAATGGAATGGGTATTGAAATCCATCCTGGTGCTAAGAAATATTTTGATGAAAAAGGAGTTTCAGTAAAATAAATAGGTGGAATAAAGGAATAGACCGTTTTATCGATTCGGTCTATTCTTTCACTTTTCCATTTTCTATCATTGGAGACTTGAAAGTGAAAATCGTAAAATTTGGTCTTTTAATATTTATTATTTTTTTATTTTTTTGTATCCCCTTCCAAAAATCATTTGTTATAGAAAACGGAAAAACTGGGAAGGTCCTCGCTCACTTTCCAATACAACAATCAAACAAAACCTTTCACATTCTTTATACTCATTCCATTCATAAATCCGAAGTGAAAGAGACATATAAGATTATAAAAAAAGATAAAATACGACTAACAGAAATAATGTATGAAGATACCGCAATTGGTATGCCTTCCAATGCAGAGGAAGGGGAGATATTTGAAATGATTGATGGAAAATATGTTATCCGCAATATAAAAAGGGATTTTCAATCTATTAATATGAGGGTGGCCCAAGTAGTAGGCGATCACACATTATTAGTGAATGGGCACAAAATGAAGTTTTCTAAAATAGTGAAGCCTGGTACATTAGTAAAGTTAAAAGTTAAGCGTTTATCGTCGTTGCAGTTATGGAGAGGAGTGAATATTGTTGGTAAATGAACATGAAACATTATCATTGGAAAAACAGCAAGAGATATTAGAGAAATACGATCCGGAATCGGCAACAAGAAGGTTGAAAGGGTCGATTGGCATTATTGTTTTTGTTGGCCTGCTCGCTTTTTCTATCTTTCAGCTTTACGCATCTATTACTGGGACTGTACCTAGACAAATATTACTGTCGATACACTTAGGATTTGCTTTATCACTCATTTTTATTTTGTTTCCAGCCAGTAGGAAAACACGGAAAAAAGACTCTGTTGCCTGGTATGATTACATACTTTCCTTACTTGCAATTGGAGTAGGAGCTTATTGGCCATTAATGTTAGAAACAATCGTAAACAGGGTAGGTGTTTTAACGTCTCTTGATTTAACTGTTGGAACAATAGGGATTTTATTAACGCTGGAAGCTACAAGAAGAGCTGTCGGTCTTCCGATTACGATTATTTCGTCATTATTTATTGCATATGCGTATTTTGGTCAATTGATGCCGGGTTTTTTAGCGCATCGCGGGTTGAATTTTGAGGCGCTAGTAAACACATTGTTTTTTACTTCGCAAGGTATTCTAGGAACGCCTTTATACGTATCTGCTACTTTTATTTTCCTATTTTTACTTTTTGGAGCGTTTCTTGTAAAAACAGGTGTAGGACAATATTTCAATGATTTAGCTTTATCTATTGCTGGGAGAAGAATTGGTGGGCCAGCAAAAGTAGCGATTTTTTCAAGTGCTCTACAAGGGACGATCAGCGGTAGCTCCGTCGCAAACGTTGTAACATCGGGTTCCTTTACGATTCCAATGATGAAAAAGCTAGGCTATAGAAAGGAATTCGCAGGAGCCGTTGAAGCAGCAGCATCGACTGGTGGGCAAATCATGCCGCCGGTTATGGGAGCAGCAGCGTTTTTGATGGTCGAGTTTATTGGTGGAATTAGCTATTGGGATATTGCAAAAGCAGCCGCCATTCCTGCCGTTCTATATTTTACAGGTATTTGGATTATGACCCACTTTGAAGCAAAGAGAGTCGGACTTAAGGGACTAACAAAAGAAGAAATGCCAAATCGGAAAGAGGTTTTATCGAAAATTTATCTGCTTATTCCGATTTTATTGGTTATTATACTTTTAATGAGTGGAGTAAGTGTCATGAGGGCCGCTCTTTATTCTATTGTTGGTACCATCGTAGTTAGTGCTATTCGTAAAGATACTCGAATTGGGTTTAAACAAATGATTGAAGCGTTAGTCGATGGAGCACGAACTGCCTTATCGGTTGCTGCCGCGACTGCCGCTGCGGGAATTATCGTAGGAGTTGTAACGAAAACGGGGCTAGGCTTAAAGCTTGCGAACGGACTTGTTGGACTTGCGGACGAAAAATTGTTATTAACATTATTCTTTACAATGATCACATCCTTAATTCTAGGAATGGGATCTCCAACAACAGCAAACTATGTTATTACATCAACAATCGCGGCACCTGCTATTATCCTTTTAGGAGTACCGGCACTTTCCGCACACCTTTTTGTATTCTATTTTGGAATCGTTGCCGACATCACGCCTCCGGTGGCGCTTGCTGCCTTTGCGGCTTCCGGAGTGGCGGGAGGAGAGCCGATAAGGACAGGGGTAAATGCATCGAAACTCGCCATTGCTGCTTTCGTCATACCATATATGTTTGTCCTATCGCCAGAACTATTAATGATAGACACGACGATATGGTATTTAATATGGGTTGTGTTTACAGCCTTTACAGGAATGATCGGGATTGGTGCAGGGATCATCGGATTCTGGTATAGAAAATTGTATTGGTTTGAAAGAATTATTGCAGTGGTCGCAGGGTTGATGCTAATGTATCCAGAAGGGCTGAGCGATACTATTGGCACCATATTATTTGTAATATTACTTGCAAGCCAAATCATGACGAAAAATAAAGGTAAATATAGATTAGCATAACTGTGTTATGTATGGATACCTTATACGGTCACTATGAGAGATCATTGTGACCGTAAACTTTTTTGCATTAAATGATCCGGTAATCTAATAGGATAATGGAAGAATCCAGAAAAAGACATTGACTGTAAGCAAAGTTCATTGTATATTATTAATTGTCCAGTTTAATACATACGATCCGATAGTTCAGTGGGAGAATACATCCTTGACAGGGATGGGGTCGGGGGTTCGAATCCCTCTCGGATCATCAATCAAAAGAAGCGTTAATCCTTTACATATAAAAGGGTTAGCGCTTTTTCTTTTTTTAAAATCAGCGTGCTTTTTCCCTGAATAATAATTCATTGCACTAATACTGCACTAACCCGGATTCCATATCGTGCCAGCTACGAATTGAACTGCTGGAAGGCTGGGGTCAGCGGATTGATTTCGAGAATGTTATAGGAGTGTCATGTCAGTCATTGAATAAATGTGGCTCAAATTATCATCTATTTACATTTATTTTCCTTAAAAGGATTTTTGATTGAATGTATAGAATTTTAAATAAATCCAACTAAAATTTTTGAGGATAAATTTATTATGTTTCGGTAGAGGCGAAAGTCGATTATCAATCATCAATCATCAATCATCTTTCATCAAACATTATGAAATATTGGGGATGTTGAAAATTATGAAATTACTGCTCACATCTGCAGGAGTCAATAACAAAAGCATACATGACGCGTTAGTTGACATGCTGGGCAAGCCAATCGCCGACTCCAACGCCCTGTGCATCCCCACCGCGATGTACGGACATCCCTGGGTCGGCCCCGGCGTCAAAACATGGCAGTTCATCAGCGGGAATTCCGATAATCCCATGGTCGACATGGGTTGGAAGTCCGTCGGCGTGCTAGAGCTTACAGCGCTGCCAAGCATCGACGAAGACCGCTGGGTGCCGCTGGTCCGGGAGACGGACGTCATGCTGGTGTCGGGCGGCGACGCCCTCTACCTGTGCCACTGGATGCGGCAATCCGGGCTGGCAGACCTCTTGCCGTCGCTGCACGCAGTCTATGTGGGAATGAGTGCTGGAAGCATGGTGATGGCACCTAACATCGGGGAATTCTTCGTTGGCTGGACTCCACCCACCGGTGGTGATGAAACGCTGGGACTGGTCGATTTTGCAATGTTTCCGCACCTGGGGATGTTGCCGTATAACACGATGGCTGCTGCAGAGAAATGGGCCGCTGGGATGCAGGGGCCGGCATATGCAATTGATGATCAAACCGCAATCAAAGTGATCGATGGAGAGGTCGAAGTTGTATCCGAAGGGCATTGGAAACTGTTTTCGCCCTGATATTACTCCGCAGCTAAACTTAATCAAAAAAACGTTGACAAGATTCTTGTGATGAATTGGTAAAATAAATTAGTTAAGGTTTTGTCACTCCCAACAATACCTTGTAGTTGATAAAATCCAAAACTACCTAATGGGCTCGAAATTTTTTGTCTCCAATAAAATGCAGTGGAAATGTGTATTTAAATCCGTTTAGCGAAAAAATTATTTTTAAGAGAATAGACAGGGATTGGATCGAGGACGATGATCCCTCTCGGATCATCAATGAAAAGAAGCGTTAATCCTTTATTTATCAAGGGTTTGGCGTTTTTTTATTTTAAAAAATTCCCTAGATAAATATTTCTTGCCCTAGTGCGTGACAAACCTGTTAATGGGCTTGCACATCTTATGCTTATAAGACCAGAAGGTAAGAATATCTTTTGAGCGACGAAGATTGTGAGGAAAGTACTGACGGGATAGATAAGTTCAAAGAATTTACTTGATGTATGAGAAAAAATATATTTATGCCAGTCCTGTCAAAGATAAACATTGACACGACACTAAATAGTGTCCTATAATAAAGACACTAATTGGTGTCCAATGTATAAAGGAGGGAGGAGATCTTGAACGAGAAAAATCAAGAGCGAGATGTTTATAGTGCCGTCGCTGATCCAACAAGACGCAAATTGCTGCATTTGTTAGCAGATGCAGATGAGTTAGCTCTTCACGAATTAACCCCACATTTTCAAATGGGGCGTACTGCTGTTTCTAAACATCTGGCTATTCTTAAAAAAGCTGGTTTAGTCGCTGACCGTAAAGTTGGCAGAGAAACAAGGTATCGGCTAAATGCAGCTCCTTTAAAGGAGATTCAAGATTGGGTATCTTTTTACGAGAAGTTTTGGACGGATCGAATGATACTTTTAAAAAGTTTATTAGAGGAGGAGTAAATAATGGCAGATGTAACATTAGATTTTCAGTATAAAAGTTCAATTGAAAAAGTATGGAAGGCATTAACGGATTCGGATACTCTTGCAAAATGGATATGGAAAAATGACTTTAAACCAATCGTAGGACATAAATTTCAATTCCGCTCCGAGCCAAATGAATGGTGGGATGGAATTGTTAATGGCGAAGTGATTGAAGTAGAGAAACCTTATAAACTATCTTATACTTGGGCAAGTGCCGGGGAGACCACAACGATTACATGGACTTTGAAAAAAGGTGTGGATGGAACCACTCATCTCCATTTCGAACAATCTGGATTCAGTGAAGAAACAAAAGCCACCAAGGGAGCCATCGAGGGAGCTAAATATAGTTGGATGCAATTTGGCGGGCAACTCAAAGAGGTATTAGAACAATAATTGCATTCGGACCAAACATCTTACCTTTGATGGTTATAAAACAGATCGCTAATGGTCTCCATTACCAACAAGTGATCTGTTTTGTACTAATAAGATTTAAAAAAGGAGGTTGGGAAAAAATGAGTTTTTTTCAAGATACATTGTCAATATTCAAAAAGAGAGAATTATCATTTTAAAAAGCTACAAAGAATCGGAAGATGTTTATTCCTTCCTGTTCGAAAAAGAGAAAGATTTAACCTGGAAAGCAGGGCAACATGGTTTGTTTAATATTACACATAAGAAAATAAAAAATCCTATACGACCATTCACTGTGGCGTCTGCTCCTGCAGAGAATGTTGTTAGATTAACCATGCGTGTTAATGATAACCCAAGTGATTTTAAGAAAGCGATGTTGGAATTAAAACAAGGTATGAAGGTTAAAATTAGTGGTCCAGTAGGTAATTTTTATTTGAAAGACAATAGTCCTTCACTTCTGATTGCAGGCGGAATTGGAATAACACCATTTCGATCGATATTAAAACAAATAGAAGTGGAAGGGAATAGAGAGGATAAACAAATACATCTACTCTATATGGATAGTAAAAAGTCCTATACATTTAAAGATGAACTTAATAGAATTGCTGACAATACTTCAATAAGTGTAACTTATCTTGATTCGAGAAATGACCTACATCAGGAAATAGATAAGTTCACAGATTTATATAAGAACAATGGTAAATACTTTATTGCCGGGCCGAAGTCCATGGTAGATGGTATTTCTGATTATTTACAAAGTAATAATATTTCAAAAAGGAATATCAAAAAGGGAGCCTTTTTTGGGTATTAGTAAGAACGCAGGCGGCACGTCCGGTTCGGTTCACCAAAGCTCGGGAAATTGTTGAGCTCGAAACCGTCTTGAAAGACTATATTTATAATGCTAGTGAAATGGAAAAAGCCGATTTGAAAGTGAAGTTTCACGGAAAGGGATTAAATGATTAGGATATTACCCAATTTTCGTTCATTGGAACTCCTTTTTGGAATGCGCGTATCGCAATGCTATAGAAAATAATCCTCCCTCAATGCTTGGATGCGTAGGTGCGCATTATCTCTAATTTACTGCTGATCGCTGCTCGACTTTTTTGGTGCAGAAACACCGAAAGGGTCTCTTTTTATTTATGCTTAAAGGACAAATCACAATCCCAAAAGATGAAAGAGATAGATTTAATGTGAATGAAGGAGACCAGTTTAAAATTTTCGTTCAAGACGATAAAATAATGCTTGAACCCATAAAAAAGAAAAAATTAAGCGATGTTCTGAAAAATCGGATAAAAGTGAGCGAACCAATTGATATAGAAAAAATGAGAGAGGAAGCCGGGCAAGAATTAGCCAATCAATATAAACATGAGGAGCTACTTTCAAAAAATGAATAAATTTTAGGATTATAAAACAGATTGCTTATGGTTTCATTGCAAACAAGTGATCTGTTTTGTACTATTAAAATTTGAAAATGCCATGATTCGAAATACGCATTCTCCTTCCAAATCTGGATTTGGTGAGATTAGTGGCCCATTTTTCTTTACTTTGGTTTTCTATATATTGCTTTATGATATCAATCGTTGCTCCAACCCTAGAAAAACACTCAAACAGATACGTTAGATTGAATAATCCGGTGTGAATAGAACATTGTTTATCAATGAATTTAATCTTCTCTTATCCATCTTATGGAGTTAAGAAATGTTTTGTTTTTAGGGAAGAGGGGTAGATTTTAGTATTAGAGTATTAGAGTAAATGAAATATTGGAGAGAAAAAACGAGGAGTATTATTTGGACGCTGATTGTTGGTGGTATTATAGGTTGGTTAGCCGGGCTAATTATTGGTCGGGATGTTCCAGGAGGAATTATCGGAAATATTGTAGCTGGAATAATCGGCTCTTGGTTAGGAACCTTAATTCTTGGTGAATGGGGACCAATGGTTGCTGGATTCGCGATCGTCCCTGCCATTTTAGGAGCCATCGTTGTTGTACTTATTCTTAGTGCAATTTTACGTGGTACAAGAAGAGTATAAATAGTGTTTGTCAGTTCAAAAACGAAAACGTTAGGGAGGTTTTGCAAAATGAATGATGATCAATTGAAAGGAAAATGGAAGCAGGTAAAAGGGGAAGTGCAAAGGAAGTGGGGAAAGTTGACCGACGATGATTATGATGTGATCCAAGGTGATGCGAAAAAACTAATCGGAAAAATTCAGGAACGTTACGGTGTAACAAAAGAGGAAGCCGAGAAAGAGTATGCGGATTGGTATCGCGGACTATAAGATTAAAGAAATGTCTAAAACTCAATCATAATGTATGTTAAATTGCCATTTTTCTTTTTGGAAGGATTAAATTAATAAAAGTTGAAGGATTAAAGTTCCAACTTTTCCTTCAGGGAAACCGCCTATAATAGGCGGTTTATCTATTTTAATGCTTTTCGGAAATGATCAAAGAGCCACAACCAGTATTATCAGTGGTTTGGCTCTTTTCCATTTTATATCCTTTAATGCAGTTTTTATACTTTGCTGATGGAACCACGTTTTCGGTTTGGAAGAAGCCTATCAGATTCAAAAAATTATGTTTTATTCGGACTCTTCTTTTAACTAAAGTTAACAAGAACTATCTAGGGAAACCGCCATAGCCCATGCCTTGGCCGGGATAACCGCCATAGCCCATGCCTTGGCCGGGATAACCGCCATAACCCATGCCTTGGCAGGGATAACCGCCATAACCCATGCCTTGGCCGGGATAACCGCCATAGCCCATGCCTTGGCCAGGATAACCGCCATAGCCCATACCTTGACCAGGATAACCGCCATAACCCATGCCTTGGCCGGGATAACCGCCATAGCCCATGCCTTGACCAGGGAAACCACCATAACCCATGCCTTGGCTAGGATAACCACCCATACCTATGCCAGGGTAACTGCCACCCATGCCTTGGGCCGGACCTCCAAACATTTGTCTTTCCATTTTATATCTCCTTCCTTTAATAGCTTCAAAAATAGTGTATGTGTCCATGATTAAAGAGGAATAGGTATTTGCCTATTGCAAGTGTATTCTAACTCAATAGAACCAAAGAATATAGCCGTATTTAGCTTTTAAAAAAAATGTTGACACGACACTAAAAGGTGACATATAATTAACTAGACACTAATTGGTGTCCTATTATTTAATTAGCCATTTGGAAAATTTTGAAGTCTTGCCAAGTTTCACTTAAAACAATGATGAGGAGGAAACAATAGTATCATTAACGTTACGTTAACAACGCAAATGAAGCAACCCAGCTTCGTGGAAAAATCATTTCTTATTTTCTTGGGGGATTACGACTCACGATTTCATATTTGTTATTATT
>NZ_JAIAZY010000025.1 GCF_019459225.1 Bacillus sp. IITD106
CATTATCATTAAATCGTTCAGCTTAAAAAAATCATGTAAAACTTTAAAAATAGCGCTTAGTATAGTAAAATAGGCATATCTATGTTGTGAATGCGATAACATTTTTATGAATACTAAAAGGTCTATATTCTACATAGGCTTTTCGGTCTAGCTTTCATGGATATTTCGACCAATTAAGGAGGAAATTACATGTCTATTGAAATGAAGACGAAATATGGCCAGATTGATATCTCCAATGAAGTGATTGCAACCATTGCTGGCGGAGCTGCAATTGATTGCTATGGCATTGTTGGGATGGCTTCGAAAAATCAAATAAAAGATGGCATCACCGAAATACTGCGCAAGGAAAACTTTACCCGAGGCATTATTATCAGGCAGGAAGAACAAGCGTTACACATAGACATGTATATTATAGTAAGCTATGGAACAAAAATTTCAGAAGTTGCCCATAATGTGCAGTCCAAAGTAAAATATACACTTGAACAAACAATAGGTATTTCAGCCGACACAGTTAATATTTTTGTTCAAGGGGTTCGAGTAACGAATCCGTAATGAGGAGGAAAAAGTACGTGTCTATTACATCATTAGACGGAAATCGGTTCGCCGAAATGATTATATTAGGAGCCAATCATTTATCAGCAAATGCAAAAATGGTTGATGCATTAAATGTATTTCCTGTGCCTGACGGGGATACGGGTACAAATATGAATCTTTCGATGTCCTCAGGATCGAAAGAGGTACAAAACAATCGCCAAGATCATATCGGAAAAGTAGCAGCAGCTTTATCAAGAGGCTTATTAATGGGAGCGCGCGGTAATTCCGGTGTTATTTTATCGCAGCTTTTCCGTGGATTCGCAAAAGATATTGAAACAAAGCCTTTTCTTTCCGCTTCTGAGTTTGCACATGCCCTTGAAGCGGGAGTCACTACAGCTTATAAAGCAGTCATGAAGCCTGTAGAAGGAACGATCTTGACTGTTGCAAAAGATGCGGCGAAAAAAGCCGTCGAAACGGCTAAGTTCGAGTCAGATATTGTAGTAATTATGGAAAAAACATTGCAAGAAGCAAAAGCTTCATTAGAAAGGACCCCTGATTTGCTTCCGGTTTTAAAGGAAGTGGGGGTTGTTGATAGTGGAGGACAAGGCTTGGTATGTGTATACGAAGGCTTTTTAGCGGTGTTAAAAGGCGAAAAGCTTCCAGACACTCCAGCACTCGCACCTACTATGGATGAACTTGTTAGTGCACAGCACCATCAAAGTGTCCAAAGCTTTATGAATACAGAAGATATTGAATTTGGCTATTGCACCGAGTTTATGGTGAAATTTGAAAAGGGTAAAAAGGAATTTTCCGAAAACGATTTTAGGAATGATTTGAGTGAGTATGGCGATTCATTGCTCGTTATTTCTGACGATGATGTTGTAAAAGTTCATATTCACGCCGAGCATCCGGGTGAAGTATTATCATACGGCCAGCAATACGGAAGCTTAATTAATATGAAAATCGAGAATATGAGAGAACAGCATAGTTCCATAGTAGGTCAAGATCATAATCAACATGGACATAGTGTTAACGCTCATACCGTACCACAGCAAAGTCAAGAATATGCCATCATTGCCGTTTCAATGGGTTCGGGAATTGCCGACCTTTTTAAAAGTATTGGCGTAGCCGAAGTAATTGAAGGCGGGCAAACAATGAATCCTAGTACGGAAGATATCATGAGGGCAATAAAATCTGCAAATGCCAAGAAGGTTATTATCCTTCCTAACAATAAAAATATTATTATGGCTGCTGAACAAGCTGCCGAAATAGCAGAGGAAGAAGTAATCGTCGTTCCGACAAAAACAGTTCCGCAAGGCTTGGCTGCTGTCTTAGCATTTAATCCAACTCAATCACTAGAACAAAATGGACAAGGTATGTCAGAAGCTATCTCTGCAATTAAAACAGGACAGATTACCTTTGCAGTCCGCGATACAATTATTGATGGTTTAAAAATTTCCAAAGATGATTATATGGGAATCAGTGACGGAAAAATTGTTGAAACAAACAAAGATGTAGTAAAGGCAGCATACAATTTGCTTTCAAAAATGATAGACGAAGATTCTGAAATACTTACAGTAATATACGGTGAAGATACAAATCAGAATGAACTAGACGAACTTTTAGACCTCGTCAATGACAATTTTGAAGACATTGAAGTTGAAGTTCATAACGGAAAACAACCATTATATAACTTTATTTTTTCTGTTGAATAATATATATACAAATAGAAGGGTCAATCCCTTCTATTTCCTTGTACTTTTGAAGAAGGCATCAGTAGGGAACGCATAAGTCCAAAGAAGTCAAGTGCAGCCTCTGAAAAAATGCCTTTGTTAAACAACATCCAAGATTAACAAAGCCTTATTTAAGGGAGGAAGATATCAATGAAGTATAAAAGTGTCTTTGATATCATAGGTCCCATTATGATCGGCCCTTCTAGTTCACATACAGCGGGTGCAGCTAGAATTGGAAGAGTAGCTCGAAGCTTGTTTGGAAGAGAGCCGAAGTGGGCGAAAATTTCATTTTATGAGTCATTTGCAAAAACATATAAAGGACACGGAACAGATGTGGCAATAGTAGGTGGTCTTCTTGATTTTGATACAGATGACAAGCGGATTATTAAAGCATTGGAAATTGCGAAGGAAAGAAATATAAATATAGAATTTATAGAAGAAGCAGCGAATGCTGATCATCCAAATACAGCTCGTCTACAAATCGGTGATGAACAAGGAGAAATGGAACTTGTAGGAATTTCTATCGGTGGCGGTAAAATTGAAATTACAGAGCTAAATGGTTTTCATTTAAAATTATCGGGCCATCATCCTGCTATTCTCGTCGTTCATGATGACCGTTTTGGAGTCATTGCATCTGTAGCAAATATTCTTGGTTCACACGAAATTAATATTGGTCATATGGAAGTTTCCAGAAAAGAAAAAGGGAAAATGGCGCTCATGACAATCGAGGTAGATCAAAATATCGATGAGTCGATTATTGATGAAATCAGCAAACTTCCAAATATCACACAAGTAGCAAGAGTAGTCGATTAAACGAACACCAAAGAGCTATTAAGGGAGGCTGCATTCATGTTTAAAAATGTTGCGGAATTAGTACAGCTTGCAGAATCGCAAAAAAAACAGATATCGGACATTATGATTGAGCAAGAAATGGAAGTTACGAATCGAAGCCGTGAGGAAATTATAGCGCAAATGGACAAAAACTTGACTGTCATGGAAGAAGCGGTTGAACGTGGCATCAAGGGTGTGACTTCTCATTCGGGTCTAACTGGCGGGGATGCTGTTCTTTTGCAAAACTATATTAAAAAAGGCTCCTTTTTATCCGGGGAAACAATCCTTGATGCAGTCAGTAAAGCAGTAGCTACGAATGAAGTCAACGCTGCAATGGGAACGATTTGTGCAACCCCTACGGCTGGATCGGCAGGTGTAGTTCCGGGGACATTATTTGCTGTCCGCGATAAATTACAGCCAACTAGAGAACAAATGGTAAAGTTTTTATTTACTTCAGGCGCTTTCGGCTATGTAGTAGCAAATAATGCTTCTATCTCTGGTGCTGCAGGTGGATGTCAAGCAGAAGTAGGCTCAGCCTCAGGAATGGCAGCCGCAGCGATTGTAGAAATGGCTGGGGGAACTCCTTCTCAATGTGCGGAGGCAATGGCCATTACGCTGAAAAATATGCTTGGCCTCGTTTGTGATCCTGTTGCTGGCTTAGTTGAAGTCCCTTGCGTTAAAAGAAATGCGATGGGCGCGGCTAATGCAATGGTTGCAGCAGACATGGCTCTCGCCGGCATAACGAGTCGGATCCCATGTGACGAAGTAATCGATGCAATGTTCAAAATCGGTCAGCAAATGCCTAGGTCTTTGCGTGAAACCGCTGAAGGAGGGTTGGCGGCAACTCCAACTGGGAGAAGGCTTGAAGCGAAAATATTTGGGGTCCCGCGCGTAGAACGTGACTAAATCATTGGAATTGCCTACAACTGTTTTAAATGGTGTAGGAGAAGAAACTGCTGAAAATCTAATGGCAATGGGTATTAAAAATATAGGTGATTTATTGCAATACCTTCCATTTCGTTACGAGGACGTCAGGCTCAGGGATTTAGCGGAAGTTTCTCATGATGAGAAAATTACTGTAGAAGGAAAAGTCCACAGTGAGCCCACCGTCATGTATTACGGCAGGAAGAAAAATAGGATAACAATTCATCTATTAGTTGAACGTTATTTAATTAAAGTTACATTTTTTAATAGGGCTTACTTAAAAGGACAATTATCCCCACAAGATATCATCACCGTCACAGGAAAATGGGACAAACATCGACAAACGATTACAGGTCAAGATATAAAAATTGGACCCCAGTCAGAAACAGCAGACTTCGAACCTGTATATCCTGTGAAATCCCCTATTACCGTTAAGGCACTACGTAGATATATCGTGCAAGCATTTAATGAGTACGGCGATGAAATAGAAGAATCATTGCCTGCTCACATTTTAAAAAAATATAAATTACCTGGAAAAAAAGAAGCTCTTAGAATTATGCATTTTCCTCATTCACCTGCTGAGGTAAAACAAGCTAGACGCAGGTTTGTGTATGAAGAATTCCTTTATTTTCAATTGAAAATGCAAGCCTTTCGTAAGCTAGAACGAGAGCAATCAAAAGGGATAGCACTCCATTATGATTTAGAGAAATTGAAGACTTTTATTACTTCTCTTCCATTTCAGCTGACAAATGCACAAAAAAAAGTTGTGAATGAAATATGTTCGGATTTAAAATCACCCATCAGAATGAATCGACTACTTCAAGGCGATGTTGGCTCAGGAAAAACAGCTGTAGCAGCCATTTCCCTATACGCGTGTGTAACAGCAGGATATCAAGGTGCAATGATGGTGCCGACAGAAATTCTTGCCGAGCAGCACTTTCAATCCCTAACATCATTATTAGCGGAAACTGATGTGAAAATTGAACTCCTTACAAGTTCAGTAAAAGGAAAAAAACGACAGGATTTATTGGAAAGGCTGGAACAAGGCGAGATTCATATCTTAATAGGCACCCATGCATTAATCCAACATGATGTGAATTTTCATAAACTAGGTCTTGTCATTACGGATGAACAGCATCGTTTCGGGGTAGAACAGAGAAGAATTCTCCGAGAAAAAGGAGAAAGGTCGGATGTTCTTTTTATGACGGCTACACCGATTCCAAGAACGCTTGCTATTACCGTGTTCGGGGAAATGGATGTATCCATTATTGATGAAATGCCATCGGGACGAAAAACAATCGAAACTCATTGGGCTAAGCATAATATGTTAGATAGAATATTAGATTTCGTTGAAAAGGAATTGAAAAAAGGAAGGCAAGCCTATATCATCTGTCCACTAATAGAAGAATCTGATAAACTTGACTTTCAAAATGCCATTGATGTATATGATCTGCTCTCTAATTATTTTCATGGGAAATTCAAAATAGGCTTAATGCACGGCAGGCTCCCTGCATCTGAAAAAGAAGAAATTATGCGTGACTTTAGCGATAATAACATACAACTGTTAGTTTCCACTACAGTAGTAGAAGTTGGTGTAAATGTTCCAAATGCAACCGTCATGATTGTTTATGATGCAGAAAGATTTGGGTTATCCCAGCTTCATCAGCTGCGAGGAAGAGTTGGCCGCGGAAGTGAGCAATCGTATTGTATATTATTAGCCGATCCCAAAACGGATGTCGGAAAAGAACGGATGCGAATCATGACAGAAACGAATGATGGATTCGTTCTAAGTGAACGCGACTTAGAATTAAGGGGACCTGGAGACTTTTTCGGCAAAAAACAAAGTGGTCTGCCAGAATTTAAAGTTGCCGATATGGTGCATGATTACCGTGCTCTTGAAACAGCAAGAAACGATGCAATCCAATTAATTGAACTTAAAGAATTTTGGTCTAGTGAAGAATATGTTCATATGCGAAAATATCTTCAAGATTCTGGAGCATTATCAGGTGAAAAATTAGACTGAAATAAGGAGTGGCGTTATTGTTGCGCTATACTCCTTATTTTTATATACTACTGTTAATACCTAGTCTTAATATCGTGAATGGTGATGAATAATATGAGAATGTCAAAAAAAGATCGCCAAAGAATGTTGAGTCAAACAATCAATGAAAATCCTTTTATTACCGACGATGAATTAGCAGAAAAATTTTCAGTCAGCGTTCAAACAATTCGGCTAGACCGAATGGAATTGGCGATTCCCGAATTAAGAGAGAGAATTAAAACTGTAGCTGAAAAGCATGTCGCAGATGAGGTTAAGTCTTTGCCAATTGATGAAGTTATTGGCGAAATTATCGATATACAACTTGACCAAACGGCAATATCCATTTTTGATGTAGGGCAAGAACATGTCTTTAAACGAAATTCAATTGCTAGGGGACATCATTTATTTGCGCAGGCTAATTCTTTAGCAGTAGCTGTCATTGATGATGAACTTGCACTTACTGTAAAAGTAAATATCCATTTTACTAGACCAGTAAAAGCAGGTGAAAGGGTAGTGGCAAAGGCAAAGGTTCGTAAGTCAGGCCCGTCATCTGCTAGGACGATAGTGGATGTTATGAGTTATGTAGGACAGGAATTGGTTTTTAAGGGAGAATTTGAAATGTTTCGATCAAGTCTTAGAGAAGGTGGGCCAAAATGAAAATAGCGATAGATGCAATGGGAGGCGACCATGCCCCTGAAGAAATCATTCAGGGCGTCAATAGGGCTTCCCAAGATTTTTCTGATACTGAATTCTTACTATTTGGTGATGAAGAACAAATTAAAAAATATTTAACCACTCATAAGAATGTTCAAATTATCCATACTACAGAAAAAATTGAAGCGACTGATGAACCGGTCAAAGCCATTCGGCGAAAAAAGGATGCTTCCATGGTTATGATGGCACAAGCTGTTAAAAATGGAGAAGCTGATGCCTGTATTTCTGCTGGGAATACGGGTGCTCTTATGGCGGCAGGTTTATTTATTGTGGGAAGAATTAAAGGAATAGACCGCCCTGCCTTAGCCCCTACCTTACCTACATTAGATGGGAAAGGCTTTGTTATGCTGGATTTAGGAGCCAATGCCGATGCAAAACCTGAGCATTTACTCCAATATGCCATTATGGGGAATATATATGCCGAAAAGGTTAGAGGGATTAAAACACCAAGAGTTGCTTTATTAAACATTGGTTCGGAAGAAAATAAAGGAAATGATTTGACTAAAAAAGCATTTGAATTATTAAAAACTGCTAATTTGAATTTTATCGGAAACATCGAATCCCGCGAGTTATTGGAAGGGCATGCAGATATTGTTGTCACCGATGGTTTTACAGGAAATGTCGTTTTAAAATCAATTGAAGGAACCGCATCCGCTGTTTTTTCCATGCTTAAAAATGTGCTCACAGGGAGCTTAAAAAATAAACTTGCGGCGGGCCTTATAATGTCCGACTTGAAAGACTTAAAAAAAATGATGGATTACACGGAATATGGTGGAGCATGTTTATTTGGCTTAGATGCGCCTGTCATTAAAGCACACGGTTCATCCAATGCCAATGCCATTTATCATGCTATTCGGCAAACACGAGAAATGGTGAGACATCAAATATCTGGAACTATCAAGGAAGCTGTTGACGAAGGGAGATCATAAATAATGGGGAAAATAGCATTTGTTTTTCCGGGACAAGGTTCGCAGACTGTCGGAATGGGACAAGCGGTTGTCAATGAAAATAAAAAATCGAAAGAAATCTTTGAGATGGCTGATAACAGATTAGGCAGAGAGCTTTCCGCGCTTATTTTTAATGGGCCGCAAGATTTGCTCACTAAGACTGTAAATGCACAGCCGGCACTTTTAACGACAAGTATTGCTTTATTGGAATATTTGAAAGAAGTAGGAATTACACCTGATTACACTGCTGGCCATAGTCTCGGTGAATATTCAGCATTAGTGGCAAGTGGAGCAATGGATTTTACAGATGCTGTTTATGCTGTTTCAAAACGAGGAGAATTTATGGAAGAAGCAGTTCCGAACGGTGAAGGGACGATGGCAGCAGTTTTGGGATTAGATCGAAGTGTCCTCAAGGAAATAACTGATACAGTAACAAATGGTGGACATTCAGTCCAGTTGGCAAACTTAAATTGTCCTGGTCAAATTGTCATTTCCGGAACAGTAGCTGGCGTGGAAAAAGCTGGTGAACGTGCGAAAGAAAAAGGTGCAAAAAGAGTATTGCCTTTAAACGTTAGCGGCCCCTTCCATTCTGAACTGATGAAGCCTGCTGCGGAAAAATTCACTTCAATATTAAATGAAATTAATATTAAAGATGCTGAGATTCCTGTCATCACGAATGTTACGGCTAATCCAATCCATACGAAAGAAGATATAAAAAATAAGCTGATTGAGCAGCTGTATTCACCTGTTTTATGGGAGGATTCAGTAGAAAAAATGATTGACCTTGGTGTTGATACATTTATTGAAATAGGTCCCGGGAAAGTGTTATCTGGACTTATAAAGAAAGTAAATAGAAATGTACGTGTATTTTCGGTACAGGATCCAGAAAGCTGTGAAGCGACATTAAACGCATTAAGGGGTGAAGGAGAATGAAGCTAGAAGGTAAAACTGCCATTGTTACTGGTGCGTCAAGAGGCATTGGAAAGGCGATTGCAATAGCATTTGCCAAAGAGGGTGCAGATGTCGTTGTCAATTATGCGGGCAGCGAGGAAAAGGCGAAGCAAACGGTTAATGAAATTATTGAAATGGGTAGAAAATCATTTGCGTATCAATGCAATATTGCAAATAGCGAAGCTGTCCAAGACATGGTTAAAGAAACGATCCAACAATTCGGGAAATTAGACATTTTAGTAAACAATGCAGGAATCACCCGTGATAACTTACTGATGAGAATGAAGGAAGATGAATGGGATGATGTAATTAACACAAACTTAAAAGGTGTTTTCCTTTGTACGAAAGCTGTATCCCGACAAATGATGAAACAAAGATCAGGAAGAATTATTAACATTTCTTCTATTGTCGGAGTAAGCGGAAATCCGGGACAAGCTAATTATGTTGCTGCAAAATCAGGAGTAATCGGCCTGACGAAAACAAGTGCTATGGAACTGGCACCTAGAGGTATTACAGTTAATGCAATTGCTCCAGGATTCATTACGACGGATATGACGGATCAACTTCCTGACGATGTAAAAGAAACGATGCTTAAGCAAATTCCACTAGGGCGTTTTGGTGAAGCGGAAGATATTTCAAAACTGGCGATTTATCTTGCATCAGATGACTCAAAATATATGACAGGGCAAACGCTCCATGTTAATGGTGGAATGTTTATGTAAAGTCTTAATTCACATTCAGTAAATTTTCTCATTGGCTTGTTTATCTTTAATAGGATATCCTTTATAATGTTTTGAGGGGAGGTGAATCAAATGGCAGATACACTTGAACGCGTAACAAAGATTATTGTTGACCGTTTAGGCGTCGAAGAATCTAAAGTAACGCTTGAAGCTTCTTTTAAAGATGACTTAGGAGCGGATTCCCTAGATGTTGTAGAACTTGTCATGGAATTGGAAGATGAATTTGATATGGAAATTTCCGATGATGATGCAGAAAAAATTGCAACAGTAGGCGATGCTGTCAATTACATAGAAAGTAATAACTAGTCGCTTAAGTATGATAATGTCCCGTTGAAGTCGACGGGGCATTTCTACTTTAATATAAGGCTTTTTTCTTAAATTTTGTTGTTTTTATTAAGTAATATACAATGAGAATAACAATTTTTGCGAAAACAGCTTTAAAAATAGATCTAGCAGGGTGGATAACAAATGCGGAAATCTTATCGTGAAAAAAATTCAATGAATAAAATAATACGCAGTTTTAAGGAATTTCAAGAAAAACTAGAGCTTCGTTTCAACGATGAAAAGCTATTAATGCAAGCATTTACACATTCATCCTATGTGAATGAGCATCGAAAAAAACCTTATGAAGACAATGAAAGACTAGAATTTTTAGGCGATGCAGTATTGGAATTATCCGTTTCACAATTTTTGTTCAAAAAATTTCCGATGATGAGCGAAGGGGAATTAACGAAACTGAGAGCAGCAATCGTTTGTGAACCTGCATTAGTAGGCTTTGCGAATGAATTGAAATTTGGAGAATACGTTTTACTAGGAAAAGGGGAAGAAATGACGGGTGGCCGCACGCGCCCTGCCCTCCTTGCAGATGCATTTGAAGCGTTCATTGGAGCTTTATTTCTTGATCAAGGATTAGACAC
The DNA here is from genome assembly GCF_019459225.1 of Bacillus sp. IITD106. Taxonomy (GTDB): domain Bacteria; phylum Bacillota; class Bacilli; order Bacillales; family Bacillaceae_C; genus Lederbergia. The sequence goes on from NZ_JAIAZY010000025.1 coordinate 10,333, forward strand.
CGTTATTACATTTTTAGACAAAGTTATTTTTCCAAAAGTTGATTTAGGAGCTTTTTCTCATGTGATGGATTTTAAGAGCCAATTGCAAGAATATGTTCAAAGAGAAGGTACGGGTACTTTGGAGTATACGATACTTCAAGAAGATGGTCCTGCCCATAATCGAATATTTGTATCGCAAGTTTCCCTGAACAATGAAGTGTTGGGGGAAGGCTCAGGACGTTCTAAAAAAGAAGCTGAACAGCATGCTGCTCAAATGGCTTTAGGGAAGTTAGAAGAATAAGAATATAAATGACGTTCTTTAGGAAGTGATACTTTTGTACCTTAAACAACTGGATATAATTGGATTTAAATCCTTTGCTGAAAAAGTTACCATTGAATTTGTTCCGGGTGTCACAGCTGTAGTTGGTCCGAATGGCAGTGGAAAAAGTAATATTACAGATGCCATTCGTTGGGTGCTTGGGGAGCAATCTGCAAAATCATTGCGCGGTGGAAAAATGGAAGACATTATTTTTGCGGGCAGTGATTCTAGAAAACCACTGAACTTTGCTGAAGTGGCATTAACATTAAATAATGAAGATGAAGCTTTGCCGATAGATTATAACGAAGTTTGCGTAGCACGAAGGGTGTTTAGATCAGGAGACAGCGAGTATTTACTAAATGGCCAAGCTTGCCGACTTAAAGATATTATCGATCTTTTTATGGATTCGGGACTCGGAAAAGAAGCGTTCTCGATCATTAGTCAAGGGAAAGTTGAAGAGATTTTAAATAGTAAACCTGAAGATAGACGGACTATTTTTGAGGAAGCGGCTGGGGTACTAAAATATAAGACCCGCAAAAAGAAGGCTGAAGTCAAGCTGCAAGAAACTAGTGATAACTTAAATCGTGTAAACGATATTCTTCACGAACTTGAAAGCCAAATTGAACCGTTGAAAATCCAAGCCTCCATTGCGAAAGATTATCTTGAAAAGAAAAAAGAACTCGAAAATCATGAAGTAGCACTAACTGTTCATGAAATCGGAGTTTTACATGAAAATTGGGAAGCTTCAAAACAAGAATTGAATAAATTAATTGGACAGGAAGCAGAATTGTCCAACAATATTCATGTGAAAGAAACAAAACTCGAGAGTGAAAGAAGTAAACTTTCTATTTATGATGAAACGATTGCGACCCTGCAATCAGAGTTGCTTACATCGACGAAAGATTTAGAGAAACTCGAAGGAAGACGCGAAGTTTTAAAGGAAAGAAAACGAAATGCTTCTCAAAATACAGAGCAGCTGAAAAAAAATATTGATGATGCCATTTTAAAGTTGAATCAAATAACGGAAAAACGTAATGCAACAAAAATGGAAGTAAGTTTAAAAGAAACGGAAGTACAGAAGCTGCAAAAAGAGCTGGATGAGAAAAGAAAACAGCTAAATCAATTAGACGACACGATTGAAGATACAATTGAATCTTTAAAAAGTGACTATATTGAAGTTCTTAATGAGCAAGCTTCTGCCAAAAATGAAATGCAATATTTAGAGCAGCAGCTAAGCCAGCAAATTGCCAGGAGCAATCGCTTAGATGGGGAAAATGAGAAGTTTATTGAGGAAAGAAGCCATATTGCCAGCCAGCTCTCAGCTAAGATGGAAGAAGTGCAATGGTTTGAAAAAGAAATCGCAAAACATTTAAACCAATTTAATGAAACGAAGAAAAATATAGAATCTTTGAAAGAGCATTTAGAAAAACAGACATCTATGCTTAATCAAGCGAATCAGTTTATCCAAAAGGCGCAATCTCGAAAAGAAGCATTGGAAGAAATGGAAGATGATTATACGGGCTTTTTCCAAGGTGTCAAAGAAGTTTTAAAAGCGAAAGATAATATTTTGCAAGGTATTGAAGGTGCTGTTCTTGAACTAATACAAGTTCCGAAAGAGTATGCTAAAGCAATTGAAACTGCGCTTGGCGGCTCGATGCAAAACATTGTCGTCAAAACAGAAAAAGATGCAAGGGAAGCCATTCAGTTTTTGAAAAGAAAACAGTATGGGCGGGCAACTTTTTTACCTTTAAATACTATTAAGGAAAAGAGCATCCAGCCAAGTCAAGAAGCAATTGTCGCAGCTCATCCATCTTTTATTGGGATAGCCTCTAATCTTGTAAAATTTCAAGGTGAACATGCTCCTGCCATAAATAGTCTTCTAGGAAATATTATCATTTCCAGAGATTTGGCTGGTGCCAACCAGCTGGCAAAATTATTACACCATCGATATAGAATTGTCAGCTTAGATGGTGACGTTGTAAACCCGGGCGGTTCCATGACGGGCGGAGCTTCAAAACAATCAGCAAGCTCTCTACTTGGTCGTAAAAGTGAACTGGAAGATTTAAAACATAAGCTAGAAGACATGAAGGAAAAAACAGCTGTCTTGCAAGAATCTTGGGAGAAAGCGAGAAAAAGTCTCGCAGATGAAGAAAAATTGCTAGAATCTATTCGTTCAAAAGGCGAGGAGCTTCGAATTAAACAAAGGGAAGCCGAGTCAGCACTTGTTCAAATCGAGATAAATAAAAAGAATGTAGATGATCGCCTTGCCGTTTATGATCTTGAAACATCAGAGCTAAAAACGGAGAAAAATAAAATTAACGAAAGAATTAATGCGCTCTCTGAAATAATTTCGACTTGTGAAAATAAAATTCAGTCATTAAATGATAGGATTGAGCGGTTAACAGCACAGAGAAATAATGAAAGACAATCAAAGGATTCATTGGCTAAAGAAATAACGGACTTATCTTCATTGCTTGCAGTGGCAAAAGAACAATTATCATCCACACGCAATGCTTTTCATTCGCTAAATCAAGAATTAACGGAATTGGAATCTCATAAAAATGCTCTAGTAGATGATCTTCAATGGCTTGAAAATGAAATGACAGGTCATCATTCCACTGAAGACGAGCTTGTGGAAGAAACTGAAAAGAAAAAAAGTGAAAAAGAAGCAATAGAACAAAAATTATCTGAACAACGTGAGGAAAGACTCCAATTGCAAATATCGATTGAACAGAGCGAGGCAGAGCTTAAAGAGTTAAAAAGAATATACAGTGGCATCAACGTTATGCTTAAAAATGAAGAAGTAAAGAGTAATCGTCTCGATGTTGAACTCGATAATCTCTTAAATAAGTTAAGAGAAGAATATGAGCTATCTTATGAGGGAGCGAAAGAAAAATACTCCTTATCTTTGCCTGTAGAAGAAACGAGAACAAAAGTTAAGCTTATTAAAATTGAAATTTCCGAACTTGGAACTGTGAATATGGGAGCGATTGAAGAATATGACAGGGTGTATGAAAGATATCATTTTCTTCAAGAGCAGCAAGCAGACTTAACGAATGCTAAAGACCATTTATTCGAAGTGATGGACGAAATGGATAGTGAAATGGAGAAAAGGTTCAGCATGACTTTCTTCCATATTCAAAGTGAGTTTGAGGGTGTGTTTAAAGCATTGTTCGGCGGTGGCAGAGCGGAATTAACACTTACAAATCCAGACGATATGTTAAATACCGGAGTCGATATTGTTGCGCAGCCTCCTGGGAAAAAACTGCAAAATTTAAGTCTTCTTTCTGGAGGAGAACGCTCTCTGACGGCAATTGCTTTATTATTTTCGATTTTGAAAATCCGTCCCGTTCCTTTTTGTGTACTGGATGAAGTGGAAGCTGCTCTAGATGAAGCAAATGTTCAACGATTTAGCCATTACTTGAATGAATTCAGCAAGGAAACGCAGTTTATTGTTATTACTCATAGACAAGGTACGATGCAGGGGGCAGATGTTTTATACGGAGTAACGATGCAAGAATCCGGCGTCTCCAAAATCGTTTCGGTCAAGCTGGAAAAAACGAAGGAAATGGTACAAATATAATGAATCGAGGTTGTGTATTGTGAGTTTTTTTAAAAAATTAAAAGAAAAATTCACTTCATCTACTGATCAAGTCTCTAATAAGTTTAAAGATGGACTGGCAAAAACAAGAAGCCAGTTCTCAGGAAAAATAAATGATCTCGTATCACGATATCGTAAAGTGGATGAAGATTTTTTTGAAGAGCTTGAAGAAATCCTTATTCAAGCTGATGTTGGCTTTGAAACAGTAATGGAAATAGTGGAACAACTAAAAAACGAGGTAAAGAAAAGAAATATTAAAGATCCGGTGGAAGTTCAATCCGTCATCTCTGAGAAATTAGTCGAAATTTATGAATCCGGAGATGAAAATTCAAATCAATTAAATCTCCAAGATGAAGGATTAACGGTTATTTTAGTTGTAGGAGTAAATGGAGTCGGAAAAACAACGACAATTGGGAAGCTCTCCCATAAGCTTAAACAAGATGGGAAAAAAGTTATGCTTGCCGCTGGTGATACGTTTAGAGCTGGTGCCATTGAACAATTGGAGGTTTGGGGAGAACGTGTCGGAGTGGATGTCATTAAACAAGCTGAAGGCTCGGACCCGGCCGCTGTTATGTATGATGCTTTACAAGCAGCGAAATCTCGCAAAATAGATGTACTGCTCTGCGACACAGCTGGCAGATTGCAAAATAAAGTAAACTTAATGAAAGAATTAGAGAAGGTAAATCGTGTCATTGAGCGCGAAGTTCCTGGGGCACCACATGAAGTGCTATTAGTTCTGGATGCAACGACTGGTCAAAATGCCTTAATTCAAGCAAAAACCTTTAAAGAAGCTGTTCGTGTAAGTGGAATCGTTTTGTCAAAGCTTGATGGTACTGCAAAAGGCGGGATCGTTCTTGCCATTCGAAATGAACTAAATATTCCGGTGAAGTATGTTGGACTTGGGGAGAGAATGGACGACCTTCAAGAATTTGATGCGGAAAAATATGTATACGGTCTTTTTTCGGATGCTATAGATTCTTCCGAAGACCAAGATTAGTTTCCGTGATAAAACTAGGAATGTTGACTTTTTCAAAATAGAAATGTATGATTTGGGTGTAAAGGATTTTAGCTTAACAAGGGGGATTAATATGACTATGCTAGAGAAAACAACGCGCATTAATTATCTGTTTGATTTTTATCAAGCTTTGTTGACTCCTAAGCAACGCGAGTATATGTCCCTATATTATTTGGATGATCTTTCACTAGGTGAAATTGCGGATGAATATGAGGTTAGCCGTCAGGCAGTATACGACAATATTAAACGCACGGAAGCCATGCTGGAGGAATATGAAGACAAACTGCAGTTGTTTCAAAAATTTCTAGAGCGCGGTACTATTATCGAGCAAATGGAAAGATGTTTGAGTGTTAAAGAATTAAACAATACCAAGTTAGGAAAATATTTGGTATTGCTTAAGGAATTGGATTAGGGGGCGGCAAAATGGCATTTGAAGGATTAGCCGACCGGTTGCAAGCGACAATGCAAAAAATCCGGGGTAAAGGAAAAGTATCGGAAGCTGACGTGAAAGCAATGATGCGCGAAGTTCGTCTTGCATTGCTTGAAGCGGATGTTAATTTCAAGGTCGTTAAGCAATTTATTTCTAAAGTAAGTAAGAGGGCAGTCGGCCAAGAGGTAATGAAAAGCCTCACGCCTGGCCAGCAAGTTATAAAAGTCGTTAAGGAAGAACTGACGGAGTTAATGGGCGGCGAACAAAGCAAAATTGCCGTTGCCAATCGCCCTCCGACTGTCATCATGATGTCAGGATTACAAGGTGCTGGTAAAACAACGACTACAGGAAAATTGGCCAACTTATTGCGAAAGAAATTCAATAGAAAGCCGCTTCTTGTTGCCGCTGATATTTACCGTCCAGCTGCGATTAAACAGTTGGAGACATTAGGTAAACAATTGGACTTACCTGTTTTTTCTTTAGGTGACAAAGTCAGCCCTGTCGAAATTGCTCGTCAGGCAATCGAAAAGGCAAAAGAGGATCATCTTGATTATGTTCTCATTGATACAGCAGGAAGACTCCACATTGATGAAGAATTGATGGATGAACTAAAAGAAATTAAGGAAGTTGCAAAACCCGATGAGATTTTCCTAGTAGTCGATGCGATGACTGGGCAAGACGCTGTAAATGTTGCCCAAAGCTTTAATGAACAACTCGAGATTACTGGAGTGGTTTTGACTAAGCTCGACGGAGATACTCGCGGTGGTGCGGCATTATCCATTCGTTCCGTTGCTGAAAAGCCGATAAAGTTTGTTGGGATGGGCGAGAAAATGGATGCTCTAGAGCCTTTCCATCCAGAGCGAATGGCTTCTAGGATTCTCGGAATGGGTGATGTGCTTACGTTAATTGAAAAAGCCCAGGCTAATGTAGATGAGGAAAAAGCGAAAGAGTTGGAGCAAAAGTTCCGTACAGCTTCCTTTACATTAGATGATTTTCTTGATCAGTTAGGTCAAGTTAAAAATATGGGTCCTCTTGATGAGTTATTGAAGATGATGCCTGGTGCTAATAAAATTAAAGGTATGAATAATCTGCAAGTCGATGAAAAGCAAATTGGTCATGTCGAAGCAATCATTCGTTCCATGACTAAAAAGGAAAAGGAACATCCAGAAATCATAAATGCTGGAAGAAGACGGCGCATCGCAAAAGGCAGCGGTACAACTGTACAAGAAGTAAACCGCCTTCTCAAGCAATTTGATGAAATGAAAAAAATGATGAAACAAATGACAGGCATGCAGCAAAAAGGAAAAAAGCGCGGAGGCTTTAAGCTACCATTTATGTAATATTTTTATGTCTAGCTACATGCGCTTGCGCTTTTCTTAACTGTTAAGAAAAAATACTTTACAAACAAATATAACATCTGTTATTATACTATCTTGTGTGAAACTATTCGGAGGTGCTATTAAAATGGCAGTAAAAATTCGTTTAAAACGTATGGGAGCAAAGAAATCTCCTTTCTATCGTATCGTTGTAGCTGATTCTCGTTCTCCACGTGACGGACGCATCATTGAAGAAATTGGAACATATAATCCAATCTCTCAACCAGCTCAAGTAGCAATTAATGAAGAAACAGCATTAAAATGGCTTAAAGATGGTGCAAAACCTTCTGACACTGTCCGCAACTTATTTTCTAAGCAAGGCATCTTGGAAAAATTCCATAACGCTAAGAATAGCAAGTAATTGTGATAGTCATGAAAAATCTAATTTTGTCGATTGTAAAGCCGATTGTTGATTATCCCGATGATGTTCGGGTACGTGAAGTAGAAGAAGATCAGCGAATTACTTACCACCTTTCTGTTCACGAAAAAGATATAGGGAAAGTAATAGGAAGACATGGTAGAGTTGCAAAAGCAATGAGGACAGTAGTCTATGCCGCAGCAGGATTAAAACAACATAAGAAGGTTTACATGGAAATCGACGAATAGGGAGGCAAAACACCTCCCTTTTTTGTATATTTTGACATACTATGAAAAAATAAAACAGTCAGTGTTGCGGAAAATAATTTTGCCGTATTTACAGGCTAGATACATAATAAGTCTATCGGAGGATGATAATGATGAGAATTCTCCAAACCATAGCCGTTAGACAAGTCTTAACGGAAATGAGTAAGTATAAACTACTAAAAAAATATAAAGATAATAAACAACAGCTGAAAAAGGAATGCGAGCAGCTCCTCTTTGAGATGAAAAAATTAGATAGAACTCGAAAATACACCCCCGCTGGCTTGAAAAGTCAATTTGACAAAGAGATTGATATACGAAAGGAAAAAATTAAGTTAATTGATTTTCAAATTGAACAGCTTGAAATGCTGCCACTTGGAAGTGAGCTGCATGATCAAGACGTACAAGCCCTAATTGATATAAAAGTCGGAGATAATTGGGAAGAAGCTACAAAAGGAAAAACTATTATTATTGAAGATGGCATCATCACAGAAATTCGGGAGAGGTGAGGATATGAATTGGTTTAATGTAGGGAAAATCGTAAACACCCACGGGATAAAAGGGGAAGTGCGAGTCATTTCTAAAACGGATTTTCCGGAAGAACGATATTCTCCTGGCAGTACACTTTATCTTTTTTTGCCGAAGACAAAAGAACCTATAAAACTTATTGTAAAAAGCCATCGGACTCATAAAAATTTTGATCTTTTGACTTTTGAAAATTATACCAACATAAATGATGTAGAGCCAATGAAAGATGGGATTTTAAAAGTTTCTGAAGAGCAGTTAAATGATTTGTCTGAAGGCGAGTACTATTTTTATGAAATTATCGGATGCACCGTCATAACGGAAGATGAGGAAGAAATAGGCGTAATAAAAGAAATTCTCACTCCAGGTGCAAACGATGTTTGGGTTGTTAAAGGAAAGGATGGCAAGGAACTGCTTATTCCTTATATTGATGATGTAGTCATAGATATTTCGGTGGAAAATAAAAGAATTATCATTAATCCAATTGAAGGGCTACTTGAATAATGAAAATTGATATTTTAACTTTATTTCCGGATATGTTTTCAGGAGTGTTTGGTTCTTCTATTTTGAAAAAAGCAGAGGAAAAAGACGCCGTAACATATAATGTCGTAAACTTTCGTGATTTCTCAAATGATAAGCATCGTACCGTTGATGACTATCCTTATGGTGGCGGAGCGGGAATGGTTTTAAAGCCCCAGCCAATATTTGATGCAGTAGATTATTTAAAAAAGGATAGGAAAGTGAATCCGCGAATTATTTTGCTTTGTCCACAAGGGGCAACATATAATCAGAAAAAAGCAGAAGAATTGGCAAAAGAGGAACATTTAATTTTTATATGTGGACATTATGAAGGTTACGATGAACGGATAAGAGAGCACCTTATTACAGATGAAATATCGATTGGTGATTATGTTTTGACTGGCGGCGAGCTTGGGGCCATGGTTGTCATTGATTCAGTTGTCCGTTTGCTGCCAGGGGTGTTGGGAAATGATGAATCACCTATTTATGATTCTTTCTCTTCAGGTTTATTAGAACATCCCCACTATACACGCCCAGCCGATTTTAGAGGTATGAAAGTCCCGGACGTTCTTTTATCTGGGAACCATCAGAAAATTAATGAGTGGCGCGAAAACGAATCACTGAAACGTACAAAAAACAGAAGACCTGATTTACTTGAAAAATACTTACGAGAAAAAAATAAAAAAGCTGATTCTACGGATTAAAAATTCCTGAAAGATACAATTGCAATCAATATATGTGTATGTTAATATAGTTTTTGTGGCTAAGGCTTATAAGCCTTGTTAAGCCTGTAACAACGGTGTTCCGCTGCATATGTTTGCTGTTTGCATGAGCGTCGGTTGGAAGGAGATGAATACGATGCACAAAATTATTGAAGAAATTACAAAAGAACAACTTCGCAATGATCTTCCAAATTTTCGTCCTGGTGATACAGTTCGTGTCCATGTGAAAGTAGTTGAAGGTACACGTGAGAGAATCCAGTTATTCGAAGGGTTGGTCATTAAGCGCCGTGGAGGCGGAATTAGTGAAACATTCACTGTTCGTAAAATCTCTTATGGTGTCGGAGTTGAACGTACATTCCCTGTACACACTCCAAGAATTGCGAAACTTGAAGTCGTGCGTCGCGGTAAAGTTCGCCGTGCGAAACTTTACTATCTACGTAAATTACGTGGAAAAGCAGCTCGTATCAAAGAAATTCGATAATCTATGTTTAAATGTTAAAAGGAGCTTGGTTTCAAGCTCCTTTTATTCATATAAATTCTGCTTTGAATAAGAGGCTAAGAAAATAGACTCATTATAATAGATATTTTATGATTAAAGTTTATTTTTCATATACAATAGTGTATACATAAAGAAAGCTATTAATTTTGTATAGTGTAGTGATCTCTATTGGACGGTGAAACGATGACTAAAGAAAAAAACGAACTATGGGAATGGACAAAGGCGTTGCTTATAGCAATCGGATTGGCTGCAATTATTAGATATTTTTTATTTGCACCAATTGTAGTGGATGGATATTCAATGATGCCTACTCTACATAACGGGGACAGAATGATTGTGAATAAACTTGGAAAACCGAAGCGATTTGATATCGTCGTTTTCCACGCACCTGAACAAAAAGATTATATTAAACGAGTAATTGGTTTACCTGGTGATACAGTTGAATATCGAGATGATACACTTTATATTAACGGTAAACCGTATGCAGAACCATACTTGGATGCCTATAAAAGTCAAATTCTCGAAGGGCCACTAACGGAAGACTTCACATTAGAAGAAACTCCCGTTGGTCAAAAAACGGTACCTGAAGGTGAATTATTTGTGATGGGCGACAATCGCAGATCTAGTAAAGATAGTAGACATATTGGCTCTATTCCGATAGAAAAAGTCATTGGTGATACGAATATAGTATATTGGCCATTTAAAGATATTAGATATGTTAAGTAGATAGTTGGAGGCATAGATTCATGACTATTCAATGGTTCCCAGGGCATATGGCAAAAGCACGCAGGGAAGTAACTGAAAAGCTAAAATCGGTTGATATTATATTTGAACTCGTTGATGCCAGAATCCCTGATTCTTCTTCTAATCCTATGTTAAAGGAAATTATTCAACAAAAGCCTCGACTAATTTTATTAAATAAAGCGGATATGGCCGATCGCACCTTAACGAATAAATGGATTGAATATTATTCGAAACAAGGACATATTGCTTTATCAATCAATTCTCAAGCTGGTACAGGTGTTAAAGATATTGTGAAAGCTTCAGAAAAAATGTTACAAGAAAAAATTGAGCGTCAAAGAGCAAAAGGGCTAAAGCCAAGAGCGATTAGAGCTATGATTATTGGGATACCTAATGTAGGTAAATCTACGTTGATCAATAGATTGGCGAAACGTAATATTGCTAAAACTGGAAATACTCCCGGCATTACGAGGGCCCAGCAATGGATTAAAGTAGGTAAGGAGCTTGAACTATTAGATACTCCAGGAATACTATGGCCGAAATTTGAGGATCCAGAAACTGGATATAAGCTTGCCTTAACGGGAGCCATCAAGGATACCTTGCTTAACATGCAAGACATTGCAGTATTTGGGCTGAGATTTTTACAAGAGAACTACCCGGAAAGAATTTTAGAGCGATATCAATTGACGGAGATTCCAGAAGAAATATCCGTATTATTTGATAAGATTGGTCAGTTTAGAGGGTGTCTTACTTCTGGAGGAGAAGTGGATTATGACAAAACAGCTGAAATTGTCATAAGAGATCTTAGAATGCAGAAGTTTGGCAATCTTACCTTTGACTTGCCGGAAATAAAGCCTGAATGAGATCCCGATATGGGGTCTTTCATTTTTATTTGGAGTGGGAAAATGAAAAAAACATCCATTCAAGAAATTAGAAAAATGATTGAACATATTCAAGATGAAAACGATCCGTTGTTTAAGCAATTAACCGAAGATCCTAGAAAAGGAGTAAAAGATTTACTCCATAAATGGCATCAAACGAAAAAGCAAGAACAAGCCGATCGCGATCATTATAAGCTTATGCAAACATATGAAATAAAGGCAAGGAAAGAAGGATTTCATTTAATTGCTGGCATTGATGAAGTTGGTAGGGGGCCTCTAGCAGGACCTGTAGTATCAGCAGCTGTTATATTGGATGAAAAATCGTATATTCCTGGTCTAAATGATTCAAAAAAATTAACAGAAAAAAAACGCGATGTATTATACGACCAAATTTTAGATGAAGCGGTAGCAATAGGAATAGGAATTATTTCAGCTGAAGAAATTGATAGGATTAATATTTATGAGGCAACAAAAAAATCGATGCTTGAAGCAGTTCTAAATTTGCGTGTTCAACCAGATTATTTATTATTAGATGCGACGAAAATAAATAGTATCTATCCCGAAACATCGATCGTTAAAGGCGATGCCAAAAGTGTATCGATTGCGGCCGCCTCGATTGTGGCAAAAGTAACACGTGATCGAATGATGAAAGAATATCACAACCAGTATCCACAATATGGTTTTCATTTACATATGGGTTACGGCACAAAACTACATCTCAATGCTCTTAATAGTTACGGACCTTGTACAATACATAGAAAATCATTTGCTCCGATAAAACAGCTGTTTGAATAGAGGTGAAATTCTAATGGTTATGCAAGCTGTCATGAAAGCTTTGCTTCAAAATCAAGAAACTATGCCTACAAGCTCCATTCAATTTAGACCTGGTCAGATTTTTTATGGAGTCATTCAAAAACTATTTCCAAATCAGCATGCGGAAATTCAAGTAGGGGCAAAAAAATTAATCGCAAAACTAGAGGTGCCTCTAACCAATGGAAAAGGTTATTGGCTTCAAGTTACATCTAATGACGGCGCTCCCAAATTAAAATTGCTGAATACTACATCTTCATTTTCGCAAAGCGATAGTAGTTCAACTTCGTCTCTTTTACAGCAGTTAGGACTGCAAAGCCATAAAATGAATCAATCACTTATACAATTCTTGAGAAACGAGCATATACCGCTGACAAAAGAAGAGATTGTTCGTGCCGCTCAGCTTCTTCCTCTTGCAAAAAATGTAGAAGAAGGACTACAAACTATCAAAATGATGTCTGAAAGAAAATGGCCGTTAAATGAAGGGATATTTAAGTCATTCCTTGCTGTTGGAAAAGATGAATCTACTTCACAATTATTACATTCATTACGTTCATCTTTGCTTTTAGAAAAGAATCCGACGATGTCAGGAAAGGAAATAGTAACCTTATTACAATCTTGGGATTCCGAAGATACAGAAATGGTGAAATTTGGACGTGAGAAAGCGTTAAATCAATTGAAACAGTCGTTGCATAGAACAGGGATGTTTTATGAAAATTCTCTTTTAGATCGAGAAATCAATAGAGAATCGTTAACAGAATCAATAAAACCATTATTAGTTAGATTTCTGCAGGATATGTCTCATTCGAATCATAATGAATCTAAAAATATCGCAGAACAACTTTTATTTAGGATGAATGGATACCAGCTTGTATCATCTGAAAATGGGCCAATACACCATTTGTTATTTGAATTTCCCATTAAACTTGGTCAATACCAATCTGAAATCTTAATGCAATGGTCAGGAAAGCGGACAGATGAAGGGAAGATTAGTTCCGATCATTGTCGAGTTATTTTTTACTTAGATTTGGAGCATTTAAAAGAAACAGTAGTTGATATGAACGTTCAAAACCGAATTGTAACTGTGAATATTGTAAATTCTAGCAATTTGTTGCAAAAATTATCAGAGACTCTTCTCCCGGATGTTGCCAATGGATTAAAAGAATTAGGATATCATTTATCATCTGTTAATTTTAAATTACCGGAAAATCTTAAACAACAAGATATTAGAAAAAGCGGCTATTATTCTCAAAAGTCCTATTCTGGAGTTGATTTCCGAATATGAAGAATAAAAAAGATGACTTTCCAATAAAAGAAGCGGTTGCCCTCCATTATCAGAGTGATTTGCATGAGGCGCCTAAGGTAGTTGCAAAGGGTAAAGGGGTTGTAGCTGATAATATTTTAGCAAAAGGGGAAGAACATAATATTCCTGTTCAGCAGGATGCTACTCTCGTAGAATTGCTCGGCCAGCTTAATATAAACGAAACGATTCCAGAAGATTTGTATAATGCTGTGGCAGAAGTGTTCGCTTTTATATATAAGTTGGATAAACATAAAGGAAACGGGCATTTATAATATTGGACATCCGTTAAACGTTTTAATACAATATATAAGGCAATCTATTTTTTGACAGAGTGATTGGAGGATGGAAAATGAATATCCATGAATATCAAGGTAAAGAAATCCTCAGAAAATATGGGGTTACTGTACCTAATGGAAAAGTAGCTTTCACCGTTGAAGAGGCAGTTGAAGCGGCTAAGGAGCTTGGTTCCGAAGTAAGTGTAGTAAAAGCACAAATTCACGCGGGTGGCCGTGGTAAGGCTGGCGGAGTAAAAGTAGCTAAAAACTTAGATGAAGTCCGTACATATGCCAAAGAAATTTTAGGGAAAACACTTGTTACTCATCAAACAGGTCCTGCTGGGAAAGAAGTAAAACGTCTGTTGATTGAAGAAGGCTGTGATATTAAAAAGGAGTATTATGTTGGTTTAGTTGTAGACCGTGCTACTGACCGTGTCGTTTTAATGGCTTCTGAAGAAGGCGGTACTGAAATTGAAGAGGTAGCAGCAAATACACCTGAGAAAATCTTCTACGAAACGGTAGATCCCGTTGTCGGATTAACAGGATTCCAAGCACGTAGAATCGCTTTTAATATTAATATTCCAAAAGAGCTTGTTGGTAAGGCAGCTAAATTTATGATTAGTCTATATAAAGCTTTTGTAGACAATGATTGCTCAATTGCCGAAATCAATCCATTAGTGGTGACAGGTGATGGCAATGTAATGGCTCTTGATGCTAAATTGAATTTCGATGCTAACGCACTTTACAGGCATAAGGATATTCTTGAATATCGTGATCTTGACGAAGAAGATGAAAAAGAAATTGAAGCATCTAAATATGACCTAAGCTATATTTCCCTTGATGGAAACATCGGTTGTATGGTTAACGGTGCTGGACTTGCGATGGCTACAATGGACATCATTAAATATTATGGTGGGGACCCGGCCAACTTCCTTGATGTTGGGGGCGGTGCGACAGCAGAGAAAGTAACGGAAGCATTTAAAATAATCCTTTCGGATGAAAATGTAAAAGGTATTTTCGTCAATATTTTCGGAGGAATTATGAAATGTGACATAATTGCAACGGGTGTTGTTGAAGCAGCTAAACAAGTAGGTCTTGAAGTGCCGCTTGTTGTCAGACTAGAAGGTACGAATGTTGATTTAGGAAAGAAAATTTTAAACGAATCTGGCCTAAACATTATTGCTGCTGAATCAATGGCAGACGGTGCGCAAAAAATTGTGAAATTAGTCGGATAATAGCGTCTGCACGAAAGATACTGAAAGGTAGGGAAAATCATGAGTGTTTTTGTCAATAAAGATACGAAAGTAATCGTGCAAGGAATTACAGGGTCCACTGCACTTTTTCATACAAAGCAAATGCTTGAATATGGCACGAAAATCGTAGGCGGCGTAACACCTGGTAAAGGTGGAACAGAAGTTGAAGGAGTGCCTGTTTTTAATACTGTTGAAGAAGCAGTTAAAGCTACAGGTGCCAACGCATCCGTTATTTATGTTCCAGCGCCGTTTGCGGCTGATGCGATATTAGAAGCGGTAGACGCTGAATTAGACCTTGTCATTTGTATTACAGAACATATTCCTGTTCTTGATATGGTAAATGTAAATCGTTATATGGAAGGCAAGAAAACTCGTCTTGTCGGTCCTAACTGCCCTGGTGTCATTACTCCAGAAGAATGTAAAATCGGTATTATGCCAGGATATATTCATACGAAAGGCCATGTTGGGGTTGTGTCCCGCTCTGGTACTTTAACGTATGAAGCGGTACATCAATTAACTCAAGCAGGAGTTGGCCAATCCACTGCCGTTGGAATCGGCGGAGACCCTGTTAATGGAACGAATTTCATCGATGTATTGAAAGCATTTAACGAGGATCCTGAAACCGAAGCGGTCATCATGATTGGTGAAATCGGCGGTACAGCTGAGGAAGAGGCTGCAAGATGGGTTAAAGCGAATATGACTAAGCCGGTTGTTGGATTTATCGGGGGACGTACAGCACCTCCAGGAAAACGTATGGGACATGCTGGAGCGATTATTTCTGGCGGAAAAGGTACCGCTGAAGAAAAAATCCGCGTCATGAATGAGTGTGGCATCCAAGTTGCAGATACACCTTCTGTCATTGGAGAAACTCTTATCAAAGTGTTAAAAGAAAAGGGTCTTTACGAAAAGTGCAAAACACACTAAAATAACATGTTTTTCACCAAAATAGCCCCTCCAAAAAGAAGAGGGGTTATTTTGTAATATTATTAAAGGAGTGAACCAAAATTTTCAAAGAAAAGTTATTCCATCTCGTTCATTGCAGATCTATATCGAATGCAATGATTCGAAATCTTCTAAAATTAGATCCCCGCTTGCATAACCTTTACTCTATGCCCTCGACAAAACTTCAACATATTCTTCAAATTCATTCAAGCAAAATGGAGAAGTTTATAAATGAATTCGGTTCAATTAACGTGCATAAACTTATTAAACTATATAACTCAAAAAACATATCTTATATTACTTTTTATGATCCTGAATATCCTCAAGTATTACGAGAAATTCATGATCCACCTTTAGTTCTTTTTTTAAAGGGAGACAAAAACTTGTTATTGCGAAATGCTATTGCCATTGTTGGGGCTCGTGCAGCTAATCATTATGCACAAATTGCTCTAGACTTGATTTTGCCTGAATTAATAAGGAATAATATTGTTATTGTAAGTGGGTTGGCAAAAGGAACCGATACGTTCGCCCATGAAAAAACGATTCAATGTGGCGGTAAGACGATAGCCGTTCTTGGAGGAGGATTTTTTCACTTATATCCTTCAGAAAATAAAGCGCTTGCAGACGAAATTGAAAAAAACCATTTACTATTATCTGAATATCCTCCTATAATCAAACCAGAGAGATGGCATTTTCCGATGAGGAATCGCATTATTAGCGGACTCGCGAAAGGAACGATAGTTGTCCAAGCGAAAAAGAGAAGTGGATCATTAATAACAGCCGATATGGCATTAGAAGCAGGTAGAGAAGTTTTTGCCTTCCCAGGTCCAATCAATGATTCTCTTTCTGAAGGAACGAATCATCTCATTCAGCAGGGGGCAAAATTAATTACTTCCGGAAAAGATATTTTAGAGGAAATATTTTTAGAGTAACCACGGTTACATTTTTAATGTATGTTATAGAAAGTTAATTCTATTTACTTCAAAGTTGAGTGGGAGGGCAAACAACTAACAGAACTAGAGATGCGTTTAACCCATGGAAAGCGAGCTTTTCGAGAGGAAATTTAGACTAAAAAATGGTTACACAAAAATAAAAAGCTTGCAATTAAAGATATTGTAGGATAGATTTTTCATAAACATTTTTTAAAGAAATTGATAAGATCATTTACTCACTTCGATATTCTTCATTGACAAAATGATCTTTCCCATATAGTATTTACTCTGATTTATAGGGAGGATTGTGCATGTCTGATTACTTAGTAATTGTGGAATCGCCTGCGAAGGCTAAAACAATAGAACGATATCTTGGAAAAAAATATAAAGTAAAGGCATCCATGGGTCATATTAGGGATCTACCAAGAAGCCAGATGGGTGTTAACGTTGAAGAAAATTTTGAACCAAAATATATAACGATCAGAGGAAAAGGACCAGTATTAAAAGATTTGAAAACCGCTGCTAAAAAAGCGAAAAAAGTTTTTCTTGCAGCTGACCCTGACCGTGAAGGTGAAGCAATAGCATGGCACTTGGCTCATAGCTTGGATGTTGATGTTAAATCAGATTGCCGTGTAGTATTTAATGAGATAACAAAAGATGCTATTAAGGAATCTTTTAAGCACCCTCGTCCAATTAATATGGATTTAGTCGATGCCCAACAGGCTAGAAGGGTGTTAGATAGGCTTGTTGGCTATAATATTAGTCCGCTTTTTTGGAAAAAAGTAAAAAAGGGACTTAGTGCAGGAAGAGTGCAATCTGTCGCAGTACGTTTAATCATTGACAGAGAGAATGAAATTAAGAAATTTATTCCTGAGGAATATTGGTCAATAGAAGGAGATTTTAAAAAAAATAAAGAACGTTTTCAAGCCATGTTTTATGGATTAAACGATAAAAAAACAAAACTCAGCAATAAAGATGATGTTGATTCCATTATGAACAAATTAAATGGCGATACCTTTCTAGTAGAATCAGTTGAAAAGAAGGAGAGAAAGAGAAATCCTGCTTTGCCATTTACTACTTCTTCATTACAGCAGGAAGCTGCAAGAAAACTGAACTTCAGGGCAAAAAAGACGATGATGCTAGCTCAGCAATTATACGAAGGAATAGCAATTGGAAAGGAAGGCACTGTCGGTCTTATCACATATATGAGAACTGATTCTACAAGAATCTCCGAAGTGGCTCAGAAAGAAACCGCCGAATACATTGAGGCTAAGTTTGGAAAAGACTATTTAAAAAATGCGAATCAGAAGGATAAAAAACAAACGAATGCTCAGGATGCCCATGAAGCGATTAGACCTACGAGTACTTTAAGGAATCCGGATTCCGTAAAAGCATACTTAAGCAGAGATCAATATCGTTTGTATAAGTTAATATGGGATCGATTTGTGGCGAGTCAAATGGCACCAGCCGTTATGGATACAATGGCGGTTACTTTAAAAAATGGTGAAGTTTACTTTCGTGCAAATGGATCAAAAATAAAATTTCCTGGCTTCATGAAAGTATATGTTGAGGGAACAGACGACCAACAAGAAGAGAAACAAAACATGCTCCCGGAATTGGCTGTAGGTGACAAGGTAAAAGCTGAAAAGCTAGTTCCAAAACAGCATTTTACACAACCACCTCCAAGGTATACGGAGGCGAGGCTGGTAAAAACACTTGAAGAACTTGGAATAGGCAGACCGTCTACCTATGCCCCAACACTAGATACCATTCAAAAACGCGGATATGTCGCACTTGATAATAAAAGATTTGTCCCTACTGAATTGGGGGAAATTGTTCATGAAATAATGATGGAATTTTTCCCTGAAGTAATCGATGTAGAATTTACTGCAAAGATGGAAAATGAGTTGGATGAAATTGAAGAAGGTAAAATCAAGTGGGTTTCTATCATTGATGAATTTTATAAAGACTTTGAGAAGAATTTAAAAAAAGCTGAAAAAGAAATGCAAGAAGTAGAAATAAAAGATGAATACGCAGGCAAGGATTGCGAAAACTGTGGAAACCCAATGGTCATTAAAATGGGACGTTTCGGCAAATTTATGGCATGCAGTAATTTTCCGGATTGCCGAAATACGAAACCGATTGTGAAGCAAATTGGCGTACAATGTCCAAAATGTAAAGAAGGAAATATTATTGAAAGAAAAAGTAAAAAGAAAAGAATTTTTTACGGATGTGATCGTTATCCTTCTTGTGATTTCGTTTCTTGGGATAAACCACTCGAACGCCCTTGTCCAAAATGCAACGGAGTTTTAGTCGAGAAAAAACTAAAAAAAGGAATACAAGTTCAATGTACGGAATGTGATTACAAAGAAAAACCTGTACAATAATAAAAACAATTAAAAGTAAGTGTTCAAAAAGGAGGATAAAAAGGACCAAGAATTTCGAGGCAGCGCAGTTTCGAGCAGCGGAGAAACAAGCTAACGAAGAAATTCGAAGTGTCTTTTTACCGGACTTTTTAAACATCCTCTAAAAGCTATCTCCATAAAAAGGGATAGCTTTTTCAATGCTTAAAAATGTTTTTTACGTAATGAATAGTGTAAAATGCAATAAGAATATATAACTTGAAAATTCATAAAGATACATATCTAAAGAATAATCAAGTAAAGCAATGTTTTCTATAAAATGTATGAAATGGTAATAGCAGTGAGAACAATTCAAAACTTTGTGAAAAATTTGTAACATTCATTGCAACGTCCGTTAAATTGTGATAATATTTAGTAGCCTTTAAGGGGTGAAGCGATGAATAAGTTTTCAGATGAATCAGTATACTCTTTTATTGAATACTTGCAAATTGAACGCAATTATTCCGACTACACGATTAATTTTTATAAAAAGGATATTGAGCAATTTGCTTTGTTCATGAATGCACAAGGAATAAAGTCCTTTTCTGATGTAGAATACTTCGATGCCCGACTTTATGTTACAGAACTATATAACAAAAAATTAGCACGGGCAAGTGCTTCGAGAAAAATTTCCTGCCTTCGAAGTTTTTATAAATTCCTTTTAAGGGAAGAATTAGTGAAAGAAAATCCATTTTCGCTCATTATTCAACCGAAAGCAGGAGTGAAGATTCCAAACTTTTTTTATGAAGAAGAGATGAATGTCCTTTTCGAAGCTTGCATGGATTCGACACCTTTAAGTATAAGAAATCTTGCCTTGCTTGAATTATTGTACGCTACAGGAATAAGGGTTAGTGAATGTGCAAATATTCAGCTTAAGGATCTAGACTTTGATTTTTCGACCATTCTTGTAAAAGGAAAAGGCCGAAAAGAACGATATGTCCCATTTGGGAGTTTCGCCTTTGACGCACTGCAAACTTACATACATCAAGGTGCAAGAAATGAATTGATGAAAGGGCGAGAAACTCACCAGTATGTATTTGTCAATTCTCGTGGTGGTCCATTAACAGCGAGTGGAATAAGTCATATCTTGAAAAAGGTAATAGAATCTGCATCATTGACAGGAAAAATTCATCCTCATATGATTCGTCATTCGTTTGCAACTCATTTGCTTAACAATGGGGCTGATATGAGAACGGTTCAAGAATTACTGGGGCATTCTCACTTATCGTCAACTCAAGTATACACACATGTCACGAAAGAACATTTACGCAAAACATATATGAACCACCATCCCAGAGCATGAGCAAAGATGAGGGAGGAAAGAAAAATGAACCAATTTCATGCTACAACTATTTTTGCCGTCCAACATAATGGAAAATGTGCGATGGCTGGAGACGGTCAAGTAACATTTGGAAATGCGGTAGTTATGAAACATACAGCAAGAAAAGTCCGTAAACTTTTTAATGGGAAAGTTTTGGCTGGGTTTGCAGGTTCCGTAGCTGATGCCTTCACATTGTTTGAAAAATTCGAAAGCAAGCTGCAGGAATATAACGGAAACCTACAACGTGCAGCAGTTGAGCTGGCTAAAGAGTGGAGAAGCGATAAAGTATTGCGTAAACTTGAAGCGATGTTAATTGTGATGGATAAAGAAAATCTCTTACTCGTGTCTGGTACAGGAGAAGTTATTGAACCGGACGATGGAATTCTTGCTATCGGTTCAGGAGGCCACTATGCACTCGCTGCAGGGAGAGCTTTGAAAAATTACGGAGCCGATCATTTAAGTGCTGCGGATATGGCAAAAGCTTCCTTGGAAATTGCAGCAGATATTTGTGTTTATACGAATAGAAATATTATTGTGGAAGAACTTTAAAAAACTTAAAACATCGCTTAAAAGGAGGGTACGGTTTGGCATCTGAAAAAAAAGGATTTAATATGACCCCTAGAGAAATCGTCGAAAAGCTTGATCAATTTATCATCGGTCAGAAAGAAGCGAAAAGAGCTGTTGCAGTAGCACTTCGAAACCGATATCGAAGAGGATTATTGAGTCCCGAAATGCGAGACGAAATCATTCCGAAAAATATATTAATGATTGGTCCAACAGGTGTAGGTAAAACTGAAATTGCTAGACGCATGGCAAAACTTGTTGGTGCGCCATTCGTTAAAGTGGAAGCAACAAAGTTCACAGAAGTAGGTTATGTCGGTCGTGATGTGGAGTCGATGGTCCGTGATTTAATGGAAACTTCGATTAGGATAGTGAAACAAGAAAAAATGGAAGAAGTAAAAGATCTAGCTGAAAAACATGCGAATAATCGATTAGTAGAGCTACTCGTACCAGCGAAGAAAAAAGCAGAAGGATTTAAAAATCCATTTGAAATGATTTTCGGCGGCGGGCAGCAAGAATCAGAAGATGATTCGGAAAAGCAAGAAGAAATGAGCATCCGGGAAAAAAGAAAAATCATCGCTCAGAAATTAGCCAACGGTGAATTGGAAAATGAGATGGTCCAAGTGGAAGTAGAAGAACAACAGCCATCGATGTTTGATATGCTGCAAGGCTCTGGTATGGAGCAAATGGGCATGAATATGCAGGATGCACTAAGCAACTTAATACCAAAGAAAACAAAAAAGAGAAACTTACCGGTGAAAGACGCGCGCATCGTCTTAACAAATGATGAAGCTCAAAAGTTAATTGATATGGATGAGGTTTCCCAGACGGCTATAACAAAGGCAGAGCAAACAGGAATTATTTTTATCGATGAAATTGATAAAATTGCAAGTAAAGGAAACTCCAGTTCGAATGTTGATGTATCAAGAGAAGGTGTGCAACGCGATATTTTACCAATTGTGGAAGGATCGACAGTTGTAACCAAATATGGTCCTGTTAAAACTGATTTTATATTGTTTATCGGTGCTGGAGCCTTCCATATATCGAAGCCATCTGATTTAATTCCGGAGCTGCAAGGGCGCTTTCCTATACGTGTGGAACTAGGTAAGCTCTCTGTCGAAGATTTTGTCAGTATTCTCACGGAGCCTGATAATGCATTAATTAAACAATATATTGCATTATTGGAAACGGAAGGTATACAAATCGAATTTTCTGACGATGCTATTTACAGACTTGCGGAGATTGCCTTCAATGTTAATCAAGAAACAGATAATATTGGTGCAAGGCGTCTTCATACGATAATGGAAAAGCTTCTCGAAGATTTATCTTTTGAGGCACCAGATGTTGCGATGGGAACTATCAAGATTACTAAACAATATGTAGATGAAAAACTTGCTGTTATTTCCAAAGATAAGGACTTGAGCCAGTTTATTCTATAAGAGTTTTACGTAATATTCATCAGGGAATGTTATGAATAGTGGCTATATATTTTGCTGAAGTGAATTTATATAGAATTGTAATAATATTAGGAGGAGAATCTATTGGAACTATTATCTAGAACTAGAACTATTAATGCAATGCTACAAAAAGCTGCGGGAAAACCCGTAAATTTTAAAGAAATGTCTGAAACACTTAGCTCCGTTATTCGGGCAAACATTTTCGTATTAAGCCGCAGAGGTAAATTGTTAGGGTATGCAATCAATCAAGCGATTGAAAATGAAAGAATGAAAAAAATGCTTGAAGATAGACAATTCCCAGAAGAATACACAAAAAACTTATTCAACATTACTGAGACTTCTTCAAACCTTGGTGTCGACAGTGAATACACTGCGTTTCCGGTTGAAAATAAAGATTTGTTCAATAATGGTTTAACAACAATCGTACCAATTAACGGCGGAGGGGAACGTCTTGGAACATTGATTCTCGCACGTTTAGAAGATGAGTTTCAGGATGATGATTTAATATTAGCTGAATACGGAGCAACTGTTGTAGGCATGGAAATTTTACGTGAAAAATCCGAAGAAATTGAAGAGGAAGCAAGAAGCAAAGCTGTCGTTCAAATGGCAATCAGTTCATTATCTTACAGTGAACTAGAGGCTATCGAACATATTTTTGAAGAATTAAATGGGAATGAAGGATTGCTCGTTGCTTCGAAAATTGCAGATCGCGTAGGAATTACACGCTCGGTCATTGTAAATGCTTTAAGGAAGCTTGAAAGTGCCGGCGTAATCGAATCCCGTTCACTAGGTATGAAGGGAACATATATCAAAGTGTTAAATTCAAAATTTCTTAAAGAGCTTGAGAAAATTAAATCAAACTAAATTTTACAAAAAAGTTACTAGATAAAAATATCTAGTAACTTTTTTTTGAGTCTTAAGAACTATTTTGTCTAGAATTGGAGAATTTTATCGTAAAAGTGTAGTACGATGTATAGACGTAATATGACAAAAACATTACAATGTATGTATGGTAAAACTAACCAGAATAGATAAAAAGAAGAGTGGTGTCGAAATTGCAATTATTCTCTGGTAATATTCAAACGCTGGAAAGAGCCTTGAATTATTCATCACTTAAACAAAAAACAATTGCACAGAATATCGCAAATGTAGACGTACCGAATTATAAAGCGAAAGCAGTAAGTTTTAAGGAAGTATTAGCGGAATCTTCAAGTCAAATCGAAGCCTATACAACGGATCCACGCCACTTTCGATTTACTATCGGTAGTGAAGGTTCTCACATTTATACGAAACATAATACAGAATACAATCATAATGGAAATAATGTAGACGTTGACAATGAAATGTCTGACATGGCAGCTAATCAAATCTATTACCAAGCCTTAATTGAAAGATTAAATGGAAAATTTTCTACCCTTCAAAACGTAATAAAAGGAGGAAGATAACTTGTCTATGTTTCACAGTATGGGAATCACATCCTCCGCACTTACAGCACAAAGGTTAAGGATGGATGTTATTTCATCGAATATGGCAAATGTCGATACGACACGTGGAAAATACATCGATGGCCAGTGGCAGCCTTATACAAGAAAAATGGTAGTAATGCAGCCGAAGGAATCGTCATTTTCATCTATTTTTAATCAAACTCTTCGCAGTAATGGAAATAATAAAATGAATGGTGTGAAAGTTTCAAACATTGTAGAAGATGATACACCATACCGTCTTGTTTACGATCCTGAACACCCGGATGCAAATGAAGAAGGCTATGTTCAAATGCCAAATGTTGACCCGTTGAAAGAAATGGTCGACTTGATGAGCGCAACTCGTTCATACGAAGCGAACGTCACCGTATTTAATGCATCTAAATCTATGTATATGAAAGCTTTAGAGTTAGGAAAGTAAAATTAGGAGGCAATCATACATTATGCCGATCAATAGTATTAACGTTGGAAACGTTCAGTTTAACAATGTGAATAATAATGTAAAAAATGAACTTCATGCTCAAAAAAGCACAGATTTTAAGGATATGTTGAAAAAAGCAATAGATGAGGTTAATAACGCTCAAGTACAATCCGACATTGCGACAGACAAATTAGCAAGAGGGGAAAATATTGAATTGCATGAAGTGATGATCACTGCGCAAAAAGCAGCGATCACAATACAAGCAGCACTTGAAATTCGTAATAAAGCTGTTGAAGCATATCAAGAAATGATGAGAATGCAAGTTTAATTTAGGGCTAATGAGGAATGCCTTTATAGATTTGCTGTATGGTAAGGGGCTTATAAATGAAAGAGAAATTAAACGAGAAAATAGCTAGTTTAAAAGAATACTGGACAAACAGAACAGGCAATCAAAAATTTATCATACTTGGTTCGATTCTTACTGCCCTTATTTTAGTGGCTGGCATCTTCTATTTTGCCTCTAAAACCACATTAGTCCCGTTATATACGAATTTAAAACCTTCAGAGACAGGTTCAATAAAAGAAAGTCTCGATGAAAAAGGAATTAAATCAGAAATTACTGATGGCGGAAAAACAATTAAGGTTCCAGAAGAACAAGTTGATACATTGTTAGTAGAACTAGCTGCGGAAGGAATTCCAAAATCAGGAAATATCGATTATTCTTTTTTTGGCAATAATGCCGGTTTCGGTATGACGGATAATGAGTTTAATGTACTAAAACTTGATGCAACCCAAACAGAACTAGCTGAATTGATGAAAAGCATTGATGGAATCGAACAAGCTAATGTCATGATAACTCTCCCAGAAAAAGGAATATTTTTAACAGATTCCAACGCAGAAGCCTCTGCTTCAATTATTTTGCAAACAAGGCCTGGCTACGAGTTCAGTGAAAAACAAATTAAATCATTATATCATCTAGTTTCAAAAAGCATACCAAACTTACCGGTCGAAAATATCGTAATCCGGAATCAATTCCTAGAATACTTTGATTTGGACAATGAACAGTATGCAAGCAACGGATATACTCAGCAAATGCAAATAAAGAGTCAGGTTGAGAGAGATATCCAGCGTCAAGTTCAAAATATGCTTGGAACCCTAATGGGCTTTGATAAAGTCGTAACATCTGTTACTGCCGATATAGACTTTACCCAAGAAAACCGAGAAGAAAACCTCGTTACCCCAGTTGATGAGGAAAATATGAGGGGTATCGCTATAAGTGCCCATCGGATTACAGAAACATTTACTGGGAATGGAGAGCAAGCTGAAGGAACTCCGGTAGATCCTACTGATACAAATACTGGTTACGTTCAGGGGAATAACTCCAACGGTGACTTTGAAAAAACAGAAGAAACGATTAACAACGAGGTTAATAGAATTCGAAAAGAGATCGTAGAAAGTCCATATAAAATAAGAGATCTTGGAGTTCAAGTGATGGTGGAACCACCAAATCCGGATGACATTAACTCATTTCCTGAAGATCGAAAACAAGATATCCAAGAACTACTATCTACGATTGTAAGGACATCGATCGACAAAGGCACTGGAACTGATTTATCGGATGATGCCATCCAAAATAAAATCGTTGTATCTGTCCAGCCGTTCAATGGAAAGGTAGATGTTAAAGCGAATCCAACTCCAACGGTTCCATGGTGGATTTATGTAATAGGTGGAGTGTTACTCGTTATTATTGGTGTTCTCCTATTCTTAATGTTGCGAAGAAGAAGAAGTGAAGAGGAAGAAGACGAGGAATTAGAAGAAATGATCGATGAACCAATTGAAATTCCTGATTTAAATGAAGAAGTATTGACAGAATCGGGAATGCGCAGAAAGCAGCTTGAAAAATTGGCAAAGGAAAAACCAGACGAGTTTGCAAAATTATTGCGTACATGGATAGCAGAAGATTAGGAGGAGTTACCATTGTCTAGAAAAGGATTGACTGGAAAACAAAAGGCAGCCATTCTCTTAATTTCGCTTGGACCCGATGTTGCATCATCTGTGTATAAGCATTTGACAGAAGAGGAAATGGAAAAGTTAACATTGGAAATTTCAAGTGTGAGAAAAGTTGACTCCTCCGCAAAAGAAGATGTAATGGATGAGTTCCATAATATCGCAATTGCACAAGACTATATAACTCAAGGTGGTATCGGCTACGCAAAGACTGTTTTGGAAAAGGCACTTGGACCTGAACAAGCCATGAACATTATTAATAGGCTTACCTCTTCCTTGCAAGTGCGGCCATTTGACTTTGCCAGAAAAGCTGATGCGGGTCAGATATTAAATTTCATTCAAAATGAACATCCACAAACGATTGCGCTTATTTTATCTTATTTAGATCCTGAAAAAGCTGGACAAATCTTATCTGAGCTGCCTCAGGATAAGCAGACAGATATTGCAAAGCGAATTGCCGTTATGGACCGTACATCACCTGAAGTCATTAGTGAGATTGAAAGTATTCTAGAGCGAAAACTATCAGCGACCGTCACGCAAGATTACACTCAAACAGGCGGAATTGAGGCAGTCGTCGATGTATTAAATGGTGTCGACCGTGCTACGGAAAAGACCATTTTAGATGCTTTAGAAATTGAAGATCCTATTTTAGCGGAAGAAATTAAAAAGCGGATGTTTGTATTCGAAGATATTGTTACGCTCGACAATAGATCCATTCAACGAATTATCCGCGAGTGTGACAATGAAGACTTATTATTGGCGCTTAAAATATCCAGTGATGAAGTGAAAGATGTCTTATATCGAAATATGTCAACGCGTATGGTTGAAACGATTAAAGAAGAAATGGAATTTATGGGACCTGTAAGACTGAGAGATGTAGAAGAAGCTCAGACAAAAATTGTCGGCATTATACGTAGACTTGAGGAATTAGGCGAAATCATCGTCGCGCGCGGTGGAGGAGACGATATTATTGTCTAGGCTAATAAAAAATAATCCATCACAACTGCTAAATAATGATGCAAAAGTAATTAAGGTTAGAAAAATCGAAGCCTCATATCAAGAAGATGAAGAACGGATAAACCAGACCATGTCTCTGGAAGAAAGAGCAGAAATCCTTCGTAATGCAGAGCTAGAAGCGCAAAAAATTCTTGAGAATACTAAGGCAAAAGTAGATCAAATGATTGAACAGGTGGAAATGCGGCGT
The DNA here is from genome assembly GCF_019459225.1 of Bacillus sp. IITD106. Lineage (GTDB taxonomy): Bacteria > Bacillota > Bacilli > Bacillales > Bacillaceae_C > Lederbergia. The sequence continues at coordinate 37,930 of NZ_JAIAZY010000025.1, forward strand.
TCTGAATGGGAAGAAGAAGAACAACGGCTCATAAAGGAAGCGTATGAAAAAGGCATGCAATTAGGAATAGAAGAAGGCAGGCAACATGGCTACGCTGAATACTCAAGCTTAATTGAAAAAGCAAAAGAAGTTGTCGATTCTTCAAAAATAGCTTTTCAAAGCTATCTAGATAGTTCCGAACAAACCATTGTGGATATAGCCATTAAAGCTGCGGAACGAATACTGTATACGAGCTTGGTTAATGAACAAGAGCGATTTATCCCTCTCGTTAAAAGAGCACTTAAAGAAGCGAAGGATTTTAAAGAGGTTCAGATTCATGTTCATCCGTTGCAGTATGAACTTTTACTATCGGAAAAAAATGAATTGGATGCAATATTCCCACATGGAATGCAGTGTTTTATTTATCCAGATGAGGATTTGGAAGAGTATACATGCTATATAGAATCTGAGAATGGCAGAATTGATGCAAGTGTATCTAGTCAGCTTGTAGAGTTAAAAAAGAACTTAATGGAATTACTTAAGGGCGATGATTAATTAATGGAAGCAAAAGATTTAATTCCATACGTAAAAAACATCCCGACATTTCAGCGGTATGGCAGGGTTAGCAGAGTTGTAGGGTTAATGATTGAATCTCAAGGCCCTGAAAGTTCCATCGGCGATGTGTGCTTGATTCATATAGGCGGGAAAACAAAAAAAAGAAAAATTATGGCAGAGGTTGTTGGTTTTAAAGAACAGCATATTATCCTGATGCCGTATACAAATATACAAGAAATCTCACCAGGAAGCCTAGTTGAAGCGACTTCAAATCCTTTGCAAATTAAGGTTGGTCCTGAATTAATCGGCCGTGTAGTTGATTCCTTAGGCAACCCGATGGATGAACTCTCAATGCCGATACGAATGAAATCTATCCCAACAGATCAGACACCACCAAACCCATTAAGCAGGCCGCCTGTTTCCGAGAAACTGGAAGTTGGAGTAAAAACTATAGATAGTTTGCTTACAGTCGGAAAAGGACAGAGAATGGGGATATTTGCAGGAAGCGGAGTTGGAAAAAGTACACTGCTTGGGATGATAGCAAGAAATACAACTGCGGATATTAACGTCATTGCACTCATCGGAGAACGAGGCAGGGAAGTAAGAGAATTTATTGATAGGGATCTTGGTCCCGAAGGTTTAAAAAAGACGATTATCGTAGCAGCTACCTCTGATATGCCAGCTCTTATGAGAATTAAAGGTGCATTTACTGCAACGGCGATAGCAGAATATTTCCGAGATAAAGGAAATGATGTCATGTTTATGATGGATTCCGTTACAAGGGTAGCAATGGGACAGAGGGAAGTTGGACTTGCGGTAGGAGAGCCGCCTGCTACTAAAGGATATACGCCTTCCGTGTTTTCTATATTGCCTCGGCTCTTAGAACGAACAGGAACAAATGAACACGGAACGATTACGGCATTTTACACGGTTTTAGTAGACGGCGATGATATGAATGAACCCATTGCCGATGCGGTTAGAGGGATATTGGATGGACATATCGTCCTTGATCGTGAATTAGCAAATAAAGGTCAATATCCTGCTATAAACGTTTTAAAAAGTGTGAGCAGACTTATGAATCACCTTGCTGAGAAAGATCACCGCAGTGCAGCTGAAAGGCTTAGAGATTTATTGAGCATTTATTATAACTCTGAAGACTTAATTAATATTGGTGCATATAAACGTGGAGCATCAAAAGAAATAGATGAAGCCATTTTAGCCTATCCAACTATTATTAATTTTCTTAAACAAGAAACAAATGATCATTTTACGATTCAAGAAAGTATTGACAGTATGATTGACCTGATGAAGATAGGTGAATTGAATTGAAATACGAGTACAAGTTCCAAAAAATTTTAAAGCTAAAAGAACGGGAAAAGGACGAAGCATTGTCTTTATACCAAGATTCGGTGAAAAAATTTGAAGTCGTTGCAGAACAATTATTTGATTTATTGAAGAAGAAAGAAAATCTTGAGCAATATCAACTAAATGAACTAGCAAGCGGTCTTTCCATTCATAAAATCCGACATTATCAACAATTTATCAGTAATTTGGAAAAAACAATTAATCATGTACAACGACTAGTAATGAATGCAAGAAATACGATGGATTGGTATGAAGAAAAGCTTAAAGAGAGCAATATCGAAGTGAAAAAATATGAAAAATTAAAAGAGAAAACCTACCAATACTACTTGCAAATGCTTGATAAAACAGAAAATATGCACCTTGATGAATATTCTTCCGTTCAATATTTTCATCGAGGCGGAAATTAGGTGAGAAAGTGGAAAAAACCTTAAAAAATCAAAATATCGAAAAGGAACCGAACGCTTTACATCGGTTTATCTTTTGGGTTTTAATTCCGCTTCTATTTGCGATCTTTTTAGCTTTGCTCATTACCTCGATAGCTGGGGTAAATGTTTTTCAAAAGGCAAAAGAGATAGGCGAAAAGGTTCCTATTGTTTCTAGTATGTTTGCTAAGTCGGAAAGGGATAACCTCCTCGAGTATGAAGAAAAAATAGTTAGTCTAGACGCCGAAATACAAAATAAAAATGCGCAAATTGATCAGCTTAAATCACAGATTGAAAAACATGAAACCGAAAAAGAACGCTTTTTGCTTGAAAAGGAACAGCTTGAACAAACAATCGAAGAATTAAGGCAAATGCGAGACGAAAATAAACGTGCATATAAAGAAATTGTTTCAACCTATGAAGCAATGGCCCCTAAAAATGCAGCACCGATTATTTTAAAAATGAAAGATGATGAGGCAGTAAAAATTTTATCTAATATTGGAACTGAATCATTAGCAAAGATATTAGAGAAAATGCCTCCTGAGCAAGCTGCAAAATATTTAGAAAAGCTATCTGCCAAAGCAGAGTGATTCTTCACATTTGAAAGGGGGTGAAAATAATGAAAATAGGCGGCTTGGAATCGACCTTTTTCCAAGAACCATTAACTGCAGCTACCTCAATGACAACGAATAACTCAAGTTTTCAAATGATCTTAGGGGCAACAATTGCAAATAATGGACAAATCTTTACAGAGGAAGAATCAGAGCAAGAAATTGATATCATCACGAGTCTGATTGATGCTTTAATGGAAGATATTGATACGGATGAAGTAAATGTTAACGAAGATTTACAACAATCTTTAAAGGAAACCGCTTCTGATTGGTATGAAACCCTCCAAAAACTAGTTGATTGGCTAAAAGAGAATGTGGATTCCGTTCAATTGCCGGAATCAATAAAGCAGGACGAGCCCCTTACGGAGGACTTTTTATCGGCATCCGTTTTATTATTTAACTTTATGAATGATGTAAATAATGAAACATTGAAAAGTTTACCTATAGAGACAACGGAACCTTATATTAAAGCGGTTAAAGAATTTCTGTTTGTAGCAAAGGGGAATGTTGTAAGTCTAAAAGAAATGCAGCAGCTTGAAGAATTGGAAGTTTCCATGGAGGATTTATTAAAAAGACTTCAAGAGATGACGAAGGACACGAAACATCAGAGACATTCGTTAGATAACATATTTTCTAAAGGGAAAGAACTGAGTCAATATCAACAACTAGGTAACCATTCGAATGTATTGCAATCACTATTAGGAAAGACTCCGCATGACCAAGGTTTAAGCAAGCAGATTGTGGGCGCTAACCTTGATGCGACAACACACTCAAATCACGTTTTACAAACCGAATCTTTTATTTTGAATATAACGGATTCTGTAGATGAAGAAACCACGATGCGCGGGTTTGTAAGAGAGTTTTCCAATATATTAGCGAGGTCTAGCCTTACAAAAGGGTTTAATACGACAAGGTTATTAATAAGGCTGCATCCAGAAGAATTAGGAACTTTAAGGGTGGAACTATTACAAAAGGATGGACAATTGACGGCTAGAATTTTAGCATCCACGAATAAAGCAAAAGAAATGCTTGATTTACAGCTTAATAGTTTAAGACAAGCTTTTACTCAACAAAACATATCGGTAGATCGGTTAGAAGTTACATACAGCCAAAGCGATCTGCAAAGATATACAAATCAAGACGGCCGTGGGAACGGGCAGCACCAACAAGAACAAAATCAAGAACAAAGGGAAACCAATCAAGAACATAATAGCAATTTCAAAGACGCTTTAAGCAATATTTTATTTGAAACGGAGGTGTAGAACGCAATATGCCAATTTCAATCGACTCCGACTTATTATATTCGTCCATTCAAAAAAGAGAAGTTAAAAAGGGTAGTGATATTTTGGGAAAAGATGATTTTCTTAAACTGTTAATGGTTCAATTGCAAAATCAAGATCCGATGAACCCGATGCAGGATAAAGAATTCATTGCTCAAATGGCCACCTTTTCATCGTTGGAGCAAATGACGAATATGAACAAATCAATAGAAAAATTGGTTCAATATGAATCACAGTCTAGTTTAATTGCTCTTAGTCAATTCGTTGGAAAAGAAGTGACATGGCATAAGCTCAATGAAACTTCTGAAAAGGAAGAACCAACTTTTTCAAATGGAAAGGGAATTGTAAGTTCAGTACAATTTGTTGGTGATACTGTAAAGTTCACATTGGAGGATGGTACAGAATTAATTCCTGCGAACATCTCACAAGTGAATAATATTGCTGCTGAAACACCACTTATTTATGCCACTTCCATGATTGGAAAAAGTATTACATGGATGAAAAATGATGAGGAGCATAGTGGAATAGTTAAGTCAGTATCCTTGAAGAACAATGAAGTATTTCTTCAAACGGAGGACGGACAATCAATAATGACTAAGGAAGTCATAAAAATAAGCTAGTGAAGGAAGTTGTGAAAATGAAAAATCATATGATTCATAAGCTTCCTGTGCAGCCAATTACGATACACTCCAATACACGTCCTAACAAAACGGAAAAATCGAGTAACCAAACCTTTTCACAGTTTTTAGAACAAGCAGTTGCTCATGTAAATCCACTTACGATAAGTAAACATGCCGAAAAGAGAATGGAGCAGAGAAAAATCTCGATCGAACCTCAAGAATGGGAACAAATTGGGATAAAAGTAAATGAAGCCAGACAAAAAGGTGTGAAGGAATCACTTGTTTTGTTGAAAAATGCAGCATTAATTGTGAGCGCGAAAAATAATACGGTTGTAACCGTAATGGACAGGCAGGAAGCCGGAAAACAAATTTTTACGAATATCGATGGAACTATCCTTTTAGATTAAATCACAAATTAGGAAAACAGCTGGACCTTTTTAGGAAGCTGAGAGCCGCCGACTGACAGACGCGGTTCATAGAAAGGAGATCATATAAAATGATTCGTTCGATGTATTCTGGAATAAGCGGAATGAAAAACTTCCAAACAAAATTAGATGTAATAGGAAACAACATAGCGAACGTTAACACTTATGGATTTAAAAAAGGTCGTGTTACGTTCAAAGACATGGTCAATCAAACAATATCGGGTGCAAGTGGCCCCTCTCAAGGCAAGGGAGGACTAAACCCGAAGCAAGTCGGACTTGGTTCACAACTTGCGACAATTGATACGATAGATACGCAAGGCTCCCCGCAAACAACAGGACGAGTACTTGACCTTGCTATTCAAGGGGATGGGTATTTAGTTGTTGCGGAAGGGACACCAGGTGCCGCAGGATTTCCAACTTCAACTTACTTTACGCGGGCTGGAAATCTATATATAAATACCGAGGGATATATTGTAACTTCAGCTGGTCATTATGTATTAGCTACTGATGGAAATATCAATCCTAAACCTATTAAATTGAATGACGGAGATATTGAAGGAATTAAAAATTTAAGTATTTCAGAGGATGGAAAGATTACCTATATTGCATCAATCCCTGAGGGTACAAATGTTGTAGGTGATTTTACTAGAGAAGGAACTAGCGATCTATTTATTTCAGATATATCCATCGCCTTAGCTCGTTTCAAAAACCCAGGCGGACTTGAAAAAGTCGGTGATAACCTTTATATCAACTCAGCAAACTCCGGAGAAGCAGCTTATAAAGTTCCAGGCGTCGATGGGGCAGGGATTCTTGTTTCGGGTGCTCTTGAAATGTCCAACGTAGACCTCTCTGAGGAATTTACGGAGATGATTGTGGCTCAGCGTGGTTTCCAAGCAAATACGAGAATTATTACAACATCTGACGAAATTTTGCAGGAACTCGTTAACTTAAAACGATAATGTAAGGGGGGAGCAGAGCCGGATGCTCTAGTGAACCGGCTCTGATCATTCATTGATCACAATAACTAGATTAAATGGAAAGACCTTTCAACTAAATGCATTATATATTGAAAAAATAGAGTCATTTCCAGATACTACTATTACTCTCACGAATGGACGCAAATATGTAGCAGCAGAATCAGAGGAGTTAATAAAAAGGCGTATCTTGGAATTCTATCAGTCCATTAATCTCCTCGGCCGCAAAGAATTGGAGGATTTAAAAGATGAGTAAAAAATTATTTCCAACGATGATGGTTCTTTTAACGGCAATTTTACTGCTCGCTACATTGGCCTTAATCATTATTATGAATTTAGGTGATAAAGGTAACAAGAAAGAACCAACGATAGATGAAGTAATTAAAGTATCTGTCGATGTACCAGAGATTATGACAAATGTAAAAAATGGTGATTACGTCAAAATTTCTTTTAAAGTACAAACAGATGGAAAAAAAGCGATGCAAGAGTTTAAAAAGAGAGACTTTCAAGTAAAAAATTTAATCATATCGGAGCTTTCTGAAATGGAGCCATCTGATTTAGAAGGTAAGGAAGGTAAACAAAAGCTTGAAGAAACGATGAAAGAAAAAATAAACAGCTTAATGCAAAATGGAAATATAGTTAGAGTGTATATCACCTCCTATGTCATTTCTTAACATTACTAGTATCCTATTTGAAACGGGGGTGCAGCTATGCCAGAAGATGTATTATCCCAAAGTGAGATAGATGCCTTGCTATCCGCAATCTCAACGGGTGAAATGTCCGCAGAAGATTTTAAAAAAGAAGAAGAAGTTAAAAAGGTTAAAATATATGATTTTAAACGAGCATTAAGATTTTCAAAAGATCAAGTTAGAAGTTTAACGAGAATATATGAAAACTTTGCCCGTATGCTGACAACCTATTTTTCAGCTCAACTTAGGACATATGTAAATATTACAGTAGCATCTGCAGACCAAATACCTTATGAAGAGTATGTTCGCTCTGTTCCCAATATGACGATATTGAACGTCATCGAGGTACCTCCTCTTGAAGGTCGAATGATCATGGAAGTCCATCCAAATATCGCTTATGCGATGATCGATCGTATCCTCGGTGGAAAGGGAGCATCCTTAAATAAAATCGATAACTTAACAGAAATTGAAACACGGCTGATGACAAATTTGTTTGAACATACATTGGAACATTTACAAGAAGCTTGGTCAGGAATTGCTGAAATAGATCCTTATTTGGCAGAGTTGGAAGTCAACCCACAATTTTTGCAAGTCGCGACTCCGAATGAAACAGTCGTCGTCATCTCGATGAATGCAAGTGTAGGAGAAACGAGTGGGATGATTAATATTTGCATTCCTCACGTATTGTTGGAGCCGATTATACCTAAACTTTCTGCACATTATTGGATGGAAACAAATGCAAAAGTTAGAAAGCCTGAAGAGGTTGCATTGCTGGAAGAGAAAATCAAAGAAGCTCAAATTGATTTATCTGTGGAACTTGGGATATCTACCATTTCCATTCATGACTTCTTATCATTAGATTTAGGGGATGTCATTGAATTAAATAGTCGCATCGATGAACCTCTTAAAATCAAAGTTGGTGATAAGCAAAAATTCATAGGACAGCCTGGCAAGCGCAATAAAAAAATGGCTGTACAAATAATCGATAATATAAAGGAGGGCGAAGGAGATTATGAATGGTGATATGCTCTCGCAAGATGAAATTGATGCGTTATTACGTGGAGAACCTGTAACAGAGGAACCAAATAATCAAGAAGAAGTTCATAATGTATTAGATTATTTGGATGAAATGCAACAAGATGCAATAGGAGAACTTGGGAATATTTCGTTTGGAAGTTCCGCAACCGCATTATCTACATTACTGAATCAAAAGGTTGAAATAACAACTCCCTCTGTTTCTATTATTGATAATGCAAAATTGGAGGAAGAGTTTCCACATCCATATGTTGCAATACAAGTTAAATATACGGCTGGCTTTTCAGGAGTAAATATTCTTGTTATAAAGCAAAGCGATGCAGCCATTATAGCGGATTTAATGCTTGGTGGAGATGGGACAGCTCCTTCTGACGTATTGGATGAGATTCATTTAAGTGCAGTTCAAGAAGCGATGAACCAAATGATGGGGTCAGCTGCAACTTCAATGTCTTCTATATTTGCCAAAAAGGTTGATATTTCCCCACCTTCTATAGAGTTGTTAAATTTTTCTGAAGGTGAAGGAACAGATACCATTCCGCAGCAAAACCTTTTAGTAAAAGTATCTTTTCGACTCACAATTGGCAATTTAATAGATTCTGAGATTATGCAAGTGCTGCCAATCGACTTTGCCAAAAAGCTTGTTGAGGATTTATTGACGCAAAACAATGATACAATGTCTGAGCCAAAACAAATGCCTAACACGAATACAGAAACTATTCAATCTTCAACAAGTATAGGGAAACCAGAAAGTCAACCAATGATGAATTCTAATATAAATCAAAGGGAAAATGACAGAGCTGCTAGTTCAGAGAATCATAACAGTCAATTAAATGTTCAAACAGCAAGCTTTTTGGACTTTAATCAACCAAATGTTACAGCACCTGAGACAAAGAATCTGGATATGCTTCTTGATATTCCATTGCAAGTTACGGTAGAGCTGGGAAAGACAAAAAAATCAGTTAAGGAAATTCTCGAACTTGGAGCAGGTTCAATTATTGAATTGGATAAGCTGGCAGGTGAGCCTGTCGATATACTTGTTAACAGCAGGTTAATTGCAAAAGGTGAAGTAGTAGTAATCGATGAAAACTTTGGAGTTAGAGTAACTGACATCGTCAGCCAATCTGATAGGTTAAAAAAATTGAATTAAAGTTTGAGGAGGAAATACCGTGGCTAATAGAATTTTGATTGTGGATGACGCCGCATTTATGAGAATGATGATTAAGGATATCTTAGTGAAAAATGGTTTTGAGGTAGTCGGTGAAGCAGTAGATGGCGCTCAAGCTGTAGAAAAATACAATGAATTAAAACCTGATTTAGTCACAATGGATATTACGATGCCAGAAATGGATGGAATCACAGCTTTGAAAGAAATAAAAGCAAACGATCCAGCAGCAAAAATCATAATGTGTTCTGCAATGGGGCAGCAAGCAATGGTTATCGATGCTATTCAAGCAGGAGCGAAAGATTTTATCGTTAAGCCATTCCAGGCAGATAGAGTTATAGAAGCTATCCAAAAAACATTAGGATAATGAACTATGAATTCCATAATTAAACAAGTGTTTATTGTCTTCTCCATCATGTTTTTACTTCTCATCCAGGCGGATCGAACAATCGTATTTGCTGAAAACAATCCGCTTGGTGGAAGTGTGGAAGATTGTTTTCCAGATAAATGCGATGAAGGAAAAGATAAAGTCCAAGTATTAGACAATGCCGAAAAACCAAAATCATTAAGTATAGGGATTTCGGAATATTTGAAGATGATTTTTGCACTTATTTTTGTTATTGCCATTTTATATTTTCTTTTGAAATTTATTAATAAAAGAAGTCAGTCCTACGGGCAAAATCGACTTGTACAAAACTTAGGAGGTACTCCATTAGGTGGGAATCGTTCTATACAAATTGTGAAAGTCGGTAATCGGCTGTTAATTCTAGGAGTTGGGGAAGATGTCCAACTTTTAAAAGAAATAACGGATGAGCAGGAATATGAGAACTATATGAAGCAGTATGAAGAACAGTTAGAACAAAGTCTTCAACCAGTAGATATGTTAACGAAATGGATAAAAGGAGTAAATAAATCTACAAAAGAAGCAAATAGCCGTTCACAACAACCGTTTCATATTCACTTGAAAACACAACTGGATGAAATCAAAAAGGAGCGCAAGCAAACAATGAATAAGCTTGATCAGAAGGAGTCAAATATAGATGAATGAGTTTATGGAGTTTTTTAATAATAGTTCATCAGAAACGGTTTCTACTTCAGTCAAGCTTTTATTACTGCTAACTGTTTTATCAATCGCTCCAAGTATATTAATTTTGATGACTTCATTTACTAGAATTATTATTGTTTTATCTTTTGTTAGAACATCTCTTGCTACACAGCAAATGCCGCCAAACCAAGTTTTGGTTGGACTAGCTTTATTTTTAACTTTTTTTATTATGGCGCCAACGTTTAGTCAAGTAAATGAACAAGCTTTAACCCCGCTGTTCAATGATGAAATAAACTTAGAGCAGGCTTATGAAAAAGCGGCAATACCATTTAGAGAGTTTATGAGCAAGCATACTAGGCAAAAGGATTTAGAACTTTTTCTTTCCTATTCAAAAGCGGAAAAGCCGGCAACCATTCAAGATATTCCATTAACGGTACTCGTACCAGCGTATGCATTAAGTGAATTGAAAACTGCTTTTCAAATTGGATTCATGATTTTTATTCCTTTTTTAGTTATAGACATGGTTGTAGCAAGTATTTTAATGTCGATGGGTATGATGATGCTGCCGCCAGTTATGATCTCACTCCCTTTTAAAATATTACTTTTTGTCCTCGTCGATGGGTGGTATTTAGTCATTAAATCGTTGCTGCAAAGTTTTTCATAAGGATAGATTCGTAGATTAATGGAGTGATCATATGAGTGCTGAAGCTGTCATCTCACTCGCGGAAAGAGGAGTTTATACGATACTTATTGTAGCTGGTCCACTGCTCCTTATCGCTTTAGCGGTTGGACTTGCTGTCAGTATTTTTCAAGCTACTACCCAAATTCAAGAACAAACATTAGCATTCATACCGAAAATTGTCGCTGTATTAGTTGGAGTCGTCATTTTAGGCCCGTGGATGTTGAGTAGGCTGCTTTCGTACGCTACTGAAATATTACAAAATTTAACTCGGTTTGTAGGTTGATTGAATGGAAGCCTTAATTCCGAATATTTCTGTTTTTATGCTTGTATTTATGAGGGTTTCGACATTTTTTGTTACGCTCCCTTTATTTTCATATAGAACTTTGCCGGCTACATATCGGATCGGCTTTGCCTTTTTTTTATCTTTGTTGATGTATTACACAATTGATGTGCAATCAATCGACATAACAGGAACTTATTACTTGCTTATTCTGAAAGAAGCAGGGATTGGCCTTCTTATTGGTTTTACTGCATATATGATTCTTTCAGCCATACAAATTGCAGGTGGCTTTATTGATTTTCAAATGGGATTTGCCATTGCCAATGTCATCGATCCGCAGACGGGTACGCAAAGTCCGCTTATTGGACAATATTTATATATGTTTTCCTTGCTTTTTTTACTTGCAGTAAATGGGCACCATCTCATTTTGGATGGAATTTTTTACAGTTATCAATCCATTCCAATTGATCAAGTATTTATCCCATTTGGAAATAGTTCATTGGCAGAATATATCATTAAGTCATTCAGCATGATGTTCATGATTGCTTTTCAGATGGCTATTCCAGTTGTCGCCTCGCTTTTTCTTGTTGATGTCGCGTTAGGAATCGTGGCAAGAACGGTTCCGCAATTAAATATTTTTGTCGTTGGATTTCCAATCAAAATTGCTGTAAGTTTCATTATTTTATTTATCGTGCTAGGAGTTATGTTTGGAGTCGTGCAAAAATTATTTGAGACGATGTTAATTGTGATGAGAGATGTGATGAGGTTAATAGGAGGCGCAGGATGAAACAACTTAATCTGGATCTCCAATTTTTTGCAGGTGAAAAAACAGAAAAGGCAACTCCGAAAAAGAGACTCGATGCCCGAAAAAAAGGTCAAACGGCAAAAAGTCAAGATGTTAATACCGCGATAGGATTACTAGCTGTTTTTTTGTTTCTACTATTCTTTTCATCTAGCATGGGGAAAATAGCGGTAGATACATTTCGCCACTCCTTTAACACGTTTTTATTGATGGAAGTATCGGAAGACAATTTACAATTGATTTTATTGGATATATTGAAAGAAATGATCTTTTTACTCGGCCCAATCATGTTAATTGCACTTGTTGCAGGGATTGCCTCCAATCTTATGCAAGTTGGATTTATGGTAACGGGCGAGCCATTGCAGCCCAAGTTGGAAAAGCTAGACCCGATTAAAGGGATGAAGCGAATTTTCTCGATTAGAGCAATCGTAGAGTTACTAAAATCAATATTAAAAATTGGATTTGTAGGAGCCGTTACTTTCTTTGTTTTATGGATTCGCATAGATGAGGTTCTTATTCTATCACATAAATCTATTGCTTCAGCGTTAAAAACAGTAGGCAGTCTTACAATGCAAATGGGAATTGCCGCATCGCTCGCACTTTTATTTTTATCTATTTTTGATTATTTATATCAGAGGTATGATTACGAAAAAAATATTCGAATGTCGAAACAAGACATTAAAGATGAGTTTAAAAATACCGAAGGGGACCCGTTAATTAAGTCAAAGGTGAAACAAAAGCAGCGTGAAATGGCAATGTCACGAATGATGCAGGAAGTCCCTAAGGCAGATGTAATTATTACGAATCCCACGCATTATGCAATTGCGTTGAAATATGATGATGAAAAAGACGATGCGCCTGTCGTTATAGCAAAAGGTATAGATTTTATGGCGCAAAAAATAAAGAGTATTGCTAGTGAACATAATATTATTATGGTTGAAAACCGCCCGTTAGCTCGTGCTTTATATGATCAACTCGATATTGGGCAAAAAATACCTGATGAGTTTTTCAAAGCAGTGGCGGAAATTCTTGCATATGTTTATAGAATTAAACATAAAATCTAGTTTTTTAGTGGAGAGATAGTTATGAAAGTGAAAGATCTTGCAATTTTATCAAGTGTCATATTAATTGTCGCTATGTTGGTAATCCCTTTTCCTACATGGCTATTAAGCTTATTAATTATCATCAATATTTCGCTTGCTCTTCTAGTATTATTAACGTCAATGAATATGCAAGAGCCTCTCCAATTTTCAATATTTCCCTCATTATTATTACTTTTGACACTTTTTAGATTAGGCCTGAATGTTTCAACAACAAGATCGATCCTTTCAAAAGGTGATGCTGGCGGTGTTGTTGAAACGTTCGGGACCTTTGTTGTTGGTGGAAATGTATTAGTCGGATTAGTCGTATTCTTCATTTTGGTCATTATCCAATTTGTCGTTATCACGAAAGGTGCGGAACGTGTATCAGAAGTAGCTGCACGTTTTACATTAGATGCAATGCCAGGGAAACAAATGAGTATCGATGCCGATTTAAATGCTGGAATTATTTCAGAGCATGAAGCGCGGGAACGAAGAGAAAAGGTTTCCCGTGAATCTGATTTTTATGGATCGATGGACGGAGCAAGTAAATTCGTCAAAGGGGATGCCATAGCCGGAATTATTATCGTTATTATTAATCTTTTATTTGGAATTATTATTGGTATGCTCCAACAAGGTCTTCCAATTGGAGAAGCTGCGGTGAAATACTCCATGCTTACAGTGGGGGATGGAATTGTGAGTCAAATTCCTGCACTCCTCATCTCAACTGCTACTGGTATTGTTGTGACACGAGCAGCTTCTGAAGGAAATCTCGGGTCTGATATTGTTGGACAGTTGTTCGCCTTTCCGAAAATGCTTTATGTTGCAGCAGGTACGATTTTTCTTTTAGGCTTGGCCACGCCAATTAATGACATTTTAACCATCCCTATCGCTGCGGCACTAGGAATTGGCGGCTTTGTTCTTTCTCGAATCCCTGCTAAACAAGAAGCAGATCTATTAGACAAATTCGAAGATACAGAGACAGAAGACTTAAAAAGTCCTGAAAGTGTCATTAATCTCCTGAATGTTGATGCTATAGAATTCGAATTTGGCTACGGTCTTATCCCGCTTGCGGATGTAAACCAAGGCGGGGATTTATTAGATCGTATTGTGATGATTAGACGACAGTTGGCATTAGAGTTAGGGATTGTCATCCCTGTTGTAAGAATTCGAGATAATATCCAACTCGAGCCAAATGCATATCGTTTGAAAATTAAAGGAAGTGAAATGGCGAGAGGCGAGCTTTTGCTAGATCATTACCTAGCAATGAGCCCTGGTGGAGAAGACATGTTGGAAGGAATTGATACGATTGAGCCTTCTTTTGGACTTCCTGCGAAATGGATAACGGAAGAAGTGAAGGAGCAAGCAGAAATATTAGGCTACACAGTCGTTGATCCTCCATCAGTTGTTTCTACTCATATAACGGAAGTATTAAAAGCAAATGCGCATGAGCTGTTAGGTAGACAAGAAACGAAGCAGCTTATCGATCATTTAAAAGAATCATTTCCAATTCTTGTAGAAGAGGTCACTCCAAATCCTCTTACAATTGGCGAGGTTCAAAAGGTTTTGGCAAAACTTTTGAAAGAGAATGTATCGATTCGAAATTTGCCGATTATATTTGAAACATTGGCGGATTATGCGAAAATGAGTACAGATACAGATTTACTAGCAGAGTATGTACGACAAGGTTTAGCTAGGCAAATAACAAATCAGTATGCAGACGAAAATTCGACGTTAAAAGTAATTACCGTGTCCGGTAAAGTGGAAAAGTTAATTGCGGACAGTGTACAGCAAACAGAACATGGGAATTATTTATCGATGGATCCTGACGATTCCCAGTCTATTCTAGAAGCAACTGCTGCTCAAATAGAGCAGCAATCATTAATGCAGCAAGCACCTATTTTACTTTGTTCACCTGCCGTTCGAATGTATGTAAGACAATTGACTGAAAGATATTTTCCGCACGTTCCTGTCCTTTCCTATAACGAACTAGAGGCGAACGTAGAAGTTCAAAGCAGTGGGATGGTGAGTGTTGAATGAATATAAAAAAAATAATAGCTCCAACTATGCCGGAAGCAATGAAAAAAGTTAAGCTAGAGTTAGGTGAAAATGCCGTCATATTAAATTCAAAGGTAATTTTTACAGGCGGTTTTCTAGGACTTTTTCGAAAGAAAAGCATTGAAGTGATTGCAGCGTTAGATGAACAGCCAGTCCATATTCAACAAACGAGAAAAAACAAAAATAGAAAAAGTCCAATTCCTAACAAGATCATTTCAACCCATGCAAGTACAAAGACAAAACAAGTGGAACCAGATGTATTATCGGAGATTGCCGAGTTAAAAACTGAGCTTAAAGCGATGAAGAAAAATAACTATTACAGCTACAATCAATATCCGGAAGTTATTCAAAAATATTTGTTTAAACTTCAAGAAGAAGAAATAAAAGAAGAGTACTTGTGGAATATTGGTGATGCATTACTGGAGAAATGGCGGAGCTCTGAATCTGATCCGAAAGAATCTGAACTATCTACATGGTGCACTTCAGAATTGATTAACCATTTAAATCTCGTTCCCTTTGGTGGAATATCGTATGAGAAGAAATTTATTAATTTAGTTGGCCCAACAGGAGTTGGGAAAACGACGACAATCGCAAAATTAGCTGCAGAAGCCGTGCTTGAACATCATAAAAAGGTTGCTCTTATTACGACAGACACGTATAGAAT
Organism: Bacillus sp. IITD106; assembly: GCF_019459225.1. Taxonomy (GTDB): domain Bacteria; phylum Bacillota; class Bacilli; order Bacillales; family Bacillaceae_C; genus Lederbergia. The sequence goes on from NZ_JAIAZY010000025.1 coordinate 53,657, forward strand.
TGCGGCAATTGAACAGTTAAAAACGTACGCGCAATTACTAAATATCCCTGTTGAAATCGTTTATGACGATAAAGATTTTCGTGCAGCTGTGGACAAATTTTCTGAATATGACATTGTACTTATTGATACAGCAGGGCGCAATTATCAAGAAAAACAATATATCCATGATTTGCAAAAACTGTTAGGCAATGAAAAGTATATTGAAACATACTTAGTATTGTCGATTTCGATGAAAGAAAAGGATATTGAAAAAATTGCAGAAAATTTTTTAGAAATGAATTTCAGCAAATTTATCTTTACAAAAGCGGACGAGACTAGGACCTATGGAGTTATGTATAACTTAATATGCAAATACAAAATTGGAGCTGCCTATATAACGACGGGACAAGATGTACCCGATGATATTATTGCAGCAACTCCTGAAGTAATCACTGAATTTATTCTTAGGGATGAAACACCATGAAAGATCAAGCTGAAAAGTTGCGATTGAAAATGACAAGCCTTGCAAAAAGCCAAGCTAAAACGATTGCCGTCGTAAGTGGAAAAGGCGGCGTTGGGAAATCCAATATTTCCATTAATATTGCGTTGTTATTAAACAAAATGAACAAACGAGTGTTATTATTTGATTTTGATCTAGGCATGGGAAACGTAAATATTATTCTTGGGCAATCTTCAAGGCTGACTCTATCAGAATTTTTACATGAAGAAGCCACACTGAATGATATTGTGAATGATACACATGAAGGGGTTTCGTATATAGCGGCTGGTAATGGCTTAAATGAGACCATCCATATTGACGAAAGGATGTTAGCCAGACTTCTCGACGGTTTAAGAGAGCTGCAGCAACAATATGACTATATCATTTTTGATATGGGAGCTGGAGCAACTTCAGCTTCATTAAAGGTCTTACTCGCTGTAGATGATATTATGGTCATTTCAACACCCGAACCGACAGCTATTACAGATGCATATTCGATGATGAAATTTATATGCCTGGAAGGGGCAACAGGCAATTTATTTTTGATTTGCAACCGTGCTGATACTGAAAAGCAAGGCTTGGAAACACTGGAGCGATTAAAACAAACTGTATATAAGTTTTTACATAGAGAGGTCATCATGTTGGGAATTTTGCCGGAAGACAGTCACGTTAGGAAAGCAGTAATTAATCAGACCGCGTTTTCTATTGCTTATCCTAAATCTAGTATTTCGGTAAAATTAGAAAAAATCGTCTATACGTATGTAAATGAAAATAATCTAGAGTATGAAAATAGATTAAATGATTCATTTATTAATAGACTCAGGCGATTCTTCTTTTAACCCCGTTTAGAGGAGAAGTAATAGTATGACATCACGCATAGAGCTAAATAAAAAAAAGATCATTTGCATTGGGACATCAACTGGAGGTCCACGAGCTTTGCAAGCGGTTTTAACAAGATTACCTAAAGATTTGGATGCATCTATTGTTATTGTTCAACATATGCCGCCGAAATTTACTAAATCGTTGGCAGATAGATTAAACACCATTTGTGAAATAGACGTCAAAGAAGCAGAAGATGGCGAAACATTAAAAGAAGGAACAGCGTACATTGCTCCCGGTGGAAGACATCTTACGATTGTACAAACAGCGGCAAGGGAAAGAATAAAAATAGTAGACAGTCCTCCTGTTAATGGGCATCGTCCATCCGTTGATGTCTTGTTCAATTCCATTCATCATTTAGCGAATTTCGATAAAATTGCTGTCATTATGACAGGAATGGGTGCTGATGGTGCAGCTGGTTTGGTAGAATTAAAGAAAGACAGCAATGTTTTCGCGATAGCGGAATCTGAGGAAAGCAGCATTGTTTTTGGAATGCCAAATGCAGCCATTGCTACTAACAAAGTCGATGCTATTGTGAAACTTAATGATATAGCCGATTCAATCTTGAATTATATGAAAAAAAGGACGTGAGCTTATGGATATGAATCAATATTTAGATGTATTTATCGATGAAAGCAAAGAGCATTTATTAACACTAAATCAAAATTTGCTTGAATTAGAAAAAGATCCGCATAATCTTGAAATCGTTAATAATATTTTTAGAGCTGCTCATACGTTAAAAGGTATGTCTGCTACAATGGGGTATACAGATTTAGCTAACCTTACCCATATTATGGAAAATGTTTTAGATGGAATTAGAAATGAAAAAATGAAAGTGACTTCCCATTTACTAGATATAGTATTTCTTGCTGTCGACGATTTGGAAGAGATCGTAGAATCGATCGCTTCAGGCGGGGATGGAACTCGTGATGTAAGTGCTGTTATTTCTAAATTGGAACGAATAGAGCAAGGAAAAGCAGCGAATATGAATGATAATAGCAAAAAAGAAATTGCTGCTGCTTTAGAATCTGTTACATATCCGAAAAATAAATATGACCAATATGAAAAAACAGTAATCGAGCAATCTAAGGAACAAGGTTATGATTGTTACGAACTTACAATTTCATTGCGTCCCGATTGTTTATTAAAAACTGCCCGTGTGTTTATGGTTTTTGAAGTGTTGGAGAAATGTGGCGACGTCATAAAATCAAATCCGCCAGTTGAACAATTAGAGGAAGAACAGTTTGATTCAGAGTTTACTGTAACACTGATTACGAAAGAATCCGGGGAAGATCTCGGTAAAAAAATCATGAAAATTTCGGAAATTGATTCCGTGGAGACGAATTTAATCGATCCTCTTTCTATCAATGAAAACGATGACGGTGATACTTCAGTAGAATCAAATATTAATGAAACGAAAACAGAGGATTCGTTATCGGCATCTCCGAAAAAGCAGGAAGCTTCAGAGAAGAAGCAACCTAAAGCATCTAATAAAACCATAAGGGTAAATATAGAGCGTCTAGATATGCTAATGAATCTTTTTGAAGAGCTTGTCATTGACAGAGGGCGTTTAGAGCAAATCGCTCAAGATATTGAGAATGCTGATCTCGCTGAAACAGTAGAAAGAATGACTCGTATTTCCGGCGATCTGCAAAGCATCATCTTAAATATGAGAATGGTGCCAGTTGATAATGTATTTAATCGATTTCCACGAATGGTTAGACAGCTGGCAAAGGATTTGGACAAGCTGCTTGAATTGGAAATTAGCGGAGCTGAAACGGAATTGGATCGAACGGTCATTGATGAAATTGGTGATCCTATCGTCCATTTACTACGGAATGCAATTGACCATGGAATTGAAAGCCCTGAAGTACGTAGAGTAAACGGAAAACCTGAAACAGGTACTATTCAATTAAAAGCATATCATAGTGGCAACCACGTATTCATTGAGATTGAAGATGACGGTGCAGGTATTAATAGAAACAAAATAATTGATAAAGCAATCTCAAAGGGGATTATTACACAAAATGAAGCATCTGAACTTACGGATACAGAAGCATTTGAGTTGATTATGGCTCCAGGATTTTCGACTGCAGAAACGATTTCGGATATATCAGGACGTGGAGTAGGCTTAGACGTAGTCAAATCTAAAATTCAATCATTGGGTGGAAATGTGTCCATCAATTCAGTGGAAGGAAAAGGTTCAACTTTTTCCATTCAATTACCACTAACGCTATCGATTATTTCCGCTATGCTGATTGAAATTGGACCTGAAAAATACGCAATCCCTTTATCTTCTATAATCGAAACAGCAATTATTAAAAAATCAGAGATTATGGTAGCCCATAATCAACAAGTCATCGATTTCAGAGGGAAAGTAGTTCCACTTGTATCTTTGAAGGAAATTTTTGGGCTTCCTATTGAAAATGATTTAGATGAGTTTGTATCAATCGTAATCGTTCGAAAAGGCGAAAAAATGGCAGCCCTTATCGTAGACTCGTTTATAGGGCAGCAGGAAATTGTGCTTAAGTCACTTGGGAATTATTTGACGGAAGTGTTTGCGATTTCAGGCGCGACCATTTTAGGTGATGGACAAGTAGCTCTCATCATTGATTGCAATGCATTAATCAAATAATTGTAAGGAGCTGATACTATGAATCATGTGATAGCGACCGATCGAAAAGTAATTGTTTTATTACTAAACGATAAAGAATATTCTATTTCAGTTGAACATGTCACTGCAATTGAAAAGATGCTGCATATAACTAGGGTGCCAAACGTCCCTCCGTTTATAAAAGGTGTAACGAATTTACGCGGTGTTATTATCCCAATCATTGATTTAAAAAGACATTTTAATCTTGGGGATGCAGAGTATACCGACAGTACAAGGATCATAATCGTTTCCTATAAAAACATGACTGTAGGAATGATTGTAGATGAAGCTAACGATGTTTTAGATATTCCGGAGTCTGTCATTGAACCATGTCCAGATGTTGCAGGAGCTGCACCGGCTGAATTCATTAGTGGGGTTGCAAACTTGGATAAACGGCTTGTTCTATTGTTAAATCTTGAAAATATCATAAATCCCCTTTCTTTTAAGGATGAGATTTATGGAGCTTAAACAAGTTATTACCCCCTTTCAATTAGATATATTAAAAGAAATTGGCAATATTGGGGCTGGGAATGCAGCTACAGCCCTTTCTGTTTTAGTAGGAAAAAATATTGATATGAAAGTTCCCTCAGTCAAAATTGTAACATTTGATGAAATGCTGGAAATGGCTGGTGGCCATGATACAATTGTTACCGCGGTATTTTTGCGGGTGGAAGGTGATGCATCAGGTAGTATGTTTTTTATCCTTCCAATCGAGCAAGCAACGAAATATGTCCAGAGATTAACCGGAGACTCGACATTTTCTTTTGATAATCCTCCTTATTCTGAAATGGGACTTTCAGCTATGCAAGAATTAGGAAATATATTGTCGGGTTCTTATTTATCATCGCTATCAGATTTCACGGGTCTGGATCTACATCCTTCCGTTCCGTCTATCAGTATTGATATGGCAGGAGCTATCATTAGCTATGGATTGATTGAATTATCACATTCACAAGATTATGCGATCGTAATTGATACGGCGTTAAATGAAGAAAATACAAATTCAGATAGTGTGAACGGACATTTTTTCCTGCTTCCTGATCCTGAATCATTTTCTGTCATATTTAATACATTAGGAGTCGACATGAATGATTGATACGGTAGTTAGGGTAGGAATTGCAGATATGAAGATCGTTAAGTCACCTGACAAAATTAGAACTTCAGGACTGGGATCATGCGTCGGAGTAGTCGTGTATGATAAGCAGTTGAATATTGCAGGACTCGCCCATATTATGTTGCCTGATTCTGCACTTGCTCGCGGTGATAAAGCAATCAATAAGGCGAAATTTGCTAATACTGCTCTTAAAGAAATGACTCGCATTCTTATATCTAAAGGCGCGAGCATAACAAGGCTTAAAGCCAAGATAGCCGGTGGAGCGCAAATGTTTCATTTTTCATCACAAAATGATCAGATGAGAATTGGTCCACGTAATATAGAAGCGGTAAAAAAAGAGTTAAAATCATTGAACATTCAACTCGTTGCCGAGGATACCGGGGGACATAGTGGCAGGACGATAGAATTCGATACGGAGACATGTATGCTGCAAATAAAAACAGTATATCAAGAAATGTTTGAAATTTGATTGGCATACTAAGATCGCTTGTAACTGTGAGGAGGAAGCAAATTGTCAAACTCACCAACGATGGAAGAAAAGAGATATTGGGAGCTTTGGACTCATTCCCGCGATGCTGAAGCAGGAGATATGCTTGTAGAAAAATATATGCCTTTAGTTTCTTATCATGTTCAACGCATATCAGTAGGATTGCCAAGAAACGTCAGTAGAGAAGAACTTAAAAGCTTAGGGCTTTTAGGACTCTTAGATGCTTTAAATAAATATGATATATCTAGAGATCTAAAGTTTGATACATATGCTTCTTTTCGAATTAGAGGTGCTATTATAGACGGACTTCGAAAAGAAGATTGGCTCCCAAGGAGTACGAGAGAAAAGGTAAAAAAAATAGAAGCTGCGACACAAATGCTTGAGCAAAAATTAATGCGCCATGCTTCTGTAGAAGAAATAGCATCCGAGAGTGGATTTACTGAAGATGAAGTTTGCAGAACTTTAAATGAGCATTTTTTTGCAAGTGTATTGTCGATGGATGAGCAAATTTATGATCAAGACGAGGAAAGTCAAAGCCATAATATTAAGGATGATGAAACCCTCACTCCAGAAGAACAGCTAGTGAAAAATGAATGGCTAAAAGATCTTGAAGAGGCACTTTTAAATCTTAATGAAAAAGAGCAGCTCGTTTTAAGTCTATTTTATAAGGAAGAATTGACTTTTACTGAAATTGGGGAAATCTTGCAATTATCCACTTCAAGAATTTCTCAAATTCATTCAAAGGCGATTGCTAAATTAAAAGGTGTACTTCTTACATAACGGAGGTATATAAAAGTGAGCCTTAAATCAATCGAAATGCAAGTTGCCCTTCCAAGAACGATAGAAGCAGGGAAAATCTCCGAGCAGCTTCAACAGAGAGGTCAAATCATCTTAGATCAAGCGACGAGGGAAATGGAAGAAAAAGTGGAACGAGAGCGCCATGGGATAATAGAAACAGATCGAAAAGAAAAATTGTTATTAAAAGATGACACTTCTTCCCATCAAAATAGCGACAAGCACCAATCTCAAAACAAAAAAGAAAAAAAAGCAAAAAAAGTGGAGCAGGCTCACCCTTATAAAGGAAAAACAATTGATTACAACGGGTAGGGATCATATTGACCGGCATACTAATCTTTATCTTATTTATGATGAATACTTTCTTGATTTTTGCTGTCGTACTTTTATATCAGCGTCAAAATCGTTTCAAAGAGATGGAAGAAAATCAACGAAAAATCCAACAAGAATCAGAAGAAATGTTATCAGCATTCCTTTTTGAATTAAAAGAAGAAAATCAGTCATTTATTTCGAAATTTCAACAGGATAACATTCAAACAAATCTAGTAAATATACCGAAAGAAGAAACGAGAGAAATCAGTAAGCAAGAAGAGCCTATTGCCGCCGAAACATATTCGAGGATGCTGGCGTCGGAAGCATACCAAAATTCAAATAAAAAGATGAATGCTGAAGAAAATATTGAAAAAACGTTTGCAGAACAAGTGGAAATATTAGCACGAAAGGGATTATCCAGCATCGAAATAGCTAGACAATTAAAAAAAGGAAAAACAGAGGTAGAGCTTCTTCTTAAGTTTCATAAAAATCAAA
>NZ_JAIAZY010000026.1 GCF_019459225.1 Bacillus sp. IITD106
GTCTTGCATCATAAAATCAGCTTGGTTTTACAAAAATGGTTCTTCCGGCAGCCACCCTTTGTTTTCGGCAATGGAGACAGCATCCATCCGGTTTCTCGCTTCCAGCTTCTGAATAATTTCGGAGATGTAGTTGCGGATCGTAGCTGGAGAGAGATAGAGAGTTTTACTGATTTCTTTGACCGAATCTCCCTTCTTCAGGTGCAATAAAATCTCGGATTCTCGTTTTGTGAGTGGATTTATTTCTTCCATCATAGAAAAAGTAAGGTGGGGGCTAAAGACACGCTTGCCCGCGTGAATTTTCCGCAGTGCTTTCGCCAATTCGGACACGGGCGTATCTTTTAGCAAATAACCCATTACTCCAGCCTTCACGGCACGTTGCAAGTACCCGCTTCGGGCGAAGGTGGTCACGATGGCGACCCGGCATTCACTGCCTTCATCCCTCAACTTTTCCGCTACCTCTAGTCCGCTTAACAATGGCATCTCTATATCGAGCACGGCAATATCAGCGGTTTTTTCCTGAATCAGCCGGAGAGCCTGTTCACCATTATCGGCTTCCCCGACAATTTCAATATCTTCTTCCAGGGCCAACAACTGGCTGACAGCCGATCGAAGCATTCCCTGATCTTCCGCAATGACAATTCTCATTGGATTCCCTCCTTCGCGATCGTCGGTTTCTTGACTTTCGGCACGATAATCGTGATTTTCGTCCCTTTTGTTTCCCCGGTTGTCATTTCAAGTTTCCCTTCGATCAGCAACAACCGCTCTTTCATACCTAACAGTCCGCTGCCGAACAGGTCGTGATTTTCCTTCGTAATGCCAACTCCGTCATCCTCCACCTGAAGAATGTATTTTCCTGGTCCTTCTTCGAGGCGGATTGTGCATTTGTGCGCGCCACTGTGCTTCACAATATTGGTGACACATTCGCGAAGACACAGGCTCAGGATATTCCGGATAATCGGCGGGGCTCCTGAAAGTTTATCATTCCGTTCCACTTTGAATGAAATCCCTGCAGACTCGCAAATTTGACCTGCCTGTTGACACTCTTCATCGAGATCGCTGGACTGCATATCACTGATCAGTTCCCGTACCTGCAATAAAACGGACCTTGAAATATTTTGGATCTCCCGTGCTTCTTTTGAAGCTTTATCGGGATTCTGGGGAATCAGCCGCTCCACCAATTCACCTTTCAACGTAAGCAGAGACAGGGTATGGCCCAGCGTGTCATGAAGATCACGGGCGATTCGCTGGCGCTCTTCATTTTTAATCAGTCGGGAAATTTCATCATTGGCATGTTGTAACCCCAATTTCATTTCATGTGATTTCCGGATCATTCTCACCATATAGGGCAGCCAGAAAAGAATGAGAAGAATCGAATACCAACCAAGGTACAATGAATTTGACTCTCGCAAGAAATAGATGCAAACAGACCCGGCAAAGAGTACAGCCATGAGTACGGTCATTCCAGTAATTTTACGGTAGGATGGGTACTTGCCGATCACCAAAGCGGGATAAAAGCCGAAGCTCAATTCCCATGGAGAGATGAAGGCACCCCATAAAGCAACCGTGACCATTTGAACAATGATGAAAAAGGTACGGTGTTTGGCATTCATTATGCTGATCAAATGAGCTGTTGCGATTATAAAAAACAATAGGTAGTTGTACCCTGTCTGTTGCGAAAAGATAATCAGAGAAATCAAAGGGGGAAGCAACATCATCGTTTCCCACGGAAGTCTGACGCGAGACATTTTTTACCACCTTCATCATTTTGGACTATGTATTAAAAGCATATCGAAAAGCCGAAGGGGCCAGTAGTTATGTATATCACTTCTTTGAAATGATAAATATCATTTTTTTAGAAGGTTTTCGGATCGATTCACGTTATTAAAAATGACTTTTTGCGGAAAAACTACGACAAAATCAAAAGACTGGCCCAATTGCGGAATCCTTTATATTTCAAATTTTCTTCCTTATTGCTGGTATTCCCCCTTTTTACTGGACAATGATCTCAAAATTTTAATTCTAGACGTAATATTCATACTTTCTTTTTAGTACTACTTTTGACATTTCCATAATGATCGACAGCGAAGCTAAACAATACTTTCACTAGAAACAGTAAGCCGATGATCAACATATATGGAGTTATTCCTGGCAGCATGGGCACCACCCCCAGACCAACAGACAAAAGCAAGCCCGCTACAAATAATTGCACATGCTTCCCAATAAGGGAGTTTACAATAAAAGCCCCGATAATCGTATAAGCCCATATTCCTACTGAATACCCAATATTAGTATTGAGAAGCAGGGCAATAAGCACGATATGTACGTGGATCGCGATGAATACGATCCGATTTCTTTTCCGCGCCGCATAAAAATTGCTAGTTGATACTGTAAAATTCGCTATAACGCCCGCAAAAACATCGAAAATCAATAATAATGCCAGGGCACTGCGCCATACCGGCAAATCGTTAGCCAATTCAGGGAATCGGTAATATAACGCAGCCGTCAATATACCTCCAAAAAGCAGTATCGCTAAAATGGATCCAACAGACTGTTTCTCACCAAATACATCGTGCAAAAAAGAAGGAATTCGTAACTGTCTCATTTCACGCCACTCCCATCATCAATAAATAACACCTTTTCACAAAGTTATGTAGTATATATAGAATGAATCTCTAAAACTATTATATCTACATGAACTGCATCGTTCAATATGTTTTGTACTAATTTTATTGAATCAGTCTAAAACTTTGGTTACACTACATATGAGGTGAACAATGATGAACGGTTACGAACGACGGAAACAGAAAAAAATGGAGCAAATATTCAGCGCATCGATTGAATTATTTTTCAAATACGGCTTTCAGAAGGTTAGCGTGAATGAGATTGCGCATAAAGCGAATGTTTCCCCTGCAACCATATATAATTACTTCGGGACAAAAGAACAGCTTTATACTGATTCCCTGATGAATTGGCTGGACAAGCAGTTGGCACAGTACGAGGATATCCTGAATTCCAGGTTATCTTTTCTTGAAAAGACTAAAAAAATCATGCTGTTGGAGTCTAAAAACTTAAAAATTTTAGCGGATGAGTTTCCGAAAGCCCCATCCTCCGATTCAAGAGGGTTGATACAAATGATGGATGGATATAACGAGCAGAAGGTCGTGCCTTTTTTTAAGAAGTTTGTCGCGCTTGGAAAACAAGAGGGGTATATTCGAAAAGATCAATCTGAAGAGATGTTGATGCATTATTTTACAATGTTTCAAAATGAACTGGTTCGGAATTGGGAGAGATCAGATCAAAAACGGATAACCGAGAATATGGATCAATTGATGGAGTTGTTCTTTTATGGGGTAGCTGGACGGGCACAGCTTCAGGAATAGTATAAACCGAATCCTTTTTTGCGAAATTAACAATACTACTTTGTAATTATTAGAGCTTCTTATCTATATAGAACAAGTACTGTCAATTGATTTATATATTAAGAAAAAACCTATTTTAATATGACATTATGAGGGATCGTCTTGCAGTTGAGTGTCAGTATTTACGTCTAATAATACTGCTTTTAGAGTGTTAAGGGTCTAGCCTTCACCAAAGAAGTTTTACACTTTTTCGTTAATGGTATAGTCCTTAAAATATCACAAACTGAAAAAGTAGTACAAGCAGAAAATCTATTCGGGACCCCAGAACCCGACAGCATAGGGAATTTTGTTTTCTATTTACGATAGCGTATTTCACAAAAAACATGTCCATTAGTGCAAAGAATGGATGTTACACGGGAGTGTTGAAAATGATAAAACAGGAAGAACTACTTGCCCGCCAACTGCAGCTGCAAGCTGAGGCAGATACAATTATTGAAGAAATGCACCTTAAGCAATTGCTGACAGAAGTCGGGACACCAGTAAAAGTAGGGAGTGCGGCTCTAGGTTTAATGGCTTGGAGAGACCTTGATATTACAGTCGTTTGTTCTAAGTTAAACATCGCTACAATTTCCGGAATAGCTTCGCAATTGATGTCCAGTCCTCAAGTCCGCGATTTGAAATTCATCAATGATACGGGCAATTGGAACACCGATCCAGTCTATCCCGACGGTTATTTTCTAGGTATCAACGCCCCCTTCCGTAACCTTCAATAGCGAGTAGATCACTGACAAGTCATCGACAGAAAACCATATATTCCGATTTTAGATCACTATGTTATATTGAATGACTTTCAACCATTTTCCGAAGAGCCAGAAAATAAAAGCGCGTGAGGAATAAACAAAGGGGCCAAGCATTTTTAGCTCGCCCCCCATCCTATTAATGATCTGCTATCCTTAAGCCTTTCAATTTCACTCCCGCTCAAGCCCTTGTCCATCCACACGATGCCTCTCGATTAACTGCATAACCCACGTTTCATCAAATTGAAGCTTTTCCAACCGATGCCGGAAAAAGATCTGAATATATTTCTGCTCCTCACCGGGAATCCGTTCGTCTTTGCTCGCATATTCCAACCGTTCTTCCTCGTGACGGATTTCATAACGCAGGTAATCTTTGTATTGATGCAAAATTAAAAACTGCAATTCTTTGCTGATCAGTTCAAAATTTTTCAGTTTCGTATAAAAATGCAGCTCGTAATCCGGCGAATATGGAATCGGTTCTTCCATCAATCGAAAAAAACGTATTCTGCCTTCGTCCGTAAGTTTATAAGTCTTTATTTTTTTTCCTCTTCCCTGTTTGGCAACCTCCGGTTGCTCATCGTGAACCTGTTCGATCAGCCCGTCAGCAAGCATGCCGTGGATCAGCGGATAAATCGCCCCCCAGCTGACTTTTCGCGTAGGACCAACGATCCCGTTCAAAATCTGATGCAGCAAATAGCCGTGCATCGGGTTATTCATCAATTCGCCGAGTATGAACAATTCGTACAAACGAAAGCCCCCCTTGTAGGTTTACTGCTTTTAAGCAAACAACAGTATAACATACGGCTGCCTGAAAAAACAGAAAAGCCGCAGGTCGCGACTTTTCCAGGCCGCATCCGTTTGCGACCGTTTCCGGTATTTCGCTTTATTACCCTGCCGTTACGCCGAATGCTGCTGCGCCATCACTTGGCGGTGTTTCGGCAGGAATGATACGGCGAGCAGGTTCGCAATCGCGATCCCCAACATGAGTAGAAAAACGGCATGCATTCCGGCAGTCAGCTCCGTTTTGGAGCCGATTATGGTTACATACTGGTTGTAAATCGTGCCGAATACCGCGATGCCGACCGTTTGGCCCAGCGCACGGGCCAGCATGCTGGAAGCGTTGGCGACGCCGCGTTTTTCCCAGCCGACGACCGATTGCACAACAACGGTGGAGGGCGTCGCAACGAACCCCATTCCCAGTCCGATTAGCACGAGGATACCGATCCAAAATACGTAGGGTGAGTTCATCTGAAGCGCAATCAGCCAGATGGAGCCTGCCATGACCAGCGAAGAGCCGAATACGATCGATGCCTTCACCCCGACCCGGTACATGAGCCGGCCGGCGATGTTGGAGGCGAGCGGCCAGGCCAGCGACATCGGCATAGCGATCAGGCCCGAGCTTGTCGCGGAATTGCCGAGCACGGTTTGAATCCAGATCGGCGAGTACACCGTCAACCCCGACGTAATGCTGAACGTCAGAAAACCGCTGATATTGGTGACGTTCAATACGCGGATCCGGAAAATCGATAACGGGATCATCGGTTCCTCCGCCCGTTTTTCAATCCAGAGGAACAACATAAAACATACGGCCGATGCCGCGAACAGCCCCACGATCACCGGGGAATCCCAGATATGCCGTGACCCGCCGCTCAGCAGCGCATACAACAGCACGGAGAAGGCAATGGTAAACATAATCGCGCCGAGGTAATCGATTTTTTTCGCCTGACGTTCGATCGGCTGGTGCAAAAATACGACGACCAGCAGCAGGGCGATGATGCCGATCGGCACATTAATGTAGAAAATCCATCGCCAGGAAACTTGATCGACGAAGTAACCTCCGATTAGCGGGCCGAGAAGGCCAGCCACGGACCAAACGGACGAAAAGACACCCATCATTTTGCCGCGCTGCTTGCCCGAGAACAAATCGCCGATGACGGTAAAGCACACGGGCGCAAGCGCCCCGGCACCAAATCCTTGCAAAGCCCGGAACCAAATGAGCCCCGTCATCGATTGCGCGGCTCCGCACAAGATGGAACCGAGCACGAATAAACCGATGCCGGCGGCGAACACGGGTTTGCGCCCGAACAAATCGGCGAGCTTGCCGAAAATGGGCGTCGCCACGCAGATGGTCAACGTATAAATCGCAAACACCCAACTGAACAGCGTCTCGCCGTGCAAATCCTTGATCATATGCGGGGTAGCGGTGGCGACGACGGTCGCATCCAAAGCGCCAATAAACATCGCCGCCAGCAGTCCGGCGACAACCATGTTGACGTTGGTTTTCGAGGCCATGCAGAAAACGCCTCCTTACATTTTCTTTATGCCGCCCTTTGGTTTAACGATTGCAAACCAAGTAAAGGGTATTGCCTTCAGGATCGTTGAAATGCACGACATTGGCCGCCTTGCCTTCCACGGAATCGTGGAATTGAACGCCGCGGGATTTCAGCGTTTCGATGGCTGACTCCATGTCCTCCACCTCAAACCCTATGGACATGCTGCCCGATTTTTCCGGAAGGGAACCTTGTTCTCCGGCAAGATGCAGGAGACCGATCGTCAATCCAGGTGCCGCGATTTGCGCAAAATGCCCGTCACCGTGCTGCAGCTCCAATCCCAAGGTTTCGGCGTAAAATTTTACCGCCTTTTTCATATCCGCTACCATTACAGTCACATTGCCGCTTTTGAACATCTTATATTTCCTCCTTATTCGTTTGATCTTTTTTATTATATCAAATTAATATAATAAGTAAACATATCTTATTGATATATTTTTATAAAAAATGGTGAGGAGCTACGTAAAAAAGAGAACGCCAAAGGGCGCTCTGTCTATCCGGGCAGCCTTGCGTCGCCCTCGATCCTGCCGCACGTGATGTGCCTTTCTCAATGATGGGTGAAGTATGCTAGACTAAAACAGCCTTAGCCCGATGAGAAGCTCGAGCTAAGGCGGCTTAGACATTTTGTTTTATTCCACCGTCCACTTGACGATATCACTAAAGGGCGGCTTTCAATCTTGACGTTATTCCATCATTACTGTCTTTGGAATGCAACCTTTAGGCCTAGTCCGGTATAGATTGTTCCGACGAATTTGCTACCTAGGCGGCTTAAACGGCTCATCCATGTCCTCCGTTTAACCAGTTTTCCAAGTGCAGAGATACCTAGTACAATCGAGGTTGTATACAATGCACTTAAAATCACAAAGACGACACCAAGGATCAAAAACTACGTGGTGACTTGACCTCGTTCGCGATGAACAAATTGAGGCAAAAAAGCCAGAAAAAACAGCGCTGTCTTTGGATTAAGAACTTCTGCAACAGTTGCCGAAAAGAATGACTTTAAAGCTCCTCCCGATTTAACCTTTGGAAGTTGCGGTTCTGATGGCTTACTCATCATTTCGCGAACTCCTAAATATAGTAAGTATACCGCTACTAAATTGAAAGCTAGAGCAGAGGTCATCAATATAGTGGAGAGCCCGACAGTAGCAAATAAGGTGTGAGGAAAATCCCCGATTGCGATTCCAAGCCCTGCCATAATGCCTCCTTTGCGCCGTTTTGAACTGTACGATTAATGGTAAGCAGAACGGCTGGTCCTGGAATTAATAACAGCAAAATGACAACGATAACATACGCCAGTAAAGTTGAAAAATCTGGCATCAGGCTTCCCCCTTCAAAAGCACTCAAGGTGATATATTGTTGTTGCGGTTTTGCAGCCATTGTTCAAATTCAGCGGGTGTGCTCACTTTATGATCTAATACAGCCGTATAGATATCAAAGCTTTTCACCTGTTTACCATACTCGGCTCTCGATGCCCAGACGGTTTTGATCCGCAGGATAGAGAGAACCGCCTCTTCATGAAGACGACCGGGCAACGTACGAATATGCCGCAGATCAGGTTGTTTCTCAGGATCGTCAACAAACCAAATATCCAGTGACCATTGGTTCTCGCTTTTGGATAAGTAATCCAATCCAATAAAATACCCGTCCGGGTAAGCCGGATCAGTGTTCCAGCTACCGGTATCGTTCATAAATTTCATCTGCCGAATCTTGGGATTCAATATCAATTGCGAAGCAATTCGAGAGATTACAGCAATGTCCAACTTGGAACAAACGACTGTCATATCAAGGTCTCTCCAAGTCATTAAACCAAGTGCCGCACTTCCAACTTTGACGGGCATGCCGGCTGCTTTTAGCGATTGGATAAGGTTCAATTCTTCCGCCACTGCAGCGGCCTCCGCTTGCAGCTGAAATTGACGAGCAAGCAGATCTTCACGTTTTATCATTTGTTCGCTCCCCTCTTGACGCGCTCATGCCAATTGTTCCTATAGTTTTTTGCTATAGTGGTCAACCGCAAAGCCAAAGATGACTTTCAACATAAATAAAAGACAAGTGATCAAAATATAAGGTGGGATATGAGGCAGCAAGGGAGTACAACCTAGGCCGATTGACAGAAGCAAGCCTGCAACAAACAGCTGCGACTGCTTTCCTTTAAGCGAGTTCACGATATAAGCCCCTACTATGGTATACACCCATACCCCTATAGAATATCCGATCGCCGTGTTTAGTAAAACCCCAATTAATACGACATGAAAATGAACGGCAATGAACACGATCCGATTCCTTTTTCTTGTAGCATAGTAATTGCTTGTTGATAACGTAAAATTGACTATACAACCCGCGAAAATATCGAATATCAACAATAAACTAAGAGCGCTTCGCCATACCGGTAAATTTGATGTCATTTCGGGGTACATCCAATACAATATAGCAGTCAATAGTCCGCCAAACAATAGAATCGTAAAAATGGATACAAGAGATTGTTTTTTGCCAAAAACATCATGCAGAACCGATGGAATTATTATTTGTTTCATACTCTTTCCCTCCACTGCATTTTTGTTCATGTGACGAAAAATCCTTGAAAATATCAGTAATCACGTCCCAATACTATTCAGGATGATTTCCCGTTTCACTTCCAATCTCGAAAGGGGTATAAATATTTTCATAAGCACATGCAAAGTCATCCCTTTTTGTGCATGATCCAAATTGTGGCAGTGATCCATCCATAATCTGGGGTTACTTGCCACGAAGGGGACTTTGAAAGTCTCGCCGGGTTTAAAGAAGGTTCCCTGCATGGTTTGCGCCGTTAAACTATCCAAGGCCTTACTGTTGTGAACTGATAGCGTCGCAAAATGCCTTTTTCACGATAGTTGGCCATCACCGTTCCGATTCCGAAAAACGCGGTGGTCAAGATGTTCACAGCAATCCAGGACGGGATGTTGTAGCTTTAAAATAAAGTTTGATCAAAACGGGTTCTTTCTTTGTGAAAACTGCACAACTTTTATAAAAAAGTTTGATAATTATATGACCGTAATCTTCAACAATTTCTCCCGATTATGGAAGAAAGAATTATTCAATTCATTTACTTTTGCCACTCCATTAAAATCTTATGCAATGGCCTTGTTATAAACTCGAGTTGACCAAATCAATGTGATAATTGTAATAACCACAATGACAATAAATCCTACGAAAACTGATTGGTTCATAATTGATCCTTCCGCTAATTTTTTGGATGCTTCTACTCCATAATATAGCGGATTGAAATGGGCGAGTACTTGTAACCACTTGGGTCCAAATGACATTGGTAATAAAATTCCGGAAAGTAAGGTTAACGGTAATTGTAAACTTGTTACTACGGCAGCAACCCCACCCACATCTTGGAAAATCAAACCCAGACTTCCAGACCATGCTGAAACCATCATCGTAAGAACCGAGAGTAATATTAATTGTAATAAGATACCAACAACGTGCATTTCATAACCAAATAAACTTGAGATTACTAAAACGATAATTGCTGGAATAAGGAACGCTACGACGTCTTTTAATACCCCTCCCATTAACATAGCGAACCGACTGGCTGGGGTTACACGTAAACGTTCAATAATCCCACTTTTTAGGTCAAAAACCATTGACCATCCAGCACCCATTCCTGAACTAAATGCTAAGAGAACTAAAATGCCCGGCACAAACATATCTAAGACCTGAGCTGTAGTCATAGCAGGATGGGTAATTTTTTTCAATAATGGACTAAATAATAAGATATATAACAAGGGAGTCATCAAACCTGAGATTACCCAAACAATTTGGCGAGCTGACTCTTTTAATTTACGAACAAAGAAAATATTCGTTTCCCTTACAACCTGCATCATTGTTCTTCTTCCTTTCCGCCATCACGCAATTCTTTACCAGTTAATGTTAAAAAGACATCATTTAAGGAAGGCATTGATAACGATAAATTGGCTAATTCAATCTGATGTTCTTTTGTGAAGTTAATAATATCAGTAATTAATTTTTCACCTATGTCAGTGTAAATGGAAAATTTCATATTTGCTTCTGTCACTTTATCAAGTTCTAATTGTTTAAAAAATAGTTTCATTTTTTCGCTGTCCTGCAGATGTTTCATTTCCATTGAAACAACTTCACTCGAAATCTTTTTCTTTAATTCTGTAGGTGTTCCTTCAGCGATAATATTGCCGTGGTCTATGATAATTAAACGGTCACATAACGCGTCCGCTTCTTCTAAATAGTGAGTCGTTAGGAAAATGGTCATTCCATTGTCACGTAATTTTTTAATGTGCTGCCATAAATTAGCGCGGTTTTGCGGATCAAGTCCTGTCGTTGGTTCATCAAGAAATAAAACTTTTGGTTCATGTAAAATTCCTTGAGCAATCTCAACACGACGTTTTTGCCCACCAGACAATGTGCGAACAAAGCGCGGAAGTAATTCATGAAAATCTAGCAATTTACTCAATTGCTCAATTCTTTGCACTTTAACATCATTTGATAGACCATATAATTTTCCTGATAATTCCAGATTTTCCCATACTGTGGCGTTTGGATCAGCACCACCAAGCTGACTAACATAGCCTATATTTGCACGGACTTTTTTGGCTTCGGTTAACACATTATATCCAGCTATATAAGCTGTTCCGCTACTAATGGGCAACAATGTTGTCAGTATTCTTTGTGTAGTAGTTTTACCTGCTCCACTCGGTCCAAGAAAACCAAAAATTTCTCCTTGATCGACTGTAAAGCTAATATTATCAACGGCAATAATTTTTTCCTTTTTGCTCACATAAGTCTTACTTAAACTTTCAACACTTATTAATTTGAACATAATGTTTATCCCCTTCTTTCTTTGTTTTTCAGCTTCTTTTAATACCCAAGCTTTACGATAGCATCAAGCCTATTCCGGACTATTACCCGTTTCGCTTCCTATCGCGAAAGGAGTGTATACATTTTTATAAGCCACATGCATTGTCATTCCTTTTTGCGCATGATCTAGATTGTGGCAGTGATCCATCCATAGTCCAGGATTATTTGCCAAGAAAGCAACTTCAACCGTCTCGCCGGGTTCAATATTTACAGTATCTAGGACAAGTGGGCTACCACTAATCGGTTTTCCATTTTTTCTAATGACTTGGACATGGTGTCCATGAAGGTGCATCGGATGATCGGCAAAACTCCGATTTACAAATGTTGTCTTCACAAGATCTCCCTCCTTGACCATAAGGGTCGGAGTATCAGGAAACGTTTTTCCGTTAATAACCCACTGTTGTCCTGCCTCTCCGTTATAGACACCAAAATAGGTCTGATCAAGAATGAGTGTAAACGTTCTGTCGAAAACGGTCGAAGTATTGAATGGAGCCTGTGCCGGTAATCCATATTTGGTGATATCTAAAATCTCTCCATCATCGAGCACATTTTGTTTCCCATGTCCGTCTGGACTATACACTATTCCTATTGGTTTGCCTTCCATTAGCATTGCCAGCGTTACGGCAGTGTCAGGCATGATGAATTCGATATCGTAACGCCCCCCTCCTCCGATTCGTAATAAACTAGTCGTCAGAGTACCTGGCTCATTCAACTCATACCCATCGATGGCTACAACCTTGAAAGGCACGCCGTTCAAGGAAAACGTACGAGTTAAATTACCCGCATTTACGAGACGGAGACGTACAGGTGTTCCCGGATTAACCATTTTCCTTTGGAATGTATCTGCCGTATCGAGGGCTGGAATATTCCTATCGTCTGGAGTGATCCAATCATGAGCCACAATCGCCGTATCCATCGTTTTTGTTTCATGTTGACTGGATGGATGTATGATAAACGCTCCGAATAACCCCTTTTGCACTTGGATGGAGGACTGCTGGTGGGAATGGTACCAATGAGTTCCCGCCTCTTTTACGACAAAACGATAGGTATACGACTCTCCAGGCATGACGGCATCCTGCGTCATCCCGGCAACTCCATCCTCACCATTTGGAACATCTACTCCGTGCCAATGAATGGTAACCCCACTATCGATATTTTTATTCACCAATCGCACTTCCACCAAATCCCCTTCATTGGCGACAAGCTTTGGGCCTGGGCTCTGTCCATTAAACGTCCACGCTTCAATGGTTTCACCGGAAGCAAGGCGAATCTTCTTTGTCTCTGCGTAGAGGACGTATTTTTTGTCAGGAATGTCTGTTTGAGGTCCTTTCAACTCCACAACACTAATCGGCTTACTGTCTGAATTGGAATCATGACCGTCATGGTGGGGATTTGTATTTTCATCTAAGATGGAATTTCCACCCCCAAAATCGGCTGTATGGTGATGGACCATATTCATCCTGCCAGGAAATTCACTCATCTTTTGAGAAATGACCATTCCTGTTATGGCAACTCCAAACACCAAAATTAAATATACAGCTCCTCTTACGATTCTTATGCTAATTCGGGGTAGCCGATTTTCCAGAATCCTTAGCCTTCTTCCATGGTAAAGCCATAGCAGACCTACTGAAATGATCAGTGCCCCACCATAAATCAAAATATCTTTTGTATTAGGAACTGCAGGTATGTCTATCGTTACTAGAAAAAAGGCAAGAACTGCTCCAACAGTCATTACATGTACAGACACAATAAAGAACAGCAAAGACTTTTTATTGGTTTCCCTCGATAGGTTAGGCAGCGCAAAAATCAACACAATTGCTGCTGGCAAGCTTAACAGAGGCAATAGGTTCAAGACCCTGTCCATGATAAACAGCCATCCGTAATTTACGAAAATTATCATGATGTCCAGTGCCCAAATCATGATTAGGACGGTACCGATATAGACGCCAACTTTGGCTGCTTTTAGCCATATTCGGAAGCTCGATTTACTCTCTCCCACATATTTGAGGTGATTCGCGGCATAGCCAGTAGCCCCTGAAACACCCACTAGTAATAGTAATAACAAAAATTCTACTCCCATAAGGAATTCGAACACGACTGTTCCCTCTTTTCCTGAAATTTATCTTAATTATTAAGATATATGTCTTTTTTATAATATCAATCAGTCGTTACCTTTACCTCAGTCTTAAGGCTGATTAAGAGTTCCTAAACTTTAGTTCTGACTGCCCCAACAGTATCGCTCAGTGAATGGATCATTTATGCTATACTTTATGAATCGAGATAAATTAAAGGGGGTATGTATTATGCGACAGACACAAACAGACCTGCATCTTTCACTTTTAGAAGCTTCCAAACAGTTATCCACTCAAACGATCATGTTTCATCAGGCGATAGCTGGGCATCTTGGCCTTAACATTACAGATCATAAGTGCTTAGATTTGATTCTAAGCAGAGGAAGAGCCACTGCAGGACAGCTAGCAGAGTGGACGGGACTAACCACGGGTGCTATTACAAACGTGCTAAATCGCTTAGAAAAAGCAGGCTATATCCGCCGGACGAAGGATCCTAACGATCTCAGAGTGGTCTATGCAGAGCCGATCTATTCACAATTGCATACGATTAAAAAGGCATTTGCTCCGTTAAACGATGCCATGCTTGAACTCTACTCGAAGTACAGTCAAGAGGAGTTACAGACCATACTCGATTACTTGATTCTCTCCTGTCAATCTCTTCGAAATCTTACCGATGACCTTCGTAAACCAACTACAGAGTAATCAGTAAAGCCGATGTCGTTAGAACATCGGCCACCTGTACTAAGCATGATTGGGGCAAGTGTAATATTCTGGATTGAACCCAGGAAATCCGATTGCTTTCAGCGTGTTGTAGAAATACACCAGTGCATATTATAGATTACTACTTGTTAGTCATTGAACGAATCCCAGCCTTCAATCGTGGTAGTCCAACTCATTTATCTTAATTATTAAGATAAATGGCAAAAAAATGACGTATTACTGCTACAAATTTAGAACTAGTTTTAGTCATAGACTTAGCAGGCTATACTGAAGCCTATACCACTCTCGCACTGCAGCAAACTGTATAGAGGTTAACCCTTAAGGACAGCCTTCAAGCCAGCAGCTGTTTGCGGCTGCTCTTTCTTCATCGATTGACGCATGAAAAATTCAGCTACCTTCGGAACATTGTCAACTTGAATTGAGAAATGAACACGGCAAGATTGATCCGAGATCGGCTCAATACGATAGCTTTCGCGAAACGATTGTTTTTCATCAGGAACTGTCTCAATCGTCAACAATTGATCCTGAACAAGCTCGGTCACGATCATGTTTTTTTCGCTCTTGAAGCCTGAGTATTTTCCACTTTCGAAATACTTGGTCCCCAACTGAGCCGGTCCTTCAGGAATAACTTGAGCCTCCATAATGCCTTTAATCCAGGAACGTCGCCCCTTTAAATCAATAAGGCGTGAAAAAACGATAGATGCGGGATAATCATAGATTTCGGTATATTCAAATGTAAGCATAATTATTATTCCTTTCCTTTTTGATGTAGTTGATTTAACGAAAAAGGATTGTCGACAGAGCATTGGTTAACACTTTTTCCATTTCTTCCTTATTCTCCTCTGTACCCGGTTTTCGCCAACCGATATACCCGTCTGGTCGCACGATGATAGCCCCTGTGGAAGTTATACCGTATGCATCAAGAAAATCGTTCCCAGGATTTTTGAAATCAGCATTATGCCCACCAACCTGATAAATATCCATCGGGAGACGGAGCGTATCTTTAACATGTTTAGCAGCCTCCACCCAGTTTTGTCCGTTTGATCCAACGAGTAAAACAAATCGAGAACCAAATAGATCTAATGAGGAAATGCTATTGCCATCACGTTCGAGAACGATGTGCACTGCGCGGGTTCCCGGCTGTCCCTTCCATAACTCGGGCGACTGTACAATAGGAAGGTTCTTTCCGTCCGCTTCCGGTAAAAATGCGCCATCTTGATAACGATACCCCATATTGACATGCAGGGTGCTAACTGTAATCCCATCCGACCCTTCATGTTCGCGCTGCTGGGAAAGCGTGACTACCTGCTCTACCGTGTAATCTGCTACGGGGCGCCGTTCAGCATCGTATGTGGTAAGCAAATCCGAACCGGCTTCACCACGTAAGACAGCTGCTAGCTTCCAGGCAAGATTCTGCGCTTCAGCGATGCCGGTATTTCCTCCCAAACCGCCGCTTGGAGGCTGAACCCTTGCGGAATCGCCAACTAAAAAAATCCGGCCTTCTTGGAAACGATCAGCTACGCGACCAGCCATTTCCCAAGTTAGTATCTTTTTAATCGTAACAGGGATGTCAGGTATTCCGATTGCTGCTCGAACTAATGAAATACATCGTTCTACTGGATAATCCTCAATGGTTTCCTCTTCGGGATCATATATAAC
Source organism: Bacillus sp. IITD106 (assembly GCF_019459225.1). GTDB lineage: Bacteria > Bacillota > Bacilli > Bacillales > Bacillaceae_C > Lederbergia. The sequence continues at coordinate 15,810 of NZ_JAIAZY010000026.1, forward strand.
ATCCAACCGATATATATGCGGTCTTCTGAACGTTCCAGGGTACAGAACAAGACTTCCGCTTACAGTATCATTGGCGAAAAAACACATATGTGCGTTTTGGCTTCTGAACAATTCGTGAATTTCTGCATCAAAAACTATGCTGATTAGATGGAAAAGCGTACCTTCTCCGTGTTGACCAATACCTAATTGTGTGCGGGTCCCACTTTTACTTCCATCCGCACCTACCATGTATTTGGTCCGAACACGTCGCGTATCGCCGCTAACTCGATCACGAATCATGGCCGAGATGCCATCCTTATCAGTTTCAAACTCGATCAACTCCGTATTGTAGCGCAAATCAACACCGGCTTTCTCTGCCTGTGCCCGTAGAACCGGCTCAAGCAGATCTTGTGCAATGCCGTTTCCTTCAACAGGGCTAGCATCCGTAAAGTAGGCACTCATGTCTTCCATCAAATTGTCAAATAATTGCCCAGCCAAACTCTCTACAAACATGATGCCAAACTCCCGAGGAAAAGGGGGTTCTTCACGGCGAATCTCCCCCTCGATCCCTGCTGAACGGAATATTTCCATCGTTCTGGCGGTTAGGCTCGAAACGCGCGGGTGAATGGACGTTCCTGGATGGCGCTCTACGACCAATGGCTTAATTCCCTGGCGAGCCAGAAAAAGGGAGAATGACAGGCCTATCAGACTCCCTCCAACAACGAGTACAGGCACCGTTTCATCGAATGATGAAGACTCACTTGATCGGGTATTCATTAAAAATCAACCTTTCCTATATAAGTTAGTTTTCTTTCTCTCGCAGTTCTTCCATGCTCCATTTCAGTTTTTTAGCATGAATATCCTCGATGATGGATTGGATCCATTCCATTTCAGCCGCAAGTACTTTTTGTTGATACTCGGCCTCCAGTAAAAATAAGCGCGGAAGACCCAGCGATGCTCCTTTCCGAAATTGATCTTCAAGATGAGCAAGAGTATGTTCAAGAGCGCTCAATCTATGTTTAAAGAGCAATGCGACTTCTTCAGGTGTTAACAATGCCAGAAAAGACACGGCAGCAGGAAACTCTAAAAACTCCTGAGCCGGTGTAGAAATCATTTCCCTGATCCATGAATAAGCAGCATTTCGACCTAGGTCCGTGATTTCATAAACAATTAAATCAGGTCTCCCTTCATTCTTTTTCTTTTCTTGGATGGCAATGGCCTTGTCTCGATGCAAACGATCAATCGTTTGGTAAATACTCGTTCGATGACGAACGTTAATAACCTCATCTTTCCCCCTCTCTTTAATAAGCTGTTGCATACGATAAGGATGCATAGGTTCCTCAATAAGAAAACAAAGTATGGCTAAAGCGACAGGTGATTTTTTAATCATGTTGTTTTTCATAGTAATAATATTACTATTAATAATATGACGTGTCAAGATGGACACCTCATATTTTTTGATAAGCGGAGCGGTAAGGATTTCGAGCAGCCGCGATATTAGCCAAGCACAGGATGCTCCGCGAAGGGGACCTGGTATATTAGGACGCATTGGACTGTCTCAGCCGAGATTACGATGGAATCATTAGCGAATGGAAATACATTACTCGAAGGATCAGGGCAGACATTGTATGCTGGATAACGAAACGTCATCCGATTCCCGGAAGTTCAAAAGGATCCAGCGACTTTGGAAAAGTCATGGAGGAGCAGTTTTTAAGTTATCATGAACGAAACTAGCTCCTTACTCGTAAAATCGTAGATTAATTTGGTTAGAAGGTTTTAATGAAAAATCAAACCAAATCAGAGCTACAATACGAAAGGAGCTAGTTACTATGAAGGATACCATAAAATACGTAGGTTTAGACGTACACAAAGAAAAAATTGCAGTTGCCATTGCTGAAGAAGGTCGTAAAGAACCAAGATATTGGGGAATGATTCCCCATACACCAGAGGATATAAGAAAATTAGTTGAAAAATTGGGAGAACCACAAACACTTCGAGTATGCTACGAAGCTGGACCAACGGGCTATGGACTATACAGGCTTTTACTTAGCTTAGGAGTCCATTGTAATATAATTCCCCTTCCCTCATACCGAAAAAACCAGGTAAAGAATTAAAACAGACCGAAGGGATTCTCTCCGTCTTGCCCAACTTTATCGTACCAGTGAATTAACACATATCTACGTCCCAACGGAAGATGATGAAGCTCTTCGAGATTTAGTTCGAGCACGAGAGGATGCAAAAGAGGACGAACTAAGGGGGAAAACACCGATTAACAAAATTTTTACTTCGGTATAGTATTCATCCTCCCAAAGGTGTTAGAAAGTGGACTACTAAATACCGAGAATGTTTTATCCACACTAAAATTTGAAAGATCTAGTTTAAACGTAGTCTTTCAAGAGTATCTCCATCATTTACAGGAAATTGAACAACGGGTTAAACGACTAGAGGATGAAATTCAGGTTTCAAAGTTATAACAACTTAATGTATAATTCTAATTTTAGTTATCCTTTTTAAAAGGATTATTGAAAAAATAGTATAAAAAGAAGTTAAGGTTTTATTATTTAAATAAATTTGTCCCACGCATGACCTCCCGGAAATTGTCGGTTTAAAGAGGATTTCAGCCATGTCTTTTCTTGTGGTAGAAGTGAAGGAAGCACTGTTTGGAAATCATTATAATCCTTTTCTCGTACTTGTGAACTACCCGCTTTATGCAGAAGTTGAATTTCAGGACTCAAATAAGGTATGCCTTCGACAGTATTCAAAAAAATTTCATCAATTGGCCTTCTTATTGATTTATCTCTATTATAAATCCAATAATCTTCTTCAGTATCAATTATCATAATCTGAAAAGCCCAAGGGGTCTCCTTGCTCTTACTAAGCCATACATCATTTATTGAGTTCAAATACTCCCCATCTTCCCAAAGATCAAGTTGCCCATCCTCAGCCTTGTATAACACCCAGTCTCGATTTAAATGTTTATAAGCTATTAATTGCTCATCCCGAGTAACAATGACATCTATATCACTATGTTCCCTAGTTTGCCTACCCAGATGTAAATCTAATGCCCAACCCCCAGCGATACACCACCGAATCGGAATATCAGAAAAAATTTGATTTATTTCTGACACAGTTAGTGGCGCCCAATTACTTATATCCGTCCTCAAACAAATCCCTCCCATTTTACTTTATCTAATTTCAATTTTTAATCCCAGACTACGCTTCCATTAGCTTAGTGGGTTTTACTCTATAACCTGTCCCTTTTGTGTAATAAACAGTATTTTCAATTGAACTTTTCATCCCATTTTAACATATATCAAAATAATTTTAATTCCACAAGATAATCCGGATACCGAAAAAGGGTAATCGGAAAATAGTGTGGAATTATGCATTCTGAAATGCACTTCCACAATCGCGCCCTATTTCATGAATAAGGTTACTTTTCTTTAACAGCAATAAAAATATCAATGTTTCCATCTGGATAATATTTTTCAAAATCATAAGTATATGCCCTTTTTAACTGACCCTCGTCTTCTTTTTTCCATATATCATTCCATGTATTGAAAATACCTTGTTCATCATTAGTGTCGACTTTAAAAGTTTCATATTTTGTATCATCAGGAATAACTATCGAAGATTCACCTTTACCTTCAACAGCAACGCATAGCGTATAATTTAATAGGTTGTAGGTGACATTGATGGGAAATATATACGAATTGAAAAAAATTGGAGTAAAGAGGTTGTAGTGAAAGTAAATCAAACGCATACCGCCACCATTAAACCTGATGATTTCTCATTAAAACAATTATACTTGTCGAAGATAACATTAGTGAGGCATCTATCTTTTTTGCCGTTACGGTATTGATGTACTTTATGTATAAAATATACAAAAATGAGTCTGAGTTTATTGAAAACATCTTATTTGATTAGTTGAAGTGCGGTATAAATCATTATTTTTTATTTTTCAACTCTAAAAGTATAGGAGTTATATTTAATAAAATCGATATAATCGTCAAAACCCATAATACTGTTTCCATTGTGGGCACTACATCTAATAAAGCAGCCCAATCCTCCACCTTTACCCAATCGGACACCACACTGTATTCTGCGACAAGTGTTAGTGCTGTAAATGATAATCCCACTGCCATTGCCAATTTATAATTTTTCCCTGTTCCATACATATAAAGATTTATAAAAGTTGCTACTATAGCAATGACTCCTAATATTATCCACATAATTTTAGCTCCTTTTTACTTTATCTGGCCCGCTTGTGTAATAAAAAGTATCTTGAAATAAACTTTTAAATCCTATTTTAACATACATCTAAATAATTTTAATTCCACACGATAATCCGAATACCAATAAAAACAATTCCCTACCAAATTTTTTTCTTGGTAGGGTTTTTAGTAGGGAACTATATCTTTTTTAACTTATTTTGTCCATTTTAGCTTAGGAGAAATGCTGTTAAATAGGCATTCCCACTTTAAATTAAGTTGTAGTCTTATTCCAAAGGGATAAAACTCTCTTAGCAAATTTTTATAACCGTCGTAACTTTATTTTAAATCTACACAACATGGCTGATGTAACCTAATTTAACAATAGGCGACTCATTTTTTAAAACATAGACAACGCAAGGGTTACCATTTGCTAGGTGTCACCCTCCGACTCTCTTCTCGCAGAGTTCCTTGAGCTTCTGTAATCCCTTCGGATAGTCCTTGCGCATATGATTTTCATCGTCAGGTCTTACATCGAGGTCAACTCGAAGTTCCGTCCCCTCGGGGATTTGCAATAAGGTGAAGTTCTCATAAGATGGTGCCCATTTGCGCACTGTCTCACTAGTTGTATCTTCCACGCCCCAACATAGGCAAGTGAGATAGAGAAAGCACCTGTATCTATTAAAAAACGGTACTTTCCTCTTATGCTTCATCTTGGAGATATTACAAAAATAGATGGTGGAAAAATACCACCTGTTCATATCATAACATTTGGTTCACTCTGTTAAAATTTATCGAATATTGGTAAACGAGAAGGTCTGGCAAGAAGTCAATCTAGTTTATTCTATCATGCGATACGAATCATCGAGGAAATGAGGTGTGCAACGAATGGAACATATCCAGTTATCGCTGTTTGGGAAAACATCATGGGAGCTTTTTCATCAAATAACAGGTTGGATTTTAAAGCCGTGCTTGAGTCGTTCACAAATACCGAAATTCCAATGCCGCTTCTGGAGTCTGGGCAAAAGCCGGAATGGTCCGAGGGAATAATGTTGATGTGTGCTGGCGACTCTTGGATGCCCGATATTGGGGAAAGCCCAAGCTCCCTCAAAGTCTTTCTCGTGGCAGTTTTTAGAGGAAAACGTGCCAGTGAAATATTATTTAAAGACCGCGAACTGCAATCATTTCCTGCGTCTTGCGGAGAAGACAGGCTGCCCTCCCCCGTTACCAGTCGAAGATCTACTGAAAAAACAAGGAGGAAATACCCGTCGTCCGCCCCTTTCAAGAAAGACGTATGCGAAGTGCTGTAAAAGATAAAAACAAATCAGGATTCATTGGAAGTTTTGGAGGGACAAATGACCCTTTCCCCACTTTGTTAGCTGGTTCAGTCAATATCTTTTCTTTTTGGTATGAGGGGAAAGAAAAAGAGGGTTACATACGACAACTAACTCCATTGGAATGTGAACGTTTGATGGGGTTACCAGAGGACCGGACAGCTAAAATCGTAATATAACTTTACAGTTATATTCCAATTATGTTATATTCAATCATATCAATATGTCAAACATTAGAAAGGGGATGCGATGAAAATAGAAATTGAATTAATGAGGTGAACAACATTGTTGGATAAATTTAAAAGCATAGATACGTCTATGCTGAGCGCATTGGCTGAACCTAATCGGATGGCAATCGTTGAATTGCTGCGTAATGGTCCTCTAACGGTGGGAGAAATTGCTAATCAGCTGGGACTGAGCCAGCCGCATGCTTCAAAGCATTTAAAGGTGCTGAGTGACAATGGAATTGTAGAAGTGAAGCCAGAAGCTAATCGTCGATATTACAAGCTACGGTCTGAGCCCTTCCGAGTAATAGAATATTGGGCGACTTCCTTTCAAAAGGATATGGAAAAGAGACTCGACAACTTGGACGATTATGTACAAGAATTGCAAAACAAACGAAAAAAAGACGAGTGAAAAATAAGGGAGGAAAAATTATGTCAAATAACAAAATGGTTTCAAGAATAGAGAATGAAAGGTTTCTAGTTTTAGAGCGTGTCTATGATATGCCACGTGATCAACTATTTCAATTATTTAAAGAACCAGAACACTTAAAGCGCTGGTGGAGTACGGACGGTTGGGAACTACCTGTTTGTAACATGGACTTTCGCCCAGGGGGTGTATGGCACTATTGCATGAAATGTGTTGATAAGAATCAAGAAGAATATGGAATGGAATCTTGGAACAAAACCATTTATAAAGAAATTATTGAGCCAGAGAAGATTGTTTATAACGATTATTTTTCAGATGCAGAAGGTAATATCAATGAGTCCATGCCTTCTCCAGAGGTCACGATGGAATTCATCGATTTAGGCAGTCAAACGAAATTGGTCAGTCGTTCTGAATTCGATTCAGCGGATTCTTTGCAAGCTGTTTTGGACATGGGAGTGTTGGAAGGTATCACGCAAACGTGGAATAAATTAGATGCACTGGTAGACAGCTTAAAAAGGGAATAAAGCTTTGATAATTTAATAGGATTTTTAATAAAACACTCACATAGGCAGTTGACCAGATTGGTCAACCGCCTTTTAGTACATCTTGTATAAATGTTACGTAATCCCACTCTGTTTTAAGTGTAAAGCATATAAAGCAAAATGCTGTAATATCAAGGAGTTTGGGAATATACAAAAACAAATAAACTGTATAGAAAATAATAAAAAGTGCAATTGCATGTAATCAAATACTTGGTCACGCAAAAAGTCGGTGATAATTTTATGGATAGTTCTCATTGGAAGCCTTGCATTTGGGATTTATAAAAACTTTACGGCGATTGATCAGCATACCATACATGAAAGAGAAATCGTTGAATCCAAGATCGTGGATACGAATGCGATTGAGAGCTTTACAAAAAACTTTGTGAAAGACTACTACACTTGGCAAAACGAAAAAGATTACATTGAACAACGAGCGGAAAAGATCACTCACTATTTGACAGAGGAATTACAAGCTTTAAATACCGATACTGTTAGAGCGGATATTCCTACTAGTTCCAGTGTGAGTGGTATTGATATCTGGTCACTGTCACCAAAGAATGGTAATACCTATGCGGTTGTTTATTCGGTAGGTCAAAAATTACGGAAGATAAAAATAGCGAAAGATTCCGATCCACCTATCGAATCATACTACATCAAGATAATATAGGTAACTTAGTTATTAAACAAAACCCTACCTTATGAAGCATACCGAATAAATCAGACTATGAGCCACAACAACCTGAAAGTAATGGTACAGTTGATTCCGATACTGTGCAGGAAGTGACAGAGTTTTTGGAGGCGTTCTTTACATTTTATCCGACTGCAACAGAACAGGAACTTGATTATTATGTGATAAATAATGAAGACTCTCATTTCTGATTACCATTCTGTTAAGCTCAAAAAATGACTGATGTGGTCGGAAACGTCCTTAGGATGGGTCAAAGTGATGATGTGATTAGCATCAGGTATACTCACAAAGTTAATATTGGGAACTTCCTTATATAATTGTGCGATTTTAAAGAGATCTTCTGAGTCCTTCTCGCCTATGATTAAAAGTGTCTTCGTTTTAATTTCTCCCAATCTTTCCATCGCTGAATTAGAGGAAACAGTTTCGAATGTTTTCCAATCAAAAGTCTTTTGAATATTATATATCATCATTTCACGCAATAAATCGTATGCTTTTCCGAAAGAAACGCTCCAGGAAGGCTCGCTTAATGTTATATTAGTCATTTTCTCGACATCTGGTGCAGCTTTAGAAACTCGGCTCTCTAATTCCGCATGTTCGGAAGAAAATTTAAACCCCGACAGGCCTGGAGCGACCAATACTAGTTGAGACACCCTTTTTGGATAGGTCAGAGTAAAATCAGTTGCAATTTGTCCACCTAGGGAATGTCCAACGAGGGCACCTTTCTTAATTTTAAGATGATCCAAGAGCTTTCTAAGATCCTCAACATAATCAATGGGTTCATCCGGAACGGGTGACCTCCCTGCACCCCGGACATCAGGAGTGATTACTTTGAACGACTTTGAAAGATGTGGTGTGATGAATTTCCAGTCACGTGAATCCATAGCTCCACTATGAAGTAGTATAATCGGCTTTCCATTTCCTTTAATTTCGTAATGAAGATCCATCTATTTCAATCTCCTTTCCCTGAAAAAAGTAGGCACTGCTCATGACTATCTTCGTTTCATTTCTAAGATTCCTTCCCTAATTCCCCAAACTGGCCCGATTGCGGAATAAAGACATTTGAATTAAATAACCTTTTTGTAAAGAGGCCTCCAAGTGACTTCGACAGAATCGCGCGGAAGCAAAACGTGGCTCAATTCACGGTCCATCTCTGTCCATTTTATTGACAGAAGTTCATTTTAAGTGAAAAAATCAATTTTTTCTAAAAACAAAATCTACTAACTCATTGAATAATATTGATACATGATCAATTAACTCAATTGACTTTCATTGCAGAGTGTTTCTAAATGATAACGGATTACTTCCTTCACCTTTTCCGGAGAGTAGACATCAGGTCTTAATAGAGCATGAATGGACAATCCATCAATTAATGCCGCTAGCCTACTTTTTTCTAATTTTACATTAGTTGAATCAGATAAAATCCCTTGTAGGACTAATATCTCGATCATTGAATTTGCTAATTCATACATACCGTTAGTCATTTCATCTTTTTTTTCTTTTAATGTATCACTTGTAAGTGACTGAAGTGCAAGGATCCACCAAACACTCGTTTCAATTTTCTTTTCTTCATCAATTGGTACAAGCTCCAATAAAACTTCCGCGACTGCCTGCAATGGATTGTCAGACCAACTTTTACTTTGAGAACGTTTTTTCCCTTCTTCCAGGTAATAATCCATGATAAATAATAACATTTCATCCTTAGTTGAAAAATAATGTCTTAACGCTCCAGCAGACATGCCTGCTTCAACAGCAACTCTTCTTATAGATGCTTTTTCGATTCCCTCTTTCTTAATAATATTCCAAGCGGTCTCAGCAATTGACTTCCTCTTTTTTTCATGATTAACAATCCTTGGCATAAAAAATCACTTCCTTTTTTTAGCACAGTGTGTTATTGTGTTTTTAGCACAATGTGTTATTTAAATAATAACATATAAAAAGGAGGGACTCTATATTTGATCGAAAGTATTGAAGCATTAATGCCTGCCCCGTCAATAGACACATCAATAGCTTTACTAATTATTTCTATTTGCGCATTAATTGATATATTAAGTCCTGGTGTACTTGCTGTAACAGCCTATTTATTATTGACACAGCCTAATCAATTATCTTCTCGCTTGCTTGTTTTTTTGTTTATTACGCAGTTTGGCTACTTCATAATGGGCTTATTACTATACTTTGGTGGAGATTCACTATTGAAAGGAATCGGACAATTATCTGAATTTGACTTTATCAATTGGTTTTATATCCTTTTTGGAGCAGTTATTGTTCTAATTAGCTTCAGTAAACCAAATGATACTACAAAAAAACGTTTAATTTCATTTATACCCCAAAAAACAACGATGAAAGGGATGATCATATTAGGTATCATTGTTTTTCTAATTGAATTTGTAACTGCGTTGCCTTACTTTTATTCAATTTTGTTAATGAATCACCTAACAATTAAGCCTTCCTCTTCTGTCTTTATTATAATTGGCTACAATCTTGTAATGGTGCTTCCTTCTCTTCTTTTGTTAGGGGTTAATATTATGTTTAAAGAGAGACTGCAACAATTTCTAAATAAAATTAGATCAAAATTAAATGAAGCTCCGATTTCCTCACTCTTGGCAGCGATAGGAGTAGTAGGTGCGGTTTTTTTCAACATCGGTCTTAGAGGCATATTAAATTAAAGAAATATTAATGAGGTGTTCATCATGAAAGAAATTATCAGTGGACTTGGTCTACTTTTTGTTATACAGGGAGTAGGCGGATTAATCAATCATTTGACTAATGGTGGAAAAAGTTGGTTTTTGGTAAATTATATTGATGCGTTTCAGGGATTTGAAATTGTTATGGACATTATATTTATTGTAGTTGGCGGAATCATAGGTTTAGCCTCTTGGAAAATAGACGGATCAACTAAAAGAGAAAATTAAAATATAAAGCAAATAGGACGGCTTATACATAGCCGTCCAGTTTGGCGGATGCTCCGTTGAGATATATTTTTAAATATTCATAGAGGGGAACATAAAATTATTATGAATTCAAGACATATAGGGAGCTCGTCTCTCCAAATGGAAGGTCGGTTATACTTTATTGATAACCTAAGGGCAGCTCTTACAATGTTAGTAGTGCTACATCATTTAGTGTATTTTTCCATCTATAACGAGGTATTATCACAAGGGTCTATTGGGGTTGTTATGGGCCTTCTATTCCTTGCTTTTAATCAGACTTTTTTCATGGGGGCGTTTTTTCTTATTTCCGGATATTTTGTTCCTTCATCTTTTGAACGTAATGGAGCAACCCGATTTATCAAAGATAGATTCATCCGGTTCCTAGTCCCGTTTATCTTCTACGTTCTCATTCTTAGCCAAGTTCAATCAATTGAAGTCTATATGCTTAACCAGGAGCCATTTACATGGCAAACCTATTTTTCACATTTAACCTATGGGCCGATGTGGTACGTCGAGCTACTTTTCGTATTCGTTTGTTTATACTTAGTCTGGGCGAAGTTTATGAGCAAAAATAAGCTATCAGTAGTTCGTCAGAGTACGCCACCCACCTACAGGATGTTTACAGTCTTTGTCATGATATTAGCAGTAGCGTATTTCATCATAAGACTGTGGGTCCCTGCTCTTGGTTTACCCGGCGGATCTCCCGAGGTTAAATCATTCGTTGGACTTTTTACAGCAAGCGGCTATGATCTCCCGCAATATGTCGGGCTATTCTTTTTGGGCATCATCGCTTACCAACGCAATTGGTTTCGAAATATTCCTGATTCTATGGGTAGGGCGGGTTTTGGAATTGCAATTGGAGCATCGATTCTTCTCCTTCCCTTAGTCTTGATATTTGGATTAGACGGATTACAGTTTTCTGGCAGTTGGAACTGGACATCTTTGGTCTATTCTCTGTGGGAAGCTCTATTTTGCGTTGGCGTCATTCTCGGATTAATCATATTCTTTCGCAAAAGAGTTTTTCATCAAGGAAAAGGTTGGAGCTTCTTATCAGCCCACTCCTTTGTGATTTACATCATTCATATACCGATTATCGCTATTGTTATTGCTGGATTGAAGGTCATCCACTTTCCACCATCCTTCATGTTTCTAGCTATGATTCTGATCACGATACCACTTTGCTTCTTGTTAAGTTATATAATTAAGCAGATTCCCTTTGCGTCAAAGATTCTTTAGGATGGTGAATATTAAAGAAGAAAAGAGGATACGACGATAACCATATCTGCCCTTATGCTTCTCAAAAATAGAACTAATGAGCCTTTTTCACTTTGAATTTTTATCTGAGTGCTCAAAAGTATTAATTTTATAATAATAAGTGTTACGTGGAATACCGGAAATTTTGAGTAATGTCTTCACAGGATAATCGCACTTTTGCTCATATACTACTTTTACTTTTTTGTTTTTCGTAATTTGTTTTCTTCTTGAACTAAGGCTTTCAACTTTTTGAAATAGAATTTTCCATTTAATAATATGTATAAATTTTTACTCCCACCTGGCTTATGTTCAGTTGGGCTTTTTTGTATTTAATGAATATTTTTTAAAATATTGCTCTTATTTTTGGCATTTCATAAAAAATCTTGTTGAAGGTTATGAAAGGGGAAATCATCACCCACCTTTGCAGTTGCGAAGGGAGAGGAAATGCATGATAGAACCAGATCGTACCGTGTGGCAAGTTCGCTGTGCATTTAATGCTTTTTGTAAACGTGTATTGAAGAATGAAGCAATCAATATTTTCAACGAAAGACAACAACGACAAGCAAAGGAGATGACATTTTCTGATCTCACACCACAAGAAGAAAATCAACTCTATACCTTAGATCAGCAATATGAAGGAGAAGAAGGACAAAGTTTTCAAGTGGCTGGAAAGAAAATAACTCCGAAATTACTCGCTGAAGCGTTGCGTACTTTGCCAAAAGAAAAGCGTAAGACTGTCCTTTTATACTACTTTTTTGACAAATCAGATGTAGAAATAGCTGAACTACTCGGTATTCCACGTAGTACCGTTCAGTATAGGAGGACAAGCTATTTCAAGAGGTTAAGACGATTTTTGGAGGAACATGCAGATGAGCGGAGTGATTAATTCTAATGTTGGAAACAACGAGCGTGGTTTATTGCCGTACCCAATTATTTTAGCTGCAAATAAGGGTGAGCCAGAAGCAATGAAAGTAGTTGTTCTACATTATGGAAGCTATATGACAAGCCTATCCATGCGTAAGCTCCGTGATGAACAAGGAAACACTTATTGGGGTATCGATGAAGATACACGCGAACGCTTACGAGCGAAGCTTATGCAATCTGTTTTAGCTTTCAAAATTTGAATACAGAATGGTTAGGTTTTCCCTTTCATTAATCATATATTTGTTCTTTGACAAAGAAAGCACGGAAGATAACGCTGTGCAGTATAAACTAAAAAATCAGATACATTCTACTGATGACGAGCCACTTGATTCATACGCCATGACTTTCGTTAGAAACGAGCGATAATCTATGAATCTAATGCAATCGTGGTGATTGTTGGCGATAACCCATCAGTATAGATAATGATACTCCTCTACCGTCATGGTTCGAGCGTTCAAAGCGTCGCAAGCTATGAGTAAAGCTGGAAGGAATACTTGCAGGGGTGAAATTCCCGTGGAGCTGTACCAACAGCCGTCTGATTTTAATTGATTAATTATAAGGGGGCGTGTTTTTTGAAACAGAACTTGATTCCTTATAGTATGCAAATTGCTATGTTAAAACAACTGCTAACCCGTAAATTGATTACCAAGAAAGAATATTACATGGTTAAAAATAAATTAATGAAAGAATATGGCATCATTTCTGATATTACAGACTGAATTGTGTTTCTATTGGCGATACATTTTGTATAGGAGTTATCATTTTTTGTTGTTAGAAGATTTAAGGATGTTCAATTGATCTTCAATAATATAATCGGTCTAGATTCCAGAGTAATGAGGATTTTTTTAACAAAGGAATACATGACAAAACACCCCCCGAACCGAACATTCGAGAGATGTTTCGCTCTTATTTGTTTACAATGCTATTGTACGTATTAACAGTTAATACGTAATAGACTGCATAGATGATAACAAAGAAGACTATAGCCATTAGAATAGGGAAGATAAGATTGATTCCAATGAGATTAGAAATAAAGTTGCTAGTAAAGTACAATGCCACACAACTGTGCAATATTCCTACGGTTAGTGGCAATCCAAACACAAATAATGACTGCCTTTTGATTGATTTACGTATATCCTTTTTATTGACACCGATTTTTCTAAGGATTTCATACTGTCCTTTCGCCTCATTCGCTTCTGTTAACTGTTTGAAATAAATGATACTTCCACTTGCCGCTAAAAATACAAGCCCCAAAAATCCAAAAATAAAAAGAGTAATTGCGTTTCCTTCTTTACCTTGCTTATACTCCGTATAAAATGATGAAGAAACTTGAAAATCGTTTCCAACCAGTTTATTTACTTTCTTTGATGTGGCTTGTGCCGTTACTTCATTTTCCACTTCATATACTTTATAAGTTAATGGAGCCTCTTTTTTGGCTATCTCAGCAAACATTTCGTTACTGACTACGAGAAAGAAATCGGGATAATCGAAAGGTAGCACATTACTTTCAACCATATGAACAAATGGCAGTTCGCTGCTTCCTTGAGGCAATTGAATCGTTATATTTTCTCCTTTAAAAACCGACTTCGTATATTCAGTAAACCTTGGCTGGATTACTGCTGCTTGATTTCTTGATAGTAAGACTGTTTCATCCTTATTTAAAGCATTCGCTGCTTTATTAAATGTACTTTCTGAGATTAATTGCACAGGATTTATGTCATAATCCAGTTGAAATGAGAGTATTCCTTTTACCTGAATGACGGGTATGTCTAGTTGGGCTTTTATTGGATGTCGATGATCTGCTTTTATTATTCTCTCCACCTGCGAATCAAATTCTGGACCTTTTGACAAATGCGAATAGCTGAACGGAACAACTTCCTCAGCTCTTTTTTCGTTGCTGTAATACCCACTGTAAGTTGCACCTAAGAAACAGATCGTTGCAGAACTCAACAATGCAATGACTGTAAAGGTACGTGCATTCCCTCTAATACGAAACAGTAAGCGAGATGTTTCAATTATTCTAGTTCCTCTGTAATAACGCGACTTATTTTTTTGTGATAATCTTAATAAATAGACCGTTACAGATCGAAAAAATAAATGGGTGCCAATGACGAGAGCAACAAAAGCAATACCATAATTTTTCATTAAATATTCCGTAGTAAATTCGTCAGGAAATGGTTTTAATATCAGCCAGTAACTAACGACAAGCAATATAACTCCGATAACAGCCGATATAAGTGAAACCTTTGGAATTTGTTCACCTTTTTTCTCATCATAGAATAATTCGATTAATGTAAAACGATAAATCAAACGGTAACCTTGAACGGAAGTGAATAAAATAATGACCATAAAGACTATGACTGTTTGGGTAATCGCTAGAATGGAAATACCGAAGTCCACCTCGGCAATTGAACCCATAAGTTTTATTAAAATCATTGCAAATAATTTGGAAAGTAAGGTTCCAAGAATAATTCCAATAACTATTGCAATGATTCCCATAATCAAATTTTCATAAAATAACATTTTTGCAATGGTTTTCTTGCGTAAACCAAGTATGGCGTACAATCCGACTTCTTTCTTCCTTTTTCTTGTGAAGAATGAATTGGAGTACAAAATAAAGATTGCTACGAATAAAATTAAGATAATTGATGATACCCCAAACATGAAACTCATTGTATCCGACAATTCAATGCTTTCCTGAATTTTTTCGCTATATTGCAAGGAAGTGAACGTATAATAAATAACCATGCTGAAGACGAGCGTAACAAAATAGACAAAATAATTATTGAAGTTACCTTTAATATTTTTCCTTGCTAAACTAAATAACGTCATTTGCTCCACCCCCCAGTGCTGATAGAACATCCAACACCTTGTTGAAAAATTCTTTGCGGGATCTTTTCCCTTTCACAAGTTCTGTGAAGATTTTACCGTCTTTAATAAATAGGACGCGATTACAATAACTTGCCGCATAAGCATCATGGGTAACCATTAAAATTGTTGCCTTGTCTTGTTCATTAAGATCCTTTAAACTTTCTAATAAGTCTGTTGCTGATTTCGAATCCAACGCACCTGTTGGTTCATCTGCCAATATTAGGTTTGGCTTTGAAATAATCGCGCGTGATGCTGCCGTGCGTTGCTTTTGTCCCCCAGAAATTTGATACGGGTACTTATTTAAAATGTCGCGAATGCCAAACTTATCTGCCACTTCATCTGCTCTTCGTTCCAATTCCTTAACGTTCAATTTTGCCAAGGCTAACGGCAAGATAATATTTTCTTTCACAGTTAGAGTATCTAATAAATTATAGTCTTGGAAAAGGAAACCAAGTTTGTCACGGCGAAAGGCAGATAATTGCTCTTCATTCATCTTTGTCAAATTGATTCCGTCAACCACGATGTCACCAGCAGTCGGCTCGTCAATTGTTGCCAATATATTTAGTAAAGTTGATTTACCAGCACCCGAGGGACCCATAATACCGACGAATTCACCTTCCATGACGGTTAAGTCTATATCCTCCAAAGCTGAAAATACATTTCCCTTTGCACCATAGACTTTTTTTATTTGCTTTGCTTCGACAATAGTTTTCATATTTAAATCCTCCATTCAGAGTTGTTTTGTTTTACGTTTTTATTTTACAATAGGTGCCCTTTATATAAACTTACAGCTTGATCTCGTAACCTTACATTTTCGTCACATTGATAAAAAATATGTTTAAACACGATATTTTCTTTGTATGTTGGTCGATATTCAATTAATATGATGTTAAAGAAGGATGATTGTTTGGAGGGAAGAGGAATGAAAATCATGATTGTGGAAGATGATTTGACCATTCGTGATATGGTAGGGGAAACATTAGAAAAGTGGGGTTTTGAAACCGTTAAGATCGAAGACTTTGACCAAATCATGCAGGTATTTCTTAATCATGATCCTCACCTAGTCATCATGGATATCAATTTGCCATCGTTTGACGGATTTTACTGGTGTAATAAAATCAGAGAAATTTCAAAGGTCCCTATGATCTTTCTCTCTTCCCGTGATACACCAATGGATATAGTGATGTCGATAAACATGGGAGGAGATGATTATATTCAAAAACCTTTCCATATGGATGTATTGATTGCAAAAATTAATGCACTCCTCCGCAGAACGTATTCCTACATGGAAACACAGTCTAAGACAATCGAACATGATGGAATTATATTAAACCTTGAGAACGGAGAGGCCTTACATGGAGATCGAAAGTCGGAACTCACGAAAACAGAATTTCTTATTTTGAAAATCCTGATGAAAAATAAAGGAACCATCGTCAGTCGTACGAAAATGATGCGTAGCCTTTGGAAGAATGAAAATTTCGTAGACGAAAATACATTGACGGTTAATATTGCTCGTCTGCGTAAAAAGCTTGCTGAACTTGGAAAAGAACACTTCATTATGACTAAGAAAGGACAAGGTTATATTATCCAATGAGTTTCTTTCAATATCTAAAAGATAAACGGAATTTCTTTATATTAAACGTGATCATTATGTTCTTTGTTTCTTTGATGACGATTGTGAGCACAGATTCCAGAAACACTGTAAGTAATATCGTATATACCAATGTGGTTATCTTTTTTATTGTAGCTATATACGTAATCATCGAATACTATTACAATAGAGAATTTTATCGGGAATTAAATGATTTGGTTGAAAGTAATCATGAAGAATTTCTCGCAACTCTGCCTAAACCGCGAAACGATGAACAACTGTTATATCTTGAGTTATTAAAAAAAGTAAATAGTGTGCATGGCGATCAATTACAAAAGTTGTATAACGAAAAAATGGATCATCAAGACTTTATTACATCTTGGATTCATGAAGTCAAGGTTCCGATTGCGGCAGGTCGCTTGCTTATGGAAAACAGTAATGGAAGAACTGTTGAATACCTTGTGGACAAGTTTGAAGATGAGTTGGATAGAATCGAAAATTACGTGGAGCAGGCTCTTTATTATTCTCGCATTGATTCTTTTTCCAAAGATTATTTTATTTCCGAGGTAGTGTTGGATCAAGTTGCTAAAAACAGTGTAAAGAAATTTGCCAAATCTTTTATTAACAAGCAAATTCGTTTTCATATGGACAATATTGAACAGGTTGTCCATACCGACAGTAAATGGCTTGGTTTTATTATGGATCAAGTTTTTTCAAATTCTTTAAAATATACAGGTGAAGGCGGGGAAATCTCCGTACAATTTGAGGAAGATCTAAAAGAAAAGCGGCTACAGATTCAAGATACAGGCATTGGAATTAAGCCAGAGGATATCAGCCGCGTATTTGAAAAAGGATTTACAGGATCTATTGGGAGAAGTCATGCCAAATCTACCGGTTTAGGTCTCTACCTTGCAAAAGAAATGGCTCTTAAATTAGGACATGACCTTTCCATTCATTCAGAAGATGGGAAATATACGAAGGTCATCATCCACTTTCCAAAAATCAGAAATTATTATCATCTATAAGTATAATGGTGGGGTTAAAGAAATTGGTTAATCGGAAAATAGTATCAAATTAAAGGTGTTCAAGTAGAATAATGTTTATCGTAAGGCTTAAGAAATATTAAATAATATAGCCAATAGTAAGTGAATTAATTGATAAAAAAATAAGTACTTGAAAATAGCTATAACCAGGTTTTTATTATATTTTAATCGAACTTTTCAAAATTAATACCACGATAAATCAACGTTATATGTCCTCTTTTTATCTCCAGTTCCAAGTATGGGAAATATTATCCATGGTTTTAACATGCATATGCAATGACTTTTGAAAATCAATTGAGGCTCAAACACTTTATTTAAGATTTTTATTTGGTTATATTTTTATGGGGTAATCGGAAAATAGTGTAGAAAGAGGGTTAAAAATAACCCTCCTCCATTGCTTTAGTCAGTGGTGAAAAGTCAGCACCATAGATTTCTTCATAAACCCATTCATAGCCTATTTGACCCCAATTCGGGAATTGATCAGGTAACAATTTTATGAAAGTAGCTTCAACTTCTTTGAATTTCTTTTTCTTTTGGGTATTCGGATTATAGTGTTGAAAAACCCTATTAAATAAATTAATGTTCATAGCACTGTAAATCGTATAATTGGATCTACGCCAATATTCTGGACACAAAATAGATGGTGGATTGGACAGAGCTCCATTTCATAAGAGTGGGTTGGTCTATGTCGCTTGACATGGAGCCTCTATGGGCATGGGTGTCTTGCGAAGGGCGAAAGGGTCAAACAATCCTTTCGCAGGCGGACGAGCCTAACATGCCCCCCCTCCATGTAAAGCGCCGTGCTCAGACATGATGCAGTGACTTAGCCGCCACCCGGATTTCATCTTCAACCTGTTGTGGGGTCTTATATTGAAGGCTGCCATGCATTCGCTTTCGATTATACCAGCCTTCAATGTATTGGAAGAGATGAATCTTTGCAGAGGCGTAATCCAGATAAGTTACGTGATGTATTTCTTCCTTCTTCAAAATAGCATGGAAGGATTCAATACAGGCGTTATCGTACGGGCAGCCCTTTCGACTGAATGATTGTCTGATCTTTTTTGACTCAGCCTCTTCCATGAAAGCCTCACTCGTATATTGGGAACCCAAGTCACTGTGCAGAATTAACTCCTCTGGTGGTAGCTGCGTGGCATAGGCGTTATCCAATGCTTTAATCACCAGGTCTGTTGTCATTGTACAAGAAAAGGAATAGCCTACGATTTTCTTTGAATGCAGGTCCATCACAGAAGCAAGGTAGCACCAGCCATCCTTTAATGTATGGATATACGTAATATCGGCCACCCATTTTTCATTGATGGTGGTCGTAGAAAAGTCCCTGGCCAGGATATTCTCGCGTTCGATAACTGTTTCTTTGCTTGGTGTTGGCCGATATTTTTTAATGACGATGGAACGGATGCCCTCTTTTTTCATCAGTCTCTGTACACGTTTCAGACTTACTCTATATCCTTCCGCACAGAGATATTGGTGAATTTTTGGGGCTCCATAACGCCCTTTGCTTTCTTCGTGGATCTCTTTGATCCTTTTTGTCAGCTCCTTGTTTTCCCGCTCACGCTTGGATTCGGTTTCTTGGAGTGTTAGGTAGTAGGAGCTTCGCGGCAATTCCAAGACTTCGCACATAGTTTGGATGGGATGTTGGTCTTTATGTTGATCAATCACGGAAGCTACTGCAGATTGGCTTACCTTTTCGCGAATATGGCCATAGCCTTTTTTAAGATTTCATTTTCTTCCTGCAGCCGGCGAAGCTCCTTTTGAATCTTGGTATAGTCATCCGCCGTTGCCACGGTTCCATCTTCAAATTTGACGGGAGAAAACTTTTTGACCCAATTATAAATGGAGACATCAGATACGCCATATTCGCTGGTTAATTGCTTGACTGGAGTGCCAGATTGATATAATTCCACAACCATCCTTTTGAAATCTTCATTAAATTTATTTTGGTTTTTATTATGGCCTTTCATTGGACACACCTCTTCTTAATCTTATTCCTCAAAAATTATGAAACTAACTAGGATGTGTCCATGAAAATATACTAGCACCACATGTTTGGGGTGGGAAAAAGAAAAAAGACCATTATCTTGAACAAAACGTTTGGATCATTTCCAGAAATATTTCATTTCCCTAAACCCTACATCCCAAAGCTTTTCATTCCCCTTAACGATTATCGTAATCTTACTTGCACGTTCAAGTGGAATTTCAAACATTTGTGGAAACAATTCCGGATAATTCAGTTGCTCCGTTCCAGAGCCGGATAATACCTCACGACCATCGACTAAAACTCGTATACTTCCATCACTATCCATTAAGTCCGGTATTCCATAATAAAATGAAAAAATAATCTCCTTCTTGGACGTATAAGTGTAGGTTTCACTTCCTTTGCCTTTGGCGCCAAATATATTATATCCAGGTTCGACGTTTTGACCGCTAACTTTAAAGCTGTACGGTTTTGTTCCCGCTGTTGTATGCCCGGAACTATTTTTCAGTTCATTTAAAGCTATAAAGGGACCCTCTGCTTTGGTGAACGTTTTCTCCACAATTCCGCAAATTGCTAATACCCCGATTAGAATAACAATACACGTGATACCGGTAATAGCCATATTTAGCCAAAAGTTTTTTGTTCGATACCCTAGTTTGTACGCTCCGAATCCGATGCTTGCGCCTAGAGAGTTTTGAATGGCATCGTTAATATCAAAGCTTCTGAGCAAAGTTAGTGCCTGTATGGTTTCGATCACGAGAATAGACAGGAAGAACAATGAAAAGAAACGAATAAACTTCACACGGAATAACAATGGAATCAATATGCCGAATGGAATAAAGGCTGCCACATTTCCTAGATCTACGAAATCCATCAGAGTAGGATGCAGAAAATCAGAAATCTTTGGCAAATGGTAGAACTCAATCGGAAAAAAAATAAAGGTGACCCCAGTCGTGCTTGCAGATGCACCTATTCTGCCGAAAGCGAAAAAAATAAAATATAGTATCAAAATAGTATAAAGAATAGTTACGGTAAAAATAACTGTACTTTTTTGTGGCAATGTTATTTTGCCCTTGGCAGTCATATAAAAACACCTCCTGAAACAGTGTATCAAAAGTCATGTTTAAAATACATGATTTACTATAACCGTTACAGATATCAATGGAACCTAAAAAAGATGACCCCTATTCAATACAGAGATCACCTTCTTAAGTCTGCCTAGCTTTTTTATGATTGTCCTTTACAAAGGGTACAGTTTAAAGAAGGAATGGCTCCTTTTTTGTGGAAATAATCGCACCTCTGGTTGTCTATCCGCTTCGTGGACAGGATTATCCTCCACACCGACTAAATATTTTTATGGTCAATTCCACAAATTTATTGACAGACCTGTTTTAGGACCATTTTGCACAGTGGCAAATCGTGCAGGAGTGACCCTGCCACCTTTTCTAAAGAGTTGATTCATAAATGGTAATGAGGAGTATTTCATAGTGCTGGAATCACTTTCTTCAAGTAGCTCGGCCTTATAAAAGTGTCTTTTACAAAGGGTACATTATAAATTTAAGGTCCTCTTCATAAATATATTTAGAATTTGAATCAAACGTTGCTCTTCTGCCATTCTTCTCGATTTAATTCTCCGTTTATTGCGGTTGCGGATACAGCGCCTGAAGCAGCTGCAACAATAGATTGGTGCAAGTGTGTAGTTGCATCCCCCGCTGCATAAACACCAGGTACACTTGTTTTTCCAAACTCATCGACTTCAATTATTCCTGTATCCGATATACGGCAACCAAGTGCGACTGGCAATTCCGATCCAATTACCAATTCTGATTTGAAGAAAATTCCTGTGCACGGAATTTCTGTTCCATCTTCAAGCTTAACATGGTTTACCATGCCCTCATTTGATTGGATTGAATGAATTGGCGTATTGAATACCGGGATATTATGTGCACGCAATTCTTCACGTTCTGCTTCACTCAATTCATCAGGACCATTTGTACAAACTACTAACTGCTTCGACCACCCAGAAAGCAATGGGACAAAATGCATTAATGTCGCTCCTCTGTTTATGACAACTAATTGCTGATCCCTTAGTTCCCAGCCATCACAATACGGGCATACAAACGCACTCTTACCATAGACCTCCGCCAACCCTGGTATATCAAGATCACGATCCTTCATTCCGATAGCAAACAACAGTTTTCTTGCGGCTATCTTCACCGCTGAAGCAGTTTCCAACAAAAATTGTCCATCTTCACCTACTATCAACTCGACTGTATCTTCCAAATGGGAAACCGACGGATACGTGCGAAGCTGTTCTTTTGCAATATTTCTAAATTCATGTGGGCTAATGCCATCACGTGTTAAAAAGGCATGAGCCTCTCTGGTGACTGCATTACGCGGTTGCCCCTCATCGATAATCAATGTCTTCTTCCTAGCTCGTCCTAATATAAGTCCAGCACTTAAACCAGCAGGACCTCCTCCAATAATAACAACATCAACTTCCTTCATGATTAACTCACTTCCTCTTATTAGATTAACTTTCCAAATGTGTATACGCCCAATAATTACTCTGTACATCTCATATGTTGTTAAGACCTAACCAGTACTACTGAAAATAACCATAATTCAGTTTATACTGTATTCTAACTGTGCTACGATGATTACATTACATGTTGGCATCACCTCCTTACATAAGAACTCATCCACTAGCTCATTTGACTTTTAAATAATTCGCACATCTTTGAAACACCATCGATAGGCGCTGATTTTCTCTGTATATGGATTTTTCAGTCATAAATCCCCAGTAAAATTCGATGACAGTTAGCGATATGAATATGCAGACTACGTACAGAAACTCCTCCTTAACTTTCGATCTCTTTCCTATAATCTTCCGGGGACATCGTTTCACAATACCGGATTAAAAATCGCTGTATCTTGAATCAACTTATACGGTCCTTTTATACATGTTCATTTTTGGATTCTCCTAATTTTTTATTATAATTTTATTAAAGACTATAGAGACATTTATTATCTATAATTGGTTGAAAGAATATGTGCTAGAAAACGATGTTCATTTCCCGCACAAGATCGGACATTTTTTTATTTCTCAAATGCTCTTCCATTTTTTCCTCTGCTTCCAATACTACTCTTTGAATCGGACAATCTGGTCCGTGATCGAAACTACAATCAAACAAAGAGGCAGATCCCTCAATCGCATGAATAATGTCAAGAAACGAAATATCCTCCCAATTTCGTTTCAGTCTGTATCCACCATTCACTCCTGTTATGGATTCAATCATACCAGCCTTTACTAGCTTGGTCAGTATCTTGGACAGATAAGTTGGTGACACCTTTTGCTTCTCAGCAAGCAGCTGAACGCCCACAGGTTTATCCGGAGTCGCTGCAGTAAGAAAAAGCATCGTATGTAGAGCATAATCTGTAGCCTTTGAAAACTTCATTCATCATCACCCTAATTAAGGATTTTATTTATCTATAATAACTTGAATGTTGTTAAACTCCAAGTATAATGCATGGGCTATTATATTATAGCAGCTAGTCGAACTTCTTGAAAATGCTCTAATCGTGACTATAAAACCCCATTTCTCTCGTTATGAATGGTAATGCTTCTCTTATATATTATTATGCAGACACATTACTACGATATTGTCAATCTATGCCCCCAACTTAATATAACAGCTTATAACCTATCCTTCTTTCTAATAATAGCTTGTAGAAATATTCTTTTAGTTCTTTTTTATAATTATTTATATATTTGGTTTGAAGGCTTCAATGATTTTCATACATTGTGAATTAAGTAGAGTTTTGGAATTTATTATTTGAAATAACAATTCTACGATGTAAACTCGATTTGTCTTTTCTGCTTATTTCATTCTAGCCTTGACTTTTATTAAATAGTCTATCAAATTTCAAGTAATGTAACATATACTTTGCAAGTGTTATGATTGCAAAAATCAACATTAAAATTATTGTGATGGAAGCGCCTGGTGGTGTACCCAATTCATAAGAAGTGACTAAACCACTTAACATGCCGACAAGTGCAATGACCATTTCATTTAATTGACACCGTAGAAGCTTTTGCTTAAACGAAGCGATATAGCTGCAGGTAAAATGATAATGGCTGAGACAAGTAAAGCCCCGACAATCGGCATTATTACTGCTATTGTGACCCCTGTTAACACATTAAACAAAATCGACATCGTTTTAATAGGCAGGCCAGCTTTAAAAGCTGTTTCCTCATCAAATGTAAGAACATACATAGGTTTTCGATATATTAAATATAATAATCCGATAATTATCGTTAATCCTAGTAACATCCATATTTGTTCTTTGTGAATAGTAACAATAGAACCGAATAGAAATTGCGTTACACTTAATGTAATTCCACCAGCACTTATTTCCATCAGGACAAGCGCTACTGCCATTCCGACAGACATTAATATGGCAATCGAAATTTCAGAATATGTGCGATAAATTTGACGCAAAAATGCAAGCAGAGTTGCGATAATGATTACCACGAGAATATTGGTCCATGTCGGATTGATGCCAATTAACAGACCAAGCGCTACCCCTGATAACGAGACATGGGATAAAGTATCTGCCATTAGTGATTGCCTACGCAATACCAAAAACAATCCTAATATTGGAGTGATTAATGAGATTAAAAATGAAGCTTGGAAAGCTCTTTGCATCAATCCATAGAAAAACATCTCCAAGGTGAGTCCTCCTTCCGTATCAACTCAATGTGTTTATTAGCGTAGTGACGAATCTCTTCATGATCGTGTGTAACCATTAAGATACCCTTGTCATGCTCTGTACTATTGGTGCTTCAATAATTTATAAAATTCATTACGTGAACGTACATCCATTCCAATTGTAGGTTCATCTAATATAAACAAATCTGGATCTGTTGAGAACACACGAGCAATTGATATCCGCTGCTTTTATCCACCTGATAATTCCCCTATCTTTTTATGACGCATCTCCCACATTCCCACTGATTCAAGGGAACGACGAACATGCCCTTTATCTTCTTTATCTAACCTTTTAAACCATTTGCCTCTTTGAAAACGCCCTGACTGCACCAGTTCTAGTACAGTGCTCGGGAGATAGATGAGCTTGTTCAGCAATGTCTTTGATCGTGATGTCATCCAGCAGATGGGCTTCCATGTATTCGATTGTCTTTTGTAATGATTCTACCAGTGCCATATGGTTCACTCCTTTAATGGCATGTTACCTTATTAACTTCTCTAAATCCTGTCATTTTGCGCTCGATCCAGACAGTTGCCTTTACGTAATAAATCATACCAACATAAACCAAACGAATTAGTCAATTTTCATAACCTGTTAGCACAGCAAGTAGTCGATATTTTCTATATCTTTTTTTCAACTCATACCTTAACAATACATTGCCAGAATCAGAGGGAATACCCCGACCTCTCCGCTACTCAAATATGGGACTGGCTAAAGGAGCACGATCCGGAAATTGAAGTTGGGGAAAATACGGTAAGAAGCCGCATCCGGCCGCTGCGAAAGATGTACGGGAGCCCAAAGGAGGTGCAACAAAGGCAGTATGAAGCCGTTCCCAATCCCCCCCAATGGAACAAGAATCATGAATCCACTTTTCTAAAACTCATTTTTTGAAAGCATCGCAGTCAACAGATTCTTGATAGTTGATTCATTGCTTCATATTCTTTGTTTGATAACTCTAAAAGAATATCAGAAGCCTGATTTAGGAATAGTAATTCATGAGTCTCTCCAGCCTTATTAATAAGCTTAGATACCTCCTCCCACATAGGTGCGATTTTAGTAAATAGAATATATCCATTTTGTAAAGGAGTATAATCAACTATACTCAAACATTCTTTTAAGAAATCTCTATACATATTTCTAAATAGGGATTCTCCAGTTCCCCCTCGCTCCATTAGTGTGGCTGCTAAAACTAAATCATCCTCAATATTTTCACTTCTCTCAAACCACTTCTTAATCTCTACAATTGTTTTCTTAATACCTTTATAGCCCAAATTTTTGATAGGAGGATTCTTATAATCTAAAGCGTTATTTTTGATTGCTGTTATAATCACATCCTTTAAATTTGGCATATCCTCTTTTTTCTTAATGGTATAAGACAGATTTTTTGAGACATTGGACCTTTTTCGTTTCTTGCCAATGCCAAATTTTCAAGACTTGTTTTTACCATTCCCCCTTGTTGCTTTGTATCAATCAGGTAGGCAAAACTGTCGTCATATCCATACATTGCCACATAATGACCAGCAAATTGTACCTTATTAGTGAAGTAATCCAAGTAATAACTGTCAAGCTTTAAGTCTACTACAACTCCTTGATCTATGTTTTGTCTAACATGTTCCCAAGCCTCCCTTTTTATGTTCTTACTATTTTATTTAGCTGGACCTTTCATGTTTAATTACGTTTAACAGATAAGAAATGACTTTAAAAAACTTTATTTTTGTATTATTCATTATTTTGTTCGATCAGTTTTTATGGAATTGTAATAAAATAGAGTTTGACATTTAAAGTATTTCTTCTTTTGGTCCTTTATATTAAATATTAAAAATGATTCTACCCAACTGTTAATATTCAGTTGTGTTATTGTTTTTTTAAAAATTTTTCTCTGATTTTTGGCATTTTACAAAAAAACTTGTTGAAGGTAATGAAAGGGGAAATCATCACCCATCTTTGCAGTTTCGAAGAGAGTTGAGTGTATGGTACCGAACGGCAGGTGCGTTGTGCATTTAACGCTTTTTGTAAGCGAGTACTGAAAAATGAAGCAATCAACATATACAAAGAAAGGCAGAAACGGAGATAACATTTTCAAATTTAACACCGTTAGAAGAAAAACAGCTCTATACCTTAGACAAACACTAAAAGGGAGAAGAAATAGAAGGACTTCAAGTAGCTGGTAAGAGAATTACTCCTACACTTCTTGCAAAAGCGATGCATAGCTTGCCAGTTGAGAAGCGTACTATCATCCTACTATACTACTTTTTTAATCTTTCTGATGTAAAAATTGATCAATTGTTCAACATTCCACGTTAGTACTGTACAGTATAGGCGAACGAGTTCTTTAAACCGTTAAGACGTTTTTTGGAGGAACATGCAGATGAATGGGATGATTAATACTAATACGGAAAGAAATGAGCGTGGCTTGTTGCCGTATCCAATTATTTTAGCTGCAAATAAGGGTGAGCTAGAAGCAATGAAAGTAGTTGTTCTACATTATAGAAGCTATATGACAAGTTTATACATGTGTAAGCTCCGTGATGAACAAGGAAACACTTATTGGGGCATCGATGAAGATACACGCGAACGCTTACGAACGAAGCTTATGCAATCTGTTTTAGCTTTCAAAATTTGAATACAGAACGGTTAGGTTTTCCCTTTCATTAATCATATATTTGTTCTTTGACAAAGAAAGCACGGAAGATTACGCCGTGCAGTATAAGCAAAAAATCAGATACGTTCTACTGATGATGAGCCACTTGATTCATACGCCATGACTTTCGTTAGAAACGAGCGATAATCTATGAATCTAATGTAATCGTGGTGGATTGCTGGCGATAACCCATCAGTTAGGATAATGATACTCCCCTATCGTCATGGTTCGAGCGTTTGAACCGTCGCAAGCTATGAGTAGGGCTGGAAGAAATACTTGCAGGGGTGAAATTCCCGTGGAGCTGCACCAGCAGCCGTCTGATTTTTGATATTCAATTTAGCAAGATAGGTTAAAGTAACTATCAAGTTATGACATTAAATCCTTTTAATTTTAGTGCAAGAGCCAAATTCACGCAACGTATTAGAATTAGTTTTATAGACGCGATATAATAATAGACAGATATCAAATAGCATATCCTAGTCTATGGAAAGGAGTTCATATGGTCACAGTCACTAAAAAAGACTTGATAGCACTAGGTTATGGTCCCTCTTTTTCAGCTGATATCATTAGAGAGTGTAAAAAACTAATGATTTCAAAAGGGCATACGTATTATCAATCTAAAAAGTTAGATCGTGTTCCTAAAGAAGCTGTAGAGGAAGTATTAGGGATAACTTTAGATGTGTGATTTGTACTTCTTGCACTAATTGCGTAAGGAGTGAAATCATGACTAAAGATATCGTCAAAAAGGCAAAGAACGGAACTTATTATTTTAGGGCAAATTTAGGATATCACCCCATCACTGGCAAGCAAATTCAGAAGTACCGCAGTGGTTTTAAGACAAAAAAAGAAGCAAGGGAAGAATATTCGAGGTTACTGCTTACAAAGTCAGACGCATTAGAAGAAAAGCAAGATGACGTTTTATTCCAACATTTTATTGAAGATATTTTCTTACCTTGGTATAAAACACAAGTAAAAGGAAGAACGTACGATAATCGATTACCAACTGTAAGAAAACATTTCACTTTTTTTAATAACTTAATCACAACAGAAATTACCCCGATTCATGTTCAAAAATGGCAATTAGCGTTATCTAAAAAGAAGTATCGTTCTTCTTATATTAGAAATGTTCAAGGGTTGTTTTCTATGGCAATGGATCGAGCTGTTGTTTTAGGGTTAGCTGAAAATAATCCATCAAAAATTGTAGGTAATGTGAAGAAAACAAAGACAAAAATAGACTTTTGGACAAAAGAGGAATTTGAAAAAGTCATCTCTCTTTTCTATAAAGAAGATTATTATCAACATTTTTTATTTATTTCATTGTGGTTTTTATTTATGACAGGCATGCGAATTGGAGAAGCCACTGCGGTTCAATGGGAAGATATTGACTTTGACAAAGGTCTGTTATATATCGATAAAACACTTTACTATAAGAATTTGGATAATTATTCTTTTGTAGAACCAAAAACAAAGGCTAGTGTTCGTCATATTGCATTAGATGGAGATACATTAACGTTACTCCGCGAATGGAAGGACGTGCAGCAATCTGTCGTTCAAACCAATTTTGTAATGAGCTATAATGGTGTCCCCACACAAAAGCATACGTTAGCGAATGCCATTACACGTTTTTCAAAAAAAGCTGGGGTTCATCGAATTAGATTACATGCTTTAAGACATTCTCACGCTTCTTTGCTTATTAGTATGGGCGAAAACCCATTAATCATTAAAGACCGCCTAGGGCATGAAGATATTGAAACGACACTTGGCACCTACGGACATTTGTATCCAAACAGTAACTTTGAAGTAGCCTATAAATTAGAAGGTATTATGTCTTACCAAACAGCAACAGAAAATGAAGATACTTCACCCAAGAATCAATTCACTGCTCGTTACCTACGTAAAGGTTTAAAAACAAATAATGCAATAACAATGCAATGAAAATAGAGTAAAGAGCCGAAACCCTTGTAAACAAAGGGGTTTCAGCTCTCCTTCTACTACTCCCACTCCAAGTTTGCAGGTGGCGTCAAAACGTTGCTATATCAATGTTCTTCGCACCTTCAAATTGTTTTGGCGGGGATTCTGGCGGAACTTATTTTTTTATTGCTTGATTGCCATTAAATGAAATACCTGACTTTTCTGCGGTCTGTATTTTTATATTACCTGTCATTTCTTCGGCGATAAGTTCATCTACTCCTGACCACATATGTGAATAATGTTTTAACGTAATCTCTGGACTGGAATGCCCCATACGCTTCGAGAGAATTAAAACAGAGATGTTAAATTCATTAATTAGATAAGATGCATGCGAATGTCTAAGCCCTTTAGCTTGAATACGATGAACATTTGCAAGCTTTGCATAACGTTGAATGATTCTAGCAATTGTCGATTTAATCATTGGCGTTCCGTCATAACTAAAAACGAAATCGTCAATCCCTATTTTTGATTGTCGCTGTTTCCACTCTTTTAAAATTTGTATCGTATCCTCATCTAAAGAAATGATTCGCTTTCCATCCTCTGTTTTTGTATAAGCTTTTCGTTTCCAATCATTTTTATTTTTTAAATACAAGGAATGATGAACTCGAAGCCGTTTGTTTTGGAAATCAACATCTTCCCACCATAAAGCTGTTCCTTCATTCACACGTATCCCAGTCATGAAATACGTCCATAATATTACAAAACATAAATGTTCATAAAAATCATCCAAACAAATCACAGAAATAACTTTTTCAAACTCTGTTTTTGTCCAATAAGGAACAACTGCTTTTCCTTTGGCGATTGCTTTCACCTTTTTAGAAACATTCACTTCTAAATATTGCATATCAACTGCCATATCTAGACTTTTACGAAACATACCAAATACCAAACTAGCATATGCCTGGGAATATCCTGCCCCTTTATCAGAAAGTAACCAGGTTCGATAACGTTGGACATCTTCTACAGTTAAAGAACGAAGCTCAATGTTTGAAAAGCGATCTCTCATGCTTTCTAAGGTTCGTTTGCGAACGTAAAAAGTACTTTCTTCCACTTCTGTTTCATAAGCTGGAATGTACACAGTGTCCATGAATTGACCATATGTCATGTGATAATTCCCATAACCATTTGCTTTATGGTATTCATTTTTCACCCGTACCAATTCCTTATAAGCTTGTAAAGCAGAAGTAAACTTTTTTCCTTGTTGATTTGTACGTCCCTTTTTACGAAGCCGCTTTCCAGTAATGCGATCCGTTCCTAACTCCGTTTCATAAAAGTATTGTCCATTGTTATCAATATAGACCCCTGCATATTTGGTTTTAGCCATGACTGTCTTCCTCCAATTCTAGTTCACAACCTAGAATCGATTCGACTGTCATTTTTGGTACACGCCCTAAGCGTTTATTATTATAAAATGGATACCCTTTTTGTACCATCATTTGCTTAGCTTGTCTAATAATTCGTATTGAAGTATATTTGGGGTACCCAAGCTGAATTAAATCATCTTTTGTAATCAGTTCCTTCATTAATATATACCTCCTTTTTCATCAACAGAGGAATACATACTAGAAACAACGATTCACTAATCTATTTAAAAATCAGACGGCTGTTGGTTACAGCTCCACGGGAATTTCACCCCTGCAAGTATTTCTTCCAGCCCCACTCATAGCTTGCGACGCTTTGAACGCTCGAACCATGACGGTAGGGGAGTATCATTATCTATACTGATGGGTTATCGCCAGCAATCCACCACGATTGCATTAGATTCACAAATTACCGCTCGTTCCTAACGAAAGTCATGGCGTATGAATCAAGTGGCTCATCATCAGTAGAACGTATCTGATTTTTTGTTTATACTGCACGGCGTTATCTTCCGTGCTTTCTTTGTCAAAGAACAAATATATGATGAATGAAAGGGAAAACCTAACCATTCTGTATTCAAATTTTGAAAGCTAAAACAGATTGCATAAGCTTCGCTCGTAAGCGTTCGCGTGTATCTTCATCGATGCCCCAATAAGTGTTTCCTTGTTCATCACGGAGCTTACGCATGGATAGGCTTGTCATATAGCTTCCATAATGTAGAACAACTACTTTCATTGCTTCTGGCTCACCCTTATTTGCAGCTAAAATAATTGGGTACGGCAATAAACCACGCTCGTTGTTTTCAACATTAGAATTAATCACTCCATTCATCTGCATGTTCCTCCAAAAATCGTTTTAACCTTTTGAAAGAGCTTGTCCGCCTATACTGAACTGTACTACGTGGAATATCGAGTAGTTCAGCTATTTCTACATCTGATTTGTCAAAAAAGTAGTATAGTAGGACAGTGATACGCTTTTCTTTTGGCAAAGTACGCAGCGCTTCAGCAAGTAATTTCGGAGTGATTTTCTTTCCAGCCACTTGAAAACTTTGCCCTTCTTCTCCTTCATATTGCTTATCTAATGTATAGAGCTGATTTTTTTCTTGTGGTGTAAGATCCGAAAATGTCATTTCCTTTGCTTGTCTCTGCTGCCTTTCGTGGTAAATATTGATTGCTTCATTTTTCAATACTCGTTTACAAAAGGCGTTAAATGCACAGCGAACTTGCCACTCGGTACGATCTGGTTCTATCATGCATTTTCTCTCCCTTCGCAACTGCAAAGGAGGGTGATGATTTCCCCTTTCATAACCTTCAACAAGATTTTTTGTGAAATGCCAACTAATGCTGAAAAAATTTCGAAAATATATAATAGAAAAACCCAACTGAACTTAATCCAGTTGGGAATAAACGTAAATATATTGTTTTAGACATTGTTTATAGCCAAATAATCCCAAAGTAATCCAAAAGATTTCTTGATAAATCAAATGGTATTCTGTCACAAGCTATACGATACGCATCATATTAAAATAGTAAGTTTACAGATTACCGTTATATACGGTATATGAGAGACCTTTAAACCAGTTCCGGGAAGGCATAAAATATATCATACAATTTTCGAGATAAACATCGTCGCAATACCGAAGTATATAAGCAAAGATAGAATATCATTGATCGTCGTAATCAGCGGTCCAGAGGCGACAGCAGGATCAGCTTTACATTTATAAAGAATAAGTGGAATAACCGTTCCAGCAAGTGTCCCGATAATTAAAGTAGCCAAGAGCGAAATGCCTACGACAAATCCAAGCATTGAACTTCCTCTCCAAACATAAGCGACAATTGCAATAATAACGGCACAAGTGAGCCCAATAATGACCCCGACCAATAATTCTCTCCATAAAAGCTTAGTCGCCTTTTTCAGATTAAGTTTTTCTGATACAAGACCACGTACAATAACAGCTAGTGATTGTGTACCTGTATTACCTGTCATCCCGGCAATCATCGGCATAAAAAAGGCCAGTGCAACTACCTTCTCTAATGTTTCTTCAAAACGTTCAATAATTCCACCTGAGATAAGCCCAATAAATAATAAGAGAATAAGCCAGGGGAGTCTTTTACCAGCCGCTATGATTGGACTGGTGTTAAAATCGATTTCCTTCCCCGAAGCTGTGATCATACCAATATCTTCATCCGCTTCCTGGTGAATAACATCGATAATGTCTTCTACATGAACAATCCCCAGTAATTCTTTGTCGCTATTCACAACGGGAATAGAAACGAGGTCCTTATCACGAAAAATCTTTGCAGCTTCTTCTTGGTCTAAATCACTTGGAAAATAAATCAGATCTCTTTTCATTACATTAGAAAGTTTAGACATGTTTGGTGCTTCGAGTAACTCACGTATTGATAACACACCAGTTAATTGTTTACTTGTATTAACAATATAAACATAATGAATATTTTTCTTCCCTTGTACCTGATTTCGTAGATGGCTTATTGCTTGTTCTACCGACTGTGATTCTTTTAAAGAAACATACCCTTGTTTCATTAATGTACCAGTGGTTTCGATTTCGTATATATTGTGATTCATCTTAGGTTCCTCCTACTAAAAATAAACTCTGAAAGGGTAGGGGAAGTTTAACTATTCACCGTTGCTTTTTGTGTTTTGAATCGATCCCATATAGAAAATAGAATTTGTATGGTAAGAGCAAGCCCTAACAGTACAACAATAATAATGGCCAAATGTTTTAAGTCAGAACCAAGATTTCCTCCACCATAAATTAAACTGAAATAGCTGTTTACCCCATACGTTGCAGGTAGTAATTTTCCGAGCTCAAAGTAAAAAGATGGTAATAATTCACGAGGTACAATAGCCCCCGAACTAACCAATTGAGTCGCAGTTAACGCAATGTTAAAAATCATTCCAGGATTTCCAAATAACATCACGAAAAGTTGAGAGATCGCTAAAAAGCTAAAAAGCAATATTGCTTGGAATCCCCATAAAGCCATAAAATTATAATCTAGCTCAATATTAAATAGGTACATGAGACAAACAGTTAATAATGAAATACCAAGAGCGAGTAGAATATTAATAATTTGTCTGCCAAAGAAAAGGGAAAACCGACCATGCTCCTGTTTTAATCTTCCGTTTGTAATCTGCAAATACTGACTAATTAACATAGCACTAATATAAGATGCCAATACAATTAACAGCGGAACCATGGTAATCGCAAATCCCTCTTTTTCATTTGTTTTTTCTATATTAGCTTTCAAAGGATTCACTTGCGTATTTTCCTGGACCAAATCTACTACCTGACTCGCTACCTCTTCGATAATTGCTTTCATTTCTTCATTTGGAGCTTCTGCTGCTACCATTGGTGGAATATTTTCCGCTA
Organism: Bacillus sp. IITD106; assembly: GCF_019459225.1. Taxonomy (GTDB): domain Bacteria; phylum Bacillota; class Bacilli; order Bacillales; family Bacillaceae_C; genus Lederbergia. The sequence continues at coordinate 49,953 of NZ_JAIAZY010000026.1, forward strand.
TTTGCGCATCTATGGTTTCCCGAACTTGTCGATTGACTTGGCTATTTAATGTATTAGCTGCCTTTTCCATCATTTGTTTCGTTAAGGTAGGGGCAGATTGGTTAATAAAATAATCTATTGATACCGTTTCATTGTTTTGTAGTTGTTTCATCATATTATCTGGAATATGAATAAGCATGTTCACATTTCTCTCATCTAACTCTTGTATTGCTTCCGTGTATTGCTTATATTCTTTTATTTGAAATAAATCCCTATCTTTTATTTCCTTTACAATTTCTTCCCCGAGTTCTTGGTCATCATTTACAATGCCAATGGAAAATTGATCTGTTCGATCATACACACCGTCATAACCGGTTAACCAGACAACAACAAAAATAAGTTGAAAAGCAATTGCAGCAGCAATGCCTAGCAGCGTTTCTTTTTCTTTAAAAAAATTTTGAAGAACCTTCATTTTTATTCCTCCCATAATAGAAGTAAGTACATACTTTCATATTGTTAAAAAAATTACTGAAGCATTTTTATAAAAGAATTAATATTTTTATCAATAAAATCATCAATTGATAATTCTTCTGCTTCAGAGTTAATTTTTGTTTTCATTAAAAAATAACCAAAATTAATAAATACAAAGTTAGTTGCGATAACATAAGAGTCAACTGTGTTCATTTTTCCTTTTTCAATCATTTTAGTAAAATAATCAGTTATAATCTCAGTATATTTTCGGGGGATTCGTTTTAATAATTCGTCCAAATCTGCAAACTGTCCTGTTTCTTTTAAACTAAGCAAAATAACTGTTCTCTTTTGCTCCAATAAAGCCTGGTACTCTCTTACTAACATTTTCAGATCTTTTTCAATGTCCCAAACTACTTTTTCTTGAAAAATTGATTCGATTAAATCAATTAGTGCATACTTCTGTATAATTGCATCAACAATTCCTTTTTTATTACCGAAAATTCTAAATATAGTAACTTCATTCACGCCGGCTATTTGAGCAAGTTCTCTTGTAGTTGCTCCTTTATATCCCTTTTCATGAACGAGTTCTACCATTGCTTCCACAATTTTATCTTTTGTTGAAAGCTTCAAATAGCTCCCCTCCGAACTTATATAAACAATTATTTAATAGCTTAAATTTACTTAGCAAGAAATATATAATAAGTCGACTGACCGATGTTATTATGTTCGATTACATAGCATGTATTTTTGTGCTCTTTAAAAATTCCTCAATAGAATTCCAAAACTCTTTTGGTTTTTCTATCATTGGACTGTGACCACTATTTTCGATAATTTGAATTTGAATCTTTGAATTAAGTTGGGGGACATTTTTCCATGGATTAATCGGAGAAACTTTATCTTGATCACCCCATAAAAGTAATACTGGGCATTCAATCTTAGTTAAAATAGTTGTAGCATCATATCTATCGGATTCTTTGGCTAATCGAATCATATTTAAAAAGCTACGTCTATTACTAAAAAATTCAGATAAACCTTCAAGTCGTTGTTCAGAAACGCAACTTGGATCTACAAATAATTGTTTCTTTAAAGCCCGGAACCACTCTTTACTTTCTTCTTTATTACTTTTTTTAGGTGGTCCAATCCCAAGATTCATGCTTCCCATTCCTGGTGCCCCACTTGCGATTATTGCTTTTACCTTTTCAGGAATTAAAGAAGCCAATTCTAATGCAAGTAAGCCTCCCATGGAATTACCTACAATGATTGCTTTAGTATCGATCGATTCATTAAAAAAATTTAATAATTGTGCTCGCAAATCACTAATTTTTCCTCCATAAGCAGCGAGTGCCTCCGACTGTTGGATAATAGTATAGTCCGTTTTAGAAAAGTATGAGATTGTATTTTCCCATATCCAATCTCCAGCAAATAATCCAGAGATAAATACAATCGGAGTACCATTACCGTCTTTTTAAAAACCTCCATAAAATATCCTCCTTGCTCACGAACATGACTGTCGGTCAGTCATTAAGGTAAATTATAACTACTTTAAATAATTAGTCAAGCATTTTTTCAAAAGTAACTTCAGCTTCCTTAATTCCTTAATTTCTTTATAACTTTACGATAGCCTTGTGTATACAAAATCTTTGCCCTAAAATAATCTGATTACCCCAAAATTAGTCCTAATGATGGGCCAGAAGAGGACTCATTAATACAAGCTTAGTTTCAATATTATTCCTTTTATGATAAACTTCATTAAGATGAAGTTGTGCTTAGGAGGTAAAAAAATTGATAGGTAAGCCAGAACGTTTTATGGAAATATTAACTGCTGCACGTAGTGTTCTAGCAGAAAAAGGATTTGATGCTACAAAGGTTTCGGAAATAGTGGAGAGAGCCGGTGTTGCGAAAGGGACATTCTATCTATACTTTCCTTCTAAATTAGATTTGGTTTTTGCTTTAGTTCGAGAAATGCGAGAAAAGATTCTTCTTGAAGCAGAAAAAGTTATTGGTTCTCAAAGTAGTAAACAAGAAGAGTTAATTCAAGTTATAAAGGCTGCTTTTAGTGTTATGGAGAATTATAATGATGTTTTTCCAGTCTTCAATGCAGTCAGTGCTTTTAAAACAGAGCATTGGAAGGCTGAAAAAGAAATTCGGCGACCTTATTATAGTTTTTTAAAAAGTTTAATCGAAAGCGGTCAAAAATCTGGAGAATTTAGGTCTGACTTGAATACGGAAATGATCTCATCATTAATTGAGGGGATGGTAGAACATGTTGCACATGAATGCTTTGTTTATGATTCGATGCTTCAAATAGATGATTATATTGATACTATTAATCAGTTATTAAGTAAGTCTCTTTCCAATAATGATTAATTATTATTTTTACACTTTTTAACATGCTATATAAGTTGGATTAAAGTTTTTCATATAACTGTTGCACATGCTTAAAATCAGTTCCGAAATAAACCGAAATTCTTTCGTTCAACATATATAGAACAAAACCTATATTTTCCCACAAAATAGTCAATGTAAAAACACTTGTTTATTTTTATATTGGGATGTAGTACTTCAATTATAATGCCTAACTGTCAGTTTGTTTTTTAAAAAATATGAGTAATACCTTTGAATCAAATTATTCTGGAATCAACAAATTTTATTAGGAGGATTTTTACGTTAACAGAATTATTTTATTTGATGGAGAATGTAATTTGTGCGATGAAAGCATACAATTTATTATCAATAAATATCCACACGGTCATTATAAAATAGTTAATCGTCAAAGTGATATTGGTGCGTTCATATTCATTAATTAACTTGCCTAATTTTTGGCTATTTGAATATTTAAAGGATGATTCATCCCATTTTTCCCACTAATCTGAATCATCTAATTCATTTTGATTCAACAGTATTTTCAATCGGTTTGCGGTATAAGTGGACATATGAACGACAACCTCCTCTCCCCGAATAAAAAAGACTGCGCTTCTTCCCTTGAACTCCTTGAACAGCCCAAGGGCAACAGTCAACCTCTCTCCATATGATGTAACAGTCATATCCATTACCATTATTCTTCCTCCTTCCAATAAAATTTGAGCATGCAACCTAAACAAGTAGCTCCCACCCCCAAAAAAAAGACTCCCACTCAGGAAGCCTTTGAAAACACAAAATCCCGTGCAAGAAATTCTTCACAGGACAGCGGGAAAGGGGTATTGAACCTTATATTAACAATATACCACTTATTTTCCCCATAAAAGTACACTAGCTTTGCAAATAACACCCAAAATATGGTAAATGTTTTCGACGGGAGTAGCCAGTTAACGGTCGACAGCTTAAAAAAGGCCGCACGAAACTAAGACGCATACGGTTACCAAGTTATTTACTTAGCCGTCGGTCAGTTAGCCTACAATCTGTTTAACTGGCTTGTGCTTTTTCGGATACTTCCTCGGCCTTCCCGGTTTTCCTTTTTTGCGCCTTCCTTTAGAGGTTCTTGTTGGGTCGCGGTGAAGAGCTTTGAGAAACTCTTCCCATGTATCGGACCAATAAATGCGCATTAGCTGCAGTACCTGCCAAACTGTTTTGTCAGTTCCTGTCATGATCTTGATAATCTCACACAGTGCATAGGCAATTACTGCCAACCATAGCTGACTCCAAACTGCCTCCGGCTTATGGCTGAAGAGCTTGACCAATTTAAGATGTTGCTTGACCCATTTGAAAAAGAGTTCGATTTTCCAGCGCATCCGATAGATGTCAGCAACCTGTTCGGACGACAGGTCCCAACGACTGGTCACCACACGATAGGTGTTATTTTCCTCATCCTGGTACTCTACCAGGAGGAGGACAAATGAACGGTCGTTTTTGAGATCCTTGATTTCCACATCCGCATCTTTCAGGATATGGTTGTCCGGATCAACTTCAGGCTCTTTCAACACCTTTGTCCTAGAACCCTTTTTTATTCGGGCCACAAACTTCACATCATCCTGGAGCCACTGCCAGTAGTGGGAATAGTTGATGTACCCTCTGTCAAACACATAGGTGGCGTCCTTATCAACAACGAGATCAACGGCAACTTCCTGGTCAGATACCGCCGTGGTGGAAGCAATAATCCCTTGGGGATAACTTGTATCCTCATTCAAGATAGCCAGGCGTAGGTGAATTTTCACCCCGTTCTTATCCTTGGATGAGTAGGCCCATTCCCCAGCTTTTTGAGGCAGGGTGATTTCACTTGAGTCCACTACGGCAAGCGGACCAATATCCATGACATTCTGCACTCCCCGATGATGGGCGTCAATACAACCGAAAAGACTTACGGACAGTTCCTGAAGAAGGCCAATAGGAAGCTTTTCCAGTTTTCGGTACATTGTTGATTCGTGAATGTCTTCCAAGTCAATCAGCTTTTGGAGCTCGTCATTGGCTCTAAGGTTCTCCTGTGCATTTCAAAGGGAGAGCCGCTGATGTAGAAAGGCTTCAACAAATATCAGAATAGCTTTGCCGGACAAAAGCTTTTTGGCACAGTGGTCCAAAAAGGGATGGCGATAATTTTCCAGGTTTAATAGGCGCAAACAGTTTTCAACTACGGTAGAATTGGGTAAAGGTTGTTGAACAACCATTTTGTTCCCTCCTAAAGTTGAAGTTGGTGGTGGTAACCACGCATTTTGCGTCTTACTTTTTCTTTAGGAGGTTTTTTGTGTTCTTAAACCTATTTTTGAGTCTTAGATCTGTTAATGGAATATTTTGGAATCTTTTTGCAAATCAACTGATAAAAGTACGTAAAAAGTATGCAAAATGTCCATTACCCTTTATTAGAGATGGTATTTGATTTTTTTGGATTTGAAAGTGGTGGGCAAAGCCAGCTACTTTCGGGTGGAGAACCCATAAATGCACAAAATCGGTTGGGAGAAAAGTGAACCGTTTTCCTCCGACTAATTAATTGAGCCGACTCAATTGATAATGAAAAAAGGGAGGTTCAATCCACCTTCAATAAAATTATAGGATTTTTAAAAATATTTAAAGTAAGCTCTTAAGTATAAAATTATGCCTATTAACTTTTTCAATATAATTACTAGGTACATGATCTGTACCTTTTTCGGTATACAGAACCCATTCAAGTTGCTTTGATTGAGCTTTTTGTACCATCAGTTTACTCTCTTCATAACTGAGAACACCATCATATTCTCCCTGAATTATATTCACTGGAATTGAAATATTCTTAACGAAATTTTTATCGCTAAATAAATTTGTAATTTCATTTGTACTAAACCGTGATTGAAACCATTGGTATTCCTCATTATCTAATTTATTTATATGATTGCTCATATTTACTAATGGGGCTACAGCAACTATCTTCTTAAAAAAAGACTTAGGATCACATCCTGCTAATAATGCTAGAGAACCACCAAAACTAACACCAAATAAAGTAATATCCGATTTTCGTAATTTATACCGACTTAAAAGAAATTCACTCGCAGTATAGATTTCCTTTAGAACGTTTTTCCACTTTTTCCATATGGATTTTTTGGAAACAATGCTTCTGTAAGCGGAGCCGCTGTAATTTAGTACCAAAACCGATAAACCTTGTTCCACTAGTTTTCTATATACTCCATTATATCGAAATTCATTAAATTCAAATGATTCCGGTCCCCCATGTAACGAGATGATAGCTCCTCTTACCAAAACGCTTTTAGGTTCAAATAAAATGCCCGAAAATTTATCATTTATGTATTTTGTTTTAATGTAATTTACTGAATTAACTGTTCTAAATCCCAAATAAATTTGTCCATCTTCAGTAATATATCCCCATTGTACACCTTCTGATAATCCCATTAATTTTATCATAACCCGATTTTTAATTTGAGCATGAAATTCTATAGAACATTGGTATTCGGTTTCACTTATAATTTGTCCAGTTCGATAGTTTATATTAAGAAGGACATTGATACCTTCCTTGTTGCATAAACATAAGACAACTTCGTTGTTTATTATTTTGGATACAATTAAAGGATGTTCCAATTTCATTTCAAATACGGTTTTACAAGAGGATAGATCAGTGATAGTTAGAAATTCAGTATTATTTATTATGTTTTTATTTGCAATCAGCTCTCCAAAACGACAGAGGTAATTATCTAATGAAATAATATCGGAAGAAAATATAGTGGCTGCATATCCATGACCAGGCTTTTCTCTTAAAGTTAGGTAATTCTGACTTTTAGAAGATATGACTTCTATGTTGTCATCCAAATTATTAAAAGGGACAGTGTCATATTTAGTGTCATTTTTAATACTTATAGTGACCAATTTGTCATTATCTGCATACATTTGGACATAAAGAATTTCTTCGTTTGAACTGGGAAAGACATTATAAATATCAACTATGTTAAATTCCTTAATATACAAGGTATTTATAGAAATCTCTTCAAGGTCATCATTTCTTCGGCTAATCTTTATCGAGTTATTAGATATATCTAAATAAAGAATAAGAATAATCGGTTTTGTCTGAAACGTGATAATAGCTTTAAACTGGTCGTTTAAAGCTACTAATTGTTGATATCGTTGATTTATAATGCTTGAGTCATTAATAAATATAGCTTTGTTTTTCAGGCCAAATGATAACAAATAAGGGTCGAAAAAATCATTATTTTGCAACTGAGACACATTGATCACCTGCTATTGAAGTTTGTTTTATATATTTATAAAAAAGTGTAAAAAGTAAAGCATTAATTAAAGTCAAAAGTGCACAAGCTAAAAGAGCAAAATCTTGATTAAGGTTGTATAAAAATCCGCCTAGTGTGCCTCCTATAGCATCTCCGATAAAAAAGGACGATTGCGAGAAACCATATAACATACCTATTGCATATTTCGGAAACATATCTAGCTCTAATAATTCTTGGGAAATTATGGATCCTGCCATAAAAAATGCTCTTAATATAAGAATCAAAGGTATGACTATACTAGGAAGATTTAATATAAATAATAATGTAACAATACCAACAAATAATTCTGATAAAAAGAATATTTTTGTTTTATTTTCATTGATTTTTTTTCCGCTAAACATTGGACTGCTGATTACCCCACAAATACTTATAAGAGCCATATAAATACCAATTAAAGATACCGAGACTCCCTGATTGTTTAAAATAATAGGCAAATATGGAGCTAGCATGCTTACAGTTAATCCCGCAATAACCCCAAAAGTAATCACACCAACTAACAATCTTTTAGATACTCTTGGTTTACTATTAGTTTTTTCCTTTTCCTTAGTATCCTTTTTATTCGTTTTTTGAATTTTAGGAATAAATAAAAGTGAACTAAAACATAAAATAGCAGATAGAATTAAAACTACTGGAAGGGGTTTTGAAAAAACTAAGGACACTCCAATTACAGATATTCCAGCAATAGCAGTACCTATGGATGTCCCAACGTTCCTGCTTGTTTCCTTTAATGAAACAATCGCTGGGCGGTCTTCCTGTTCTCCGATTGAAAGGATCCAATGCCTCATTGAAACTATTACAAGTGAAGCTCCAATTCCAGCAATAAAACCTGAAAGACCTGCAATTACTATAGAATTTGTGATAATCCTTAAAAATAGACCAATAGAGTAAAATATGACTCCGGTTCTTAGAGCAAAAGATGGTGAAAAAATATCGCCTAGTCTACCTGTTAAGAAAGAAAGAACACCTGCCACAGCCATCATTGTATAGGAAAATCCATATAAAGGAAGCGCATGCTGTTCATTAAACCATAAAGCATGTACTGTTTTAGAAACATACATAGCTAAATAGAATAAAATACTAAACACTAAAAAAGCTCGTGCCGAGGCGTATTTACGAAGAGTTAAAGTTAAGTTTTTCATTATATTACTTCACCTTGTTCTAACATCTGAATATTTACTTTTAAATTTTCATTAGTTGGAAACCGTTCTATGCAAGATCGCATTATATCAATAGCTTCTTCTTTTTTCCCTAAATTAAATAGACACTCAGCTTCAATAGTGAATAAATCGACATATTCCTGATCATTTAAGGATAATACATCTATCCTAGTGTCTTTAATTAGTGAATAACATTCTTGATATTTATTATTAAGTGTCATCGTATAAATCAAATCATATAAATATTCGAATTTTTCATTGGAAAGTTGAAAAGCCTTTAAGTAATGACTTTCAGCTAGTTGGAAATTTTCTCTTTGTGTATATAAATATCCATAAATTGAATAGATCTCTGGCAAATTAGGATTTAGTTCGCTTGCAACATTTAATTGCTTAATTGCAACTTCTTCATCCCCATGGTTTAATAAAAGTTTAGCATATTCAAGTCGATTTTCCGGATAATACGGATCAATCCTTATTAACTCCTCAAAAGCCAAAGAGGCTTCTTCAAATAAATTCAATTTCGTATAACATTGTGCTAAATTATATAATAAAACACTTTCATGAAGAGTAACCTTATTTTGTAAAGAGGTATTAGTTCTAAGTTGTTTTATCCCATTTTTAAGTATACTAATCGCTTTTTCTATTTGGCCTCTCTTAAACAGAATCAAGGCGTACCCATTCCTATTGAAAATTTTATGGAAGTCTTCTTCTTTATCATCGAATAGACTATATGCTTCTTGAAGAAGATTCTCGGCCTTTTGTAATGATTGAAGATACCGAGGATGGTGCCTCGTATACAACATAGAAAGAACATAGTTAGCATCGATAACTCTGTTAAATTTTCCAAACTCTTTACTTTTGTATAGATAATAGGCTGCTGTCTCGGTTTCTCCTATCTGTGTATAGGCGATTCCTAAGTCATATAAATATTCATCATTCTTATTTATCTCAAGTATTCGTTTTAATAACTTTATGCTGGTCCATGCATCTCCTACAGATAAAAATTGTAAGGCTAAATCATGAACTTCATTTGTCATGTGGTTCTGATTTAATTTTTTTAGTTCTAATTGCAAAGTATTTTCAATCGGATCATTGAAAAACGGTAGATGGGATTGGTGCCCATAATAGGAAACCTCACCAAAATTTTTGTTAGTTAATATTTTTAAAAATCTCGCGGATCCAGGATCTAAAGCGTTGACGTTATAGATATATATTTCCAAATTTTCTCCGATAAAATTACGAATGGACCGCAAAAGTGAATATAGCTGCCTTTCAACCCTATCAATAGTATAAAAGCGAAGTTGATTTTTATAATCTTGAGCTTCCGTTAAACTCCTTTTATCCATCTTTTTTATATCCATACATATCGGGTATATTAATCTGAAATCTTCTTTTTCGAATTGTTCGTGAGGTTTATAGCTTATTTTCTCACATAAGCAACGTATCACATGAAAACTTGATAAATATTCTGTTTTGAGGTTTATTGAAATTTTCACTTTAATCTCCTCTTTGTAAGTTAATATATTATTTGAAATACCGTTTTATATAAAGTTATTCGTTTACTTTAATTAGAATGATAAAAGGCTGTCCCAATAGTTATGGGCAGCCCTTTTGTTCATTAAGGTGTTATCACTTTGCCGCCATACATTACAGAGAATTTAACCTTTTTAATTTTCACATCTGATTTTACCAATTTCATTTAAAACACCTCCTTTTTGGGTTTATGTAATC
>NZ_JAIAZY010000027.1 GCF_019459225.1 Bacillus sp. IITD106
TCCGAAGTACGGAAGTACGATTGATACCCTTTAGTCCAAATTCTTTCCCTGTGAAGGTCACCAATACTGCAATTGATGCCCTTCAGTACACAATCTCTCCCCGTGAAGGTCATCAATCCTGAGATTGGTACCCTTCAATCCACATTCACTCTCCATGAAGGTCACCAAAATCACAATTAATTCCTTTCAATATATATTCACCCGGCAAAAGTCACCAATACAAAAAATGACAACAAGGTAAGCGAGGATCAATGGGGATCTAGAAGATCGAAAGTAAGTAAGAGGGGTTGCCTTAGTACTAATTGATTAAAAATAAATCTTCTTTGAAAGTTATACAAAACGCCGCGATTTGGTTTCATTTTTTTACAACGTGGATAAAATAATGTTGGGTATAGATAATTGCATTTAGTGAGTATTGTTCGGTATAATTAAGTCAAATATAGTCAAAGTCAAGCGTCGGTTCAAGGAGGTGGCTTGATGATGCGGAATATATCCGATGTAATAGAAAGTTATTTAAAAAAAGTTCTTGAACTAAGTGAATCGGAAATTGTTGAGATTAAAAGAAGTGAGATCGCCGATAAATTTCAATGTGTCCCTTCCCAAATTAACTACGTAATCAATACACGCTTTACGATTGAAAGAGGGTATATGGTTGAAAGTAAAAGAGGGGGAGGCGGTTATATCCGAATTACGAAGGTACGAACACATACTAAAGCTCATTTAATTGATCAGTTAGGAGTGCTTATAGGGAGAAAGATTTCTCAAACAAATGCACAGGATATTATTTTTCGGTTATTAGATGAAAGGGTTATAACTGAAAAAGAAGCAAAATTAATGCTAAGCGTAATGGATCGTTCCGTTATATATCTTGATTTACCTGACCGTGATGAGATGAGGGCGAGACTCCTGAAAGCAATGCTTCAGGCGATTAAATATGAATGAAGGTAAGGTGAAGGTGATGGTATGCCAAGAATGTAAAGAGAGACCCGCAACGATGCATGTTACAAAGGTCGTGAATGGCGAAAAGACGACAATTCAACTATGTGAAAAGTGTGCACAGGAAAAAGGCGAGTTTTTTATGCTTGATGGTGCAGGTGGTTTTTCATTTAACGATTTACTAGCTGGTCTATTAAACTTTGATCCCTCATTTCAACAGGCAAAATCGCAACCTTCTCCATCTGAACAAATTAATCAATGTGAAGTATGTAAAATGACGTTTCAGCAATTTATAAACATTGGCCGCTTCGGATGTGCGAATTGTTATGATGCATTTAAGGATCAAATGGCTCCGATTTTAAGAAGGCTTCATAGTGGTAACATAAAACATGGTGGAAAGGTTCCAAAAAGAATAGGGGGATCCATCCATTTAAAAAAGAAAGTTCAATTACTTAAAGAAGAACTTCGAACATTAATCGCTAAAGAAGAATTTGAAAAAGCAGCTGAAATACGTGACCAAATCCGTTCCCTCGAAAATACGATGTTGGGTGAGGAGGGGAGATCATGAATCTAGAAAAGTTTTTAAATAAAGCAGTTAGTTCATGGATGAGTGCAGAAGGCCCTGATTCTGATGTTATTTTAAGTTCCAGAATACGACTTGCCAGAAACTTTCGTAATTATAAATTTCCTACATTGTTTAGTAATGAAGAGGCAAGGGAAATTATCAATCAATTGAAAGATATACATTCTGATTTATTTCATTCCTATGGGGTAATGGAGTTTCTAGAAGTAGAGGAATTAAAAACTCTGCAAAAGCGAGTGTTGGTAGAAAAGCATTTAATCAGTCCTCGTTTAGCGGAAAATGCTTCTCATGGTGCTGTTATATTATCTGAGAATGAAGATATCAGTATCATGGTTAATGAAGAAGACCACATAAGAATCCAATGCTTATTTTCTGGACTGCAAATAAATGAAGCTTTAAAAAGAGCCAATGAAATTGATGATTTGTTAGAGGAAAAAATAGACTATGCATTCGATGAAAATCTCGGTTATTTAACGAGTTGTCCAACAAACGTTGGAACTGGGTTAAGGGCATCAGTCATGGTTCATCTTCCCGCGTTAATTTTAACAAGGCAAATGAACCGGATCATTCCTGCTATTAATCAGCTCGGTCTTGTTGTAAGAGGGATTTACGGAGAAGGCAGCGAAGCGTTGGGTAATATTTTTCAAATTTCAAACCAAATCACGCTTGGAAAATCTGAAGAAGACATTGTCGGAGATTTAACAAGTGTTGTGCAGCAGATTATCGCTCAGGAAAGATCCGCGAGAGAAGCATTAGTAAAGACATCTAACATACAATTAGAGGATAGAGTATTCCGATCTTATGGAATTTTGGCCAATAGCCGTGTGATAGAAACAAAAGAGGCTGCTGAATGTTTATCTGATGTTAGATTGGGCATAGATACAGGGTATATAAAACATTTATCAAAAAATATCCTCAATGAATTAATGATTTTGACGCAGCCTGGATTTTTACAACAATATGCTGGCGGTCCCCTCCGTCCGGCTGAACGTGATATTAAAAGAGCAGCATTTATTCGCGAACGATTAAAACTTGAAGAGAAAGATTGTTAGGAGGAGATCGTATGATGTTTGGACGTTTTACTGAGAGGGCACAAAAAGTATTGGCGCTGTCACAAGAAGAGGCAATTCGTCTGGGCCATAGCAATATCGGTACGGAACATATTTTGCTTGGACTAGTGAGAGAAGGCGAAGGGATTGCCGCCAAAGCTTTGTATGGCCTTGCACTCGGGCCAGAAAAAATCCAAAAAGAAGTAGAGAATTTAATAGGACGTGGACAGGATACTTCGCAAAATATTCACTATACACCGAGAGCGAAAAAGGTGATTGAGCTTTCCATGGATGAAGCTCGAAAACTAGGGCATTCCTATGTTGGCACCGAGCATATTCTTCTAGGATTAATCCGCGAGGGTGAAGGGGTGGCGGCCCGCGTTTTAAATAATTTAGGTGTGAGCTTAAACAAAGCACGTCAACAAGTACTTCAGCTGCTAGGGAGCAATGAAGCGAATAATCACGGTGGGGGTTCATCAAGTGCAAGCACTCCAACATTAGACGGACTTGCTCGTGATTTAACAGCTATCGCCAAAGAAGGAAGCCTAGATCCTGTAATTGGACGAAATAAAGAAATTCAAAGGGTCATTGAAGTTTTAAGCAGACGCACGAAAAATAATCCCGTTCTCATTGGCGAGCCAGGAGTCGGTAAAACGGCGATTGCTGAAGGGCTTGCCCAACAAATTATTCAAAATGAGGTTCCAGAGATTTTACGTGATAAACGCGTCATGACACTGGATATGGGTACCGTTGTAGCGGGAACGAAATATCGTGGAGAATTTGAAGATCGCTTGAAAAAAGTAATGGATGAGATTCGCCAGGCAGGGAATATCATTCTATTTATTGATGAACTTCATACGTTGATCGGCGCGGGAGGAGCGGAAGGTGCCATTGATGCCTCCAATATTTTAAAACCATCATTGGCCCGTGGTGAATTGCAATGTATTGGCGCTACCACGCTCGATGAATATCGTAAATATATTGAAAAGGACGCAGCGCTAGAACGCCGTTTCCAACCAATTCAAGTAGATGAGCCGACAGCGGAAGAATCTATTCAAATTTTAAAAGGATTGAGAGATCGCTATGAGGCACATCATCGTGTGTCAATTACAGATGAGGCAATTGAAGCTGCTGTAAAATTATCTGATCGCTATATATCTGATCGTTTCTTACCGGATAAAGCAATTGATTTAATTGACGAGGCAGGGTCGAAGGTGAGACTTCGTTCTTATACAACTCCTCCAAATTTGAAAGAACTTGAGGCGAAGCTTGAAGCAATACGCAAGGAAAAAGACGCGGCCGTTCAAAGTCAAGAGTTTGAAAAAGCAGCTTCTCTTCGTGATTCTGAGCAACGACTTCGTGAGGAACTGGAAGAAACGAAGAAAACATGGAAAGAAAAACAAGGCCAGGAAAACAGTGAAGTAACAGTAGAAGATATTGCTAGTGTAGTATCGAGCTGGACTGGAATCCCTGTGTCTAAACTGGCTTCAACTGAAACAGAGAAGTTGTTGAATTTGGAGGAAATTTTACATTCAAGGGTCATAGGACAGGAAGAAGCGGTAAAATCAGTGGCGAAAGCAGTTCGTAGAGCTAGGGCTGGATTAAAGGATCCTAAGCGGCCAATTGGTTCATTCATTTTCTTAGGCCCTACGGGAGTTGGAAAAACTGAGCTTGCGAGAGCTTTAGCAGAAGCGATGTTCGGTGATGAAGATGCGATGATACGCATCGATATGTCCGAGTACATGGAGAAACACTCAACCTCAAGACTTGTCGGTTCTCCTCCGGGATATGTCGGCTTTGAAGAAGGTGGGCAATTAACTGAAAAAGTAAGAAGAAAGCCTTATTCCGTTATTTTGCTTGATGAAATCGAGAAAGCTCATCCCGACGTATTTAATATTTTGTTGCAAGTATTAGAAGATGGCCGTCTTACGGATTCAAAAGGAAGAACGGTTGACTTTAGGAATACTGTGTTAATTTTAACTTCGAATGTCGGAGCAGAGTCGTTAAAACGCAATAAATATGTTGGTTTCAGCATTCAAGACGGAGAACAGGATTATAAAGATATGAAGAGTAAGGTAATGGAAGAGTTGAAAAGAGCCTTCCGACCAGAATTTCTAAATCGTATCGATGAAATCATTGTTTTCCACGCTCTAGAAAAGCCGCATTTGAAGGAAATAGTTTCACTGTTGGCAGAACAATTAATGAAGCGCCTAAAAGAGCAGGAAATGGATTTAGAATTGACAGATGCGGCAATAGAAAAAATTACGGATGAAGGCTTCGATCCTGAATATGGTGCCCGTCCGCTTAGAAGGGCCATTCAAAAGTTCATTGAAGATCGTTTATCCGAAGAATTATTGAAAGGCAACATCGGTACCGGCCAACATATTCTAATTGATGTGGAAGATGGAGAGTTTACTGTAAAAACAACTGAAAAATCCATTTCGTAACTATAGCCTCAAGCGAAAGGTTATTTTGCTCAAGCAAAAAACCTGGGTACACTCACATAAACGTGTACCCAGTTTATTTTTATTATTTTAAGGAGAAGAGAATGGCAAAGAAAAAAACAAAATTTATGTGTCAATCTTGTGGGTATGAATCAGCTAAGTGGATGGGAAGATGTCCGGGCTGTGGGGAATGGAATCAAATGGTCGAAGAAGTAGATATAATCGGGAAACAACCGAAACGATCATTTCAACATACCTCATCTGAAGAACTTTCCAAAGCATCTCCAATCACTTCCATTGAAACGAAACTAGAACCGCGTGTTACAACGGAATTAAAAGAATTAAACCGTGTACTCGGTGGAGGGGTTGTTCCAGGATCCCTTATCCTTATTGGCGGCGATCCGGGAATCGGTAAATCTACCTTACTTTTGCAAGTCTCCGCACAGCTTGCAGCAGTAAATCCCAAAGTCCTCTATATTTCCGGCGAAGAATCTGTTAAACAAACAAAGCTTAGAGCCGACAGATTAAATGTTTCATCACCAGAACTATATATATATGCCGAAACCAATTTAGAATTGATTCACCAAACAATTGAAAATTTATCTCCTCATTTTGTAGTGGTAGACTCGATTCAAACCGTCTATCATCCTGAGGTTACATCAGCTCCCGGCAGTGTTTCCCAAGTACGTGAATGTACGGCAGAGCTAATGCGAATGGCCAAAACGAAAGGAATTGCTATTTTTATAGTCGGCCATGTAACAAAGGAAGGCGCTATTGCTGGACCACGTTTATTAGAGCATATGGTGGATACCGTTCTCTATTTTGAAGGAGAGCGACACCATACGTATCGGATACTCCGTGCTGTAAAAAACCGTTTTGGTTCTACAAATGAAATGGGAATATTTGAAATGAAGGAATCAGGTCTCGAAGAGGTTGAGAATCCCTCTGAAATTTTCCTAGAAGAAAGATCCAAAGGTACTTCTGGCTCCACGGTCGTGGCATCTATGGAAGGGACACGCCCTGTTTTAGTAGAAATTCAGGCGCTTATTTCACCTACTAGTTTTGGAAATCCTAGAAGGATGGCGACTGGTATTGATTATAACCGAGTGTCCTTAATTATGGCGGTTCTAGAAAAAAGAGTAGGATTATTATTGCAAAATCAAGATGCCTATTTAAAAGTGGCGGGTGGAGTAAAGCTTGATGAGCCAGCAATTGACCTTGCAATCGCGACAAGCATCGCGTCTAGTTTTCGTGATAAACAAACGAGAGCAACAGACTGCATCATTGGCGAAGTTGGATTGACGGGTGAAGTTCGTCGTGTATCGAGAATTGAACAACGGGTTCAAGAAGCCGCAAAACTTGGATTCGAGAGAGTCATCATACCAGCCAATAATATTGGAGGCTGGAAAGCTCCCGCAGGAATTGAAGTTATTGGGGTTAATACTGTAGGGGAAGCACTTCAATATACTTTTTCATAGAATGTTAAAATATTTTTTAAAAAAAGTGCTTTTGTCCTATGCTAGAATTGACATTAATATATAAAATTGCTACCTTTTGGTGAAGGAGTTTTTTTACAAATAATGTTATATTAAAATGAGAACACATATTGAATAGAGAATCTTTTATTATGTAATATAAAAAAGGGAATTTTTTACAACTCTGCGGTTTTTATGCGAGTTAATTGTTAATAATTAGAAGAAGGAGGTGAAGGAATGTATGTTAAAAAGAATTGTGCAAGCGTGTTTTCTGCTTCTGGGCGGCACTTTGGGCATTTTTCTCATTCCTGAATTATTAAAATTGGTAAAATTAGATAGTGTGGCCTTAATCAATAATCCGTATATTTCAGCTATTATAGGTGCAATTATTTTTTATTTAATAACTTTTTGGGCAGTTGATTTTATTGTCAACGGTGTAAAATGGCTTGAAGATAGGATTGTTAAAGCTCCTATCACAGATATTTTATTCGGTAGTCTCGGTCTTATTTTTGGTTTGATAGTCGCATTTTTAGCAGGACTAGCCATAAATCAAATGGAAATTCCTATTATTAATACGTATGTTCCGATTTTGTTGACGTTATTGCTTGGATATTTAGGGTTCCAGGTAGGTTTTAAAAAACGAGATGAACTTACGAGTCTTTTTTCTATTAATCGAGGTGGAAAAAAACGAGGTGCAGATGGGGCAGAGGCAGAAAAGGAGACTTCTTCCAAACGGTTAAAAATACTAGATACGAGCGTCATTATTGATGGCAGGATAGCTGATATTTGCCAAACTGGATTTTTAGACGGAATTATTGTCATTCCTCAATTTGTCCTTGAGGAGCTTCAGCATATAGCCGATTCTTCTGATGCACTGAAACGAAATCGCGGAAGAAGAGGGCTTGATATCTTAAATCGCATTCAAAAAGAAATAGATATTCAAGTTGAAATGTATGAGATTGACTTTGATGATATTCAGGAAGTCGATAGTAAACTCATCAAGCTTGCTAAGCTTACAGACGGGATTGTCGTAACAAATGACTATAATTTAAATAAAGTATGCGAGTTTCAAAATGTAAATGTATTAAATATTAATGATCTTGCCAATGCAGTGAAGCCTGTTGTTTTGCCGGGAGAAGAGTTAAATGTTCAAGTAATAAAGGATGGAAAAGAATATAATCAAGGCGTCGCTTATCTGGACGATGGTACCATGATCGTAGTGGAAGAAGGCAGAAATTATATTGGCAAACGAATTGATGTGGTTGTGACAAGTGTCTTGCAAACATCAGCTGGACGAATGATTTTTGCGAAGCCGAAGCTACTGGAAAAGGCATTATAACGATTGAATGAGAATAGGGGAAAAAGCAATGAATTATCAAGTGATTATTCCAGCGGCAGGATCTGGTAAAAGAATGGGTGCTGGATACAATAAATTATTGATGAACTTGGCAGGAAGACCCATCATTCTTCATACACTTGATGTTTTTGAAGAGGATCATAATTGTAGCCGAATCATCCTTGTGATTCATTCGAATGATGAATCTTTTTTTGCCGAAATCGAGAGCCGCTATACGAAGGTACACCTTGTATTTGGTGGTAGTGAGCGGCAATATAGCGTGTATAATGGATTGAAGGCTGCTAAAGCAGAAGGAATCATTCTCGTTCATGATGGAGCTCGTCCTTTTATTCGTCCTGAGACGATAGCGCGTCTCGTAGCCGCAGCGGAAGAAAATGGGGCGGCAATAGCGGCTGTTCCGGTGAAGGATACGATCAAAAAAGTAACAAATCTTGAAGTCGTTGAAACGGTAGACCGATCCAGCTTGTGGCAGGTGCAAACCCCACAAGCTTTTCATTTTTCAGTGTTGAAGAGTGCTCACGAGCGAGCCCAAAAAGAAAAATATATAGGGACAGATGAAGCATCACTCGTAGAGAAAACTCGACATACCGTAAAAATTGTTGAAGCTGACTACGATAATATTAAATTAACGACACCGGAAGACCTATACTTCGCTGAGGCCATCTTAAAGAAAAGACAACTAGAAAATTAAATTTTAAGGAGAATGCATGAATGTTTAGAGTTGGACAAGGCTTTGATGTGCATGAATTTGCAGAAGGCAGACCACTAATCATTGGTGGAATTGAAATTCCTCACGAAAAAGGATTGATTGGGCATTCTGATGCGGATGTTCTTTTACATACGGTAGCAGACGCTTGTCTTGGAGCGATTGGGGAAGGAGATATCGGCAGGCATTTTCCCGACACGGACCCTGCTTTTAAAGACGCCGATTCTGCTAAGCTTTTGACTCATGTCTGGAATCTCGTAAAAGAGCGTGGATATTCACTCGTCAATATCGATTGCACCATCATGGCGCAAAAGCCGAAAATGGCTCCTCATATTGATAAAATGAAAGAGCGCATCGCAGAGCTTTTAGAAGCGGACACGTCTCAAGTTAATGTGAAGGCAACGACAACAGAGCGCCTTGGCTTTGTGGGACGCGAAGAAGGAATCGCCACACAGGCTGTTATTTTAATTGAGAAAAATAATGACTAGTGCAGTTTTTCAAGATGTATAAAGCGCGGAAATCGACTATACAAAGTTAAAAGTGTGCAAGAACTTTATTCATAGTTTATAGTATTGTAAAATAGAAAGACCGTGATTTTGAATGGAGGCAAGAAAATGTCAAATGACGTGAGAGTGCGCTATGCGCCAAGTCCAACGGGCCATCTGCACATTGGTAATGCGCGTACAGCACTTTTTAATTATTTATTTGCACGTAATCTAGGTGGAACATTCCTTATTAGAATTGAAGATACAGATTTAAAACGTAATATTGAGGGCGGCGAAGAAAGTCAGCTTAAGTACTTAAAATGGCTTGGAATCGATTGGGACGAAAGTGTGGATAAGGACGGAGGCTACGGTCCATATCGACAATCCGAGCGCGTCGACATTTATAAAAAATATTATGATCAGCTTTTAGAGCGTGGTCTAGCCTATAAATGTTACTGTACGGAGGAAGAACTTGAAAAAGAGCGTGAAGCCCAAATTGCTCGCAGTGAAATGCCGCGCTATTCCGGGAAATGTGCTCATCTTTCTGAGGAAGAGCGGGCAGCACTTGAAGCGGAAGGAAGAATTCCAAGCATTCGTTTTAAAGTACCTGCTGGGAAGGTCTATGCCTTTAAAGATATGGTAAAAGATGACGTTTCCTTTGAATCCGATGGCATCGGTGACTTTGTCATTGTAAAAAAGGATGGCATCCCGACGTATAATTTCGCTGTAGCCATCGATGATCATTTAATGAACATTAGCCATGTTCTCCGTGGCGACGACCATATTTCCAATACTCCAAAACAATTGATGATTTTTGAAGCGTTTGATTGGGAACCGCCTACGTATGGCCATATGACACTCATCGTCAACGAAAGCCGTAAAAAATTGAGTAAGCGTGATGAATCGATTATTCAATTTATTGAACAATACGCCGAACTTGGGTATTTGCCGGAAGCTCTGTTTAATTTTATCGCCTTGCTTGGATGGTCTCCACAAGGGGAAGAAGAGATTTTTTCAAAAGAAGAATTCATTAAAATCTTTGATGCAAATCGACTTTCGAAATCCCCTGCGCTTTTCGACAAGCAAAAGCTTGCTTGGATGAATAATCAATATATGAAGAAGCTGGATCTTGATGAAGTTGTTGCCTTATCATTGCCTCATCTTGTAAAAGCTGGACTTGTAAGTGAACAGCCAAATCAAGAAGAGAAAGAATGGGCGAGAAGCTTAATTGCTTTGTATCAAGATCAAATGAGCTACGGAGCAGAAATCGTAGAGCTATCAAGCATGTTTTTCAAAGATGAAATCGAGTATGACGAAGAGGCAAAAGCTGTTTTGGAAGAGGAGCAGGTGCCGGAAGTTTTAAGTGCATTTTATGATGAGGTTGATACTCTTACACCTTTCGAAGCAGCTGGAATTAAACAGGCAATAAAAGCTGTTCAAAAATCGACTGGACAAAAAGGGAAAAAGTTATTTATGCCGATTCGTGTTGCAGTTACAGGGCAAGCACACGGTCCAGAACTTCCTAACGCAATTGAATTGTTAGGCAAGGAAAAAATAAAAAGACGACTAGAGCGTTTGAAGGGTTAACATTTAGACGAAACTATAATATATTATACTTAATAATGAAAACGTTGAAGAGGAAAAGTAGAAAAATGATGCTGATCAGAGAGTGCCGCCACCGGCTGAGAGCGGGACCAGCTACTCATTTTTTGAAGTGCGCCTCTGAGTCCAAAGCCGAAAGGGGAAGCTTTAGTAGGTGCTGGCGGTAGTCTTGCCGTTATCAAGAAGGAGCCGGGGCGCTTATTTTTAAAAAGCTGTGCCCAACCAGAGTGGAACCGCGCCAAAGGCGTCTCTGATTTTTTCAGAGGCGTTTTTATTTTTTTGATAAAGGGGGGCCGAAATAAATGTTCAAAAGAATGAAAGAAGATATAGAGACGGTATTCGATCAAGATCCTGCAGCACGCACTAGCTTTGAGGTAATCTTAACTTATTCGGGCTTGCATGCGATTTGGGCTCATCGAGTGGCACACGCTTTATACAAAAGAAAAATGTATTTTGCTGCGAGAGTCATATCGCAAATTAATCGATTTTTTACAGGGATTGAGATTCACCCCGGTGCGGTTATCGGGAGGCGTTTCTTCATAGACCACGGAATGGGGGTTGTCATTGGGGAAACGTGTGAAATCGGTAATAATGTGACAGTTTATCAAGGTGTCACTTTAGGTGGAACAGGAAAGGAGAAAGGAAAGCGGCATCCAACGATTGAAGATAATGCTCTTATCGCAACGGGTGCTAAGGTGCTTGGAAATATTACGATAGGGAAAAATTCAAAAATAGGGGCTGGTTCTGTCGTTTTAAAAGATGTACCACCCAATTCCACGGTAGTCGGCATACCAGGACGAGTCGTTGTCCGGGATGGAGTCAGAATTAAGGATTTAAATCATTGTGATCTGCCTGATCCTATTTCAGATAAATGTACAGAAATGGAAAAAAAGATCGCTCAGCTGCAAGAAGAAATCTCGCAATTGCGGAAGGAAATTTCGGAAGGAGTCTCGATTGATGGCCATTAAAATTTATAATACGCTCACTCGAAAAAAAGAAGATTTTATACCGTTAGAAGAAGGAAAAGTTAAAATGTATGTTTGCGGTCCGACCGTTTATAACTATATTCATATCGGAAACGCAAGACCGCCGATTGTATTCGATACGGTTCGCCGTTATTTGGAATACCGGGGATATGAAGTAAACTTTGTTTCCAATTTTACAGATGTAGACGACAAGCTTATTAAAGCGGCGGCGGAACTTGGAAGCGATGTCCCAACGATTGCAGAACGGTTCATTGAAGCATTTTTTGAAGATGTATCAGCACTCGGCTGCAAAAGAGCAAATCTACATCCGCGTGTAACGGAAAATATGGATGTCATTATTGAATTTATCGAAACATTGATTGAAAAAGGTTTTGCTTATGAATCAGATGGCGATGTTTATTATAGAACAAGACGCTTTGACGAATACGGCAAGCTTTCCCACCAATCCATCGATGATTTAAAAATTGGTGCCCGCATTCAAGCGGGTGAAAAGAAAGAAGATGCCCTTGATTTCACATTATGGAAAGCAGCAAAAGAAGGAGAAATTCATTGGGATAGTCCGTGGGGTAAGGGAAGACCGGGTTGGCATATCGAGTGCTCCGCGATGGCACGTAAATATTTAGGCGATACGATCGATATCCATGCAGGCGGTCAAGATTTAACTTTCCCACATCATGAAAATGAAATTGCTCAATCAGAAGCACTGACAGGAAAAACATTTGCCCGTTATTGGATGCATAATGGATACATTAACATCGACAACGAAAAAATGTCGAAGTCGCTTGGAAACTTTGTCCTTGTTCATGACATCCTTAAATCCGTTGATCCACAAGTTTTAAGGTTCTTTATGCTTGCCGTCCATTACCGCAACCCGATCAATTTTACAGACGAATTGTTAAGAAATGCCGGAGCGGGTCTTGAAAGATTAAAAACGTCTTATCAAAATTTAAAATATCGACTAAATGTAAGTGCGAATTTGACCACGAACGATGAGGAATGGCTACAAAAGATATCTGACTTGAAGAATGAATTTATAAAAGAAATGGATGACGATTTTAATACAGCGGATGGAATCTCCATTTTATTTGAGCTAGCAAAACAAGCCAATTATTATTTGATGGAAGAAAATACTTCGGTTAAGGTCATTGAATCATTCATGCAAGTATTTGAAGAGTTATTTTCCGTCCTCGGTCTTCAATTGGAAGCGGAGGAACTGCTCGACGAAGAGATTGAAAAATTAATTGAGGAACGCCTAGCAGCGAGAAGAAATCGCGACTTCCAACGTGCAGACCAAATTCGTGATCAATTAAAAGAAATGAATATTATTCTTGAAGATACACCTCAAGGTACTAGATGGAAACGGGGCTAATCAATATGAATCTGCCTGAGAAAGAAGTAGACTATAAGCAATTGAATAGTTTAGCGCTCGCCTATATCGGTGACGCCGTTTATGATGTGTTTATCCGCCACTATCTTTTACTTAATGGTAAAACAAAACCGCATCGGCTTCACCGAGAAGCGACCCGTTTCGTTTCGGCAAAAGCACAGTCTAGTATTTTAAAGAAAATGATTGAAGAGAATTTTTTAAATGAGGAAGAAATGAACGTTATGAAGCGGGGAAGAAATGCCAAATCAGGGACAACCCCCAAAAATACGGATGTCCTCACCTACCGCCATAGCACCGCTTTCGAAGCGGTGATTGGCTGGGTATATTTAGCAAACGACCGTAACCGACTTAACGAAATTATCGATGAGGCAATTATGAAGATTGAAACCGGGGGAGTGGGAACAGCATGAGTCAAGAGTGGATTGCGGGGAAAAACCCCGTTATTGAAGCGTTAAAATCAGACCGGGATATTAATAAAATCTGGATTGCTGAAGGATCTCAAAAAGGACAAATGCAAGTTATTGTGAAGCTTGCGAAAGAACGCAATGTGTTAGTTCAATACGTTCCTAAGCAAAAAATCGAGCAGAACACGAAAGAGAATCATCAAGGTGTCATCGCACAAGTTGCTGCCTACCAATATGCTGAGCTGGACGATTTATTTGCTCATGCCTCTAAAAAAGGAGAAGATCCGTTTTTTCTTATTTTAGACGAGCTGGAGGATCCCCATAATCTTGGTTCCATTTTGCGTACAGCAGACGCTGCCGGAGTTCATGGCATCATCATTCCGAAGCGAAGAGCAGTTGGACTGACCGCTACTGTCGCTAAGCTGTCTACAGGAGCCATTGAATATATTCCGGTTGCACGTGTGACGAATATTGCAAGAACGATAGAGGAAATAAAAGAACGTGGTATTTGGGTTTTTGGAACTGATGCAAAAGGAAGCAAAGATTATAGAAAGATGGATGCGACGATGCCGCTTGCGATCGTCATTGGCAGTGAAGGTAAAGGGATTGGCCGTTTAATTAGGGAGAAATGTGATTTTTTAATCCATTTGCCGATGTCTGGACACGTTACATCCCTAAACGCTTCTGTGGCGGCCGCTTTACTTATGTATGAGGTTCATCGAAAACGGAATCCACTTGAGGGTTGATAAAAAATGGATATCCTTATTGTCGATGGCTATAATATCATCGGTGCTTGGTCCGAATTGATAGAACTAAAAAAGAAAGATCTTGCGGCTGCAAGAGATCGATTAATTGAAATTATGGCTGATTATCAAGGCTATACTGGATATAAAGTAATAGTCGTATTTGATGCTTATGACGTTAAGGGAGTTGAAAAAAAATATCGTAAGCATAAAGTTGATGTCATTTATACGAAAGCCGAAGAAACCGCGGACGAGCGGATCGAAAAATTAGCGAAAGAATTAAGCAATATTCGAACGCAAATTCACGTGGCTACTTCAGATTACACGGAACAATGGGCTATTTTTGGACAAGGAGCCCTTAGAATTTCTGCACGGGAATTATTGATTGAAGTTCAGGCCATTGATCGAAAGATAGATAAACGGCTCGAAAGTACTAGAGAAAAACTTCCAGCATCAAAAATACCCTTAAGTGATGAAGTTGCAGCAATTTTCGAAAAATGGCGACGTGGGGAGAAATGACTAGTTGACGCTAGAAAATTCTGTCATGTATAATAGCTTTATCTATGGTTTTAGGGTGGGGGGATACGGTGATTTCAAATATCAGACTAGATGACGACATCAGATATGATTTATTTGAAGATGAAGAATTGATTGAACTGATTCATGAAGGAGAAAGCGAAGCACTAGACTACCTCATTAAAAAATACCGCAATTTTGTTAGAGCGAAAGCCCGTTCGTATTTTTTAATTGGAGCGGACAAAGAGGACATCGTGCAAGAAGGCATGATTGGTCTTTATAAAGCTATTCGAGACTTTAAAGGAGATAAGCTTTCATCATTTAAAGCTTTTGCAGAACTTTGCATCACAAGACAAATCATCACTGCAATCAAAACAGCCACCCGACAAAAACACATCCCACTAAATTCTTATGTTTCTTTGGACAAGCCTATTTACGACGAAGAATCAGATCGTACATTGATGGATGTGATCTCTGGTGCAAAAATTCTTGATCCAGAGGAACTTTTAATCAATAGAGAAAAGCTGAATAACATCGAAGAGAAGGTTATGGAATTGTTGAGCGATTTAGAAAGAAAAGTGTTAGCGCTTTATTTAGACGGGCGATCTTATCAAGAAATATCCGATGAGTTGGATCGCCACGTAAAATCAATTGACAACGCTTTACAAAGAGTAAAGAGAAAACTTGAACGCTATTTAGAACTACGAGAATTCAGCGTCTGAAACAAAACCTTTTATTGACAGAAACAAACTTCCATGATATTTTTTATTAGATAATTGGGAGAGCAGGTGCTGCAAGTGAAAAAGAAAGTTGCATTAGTTTGTGCAGCGTGTGGCTCGCGCAATTATATGACGGATAAGAATAAAGACGACGCTACACGCCTAGAGTTAAAGAAATTTTGCAAAAGCTGTAACGCTCATACTATTCACAAAGAAACAAAATAGCATACATCCATAAGCAGCTATTTACTTGGAGGTACGAACATGTCAAGCTTAACCCAATTCTTTCGCCATGTAGGCTCAGAAATGAGAAAAGTAAGTTGGCCAAGGCGTAAAGAACTTACCGGCTATACGATTACGGTTCTAGTGACAGTCACAATCCTTGCATTATTTTTTGCGGGAATTGACCTAGTCATCTCTAAATCCATTCGTTTTATTCTCGGATTATAAATTCTTATTTTACCTTGAGACTTGTATAACATACAGTTTCTCATGGTATAATGAAAAATATAGATAGAGAGTCTTAAAGCCCGGTCAACGGGTTTTTTCATTTGGAAAAAAAAAGAGGATGTTCAAAAAGTCACCAAATGATAAGCTGCGAATCTCTTCGTTGGCTTGTTTCTGTGCTGCCTTGATCTTCTTGCTTCTAATTCGGCAACTTTTTGAACACGCACTAAATATGAAAATGTATACAGGGAGGGAAGGACATAGCGTCCTAAAATATGGAAAAGAACTGGTATGTTGTCCATACTTATTCCGGCTATGAAAACAAAGTTAAAGCGAATCTTGAGAAACGTGTAGAATCCATGGGAATGCAAGATAAAATTTTCCGAGTAATCGTTCCTGAAGACGAGGAGACCGATTTTAAAAACGGTAAAAAGAAACTTGTGAAAAGGAAAGTTTTCCCGGGTTATGTTTTAGTTGAAATTATCATGACAGATGATTCTTGGTATGTTGTGCGAAATACTCCAGGAGTGACAGGATTTGTCGGCTCTTCTGGATCGGGTTCAAAACCAACTCCGTTATTACCAGAAGAAATTTCTTTTATCCTTAAACGGATGGGCATGGAAGAAAAACGTGTTGAAGTGAAATTTGAACCTGGTGAAACCGTAACAGTAAAAGAGGGACCGTTTGCCAATTTTACTGGAAAAATCGAAGATATGGATCAAACAAAAGGAAAAGCAAGAGTCATGGTCAACATGTTTGGTCGGGAAACGCCTGTTGAATTAGACTTCGCGCAAATTGATAAATTATAATTTGAAACAACTTGAAATCTATTGCGAAAAGTGATAATATCTTCTAGGTCAGTATGCTTCGAAATGGGAGAACTGATTAAAAAATTCATTTATTATATTTTGATATGTTGAGTGGGAGGGTGAAAACCCATTTACCACATCACGGACTTAAGGAGGTGTGTCTCGTGGCTAAAAAAGTAATTAAGCTTGTAAAATTACAAATTCCTGCGGGCAAAGCGAATCCAGCTCCACCAGTTGGACCAGCATTGGGTCAAGCAGGTGTAAATATCATGGGATTCTGTAAGGAGTTTAATGCTCGTACAGCAGATCAAGCTGGCTTAATCATTCCAGTTGAAATCACGGTATTTGAAGACCGTTCTTTTACATTCATCACAAAAACTCCGCCTGCTGCCGTTTTGCTTAAAAAAGCAGCTGGTATCGAGTCGGGTTCTGGTGAACCAAATAAAAAGTCAGTCGCAACTGTAAAACGCGATAAAGTACGTGAAATCGCTGAAACAAAAATGCCAGACCTAAACGCAGCTAGCGTTGAAGCAGCTATGCTAATGGTTGAAGGCACTGCACGCAGCATGGGTATCAAAATCGAAGACTGATTTTGACTGAAAGAAAGGCTGTTGATAGAGGGAGGCTGCTTCTAAGCCTTCCTTTTGAGTGTTTAGCTCCGGCGCCTATCGACTAGAGGATTTCAGGCCCCTTCCTACAATAGGGTACTTGTAAATCGGTAAGTCGCTGTATTAGGTGCCTGCGCTTTTCGACGTGGGAGGTCACATTCCGCTAAAACCACATTATAGGAGGAAATATTAATGGCTAAAAAAGGTAAGAAATATGTAGAAGCTTTGAAGCAAGTTGATCGTTCAAAAGCTTATGCAATTGACGAAGCTATTGAACTAGTGAAAAAAATTGACTATGCAAAATTTGATGCAACAGTTGAAGCAGCTTTCCGTTTAGGAGTAGATCCTAAAAAAGCGGACCAACAAATCCGCGGTGCAGTTGTACTTCCAAATGGTACAGGTAAAACTCAACGCGTATTGGTATTTGCTAAAGGTGAAAAGTTAAAAGAAGCAGAAGCCGCTGGTGCTGATTATGTAGGAGATGCAGAATACATTAATAAAATCAACCAAGGTTGGTTCGACTTTGATGTAATCGTAGCTACTCCAGACATGATGGGTGAAGTTGGTAAACTTGGTCGTACACTTGGACCTAAAGGTTTAATGCCAAACCCTAAAACAGGTACCGTTACATTTGATGTAGCCAGAGCTGTAAACGAAATTAAAGCAGGTAAAGTTGAATACCGTGTTGACAGAGCGGGAATTATCCACGTTCCAATCGGAAAAGTTTCTTTCGATAAAGAGAAGCTTGTTGAAAACTTTGCTACTATTTTCGATACATTGTTAAAAGCGAAGCCAGCTGCTGCAAAAGGAACTTACATGAAGAACGTTACCGTTACTTCAACAATGGGACCTGGCGTAAAAATTGATCCTTCTTCAATATAAAAAATAGTTGACTGTCAGTTTGCAATCTGATAGAATACTCTTTGTTGAAAATTTAATCATTTGTACCGTAGACAGTAGGTGCTGAAAAAGCTTAATTTCCTACCGAGGTCATTGCGATATATAATCAATCTGTTCGAATGATTGATGCGTAAAACCTCCATGTCTATTTATGGAGGTTTTTTGTATATGGTATAAATGTCCATTTGGTAATCTAGGAGGTGTAAGGATGAGCAAAGTAATTGAGCAAAAGCAACAACTTGTACAAGAAATTTCTGAGAAGTTGAAATCAAGTGTTTCTACAGTGGTAGTTGATTACCGTGGATTGACCGTAGCACAAGTAACGGAACTTCGTAAACAACTTCGTGAAGCGGGCATCGAATTCAAAGTTTACAAAAACTCAATGACACGCCGTGCGGCAGAAGCTGCTGAACTTACAGGCTTGAATGAGTCATTAACAGGTCCAAACGCGATCGCATTCAGTACGGATGACGTTGTAGCTCCTGCAAAAATTTTAAGCGAATTTGCTAAAAAGAATGAGGCGCTTGAAATCAAAGCTGGTGTAATCGAAGGAAATATTGCAACTGTTGAAGAAGTCAAGGCACTTGCAGATCTTCCATCTCGCGAAGGATTGCTTTCTATGTTGCTTAGCGTTCTTCAAGCTCCTGTCCGCAACTTGGCACTTGCAGCTAAAGCTGTGGCGGATCAAAAAGAAGAACAGAGCGCATAGAAAAGCGGAAGCGCCTTGCTCATCGACGTACAGGTCCGCAGGATGCGGATCCGTCGACGTTGCCACAGGACGTGGCGGTTTTAGTCGACGTTCCTCTTTCGGCCCAAGACTTGCGATAAAGGAAACACGGCGAGGAACGAGCCTGGCTTCCTTATCGTAGGGAAAAGGACAAGAAGTTTGCTAGTCGATAGGCGCTGGAGCTGGACAGGGAATAAAGCGAAAAACATTATAAAAAACAATAAAATTAACGGAGGAAATAAATCATGACTAAAGAACAAATCATTGAAGCTGTCAAAAATATGACAGTTCTTGAATTAAACGATCTTGTTAAAGCAATTGAAGAAGAATTTGGCGTAACTGCTGCTGCTCCTGTAGCTGTAGTAGGCGGTGCTGCTGGTGGCGAAGCTGCTGCAGAACAAACTGAGTTTGACGTAATACTTGCTAACGCTGGTGCACAAAAAATTAAAGTTATCAAAGTTGTACGTGAAATCACAGGCCTTGGCTTAAAAGAAGCAAAAGAGCTTGTTGACAATGCTCCAAAACCACTTAAAGAAGGCGCGTCTAAAGAAGAAGCAGAAGAAATCAAAGCTAAACTTGAAGAAGTTGGAGCTGGCGTCGAAGTTAAGTAATCATCTAGAAAAAATAAAAAGCTCGCTGCTTATAAAGCGGGCTTTTTTTCGCTAATTTTTTATAAAACTACTTTTAGAAGTAATTTTGTTGGTCATCCTATTTTAATAGGAGAAAATGGATTAGAAGAGTCAATTGGAAGGGTTCAAAGGAGGTTATCACATGGTTGAACATTATTATTCGCGCGAGCCTGAAGTTGCAAGTGATCCGAGATTTTGGAATGCGGAATTGAGAAATCATCCATTTCGTCTTAAAACGGATCATGGCGTTTTTTCAAAAGGTGAAGTGGACTTTGGATCCCGATTATTAATTGATACATTCGAACCTCCGAAAATAGCCGGTCCGATATTGGATGTAGGGTGCGGATATGGCCCGATTGGCTTAAGTATTGCAAAGGATTTTCCGGATCGGTTGATTCATATGATTGATGTGAATCAAAGGGCAATCACGCTGGCGAAAGAAAATGCCGAGCAAAATAGCATCGAAAACGTAGATATATATGAAAGTGATCGATTGGCAAATGTAAGCGAGGAAAACTTTGCTGCTATTTTAACAAATCCACCTATCCGTGCTGGAAAAGATGTCGTTCATGATATTTTCAAACAAAGTTTCCGTCGTTTAAGGTCTGATGGAGAGTTGTGGGTAGTCATTCAAAAGAAGCAAGGAGCTCCGTCTGCGAAAGCAAAAATCGAAGAATTATTCAGCAACGTGGAGATAGTGGCGAAAAAGAAGGGCTATTATATTTTAAAAGCAGTAAAAAAAGCGTAAGTGCATTTGTCAATCTCGTTTGACTTACGCAAATGAAGATCATGAAGTTTACTAATCGATCGTATTGGGAACAGGACAGACAAACCTTAATGCAAGCCTATAAAAACTTATGCTTCCATTAAAATAAAAAATATTGACTTGTATGCAAGCTTGTGGTAGCATTGTAAAATGCGAATATAGTGTTTTCTAATCTTTAGCCAATTTCATTATTAAAAGTATGGAAGTTGGCAAAGTTGGAAAAGATTATAAAATAATAGTTCGTCATGTGAAAAATGTGGTTTTCAAAGCAAAACCATTTTTCTTTTTGTTCTATGATACACCATTTTTTCTGGTTTATCCAGAGGAAATGCAATCATTAAAACGCATGATTTGAGGGGTGAATCAGTTGACAGGTCAACTAGTTCAGTACGGACGGCACAGGAAGCGCAGAAGCTTTGCGCGTATTAGTGAAGTATTGGAGCTTCCGAATCTTATCGAAATCCAATCTTCTTCTTATCAGTGGTTTCTTGATGAGGGCTTAAGGGAAATGTTCCAGGACATCTCGCCAATCGAGGATTTCGCCGGTAATCTTTCATTGGAATTTATTGATTACAGTCTCGGAGAACCCAAATACTCAGTAGAAGAATCAAAAGAGCGAGATGCAACTTATTCCGCTCCGCTACGGGTTAAACTCCGCCTTGTTAATAAAGAAACAGGTGAAGTAAAGGACCAAGATGTATTTATGGGTGATTTCCCACTTATGACAGAAATGGGTACCTTTATAATTAATGGTGCCGAGCGCGTAATAGTATCGCAGCTTGTCCGTTCACCGAGTGTGTACTATAACGGAAAACTCGATAAGAACGGGAAAAAAGGTTTTACAGCTACAGTCATTCCAAATCGTGGTGCATGGTTAGAGTACGAAACAGATGCAAAAGATGTAGTCTATGTACGCATCGATCGCACTAGAAAATTACCAGTTACGGTTCTTTTGCGAGCATTAGGATTTGGTTCTGATCAAGAAATCATAGACTTAATCGGAGATAATGAATATCTTCGTAATACACTTGAAAAGGACAATACGGAAAGCATTGAAAAAGCCTTGCTTGAGATTTATGAGCGACTCCGTCCTGGTGAACCTCCTACTGTGGAAAACGCAAAAAATTTGCTGATTTCCAGGTTCTTTGATCCAAAAAGATACGATCTTGCAAGTGTTGGACGTTATAAATTAAATAAAAAACTCCATATTAAAAATCGTCTTTTTGGCCAGCGATTAGCTGAAACATTAGCTGATCCGGAAACAGGGGAGATTATTGCTGAAGAAGGTACAGTGCTAGATCGCCGTAATTTAGATAAAATCCTCTCTCATCTAGAAAATGGGACTGGTTTTAAAACGTATAATCAACATGGTGGAGTATTAGATGGTGATATTGTTGTACAATCCATCAAAATTTATGCTCCTCATGAAGACGAAGAAAAAGTCATCAATGTAATCGGAAATGCTTATGTTGAAGAGGGTATCAAGCATATTACACCAGCTGACATCATTGCTTCTATAAGCTATTTCTTTGATTTACTGTACGATGTTGGAGACACAGATGATATCGATCACCTTGGTAATCGCCGACTTCGCTCTGTGGGTGAATTATTGCAAAACCAGTTTAGAATCGGTTTATCTCGTATGGAGCGTGTCGTAAGAGAGCGTATGTCGATCCAAGACATCAATACGATAACGCCGCAGCAGTTGATTAATATTCGTCCAGTCATCGCATCTATTAAAGAATTTTTCGGTAGTTCTCAGCTATCGCAATTTATGGACCAAACAAATCCGCTTGCGGAATTAACGCATAAACGCCGTCTTTCTGCTCTTGGACCGGGCGGATTAACTCGTGAACGTGCTGGGATGGAAGTGCGTGACGTGCATTACTCGCATTATGGCCGCATGTGTCCGATTGAAACGCCTGAGGGACCAAATATTGGATTGATTAACTCATTATCAACGTTTGCCAAAGTAAATCGTTTTGGATTTATTGAAACTCCATATCGTCGGGTTGACCCAGAAACCGGACTCGTAACACAGCAAATAGATTATTTGACTGCAGACGAAGAAGATAACTATGTTGTTGCTCAGGCGAATGCTCCGCTTACGGATGATGGTGGATTCGAAAATGAGGAAGTTATCGCTCGTTTCCGCGGTGAAAATACAGTAGTAAAAAGAGAACGCATTGACTATATGGATGTATCGCCGAAACAAGTAGTTTCTGCAGCAACAGCATGTATCCCTTTCTTGGAAAATGATGACTCAAACCGTGCCCTAATGGGTGCGAACATGCAACGTCAAGCTGTTCCTCTTATGCAGCCGGAAGCCCCTCTTGTTGGAACTGGTATGGAATACGTATCAGCGAAAGACTCTGGTGCAGCGGTTATCTGTAAGCATGACGGAATTGTTGAACACGTTGAATCGCGTGAAGTATGGGTTCGTAGTATTCAAGAAGTCGATGGTCAAGAAGTAAAAGGCGATCTTCATAAATATCGCATGCAAAAGTTTATTCGCTCTAACCAAGGAACATGTTACAACCAACGTCCAATCGTCAGTGTAGGGGATCGTGTATCTAAAGGAGAAATCCTTGGAGATGGTCCGTCGATGGATAAAGGAGAGCTTGCTCTTGGAAGAAACGTCCTTGTTGGGTTTATGACATGGGACGGATATAACTATGAAGATGCGATCATTATGAGTGAACGTCTTGTAAAAGATGATGTGTATACCTCAATCCATATTGAAGAATATGAATCCGAAGCCCGCGATACGAAGCTTGGACCGGAAGAAATGACACGTGATATTCCAAACGTTGGAGAAGATGCATTGCGCAATCTAGATGAGCGTGGAATCATCCGTATCGGTGCTGAAGTAAAAGATGGTGATTTGCTCGTTGGTAAAGTAACTCCAAAAGGTGTAACGGAGCTAACGGCAGAAGAACGTCTCCTTCATGCAATCTTTGGTGAAAAAGCTCGTGAAGTTCGCGATACATCACTTCGTGTACCACATGGCGGCGGCGGAATCGTATTAGACGTAAAAGTGTTCAATCGTGAAGCAGGAGATGAACTTCCACCGGGAGTAAATCAACTTGTTCGCGTTTATATAGTTCAAAAACGAAAAATTTCTGAAGGGGACAAAATGGCAGGACGCCATGGAAACAAAGGGGTTATTTCCCGTATCCTCCCTGAAGAAGATATGCCGTATATGCCAGATGGAACACCAATCGATGTCATGCTTAACCCACTAGGTGTACCATCCCGTATGAATATCGGGCAAGTACTCGAACTTCATTTAGGAATGGCTGCTAGAAGTCTAGGTCTTCACATGGCATCACCAGTTTTTGATGGTGCTACGGAAGAAGATGTTTGGGAAACAATTGAAGAAGCGGGAATGGCAAGCGACGCAAAAACAGTCCTTTATGATGGTAGAACAGGTGAAGCTTTTGATAACCGTGTATCTGTAGGGATTATGTATATGATCAAACTTGCGCACATGGTTGACGATAAGCTCCACGCTCGCTCTACAGGACCTTACTCGCTCGTTACCCAGCAGCCGCTTGGTGGTAAGGCGCAATTTGGCGGACAGCGTTTTGGAGAAATGGAAGTTTGGGCACTTGAAGCATACGGTGCAGCTTACACACTCCAAGAAATCCTAACAGTTAAATCTGACGATGTTGTTGGTCGTGTGAAAACATATGAAGCCATCGTAAAAGGTGAAAATGTTCCTGAACCAGGAGTGCCAGAATCATTTAAAGTATTAATCAAAGAACTTCAGAGTCTAGGTATGGATGTTAAAATCCTATCAGGTGATGAAGAAGAAATAGAAATGCGTGACCTGGATGATGATGACGATGTTAACCAGGCGGACACATTGAATATTGCTCCAGATGCTAAAGTAGAAGAAACGGCAGCATCACATGAATAATACCTTGAAATTAGCAATAAGGGTAAAACCTGTAGACGAAAAGGGAGGTAGGCCCCTTGCTGGATGTTAATAATTTTGAGTATATGAAAATCGGTCTCGCTTCACCGGATAAAATCCGTTCTTGGTCTTACGGTGAAGTGAAAAAACCAGAAACAATCAACTATCGTACATTGAAACCGGAAAAAGACGGTTTGTTCTGTGAACGTATTTTCGGTCCAACAAAGGATTGGGAATGTCACTGTGGAAAGTATAAGCGTGTTCGCTACAAGGGAGTCGTATGTGACCGCTGTGGCGTTGAAGTGACACGTATGAAAGTCCGTCGTGAAAGAATGGGGCATATTGAACTAGCTGCCCCAGTTTCACACATATGGTATTTCAAAGGGATTCCAAGCCGCATGGGACTTGTTCTCGACATGTCCCCTCGCGCCTTGGAAGAAATCATCTACTTTGCATCTTACGTTGTGACTGATGTGGGTAATACGACCCTAGATAAAAAGCAGCTTCTTTCTGAGAAAGAATATCGTGCTTACCGCGAGAAATACGGCTCGCAATTCCAAGCAGCCATGGGAGCAGAAGCGATTAAAAAATTGCTTCAAGATATCGATCTTGAAAAAGAAGTAGACGTACTTAAAGAGGAACTCAAAACAGCACAAGGACAACGTCGTACTCGCGCTATTAAGCGTTTGGAAGTACTTGAGGCATTCCGCCATTCAGGAAACCAACCTGAATGGATGGTTCTAGACGTTCTTCCTGTTATTCCACCAGAATTGCGCCCGATGGTTCAGCTGGAAGGTGGACGTTTTGCCACCTCCGATTTAAATGACTTATATCGTCGCGTTATCAACCGAAACAATCGTTTGAAAAGATTATTAGATCTTGGAGCGCCAAGTATTATCGTGCAAAACGAAAAACGGATGCTTCAAGAAGCGGTTGATGCTTTGATTGACAACGGTAGAAGAGGAAGACCTGTAACAGGTCCAGGAAACCGTCCGTTAAAATCTCTTTCCCATATGTTAAAAGGAAAACAAGGACGCTTCCGTCAAAACCTTCTTGGAAAACGTGTTGACTACTCTGGCCGTTCCGTTATCGTCGTAGGTCCAAACCTAAAAATGTACCAATGTGGTTTGCCGAAAGAAATGGCTCTTGAACTATTTAAGCCATTCGTCATGAAGGAATTGGTTGAAAAAGGTCTTGCCCACAATATAAAAAGTGCGAAGCGAAAAATTGAGCGAGTCCAGCCAGAAGTTTGGGACGTACTCGAAGATGTTATTCGTGAGCACCCAGTTCTATTAAACAGAGCACCAACCCTTCACAGACTAGGTATTCAAGCATTTGAACCAACTCTAGTAGAGGGAAGAGCAATTAGACTCCATCCTCTCGTTTGTACGGCATATAACGCTGACTTTGATGGAGACCAAATGGCTGTTCACGTACCACTATCCGCGGAAGCCCAAGCAGAAGCACGTTTACTAATGCTTGCAGCACAAAACATCCTAAATCCGCGTGACGGAAAACCAGTTGTAACACCGTCTCAGGATATGGTACTTGGTAACTATTATTTAACTCTTGAGCGTGAAGGTGCGGATGGAGAAGGAATGGTATTCAAAGATACGAATGAAGCTTTGCTTGCGTATCAAAATGGATATGTTCATCTACATTCCCGTATCGCGATTCAAGCAAGCTCTTTGAAAAACGAAAGATTTACGGAAGAACAAAGCAATAGCCTATTAGTGACAACTGTAGGTAAGCTGATCTTTAACGAGATTCTTCCACCATCCTTCCCATATATTAATGAACCGACAAATGAAAATTTAGAAGGGAATACACCGGATAAATATTTCATTAAGCCATCCACAAATGTGGCTGAGTTCATAAAGGAACAACCAATTGTGGAACCATTCAAAAAGAAAATTTTAGGGAACATCATCTCTGAAATCTTTAAACGTTTCCACATTACAGAAACTTCGAAAATGCTCGACCGTATGAAAAATCTTGGGTTTAAGTATTCAACTAAGGCTGGGATTACAGTTGGGGTATCGGATATCGTCGTTTTAGCTGAAAAAGAAACGATTTTGAATGAAGCACAAAATAAGGTAGACAATGTCTTGAAGCAATTCAAGCGTGGTCTCATTACTGAGGAAGAACGCTACGATCGTGTTATCTCCATCTGGAGTGCTGCTAAGGATACGATTCAAAATAAACTAATGAAAACATTAGAAAGATTGAATCCTATCTTCATGATGAGTGACTCTGGTGCGAGGGGTAACGCTTCTAACTTTACTCAGCTTGCTGGTATGAGGGGACTCATGGCGAACCCGGCAGGGCGAATCATTGAGTTGCCAATCAAATCAAGCTTCCGTGAAGGTCTAACAGTTCTAGAGTACTTTATCTCGACACACGGAGCTCGTAAAGGTCTTGCAGATACGGCATTGAAAACAGCGGACTCTGGATATTTAACAAGAAGACTCGTGGACGTTGCACAAGATGTAATTGTTCGTGAGGATGACTGTGGAACAGATAGAGGACTCCTTGTTTCAGCGCTTAGAGATGGTTCTGAAATAATTGAACCGCTTGAAGAGCGTTTAATTGGCCGCTATGCTAGGAAGAAAATTGTTCATCCTGAAACAGGCAAAATCTTAGTTTCGGAAAATGAACTTATTAACGAAGATCTAGCTAAAGAAATTGAAAATGCAGGAATTCAAGAGGTTTGGATTCGCTCCGCCTTTACATGTAACACCCGCCATGGTGTTTGTAAAAAGTGCTACGGTCGTAACCTTGCTACTGGATCTGTCGTGGATGTCGGTGAAGCTGTAGGTATTATTGCAGCACAATCAATCGGAGAACCGGGAACACAATTAACGATGAGAACCTTCCATACTGGAGGGGTTGCGGGAGACGATATTACACAAGGTCTTCCACGTATTCAAGAGTTATTTGAAGCTCGAAATCCGAAAGGTCAAGCGGTTATCACTGAAATTAGCGGTGTTGTCACTTCCATTTCGGAAGGACGCGATCGTCAACATGAGATTGTTGTGCAAGGGGAAATTGAGACACGCACATATAACGCTCCATATACGGCACGCTTAAAAGTTGCCGTCAATGACCAAGTAACACGCGGTCAGGAATTAACAGAAGGATCCATTGACCCGAAAGAATTACTTCGTATTCGCGATGTGGCTGCCGTTCAAGAGTATTTGCTTCTTGAAGTTCAAAAGGTTTACCGTATGCAAGGGGTTGAGATTGGCGATAAGCACGTAGAAGTAATGGTTCGCCAAATGCTCAGAAAAGTACGTGTAGCTGATGCAGGTGAGACAGATGTATTACCAGGTACACTACTTGATGTCCACCAATTTACGGATGCCAACCAAAAAGCACTTCTTGAAGGAAAACAACCTGCAACCGGTCGTCCAGTGTTGTTAGGTATTACAAAAGCTTCACTTGAAACGGACTCTTTCTTGTCGGCTGCTTCTTTCCAAGAGACAACACGCGTACTAACAGACGCTGCTATCAAAGGAAAGACAGACGAACTACTTGGACTAAAAGAGAATGTCATTATCGGAAAGCTTGTTCCTGCTGGAACGGGTATGCAGAGGTATCGTAAGGCAATTTCTGTTATGGTAGAAGAAGACGAAGCAGTGAATGCAGAGTAATTTCAGGTGGTATTAATAATGTTGCTAGTCGGCGACCTTGTCGGCTAGCAATATCTTAATTCAGGCGCTTCCGATTTTCTACAGTTTTTTACTATTTTTTATTGACATAGAAAATGACAGATGGTACTATATTCAAGGTGCTCCTATCATTATACCTGTTGCTTTGGAGGATATGGAAAATGTCTTATGAAAAAGTGTCACAGGCTTCAAATGTGATCGTAGGAACAAAACAGACAGTAAGAGCTCTTAAATCAGGTCATGTACAGGAAGTATTCGTAGCATCCGATGCGGATCCTCGAATTACAGACAGTATTATTCACACAGCTGAAGAAATGGACGTCCCCATAACAATGGTGGACTCTATGAAAAAGCTTGGGAAAGCATGCGGCATTGATGTCGGAGCAACAACTGTTGCCATTATTCACTAAAGGTGTTTTTGCAGTATTTTCACCTGCAAAAACTTGTTTTTTGCCTTAAAAAGAACCACCTGGATGTGTGGGCTTATAAAAGACCGAAGGGAGGAACAAAAATGCCTACAATTAACCAATTAGTGCGCAAAAATAGAAAGTCAAAAGTAACAACTTCTGACTCTCCAGCACTTAACAAAGGTTATAACAGCTTTAAGAAAGTGAACACAAACGTATCTTCACCGCAAAAGCGTGGTGTATGTACACGTGTTGGTACAATGACTCCGAAAAAACCAAACTCAGCATTGCGTAAATATGCGCGTGTTCGTTTGACAAATGGAATCGAGGTAACTGCCTATATCCCTGGTATTGGCCATAACCTACAAGAGCATAGCGTTGTGCTTATTCGTGGGGGGCGTGTAAAAGACTTACCGGGTGTGCGTTACCACATTGTCCGTGGAGCACTTGATACTGCTGGTGTTGAAAACCGTGCACAAAGCCGCTCTAAATACGGTACGAAAAAACCTAAAGTTAAAAAATAATTCATGACTAATAGAATCATCGAAAGGAGGAACACCGATGCCACGTAAAGGTCCTGTAGCAAAAAGAGACGTATTACCGGATCCAATTCATAACTCAAAGCTTGTAACTCGTCTAATCAACAAGCTTATGGTAGACGGTAAAAGAGGTAAAGCACAAACAATTCTTTATGCAGCTTTTGATATCATCCAAGACCGTACAGGTAAGGATGCTATGGAAGTATTCGATCAAGCTTTGAAAAATATTATGCCAGTATTGGAAGTTAGAGCTCGCCGTGTAGGTGGTGCTAACTACCAAGTACCAGTTGAAGTTCGTCCAGATCGCCGTTCAACACTAGGATTGCGCTGGTTAGTAAACTATGCACGTCTTCGTGGAGAAAAAACGATGGAAGAGCGTCTAGCATACGAAATTATGGACGCAGCTAATAATACTGGGGCTTCTGTTAAAAAACGTGAAGAAACTCATAAAATGGCTGAAGCTAATAAAGCGTTCGCGCATTATCGCTGGTAAGATCTCATATAATAAAATTTTACTATTCATCCCAGGAAGGAGAAATACGAAATGCCTAGAGAATTCTCCTTAGAAAAGACACGTAATATCGGAATTATGGCTCATATCGATGCCGGTAAGACTACTACTACCGAGCGTATTCTTTTCTATACAGGGCGCATTCATAAAATTGGTGAAACACATGAAGGTGCTTCACAAATGGACTGGATGGAACAGGAGCAGGAGCGCGGTATTACCATTACATCTGCTGCAACAACTGCACAATGGAAAGGCTACCGTGTAAACATCATTGACACTCCGGGACACGTAGACTTCACAGTTGAAGTTGAACGTTCTTTACGTGTACTTGATGGAGCTGTAACTGTACTTGACGCTCAATCAGGCGTTGAGCCTCAAACTGAAACAGTTTGGCGCCAAGCAACAACTTACGGTGTTCCACGGATTGTATTCGTTAATAAAATGGATAAAATCGGTGCGGACTTCCTTTATTCTGTAAAAACACTTCACGATCGTCTACAAGCAAATGCACATCCAATTCAACTTCCAATTGGTGCAGAAGATACCTTTAAAGGTATGGTTGACCTTGTTGAAATGAGAGCATGGCTTTACGAAAGTGATCAACCACAAGATCCTGTTGAAATTGATATTCCAGAGGATCTGCGTGAACAAGCTGAAGAAATGCGTGCAAGCTTAATTGAAGCTGTTGCCGATTTCGACGAAGACCTTATGATGAAATATCTTGAGGGTGAAGAAATCTCTGTTGAAGAATTGAAAGCTGCAATTCGTACTGCAACTTTGAAAGTAGAATTCTACCCAGTTCTTTGCGGAACAGCATTTAAAAATAAAGGTGTTCAGAAAGTACTTGACGCAGTTCTTGATTACTTGCCTGCACCAACTGATATTGAATCCATTAAAGGTATTATTCCTGATACAGACGAGGAAGTTGCTCGTCATGCGGATGATAGCGAACCATTCTCAGCACTAGCATTTAAAGTTATGACTGACCCTTACGTTGGACGTTTAACGTTCTTCCGTGTGTATTCTGGTACATTGAACTCTGGTTCATACGTACAGAACTCTACAAAAGGTAAACGTGAGCGTGTAGGTCGTATCCTACAAATGCATGCGAACCACCGTGAAGAAATCAGCACTGTATATAGCGGTGACATCGCTGCGGCAGTTGGTTTGAAAGACACAGGTACAGGTGACACTCTTTGTGATGAAAAGGATCTAGTTATCCTTGAGTCTATGGAGTTCCCAGAGCCAGTTATCTCAGTAGCAATTGAACCAAAATCAAAAGCTGACCAAGATAAAATGGGTACTGCACTTGCTAAGCTTCAAGAAGAGGATCCGACATTCCGTGCGGAAACAAATCCTGAAACAGGTCAAGTCGTTATCTCTGGTATGGGTGAGCTTCACTTAGACATTCTTGTTGATCGTATGAAACGTGAATTCAAGGTTGAAGCAAACGTGGGTGCTCCTCAAGTATCTTATCGCGAAACATTCCGTACTACTGCTCAAGTAGAAGGTAAGTTCGTTCGCCAATCCGGTGGTCGTGGACAATTCGGTCACGTATGGATCGAATTTTCTCCAAACGAAGAAGGAAAAGGCTTCGAATTTGAAAATGGAATCGTCGGAGGGGTTGTTCCACGTGAATATGTCCCTGCTGTACAAGCTGGTCTTGAAGACGCAATGGCAAACGGTGTTATTGCCGGCTATCCATTAATCGACGTGAAAGCAAGACTATTTGACGGATCCTATCATGATGTTGACTCCAGTGAGATGGCGTTTAAAATCGCAGCATCTATGGCACTTAAAAATGCTGCGAAAAAATGTAATCCTGTATTGCTTGAGCCACTCATGAAAGTAGAAGTTGTGATCCCTGAGGAATACCTCGGAGATATCATGGGTGATATTACATCACGCCGTGGACGCGTAGAAGGAATGGAAGCACGCGGAAACGCACAAGTTGTTAAAGCGTTCGTTCCTCTTGCAGAAATGTTTGGTTACGCAACATCACTTCGTTCTAACACACAAGGTCGTGGAACATATACAATGTTCTTTGATCATTACGAAGAAGTGCCAAAATCCATCGCAGAAGAAATTATCAAAAAAAATAGCGGTGAATAATTGATTTTATATCATTAATCAAGTATAACTACTATTAGATATGCTAGGAGTCGCTTTAAAATTTCAATTCTAGTTTTAAAGCGCCTCTCATACTTACTATTTTTCTTAAATAAAAGGAGGATTTTCAAATGGCTAAGGCTAAATTTGATCGTTCCAAAGAACATGCTAATATTGGTACTATCGGTCACGTTGACCATGGTAAAACAACTCTTACAGCTGCGATTACAACTGTTATGTCAAAACGCGGCGGCGGAGAAGCTAAAGGTTATGACATGATTGACAACGCTCCTGAAGAGCGCGAGCGTGGAATTACAATCTCTACTTCTCACGTTGAATATGAAACTGAAAAGCGTCACTATGCACACGTTGACTGCCCAGGACACGCTGACTATGTTAAAAACATGATCACCGGTGCTGCGCAAATGGACGGAGCTATTCTTGTAGTTTCTGCTGCTGACGGCCCAATGCCACAAACTCGTGAGCACATTCTTCTTTCTCGTAACGTAGGTGTTCCTTACATCGTTGTATTCATGAACAAATGTGACATGGTTGACGATGAAGAACTTCTTGAGCTAGTAGAAATGGAGATTCGTGATCTTCTTTCTGAATATGATTTCCCTGGCGACGACATTCCTGTTGTTAAAGGTTCTGCTCTTAGAGCTCTTGAAGGAGACCCTGAGTGGGAAGAAAAAATCGTTGAATTAATGGACGCTGTTGACTCTTACGTTCCAACTCCAGAGCGTGACACTGACAAGCCATTCATGATGCCTGTTGAGGACGTATTCTCTATCACAGGACGTGGTACAGTTGCTACTGGACGTGTAGAGCGTGGACAAGTTAAAGTCGGTGACGAAGTTGAAATCATCGGTCTTGCTGAAGAGTCAAGAAAAGTTGTTGTAACGGGTGTTGAAATGTTCCGTAAGCTTCTTGACTATGCTGAAGCTGGTGACAACATCGGTGCTCTTCTTCGTGGGGTTGCTCGTGAAGATATCCAACGTGGTCAAGTACTAGCAAAGCCTGGTACCATTACACCACATACAAACTTCAAAGCTGAAGTTTACGTATTATCTAAAGAAGAAGGTGGACGTCATACTCCATTCTTCTCTAACTACCGCCCACAATTCTACTTCCGTACTACTGACGTAACTGGAATCGTTCATCTTCCAGAAGGAGTAGAAATGGTAATGCCTGGCGACAACGTAGAAATGACAGTTGAATTGATTTCACCAATCGCGATCGAAGACGGAACTCGTTTCTCTATCCGTGAAGGTGGACGTACAGTTGGGTCTGGCGTTGTAACAACAATCGAAAAGTAATAATGATTAAAAGCAGCAAGGAAATTATTTCCCTGCTGCTTTTGAAATCATTTGCTCAATTCATCATGTATTAGATTAATATTATACGTTAAATATTTTATATACGTATCCACTTCATCCCCAGGCTGACCAATTTCATCAGAGTAGATTGGTTTTTCGGAAATTGGAACACCTGTTTCCTTAGAGACAGTTTCCATGGGGCGTCGGTCGACATTCGATTCAATGAATAGAACAGGAACATTATGCTCCTTAATGAAATTGATAAGGTTTTTGATTTGTTTTGGTGATCCATTTTCTTCGGTATCTATTTCCCATATAAATGCTTCCTTTAATCCGTAATGCGAAGCCATATATTG
The DNA here is from genome assembly GCF_019459225.1 of Bacillus sp. IITD106. Classification (GTDB taxonomy): domain Bacteria; phylum Bacillota; class Bacilli; order Bacillales; family Bacillaceae_C; genus Lederbergia. The sequence goes on from NZ_JAIAZY010000027.1 coordinate 33,110, forward strand.
GAAAGCACGTTCACTCGTAACAAGAATGCGATTTTCTTCCGGAATCGAGTTAATTTTTTCTTCATATTCTTTGTCGATTTCTTTTAGACGTTTAATGTATGCCTCAGCTCTTTTATCATAATGATCTTTACGACTCGCATCGACTTTTTTAAAAGCATCGCGCATGTCTTCTGCCATTTTTATACCTACTGCCGGATTGATAAAGGCATGTGGGTTTATTTCTTCCTCTTTCCCATCCTCTCCGGCTAAATACATTGGTTCTACACGTTCCGTCAAATTAAAAACATTCTCATCTTTTTGACCAATTGTATCAATCATCTTAAAAAACCAACCGCTTTTCCCACCTTCAAGGTTTAATCCGTTATAAAATAAAATATCCGCGTCTGTTGCTTTTTTTATATCCTCCGGAAGAGGTTCATACTCATGTGGGTCCGTTCCGGTTGGAACTAAGTTGTGTATCTCAACGTCGTCGCCGCCAATTTCTCTTGCGATATCTTCAATAATTGTAAACGACGTAACCACCTTTAATTTGTCGTTTTTATTTGATGAGACATCATCCTTTCCACAAGCAGACAGGATAAGTAAAGCTAAACTTGACACGAAAAACCATTTGTATATATTTCTCATTACCTCTTAACTCCCTTTTGATCATCATTATTTAACTAGTTAGTGTTTCTTTTTAACCTGTAATTGCTCTTTGTCTTTTACTTTTTATACTGCGCCATAAAACACCTTGTTTTGGTGAAAAAAGAAATGCGAGCAAGAAAATCGCTGTTGTTGCCAAGGCTATGACAGGTCCGGACGGCAAATTATAAATAAAGCTAAAGTACAAACCAATGACAGATGATAATGCGCCAAAGGATGCTGCTAGAACGATCATTGTTGATAACCTATTTGTTAAAAGGTATGCAGTGGAAGCAGGTGTAATCAGCATAGAAACAACAAGTATAACACCTACTGTTTGTAAGGAAGCAACCGTTACGAGTGTCAAAAGAACCATTATCCCATAATGGATTAGCCGCGTTTTTAATCCATAAGCCGCAGCCATTGTTTCATCAAAACTGGAAATAAGCAACTCCTTATAAAAAAGAACGATCACAATAATCACGATGCTCCCGACAATAAGAGTCAGCCACATATCTGAAGTACGAACCGAAAGCACGTTACCGAACAATATTTGAGTCAAGTCAGTTGCACTTCGGGCTAGAGTAATCAGGATAATCCCTAAAGCAAATGCGGCCGAAAAAACAAGGCCGATGGAGGAATCGTTTTTAATTCGGCTATTTTGATTAATAGCTCCGATTCCTAGAGCTGTCAGTACGCCAGCTACCACCGCTCCATAAAAGTAATTGATACCCAACATATAAGAGATGGCTACACCAGGAAGAATGGCATGTGAAATCGCATCTCCCATTAACGCCATCCCTCTCAAAACAATAAAGCTTCCAATGATGCCACAAATACATCCAACCATAATAGACGTAATAAGGGCTTTTTGAAGAAACGCATAATTCATTATATCTTGTAAAAATTCCATTATACTCCTACCCCCAAACTGTCCAACATCGATAGGGGTGTTTTGTATGCCTCCTGCATCAATTCCGGTCGGAAGACATGTTTAACTGGGCCTGCACCCACTAATTCTTTATTCATTAAAATAAGATCATCGAAATAGCTTTCAACCTTAGTCAAATCATGGTGTACAACAAAAACAGTTTTCCCCTCATCACGCAGCATTTTTAAAATGTTAATGATGACTTCTTCACTTGATACATCAATACCTACAAATGGTTCATCCAGGAAGAAGTACTCCGCTTTCTGCGCCAGTGCGCGTGCAAGAAAAACGCGTTGTTGTTGTCCGCCTGATAATTCACCAATTTGATTATTCGAAAACTTAGCCATCCCTACTTTTTCAAGACAGTTCATCGCCCACTCTTTGTCAGTTTTTTTGGGGCGGTGAAAAAGACCTAGGTTTGGATAAGTTCCAAGTAATACAGTATCTTTCACGATAATTGGGAAATCCCAATCAATGTTGCTTCGTTGTGGAACGTATGCAATTTTCTTTCTCATTTCTTTAATCGTTTGTCCGCATATTTCAACTTCACCTTTATCTTTTGGGATTAGTCCAAGCAATGCTTTCATTAATGTAGATTTTCCAGCGCCATTAGGACCAATAATCCCAACCAACTTTCCACACTGGCAGGAAAAGCTGACATCGCGAACGACTTCGTTGCCATGATAGGAAACGAATAAATTTTTCACAGATATTGTGTCATTCACCAATTTTCACATCCTTTACAAATTATATTGATTGAAAGAAATTAAATTCTTAATCTAAAGAAAATAAAATAACCAAAGGACAAAATGTTTCCCTAGGTAAACTTATAAATATGATATATCAACAGCCCCTATTTGTAAACACCTATTCCAATAAAATTCTCTTTTAAATCCTAATAAATCTTCTATTGAAATAAAGGAATCACATCTATATAATGAAACAGGTGCAAAAAAAGATTGATTTTATTCATTAAATATTGCATTGGACAATGAATCTATGTATAATAAATAATGTTGGTTTTTGACTGCAATGATGTGGAAGGTTGCTGACACACCCGGCCGCTTTGCCATGGCGAGTGTGTGGGAAATTTTCACGGAGTATGTCTATTTTAAAAATAGGCGATAAAGGAGGGAAAGTAATGGCAAAACAAAAAATTCGTATTAGATTAAAGGCATATGATCATAGAATTCTTGATCAATCAGCTGAAAAAATCGTAGAAACGGCAAAACGTTCAGGTGCAAATGTCTCAGGGCCAATTCCATTGCCAACTGAGAAAACTGTTTACACAATTCTTCGTGCGGTGCACAAATACAAGGATTCTCGTGAGCAGTTTGAAATGCGCACACATAAACGTCTAATCGACATCATCAATCCTACACCACAAACTGTAGATTCATTGATGAGACTAGACTTGCCATCAGGCGTTGACATTGAAATCAAATTATAATCAATACATTTAATTACGAAATCAGGAGGTGTGACTCATGACCAAAGGAATCTTAGGAAGAAAGATCGGAATGACGCAGGTTTTTGCTGAAAACGGTGAATTGATCCCTGTAACAGTAATCGAAGCTGCTCCAAACGTAGTTCTTCAAAAGAAAACAGTTGAAACTGATGGATATGAAGCAGTCCAGCTTGGATTTGAAGACAAGCGCGAGAAGCTTGCGAACAAACCAGAAAAAGGGCGTTTTGCTAAAGCAAACACTGCACCTAAGCGCTTCGTCCGTGAATTTAACGGAATTAATTTAGATGAGTTTGAAGTTGGTCAGGAAGTCAAGGTTGATATTTTCGCAGAAGGCGATTTAGTAGATGTAACAGGAATCTCAAAAGGTAAAGGATTCCAGGGTGTAATTAAGCGCCATGGACAATCACGCGGGCCTATGTCCCACGGTTCTCGCTACCATCGCAGACCAGGATCTATGGGTGCAGTTGATCCAGCGCGCGTATTTAAGCAAAAAGCATTGCCAGGACGTACAGGTGGGGAAAGAATTACCATTCAAAACCTTCCTATTGTAAAGGTTGACGCAGAACGTAACCTTATTTTAGTAAAAGGGAATGTTCCAGGACCGAAAAAAGCAATGTTAGAAATCAAAACAGGAATTAAAGTGAGATAAATATCGTTTAAGGAAAGGAGGAAATAGGAATGCCTAAAGTAGCAGTATACAACCAAGCTGGGTCAGAGGTTGGCGAAATCGACCTTAACGAATCCATTTTTGGTATTGAACCTAATAACCATGTGTTATTTGAAGCGATCGTTATGCAAAGAGCTTCATTAAGACAAGGAACATCTAAAGTGAAAAACCGTTCCGAAGTACGCGGTGGCGGACGCAAGCCATGGCGTCAAAAAGGAACAGGCCGTGCTCGTCAAGGTTCCATTCGTTCACCACAATGGCGCGGAGGCGGTACAGTATTTGGTCCCGTTCCACGTAGCTACAGCTACAAACTTCCTAAGAAAGTTCGCCGTTTAGCCATTAAATCAGCACTTTCTGCTAAGGTTTTGGATAAGAGCGTAGTAGTTTTAGAGTCATTAAACTTTGAAGCCCCAAAAACAAAAGAATTCGTAAGCGTCCTTTCTAACCTTCCAGTTGGGAAAAAAGCGCTTATTGTAACAGAAACGCTTAACGAAAATGTAGCGTTATCTGCAAGAAACATTCCTGGAGTGACAGTTGTGGATGCTAACAACATTTCCGTATTGGACGTTGTTGGACATAACACATTGATCATGACGAAAGCAGCAGTTGAAAAAGTAGAGGAGGTGCTTGGATAATGGATGCACGTGACGTATTAAAGCGCCCCGTTATCACAGAGCGTTCTACTGATATCATGGCCGATAAAAAATATACGTTCGAAGTGGACGTAAAGGCGAATAAAACTCAAGTGAAAGATGCAGTTGAAAGCATCTTCGGAGTAAAAGTTGCAAAGGTAAACGTAATGAACTACAAAGGTAAGTTTAAGCGTATGGGCCGTTTCGGTGGCTATACAAACAAACGCCGCAAAGCAGTTGTTACGTTAACAGAAGACAGCAAGGAAATCGAATTATTCGAAATATAATAGCGTAGTAAAAAAGTTTAAGAGGAGGGAATAAAATGGCGATCAAAAAATACAAACCTACCTCAAACGGACGTCGTAATATGACAGCTTTGGATTTTTCAGACATCACTACTGATAAACCAGAAAAATCTTTACTAGAGCCTCTTCATAAAAAAGGCGGCCGTAACAACCAAGGTAGAACTACAGTTCGCTTTCGCGGCGGTGGTCATAAGCGTCAATACCGTGTCATTGACTTTAAAAGAACTAAAGATGGTATACCAGGACGCGTTGCTACAATCGAGTATGATCCAAACCGTTCCGCTAATATTGCACTAATCAATTATCATGATGGTGAAAAACGCTATATCTTAGCACCTAAAAACTTGAAAGTCGGCATGGATGTCATGTCTGGACCAGATGCTGACATTAAAGTAGGGAATGCACTTCCACTTGCTAACATTCCAGTTGGTACAGTTGTGCATAACATTGAATTAAAACCAGGAAAAGGTGGACAATTAGTCCGTTCTGCAGGTACTTCTGCACAAGTTCTTGGTAAAGAAGGAACAAAATATGTTTTAGTTCGTTTGAACTCTGGTGAGGTTCGCATGATCCTTGCAACTTGCCGTGCAACTATCGGTCAAGTAGGAAACGAACAACATGAACTAGTAAATGTCGGTAAAGCAGGTCGTTCACGCTGGCTGGGCAAACGTCCACACGTACGCGGATCTGTTATGAACCCGAATGATCACCCACACGGTGGTGGTGAAGGTCGTACGCCAATCGGTCGTAAATCACCTGTTACACCTTGGGGTAAACCAACTCTTGGTTACAAAACTCGTAAAAAAGCGAACAAATCAGATAAATTTATTGTACGCCGTCGTAAAAAATAACGCGATTAATCTACGGTTCATCGAAGGAACCGTAGTGCAATCACGAAGGGAGGTTCAACCATGGGTCGCAGCCTGAAAAAAGGGCCTTTTGTAGATGAGCACTTAATGAAAAAAGTAGAGAACTTAAACGAGAGCGATAAGAAACAAGTAGTAAAAACTTGGTCTCGCCGTTCAACCATTTTTCCAAACTTCGTAGGACATACGATCGCTGTCTATGATGGCCGCAAACATGTTCCGGTATATATCAGCGAAGATATGGTAGGCCATAAGCTTGGTGAATTTGCGCCAACACGCGCTTATAAAGGCCATGCAGCTGATGATAAAAAAACAAGACGCTAATGAGAGGAGGGCATCCTGATGCAAGCTAAAGCTGTTGCAAGAACAGTTCGAATTGCTCCTCGTAAAGCACGTTTAGTAGTTGATCTTATTCGAGGAAAGCAAGTGGGCGAAGCAGTTGCCATTTTGAAACTAACACCAAAAGCTGCCTCCCCAATCGTGGAAAAACTTTTGAAATCTGCTATCGCAAACGCAGAACACAATTATGATATGGACGTAAATAATCTTTTAGTATCCGCGGCATTTGTTGACGAAGGTCCAACAATGAAACGTTTCCGTCCGCGTGCACAAGGTCGTGCGAGCCAAATCAACAAACGCACAAGCCACATTACAATCGTGGTATCAGAAAAGAAGGAGGGATAATTAGTGGGTCAAAAAGTAAATCCAATCGGTATGCGTATCGGCGTTATCCGTGACTGGGAATCCAAATGGTACGCTGACAAAGATTACGCAACGTTATTACACGAAGACATTAAAATTCGTGAATACATTACAAAACGTTTGTCTGATGCGTCTGTTTCTAGTGTTGAAATAGAGCGTGCTGCAAACCGCGTGAACATCACAATCCACACTGCCAAGCCCGGCATGGTTATCGGAAAAGGTGGAAGCGAAGTTGAAGCATTGCGTAAAGCACTGAACGAACTAACAAACAAACGTGTACACATTAATATTATCGAAATTAAAAAAGCAGATCTTGATGCGAAGCTCGTAGCAGAAAATATTGCACGTCAATTGGAAAACCGTGTATCTTTCCGTCGTGCACAAAAACAAGCGATCCAACGCACTATGCGTGCAGGAGCACTTGGAATTAAAACACAAGTATCCGGCCGTCTTGGTGGAGCGGATATTGCTCGTGCTGAACATTATAGCGAAGGAACAGTTCCACTTCATACACTTCGCGCTGACATCGACTATGCACATGCTGAAGCAGACACAACTTACGGCAAGCTCGGCGTTAAAGTATGGATTTATCGTGGAGAGGTCCTTCCAGAAAAGAAAAAATCTGTGGAAGGAGGAAAATAATCATGTTAATGCCTAAACGCGTTAAGTATCGTCGCGAACATCGCGGAAAAATGCGTGGTCGTGCAAAAGGCGGTACAGAAGTTGCATTTGGCGAATTTGGTCTACAAGCTCTAGAAGCTTCTTGGGTGACAAATCGTCAAATTGAAGCCGCAAGGATTGCGATGACTCGTTTCATGAAACGTGGCGGTAAAGTTTGGATTAAAATTTTCCCTCACAAACCATATACAGCAAAACCTCTAGAAGTTCGGATGGGTTCCGGTAAAGGTGCTCCTGAAGGATGGGTTGCAGTAGTAAAACCTGGCAAAATCATGTTTGAAATTGCAGGTGTATCAGAAGAGGTGGCCCGTGAAGCGCTTCGTCTTGCTGCGCACAAACTTCCTGTTAAATGTAAGTTTGTAAAACGAGAAGAAATTGGTGGTGAACGTAATGAAGGCTAATGAAATCCGTGATCTAACCACTGCCGAGATTGAACAAAATGTAAAATCATTGAAGGAAGAATTATTTAACCTTCGTTTCCAATTAGCTACTGGGCAACTTGAAAACACAGCCCGTCTTCGCGAAGTTCGCAAAGAAATTGCACGTATGAAAACTGTGATTCGTGAAAGAGAGCTCGAAGTTAATAATCGATAATCGGAGAGGAGGTTTGCGAAATGAGTGAACGCAACCAGCGTAAAGTCTATACAGGACGCGTTGTTTCCGACAAAATGGATAAAACCGTAACTGTTATGGTTGAAACATACAAAAAGCATTCATTATACGGCAAACGCGTAAAGTACTCTAAAAAATTCAAAGCTCATGATGAGCAAAACGAAGCTAAAGTTGGCGATGTAGTACGCATCATGGAAACTCGTCCACTTTCAGCAACTAAACGTTTCCGTTTAATTGAGGTTGTTGAGAAAGCAGTCATTATCTAATTAATTGTTTCGGATATTAGTGTTCCGAAGGGAGGTAAACTAGATGATTCAACAAGAATCTCGTTTAAAAGTGGCTGACAACTCTGGTGCCCGTGAAGTTTTAACAATCAAAGTCCTAGGCGGATCAGGCCGTAAGACTGCGAATATTGGCGATGTGATCGTTTGTACAGTAAAACAAGCAACACCAGGCGGCGTTGTCAAAAAAGGTGATGTAGTAAAAGCTGTTATCGTACGTACAAAAAGTGGTGCGCGCCGTGCAGATGGTTCTTATATAAAGTTCGATGAAAATGCATGCGTCATTATTCGTGATGACAAGGCTCCTCGAGGAACTCGTATCTTCGGACCAGTTGCCCGTGAACTTCGTGATAACAATTTTATGAAAATCGTATCTTTAGCACCAGAAGTTCTTTAATAATTTTAGATTCACCAATCAAGGAGGTGCGATTCAATGCATGTCAAAAAAGGTGACAAAGTAATGGTCATCACAGGTAAAGACAAAGGGAAAACTGGCACAGTATTAGCTGCTTTCCCGAAAAAAGACCGTGTACTTGTTGAAGGTGTGAACGTCGTTAAAAAGCATTCAAAACCTTCTCAAGATAATCCACAAGGTGGAATCATCAGTCAAGAAGCGGCTATCCACGTTTCCAATGTAATGGTGCTGGATCCAAAAACAAATGAACCAACTCGTATTGGTTATGAAGAAGTTAATGGCAAAAAAGTACGTGTAGCAAAAAAATCAGGTGTAGCATTAGATAAATAGTTCTTAGATGAAGGGAGGTACACTACATGAACCGCCTAAAGGAAAAATATCAAAAAGAAGTAACTCCTGCTCTTATGAGCAAGTTCAATTATAAATCCATTATGGAAGTACCAAAAATTGAAAAAATCGTTATCAACATGGGAGTTGGCGATGCTGTACAAAACGCTAAGGTCTTGGACAATGCCGTTGAAGAACTTAGCTTGATTACAGGTCAAAAACCAGTTGTAACAAGAGCAAAAAATTCAATCGCGGGATTCCGCTTACGTGAAGGTATGCCTATCGGCGCAAAAGTTACTCTTCGCGGAGAGCGTATGTATGAGTTTTTTGATAAACTAGTTTCTGTTTCCCTTCCACGTGTACGTGACTTCCGTGGAATCTCTAAAAAAGCATTCGACGGTCGTGGAAACTATACACTAGGTGTTAGAGAACAACTCATCTTCCCTGAAATTGATTATGATAAAGTGAGCAAGGTTCGTGGTATGGATATCGTTATTGTTACTACTGCGAAAACTGATGAAGAAGCTCGTGAATTATTGACTGCATTTGGAATGCCGTTCCAAAAGTAATCGCTAAATAAGGGAGGCGAAAACGTGGCTAAAAAATCTATGATCGTAAAGCAGAAACGTACTCCAAAGTTTAAAGTGCAAGAATACACTCGTTGCGAACGTTGCGGCCGTCCACATTCCGTCATTCGTAAATTTAAACTTTGCCGTATTTGTTTCCGTGAATTAGCTTATAAGGGTCAAATTCCTGGCGTTAAAAAAGCCAGCTGGTAAGACCGAATTTGGGAAGGAGGTAAAATAAATGGTTATGACTGATCCAATTGCAGATTTGCTTACACGCATCCGCAACGCGAATATGGTCCGACATGAGAAGTTGGAAGTTCCTGCTTCTAATATTAAAAAAGATATCGCTGAAATCCTTAAACGTGAAGGGTTTGTACGTGATGTTGAATTTATCGAAGACAACAAGCAAGGCATCATTCGTATTTTCTTAAAATACGGTGCTAATAATGAGCGAGTAATTACAGGCTTAAAGCGTATTAGCAAACCAGGTTTGCGCGTATATGCAAAAGCTAACGAGGTTCCGAAAGTACTTAACGGTCTTGGTATCGCACTTGTCTCTACTTCTCAAGGTGTATTGACTGATAAAGAAGCAAGAGCGAAGCAAGTTGGCGGAGAAGTACTAGCGTACGTTTGGTAATATTTTTTCGAAGAACGGAGGTGCAAGAAAATGTCTCGTATTGGGAAAAAACCAATTGAAATACCTGCAGGCGTCACAGTGACAAAGAATGATTCTACTGTTACTGTAAAAGGTCCTAAAGGTGAATTAACAACTACTTTTAATTCAGATATGCAAATTAATATAGAAGATAACGTAATTAACGTTACTCGTCCTTCAGAAGCAAAAGAACATCGTTCCCTTCATGGAACAACTCGTTCCCTTCTCTCAAACATGGTAGAAGGAGTTTCCAAAGGCTTCGAAAAATCGTTAGAACTAGTTGGGGTAGGTTACCGTGCACAAAAACAAGGAAATAAACTTGTTTTGAATGTTGGGTATTCACATCCTGTTGAGTTCGAACCTGAAGCAGGTATTGAAATCGAAGTTCCTGCGAACACAAAGATTATCGTTAAAGGGTACAACAAAGAAAAAGTTGGAGCGCTTGCTTCTAACATTCGTGCTGTACGCCCTCCTGAGCCATATAAAGGTAAAGGAATTCGTTACGAAGGTGAAAAAGTTCGCCGTAAAGAAGGTAAGACTGGTAAATAATGCCGCTTAGGCTACTTGAAAGGAGTGACTCGTAAATGATCACTAAGCAAGATAAGAACAAAGTGCGTCAAAAAAGACATGCACGCGTACGCTCTAAATTAAGTGGAACAGAAATGCGTCCTCGATTAAATGTATATCGTTCCAATAAAAATATTTACGCTCAATTGATCGATGATGAAAAAGGCGTAACATTGGCCAGCGCTTCTACACTTGATAAAGAATTTACACCCGAGTCTACAGGTAATGTTGAAGCGGCTCAAAAGGTTGGAGAATTAATCGCAAAGCGTGCAGTTGATAAAGGATATAAATCAGTTGTTTTTGACCGTGGCGGATATTTATACCACGGACGTGTAAAAGCTTTAGCAGAAGCAGCACGTGAAAACGGACTTGAATTTTAACCGAAAAAGGAGGGACACAATAGATGCGTCAAATCGATGCTAACAAACTTGAACTTGAAGAACGCGTAGTTACAGTAAACCGTGTAGCGAAAGTTGTAAAAGGTGGACGTCGTTTCCGTTTTACAGCACTAGTCGTTGTCGGTGATAAAAATGGCCATGTCGGTTTTGGTACAGGAAAGGCACAAGAAGTTCCAGATGCCATCCGCAAGGCGATTGAAGATGCAAAGAAAAACCTCATCGTAGCTCCTATCGTAGGAACAACTATTCCTCATGAAATAATCGGACGTTTCGGTGGCGGTCAGATTTTACTAAAACCAGCTAGTGAAGGTACAGGAGTTATCGCAGGTGGACCGGTTCGTGCGGTGCTTGAACTTGCAGGTATTTCCGACATTACTTCCAAATCACTTGGTTCCAGCACGCCAATCAACATGGTACGTGCAACAATCGAAGGAATTAAAAATTTAAAACGTGCTGAGGACGTAGCAAAATTACGCAATAAAACAGTAGAAGAACTATTAGGTTAAGGAGGGGAATCACATGGCGAATAAACTAGCAATTACCCTCACTAAGAGCTTAATCGGCCGTACTGAAGGCCAACGCGAAACAGTCAAGGCACTCGGACTTCGCAAATTGCATCAAACAGTTGAACATAAAGACACTGAAGCCATTCGCGGAATGATCAATAAAGTAACGCATCTTGTCACTGTAAAAGAGCAGTAATCTATTTCGAAAATTAAGGAGGTGCCAACTATGAAACTTCATGAGCTAAAACCTGCTGAAGGATCCCGTAAAGAGCGCAACCGTGTTGGGCGAGGCATCGGTTCAGGCAATGGAAAAACTGCTGGTAAGGGCCATAAAGGTCAAAACGCACGTTCTGGCGGCGGTACACGTCTTGGTTTTGAAGGTGGTCAAACACCATTATTCCAACGTTTGCCAAAGCGCGGTTTTACAAATATTAACCGCAAGGAATTTGCAATTGTAAACCTTGATGCATTAAATCGCTTTGAAGACGGTACAGAAGTAACTCCAGAACTTCTGATTGAAACTGGTGTTGTACGCAACGAAAAGTCGGGAATAAAAATTCTTGCTAAAGGCAACATCGAGAAAAAGCTTACTGTAAAAGCGAACAAATTCTCCTCTGCTGCTAAAGAGGCGATTGAGGCTGCCGGCGGTAAAACTGAGGTGATTTAATCAATGTTTCGGACAATCTCCAATTTTATGCGCGTAGGTGATATTAGGAAGAAAATTCTATTCACCTTGTTAATGTTAGTTGTATTTCGTTTAGGTGCTTTTATACCTGTTCCAAACGTAGATGCTAAAGTACTTCAAATGCAAGATCAAGCAAGTTTGTTTGGCTTCATGAATATTTTTGGCGGTGGAGCACTTCAAAATTTCTCCATTTTTGCTATGGGGATTATGCCATACATTACTGCATCCATCATTGTTCAGCTTTTACAAATGGATGTCGTACCAAAATTCACGGAATGGTCCAAACAAGGTGAAATGGGTAGACGTAAATTAGCTCAATTTACACGCTACTTCACCATTGTTCTTGCTTTGATTCAAGCAGTTGGAATGTCGTTCGGTTTCAATCGAATGACAGGTTTGCAGCTCATCAAAAACCCGAGTATTGGCACTTATGTAATCATTGCGATCGTGCTTACAGCAGGAACAGCCTTTCTAATGTGGCTCGGGGAAGAAATTACATCTAAAGGTGTCGGCAACGGAATCTCCATTATCATCTTTGCAGGGATTGTTGCAGGTATTCCTAGCGCAGTAAACCAGATTTATGCCCAGCAGTTTCAAGGTGCAGGAGAGCAGCTTTTCTTAAAAATCGTCATTATGCTGCTTATTCTTCTTGCTATCGTAGCAATCATAGTAGGTGTTGTTTTTGTTCAACAAGCATTGCGTAAAATTCCTATTCAGTATGCAAAACGAATGGATGGACGCAGCCCGGTTGGAGGACATAATACACACTTACCGTTGAAAGTTAATGCAGCTGGAGTTATTCCGGTTATTTTTGCGAGCGCATTTATGGTGACTCCGCAGACGATCGCCACTTTTTTTGGCTCCGGTGATGTAGCTAGCACCATTCAATATATTTTCGATCATACGAAACCGATTGGAATGGTGATTTATTTTGCGCTCATCATCGCTTTCACCTATTTCTATGCATTTGTTCAAGTTAACCCCGAACAAGTAGCTGAAAATTTAAAGAAACAAGGCGGATATATTCCAGGTATTCGACCAGGAAAAAACACTCAAGAATATTTGACGAGAGTTTTATATCGTCTAACGTTCGTAGGTGCACTTTTCTTGGCGCTTATCTCCATTTTGCCTGTCTTCTTCATTAAATTTGCAGGACTGCCTCAATCTGCTCAAATTGGCGGAACGAGCCTCTTGATTGTTGTGGGTGTTGCACTTGAAACAATGAAACAATTGGAAGCCCAGCTGGTGAAGCGTCACTATAAAGGCTTCATTAAATAATCGAAATGGATTTAGGAACAAGCGGATTGTTCCTGAACCCATTTAGATGTTGGGGGCGGTACAGATGAATTTAGTACTAATGGGCCTTCCCGGTGCTGGTAAAGGCACACAGGCCGATAAAATTGTAGAAAAATATGGGATTCCTCATATTTCTACAGGAGATATGTTCCGCGCTGCTATGAAAGAAGGTACGGAACTTGGATTAAAAGCCAAATCCTTTATGGATAAAGGTGATCTCGTTCCGGACGAAGTAACGATTGGCATTGTCCGCGAACGGTTAAGTAAAAGCGATTGTGAAAATGGCTTTCTCTTAGATGGTTTTCCTAGAACGGTTGCTCAAGCAGAAGCTCTAGAAAATATTCTCGCCGAACTTGGCAAAAAAATTGATTATGTCATTAACATTCAAGTGGATCAAAGTATTTTGATGGAACGCCTCACAGGCAGACGCATTTGCAAAAGCTGTGGAGCTACGTATCATCTAGTATTTAATCCACCTGCTGAATCAGGTACTTGCGATCGTTGCGGCGGAGAACTTTACCAACGCCCAGATGATAATGCAGAAACGGTTCAAAATCGTCTTGAAGTCAACATGAAGCAGACTCAACCGCTTCTTGATTTCTATCAAGGAAAAGGTTACTTGAAAAACATCAATGGCCAGCAACATATCGATCAAGTATTCTCGGACATTGATTTACTGCTAAAAGGTTTGATATAATGATTATTTGTAAAACCCCTCGTGAAATAGAAATCATGAGAGAGGCTGGCAGAATTGTTGCATTGACTCATCAAGAGCTACAAAAGCATATTCAGCCAGGCATTACAACAAAAGAACTCGATGCCATTGCGGAAAGGTTCATTGCTCGACACGATGCAATTCCTTCTTTCAAAGGTTACAACGGCTTTCCCGGCAGCGTGTGTGCGTCCGTCAATGAGGAACTTGTTCACGGAATCCCTGGGAATCGAGTTTTAAAAGACGGCGACATTATCAGCATTGATATTGGGGCCAAAATTAACGGCTACCATGGTGATTCAGCTTGGACGTATCCTGTCGGAAACATTGATGAGGAAACACAATCACTTCTCGACGTCACAGAAAAATCTCTCTATCTTGGCTTAGAAGAGGCAAAGCCGAGTGTACGTCTTTCTAATATATCTTATGCGATTCAAACATTTGTAGAAGCGGGTGGTTTTTCAATTGTTCGCGAATACGTCGGACATGGAATTGGCCAGAATTTACATGAGGATCCGCAAATTCCTCACTACGGTCCGCCGAATAAAGGCCCACGTTTAAAACCCGGAATGGTGCTTTGCATTGAACCGATGGTAAATGCAGGCAGCCGCTATGTGAGAACTTTAGCGGATAATTGGACTGTTGTCACAGTAGATGGAAAAATGTGTGCACATTTTGAGCACACGATAGCCATTACAGAAACTGGTTATGAGATTTTAACAAGAATTTAAGCGTAGGTGATCTGGTTGAATGAGTCTGATTCGACCCCCCGTATAGGTCAAATTGTGCTTATCAATAAGGGACGAGACGCGGGACAATTCGCGGTTATTATCCGACACATCGATGAACGATTCGTTCTAATTGCGGATGGGGATAAAAGAAAATTCGATAGTCCAAAAAAGAAGAACATCCAACATCTAACGTGTTACGACCATGTTTCAACGGAAGTTCGTAACAGTTTAATGGAAGCAGGAAGAGTCACAAACGGGAAACTTAGATGGGCACTCGGTAAATTTGTAGAAGAGGAACTGGATGTTTTAGAGAAGGGAGATAGCTTAGATGGCGAAAGAAGATGTAATTGAAGTTGAAGGAACAGTTGTAGACACTTTGCCTAACGCAATGTTCAAAGTAGAATTAGAAAATGGCCATACGGTGCTTGCCCACGTATCAGGCAAAATCCGCATGCATTTTATTCGTATCCTTCCTGGCGATAAAGTAACGGTGGAACTTTCTCCATATGACTTGACACGCGGAAGAATCACATATCGTTTTAAATAAACAAGGCACTCCGGACTACTAAGGAGGTTAAAAACATGAAAGTCAGACCATCAGTTAAGCCAATCTGCGAAAAGTGCAAAGTCATACGCAGAAAAGGCAAAGTAATGGTGATTTGTGAAAACCCAAGACATAAACAAAAACAAGGATAAAGGAGGTGCGCATTATTTATGGCACGTATTGCTGGTGTAGACATTCCACGTGAAAAACGTGTAGTCATTTCTTTAACATATATTTATGGAATCGGTAAAAATACTGCTTCAAAAGTTCTTGCTGAAGCTGGCGTTTCAGAAGATACACGCGTTCGCGATCTAACAGATGACGAACTTGGAAAAATTCGTGATATCATTGATAGACTTAAAGTTGAAGGTGACCTTCGCCGTGAAGTTTCCTTAAACATTAAACGTTTAATGGAAATCGGTTCATACCGTGGCCTTCGTCATCGTCGTGGTCTTCCTGTTCGCGGGCAAAACACGAAAAACAATGCTCGTACTCGTAAAGGCCCTCGTAAAACTGTAGCAGGTAAGAAAAAATAATAAGTAAGGGAGGTAACATGCTAACATGGCACGTAAAACTAATACTCGTAAACGTCGTGTGAAAAAGAATATTGAAACTGGTATTGCACACATTCGTTCTACGTTTAACAATACAATCGTAACAATCACTGATTCACAAGGTAATGCTATCTCTTGGTCTTCTGCTGGAGCGCTTGGTTTTAAAGGTTCACGTAAATCTACTCCATACGCTGCGCAAATGGCTGCAGAAACAGCTGCTAAGACGTCTATTGAACATGGAATGAGAACTCTAGAAGTAACAGTTAAAGGCCCTGGTGCAGGTCGTGAAGCTGCAATCCGCGCTTTACAAGCAGCAGGACTAGAAGTTACTGCAATTAGAGACGTTACTCCTGTTCCACATAACGGATGCCGTCCGCCAAAACGTCGTCGTGTATAATGATTCTTGTATAACATTAATATTCTTTGGCTATAATGGGAGAATATGTTAATTTATGCTCGTAAGGAATCAATTCTTCATCCAGTTGTTGCACAAATGGTAATGTAACAAGGGGAATTTCGGGAAAATACACTCCGAGATTTCGACGTTTTGAAGGAGGGTATATTTGAATGATCGAAATGGAAAAGCCGAAAATTGAAACGATTGAGATCAGCGATGATGCTAAATATGGAAAGTTCGTTGTAGAACCACTTGAGCGTGGGTATGGTACAACTTTGGGTAACTCCTTGCGTCGTATCCTACTATCCTCTCTACCTGGTGCTGCCGTAACATCTATCCAAGTGGAAGGTGTACAACATGAATTTTCAACAATAGAGGGTGTTGTCGAAGATGTCACCTCTATCATCCTTAACATAAAGAAACTAGCTTTGAAGGTTTATTCTGACGAGGAAAAGACTTTAGAAATAGATGTACAAGGTGAAGGCGTCGTAAAAGCGTCTGATATTATGCATGACAGCGATGTGGAAATTTTAAATCCAGATTTACACATTGCCACATTAAGCGAGAATGCGAATTTCCGTTTACGCATGTCTGCAAAACGCGGCCGCGGATATACGCCAGCTGATCTAAACAAAAGAGATGACCTGCCAATCGGTGTCATTCCAATTGATTCAATCTATACTCCGGTATCACGTGTAAACTATCAAGTTGAAAATACACGTGTAGGACAAATGACTAACTATGACAAGCTTTCGCTGGATGTATGGACAGATGGAAGCATCGGACCAAAAGAAGCTATTTCTTTAGGTGCAAAAATTTTAACAGAACATCTGAATATCTTCGTTGGATTAACGGATGAAGCTCAGCATGCAGAAATTATGGTAGAAAAAGAAGAAGATCAAAAGGAAAAAGTTCTTGAAATGACAATTGAAGAGCTCGATCTTTCTGTTCGTTCTTACAACTGCCTAAAGCGCGCTGGAATCAATACGGTCCAAGAACTGGCTAATAAGACAGAGGAAGATATGATGAAAGTTCGTAATTTAGGAAGAAAATCATTGGAGGAAGTAAAAGCCAAATTAGAAGATCTGGGTCTTGGACTTCGTAAAGATGACTGACCTCCTGAAGTAGGGTCTACAACCTCTATAATGCTTGAACGTATATAAATATTATCAACGAAGGAGGGAAACTTGATGTCTTATAGAAAATTAGGACGTACGAGCTCTCAACGTAAAGCGATGCTTCGTGACTTAGCAACGGATTTAATTATTAGCGAACGCATTGAAACAACTGAAGCACGTGCGAAAGAACTTCGCTCAGTTGTAGAGAAAATGATCACTCTTGGAAAACGTGGTGACTTGCATGCACGTCGTCAAGCTGCAGCATTCATTCGCCATGAAGTAGCAAATGCTGAAGACAACCAAGACGCTGTTCAAAAACTATTTGCCGATATCGCTCCACGTTATGCGGAACGCCAAGGTGGATACACTCGTATCATGAAACTTGGACCACGTCGCGGAGACGGTGCACCAATGGTTGTTATCGAGTTGGTATAATACACTTTTTATTGAAAGGGCAGGGCGTAAAGATCTGCCCTTTTGATAGATAGCGAAAGCGCTACAACATTTTGATAAACGTAGATGATAAAGCTAAAAAGAGCGTTACGATAGGCACTTATTTTAATTTGTCCAGCTACAGCGCCTAGCCCCTCGAGGTCAAATAACCTGAGTCAATAAAAGTCAAAAAGCAGACTTTTTTTGACTCAGAACATTTGCTTGTCGGGGCTGAGCAAGGCGCTTCCGCTTTTCGCATAGGTGATCCTGTCTAGCTCAATGCGCCTCCTCCCCTTATTCTGAATCAATCCTAGGATGGATTGGAAACTGTTACAGCAGTTTTTTGGAGTGAGGTGCAGGCTTTTTTTCTATTTATAGACATATTTATTTAGTTAAGACAGCCGAGCTGAGAGGAGAGCAGACATGTCTTCACCCGTTATCTCAATTAATAATGTTTCATTTAAATATGAAGGTCAGGAATCGTATGCTCTGAGCGATGTTTCCACGTCAGTAGCTGAAGGGGAATGGTTGGCTATTGTCGGTCATAATGGTTCAGGAAAATCAACACTCGCAAAAATATTAAATGGTCTGCAATTTCCTGAAAGTGGTAGCGTATTGGTTGATGATATAACTTTATCTGAAGATACAGTTTGGGATATTCGCAAATTAGTAGGAATGGTTTTTCAAAATCCTGATAATCAATTTGTCGGAGCAACAGTCCAAGATGATGTGGCTTTTGGCTTAGAGAACAATGGCGTTCCACATGAGGAGATGCTGCTACGTGTAAAACAAGCTTTACAACATGTTAAAATGATTGATTTTCTTGACCAAGAGCCACACCATCTTTCTGGTGGTCAAAAACAACGGGTCGCGATTGCTGGAGTAATCGCGCTTCAGCCAAAAGTAATCATTCTCGATGAGGCAACATCTATGCTCGATCCGTTAGGGCGAGAGGAAGTCATAAAGACGGTTAGAGGATTAAAGGAAGAGGAAGGCTTAACGGTTATTTCGATTACACATGACCTTGAAGAAGCGGCACAGGCTGATCGCATCGTCGTTATGAATAGAGGCAGCGTGTATGCGGAAGGAACCCCGGATGAAATCTTTCATCTTGAAGAAGAATTAATTAAACTTGGCCTCGACATCCCGTTTCCAATTAAAATGGCAAAAGCTTTAAGGGAAAAAGGATTTGAGATTCCCCAAAACTATTTGACAGATGCAGAGTTGGTGAATGAGTTATGGACATTACACTTCAAGATGTAGAATATAAATACCAGATTAATACACCGTTTGAACGTCTTGCCATCCATGACGTCAATATATCCATCCCGCAAGGCACATTTATGGCATTGATTGGTCATACTGGCTCCGGAAAATCAACGGTTCTCCAACATTTAAATGCACTGTTAAAGCCAACAAAAGGCAAGGTCCATATTGGTGATCGTGTCATTGATGCGGGGAAAAAAGAAAAGAACCTCAGACCCATTCGGCAAAAGGTAGGCATTGTTTTTCAATTTCCTGAACACCAGCTTTTTGATGAAACAGTTGAAAAAGATATTTGCTTCGGTCCAATGAATTTCGGTGTTTCCGAGGAAGAAGCGAAGCGCAGGGCAAGAGAATTAATTGCTGAAGTCGGTCTCCCAGAAGAGGTATTACAAAAATCTCCTTTCGATTTGTCTGGAGGCCAGATGCGCCGTGTAGCGATCGCTGGCGTGCTTGCGATGGAACCAGAGGTACTTGTGTTAGACGAGCCAACAGCGGGCTTAGATCCAAGGGGCCGCACGGAAATTATGGACATGTTTTATCGATTGCATAAACAAAAAGGCTTATCTACTATACTAGTTACACATAGTATGGAGGATGCGGCTAAATATGCGGATGAGATTGTCATTATGCATCGTGGACAAGTAAAAAGGACTGCCGATCCACGAACGATTTTTTCCAATCCGGAGGAATTATTGGAACTAGGATTAGATGTACCTGATGTTGTGAAGTTTCAATATAATCTCGAACGAAAGATGAATAGAAAAATAGGGAAGACTTGTTTAACGATTGAAGAACTTTCCGAGGCTTTAAAGGAAATGCAAGGGCGAGGTGAAGCGCTATGATGGAGAAAATGATTTTAGGCCGCTACATTCCTGGGAACTCGATTCTCCACCGCCTTGACCCACGTTCCAAGCTATTGTTCGTTTTTGGCTTTATATGTATTATTTTTCTTGCAAATAATGTTTATACGTATAGCTTACTAATCCTTTTTGTTGGACTGATCATTTTATTGGCTAATATCAATCTTAAATTTTTAATTAATGGTCTGAAGCCAGTTCTCATTCTCGTAATTTTTACGTTTTTCTTGCAGATATTTTTCAATAAAGAAGGACCAGTTATATTTTCATTAGGTTTTATCCATATTTATGAAGAAGGCCTGCGTTTAGCCATTTTTATTTCTTTAAGGTTTACGTTACTCGTATTTGTCACATCCTTATTAACGTTAACCACTACGCCAATTACGTTGACCGATGGTATCGAAAGCCTGCTGAATCCATTGAAAAAAGTAAGGTTCCCTGTTCACGAGCTAGCATTGATGATGTCCATTTCTCTTCGCTTTATCCCGACCTTAATGGATGAAACGGATAAAATTATGAAAGCACAAATGGCTAGAGGTGTCGATTTTTCAGGCGGACCTTTCAAGGAAAGAATTAAAGCAGTCATCCCGTTGCTTATTCCTCTCTTCGTCAGTGCATTTAAGCGGGCGGAAGAACTGGCGACAGCTATGGAAGCTAGAGGATATCGCGGTGGGGAAGGCCGGACAAAGTATCGTCTTTTAACTTGGGGTGTACCAGACACGGCTTCAGCCTGCATCTTGATTTTACTAACAGTCTTACTAATCTTTTTAAGGTCATAAGAAGGATTGAAAAAACATGCAGCGTTATAAAGGGATAGTCGCTTATGACGGATCGGGATTTTCAGGATACCAAATTCAGCCTAACGGTAGAACAGTCCAAGAAGAACTCGAAAAAGCACTTAGAAAAATGCATAAGGGAAGCGCGGTAAGTGTCGTTGCTTCCGGTCGTACCGATGCAGGTGTGCATGCGAAAGGACAGGTCATCCATTTTGATTCAGAGCTGCAGCTGTCATCAGAGCGCTGGGTAAAAGCATTGAATGGTTTGTTGCCGGGGGACATTTCAGTGATGCAAGTAGACGCTGTTACTTCAAATTTTCACGCTCGTTTCGATGCAAACGGAAAAACGTATAAATATGTCGTATATACAGGGTCCATTCGCGATCCATTTAAGCGTCATTATGCAGCTCACCATCCATATAAATTGGACATCGAGAAAGTGGAAAAAGCTTCCGAATGTTTGATTGGAACTCATGATTTCACAAGTTTTTGTTCAGCAAAAACGGATATGGATAATAAAGTGAGAACTGTATCTGAGATCGGCATAGTGCAGAATGATGATGAGATTGTGTTTATATTTACGGGAAATGGCTTTCTGTATAATATGGTGAGAATTATGGTAGGAACATTGCTCGATGTTGGAGCGGGGAAGATTGAAGTTGAAAGCATCCCGGCAATACTCGCTGGCCGCGATCGTACACTTGCAGGCAAAACAGCTCCCGCTGAAGGTCTGTATTTGTGGGAAGTTTATTACTAAGCTAGCTTCGTTTTTATCCACAAGTGCAGTATATCAAATGGAATCGCGGTTAAACGTCGTGAAATATCACGATAGAGCCGTGCATCCGAATGAATCGCGGCCAAGCGTCGTGAAATATCACGATAGAGCCGTGCATTTGGATGAATCGCGAAATAACTTTGTAAAATGTATCTAAAGTGTCATTGAGCCTCTCAGCTACATCCATGACGTGAAGGGTTCTCATCCAGCGAGTTGCACAAGAACAATAAAGAATTGCACGTCGTCAAAAATAATCTTTTTATGACGAAACAACTTTACCTGGTGTTCAAAAATTTCTTGACTTTGCTTGTCAAAAACGGTATTATATCCTATGGTATTGTTTTTAACCCCACGATAAGCCCCGGAAACTTATTGTGATTGAAATAAATACGAACTTGGAATTTTGATAAATTTGGGAGGGTAACAAATGCGTACTACGTATATGGCTAAAGCCAGTGAAATCGAACGTAAATGGTACGTTGTAGACGCTGAAGGCAAAACTCTTGGTCGTCTTGCATCAGAAGTAGCGTCCATTTTGCGCGGTAAACATAAACCAACTTTCACGCCACATGTTGATACTGGCGATCACGTAATCCTTATTAATGCTGATAAAATCGAATTGACTGGTAAAAAACTATCTGACAAAATCTACTACCGTCACTCAGGATTTGCTGGCGGATTGAAAACTAGAACTGCTGGAGAAATGCGTGCAAAATATCCAACAAAAATGCTTGAGCTTGCTATTAAAGGCATGCTTCCTAAAGGTTCTTTAGGACGTCAAATGGGTAAAAAATTGCACGTATACGCTGGATCTGAGCATCCACATCAAGCACAAAAACCGGAAGTATACGAGCTTCGCGGGTAAATTAAAGGGAGGGCATTACATTGGCACAAGTTCAATACTATGGTACAGGTCGCCGTAAAAGCTCTGTTGCCCGCGTACGTTTAGTACCAGGCGAAGGCCGTATCATTATTAACAATCGTGAAGTAGAAGACTATATTCCATTCGCAGCTTTACGCGAAGTTATTAAACAGCCACTTACAGCTACTGAAACAGTAGGAAACTACAACGTACTCGTTTCTGTAAAAGGCGGCGGTTATACAGGTCAAGCAGGAGCTATCCGTCACGGAATTGCTCGCGCATTGCTTGAAGCAGATCCTGAATACCGTGGAACACTTAAGCGTGCAGGTCTACTTACACGTGACCCACGTATGAAAGAACGTAAGAAATACGGTCTTAAAGGTGCACGTCGCGCGCCACAGTTCTCAAAGCGTTAATCTTCAAAAAAACATTGATATATCAACGTTTAAAGGCTATCTCACTTTTGAGATAGCCTTTTTTTGTTGGTAGAAAGGTTAGTGAATTTAATAGGATTGAATCGTTTTCCCACTTGCTCCCTCCGTTACGTCATATGCTAATCTAAAAATATCATCGTTACGGAGGAGTGGTTATGTATGGGAAACAATGAACTGGTTTTTACAATCGGAGAGTTTGGAAGACGAGCAAGGATAACGATAAGAACATTACGCTTCTATGAAGAATTGGGATTACTTATACCGCAAAGGCAAAATAGCTCTGGTCATAGGTTGTATGGATTGGCGGAGCTGGCGAAACTGCAACTAATTCAATCACTAAAATTTTTAGGGTATTCTTTGCAGGAAATCAAAAATCTCATTGGGAATGATACAAATGCCTTTATCCAACTTGAAGAGTCTTTACCCCTGCAACATAAGCTCTTGACAGAAAAAAGAGATGAATTAAATCGAGCCATTGAAGCGGTAGAACATGTGCAATGCTTAATAAATGAAAAAAAGTCAGTTACATGGAGAGTCTTAAGTTCTTTACTATTTCAGATAGAACACGAAGAAGATCAGAAGGAATGGATAAAAGAATACTTTTCAGATGATGAAATAGCTAATCAATTCTTTTCTCTTTCGAAAGAACATCGCCAACAGCTTGATATAGAAATGTTGGAATGGCTAGCTTCTCTAAAAAAGCTGATGAAAGAAGATGCTTCACCACAATCACCTGAAGCTTTTGATATTTTAATAAAGTTGACTGAAATGGCAATAAGGCATGTCGATAACAAAGAAGAACTAGCAGAGCAACTTGAAAAGGCAAGGGAGCTAATGGAGTCAGATGTGATAGATTTTCAATTTCCTACTTTTTTAACACCGGAAGAAGAGTCTTTTTTGGAAGAGACGGGAAAAGCAATGGAAGCATTATTTTTTGAAAATAAAACGGACGAGGAATGATTGTAAACTTCCAGTGGAAAAAATACCTCATGAATAAAGTAAGAAATATTTATGACTTAAAATAACCGACTATTAATGAAAAAAGCTAGTCACAAAAAGTGATTAGCTTAGGTTGAATAATTCCTTGGTATTTATCTTAAAATCTTTAAAAAGGTTTGAGACAACAAGTCCCCCTAGATTAACCAGAGTGAATTGAATCTCTGCATCCTTATCCAGGAAATAAACCATTATATGATTTTCCATAGGGTCTACTATCCAGTATTCTTTAACACCTGAATTCATATATAAATTCAGCTTTGTAATCATATCGTGCGATTTATTTGAAGGACTCAATATTTCAATAATAAAATCAGGAGCTCCAATGTATTCATTTTCAGTGAAGTTATCTTGGTTGCAAACTACAAATAGATCGGGGACAACCGTCATTTTTTCATCTTTACTTTCATTATTAAAAACGACGTCAGTTGGCGCTGCAAAAACTTTACATTTACTCCCCTTCAAGAAATTGTATAACTCGCCATGCAAGTAAGATGATATCTCTTGATGTCTGATGCTGGGAGATGGAGACATATATATAACTCCATCAATAAACTCTAACCTTTTATCTGTTTTTTTTCGTTCAGATTCAAATTCTTCATAGGTGCTATACCTTTCATTAAATAAACTCAGGAGCCATCACCACCCTAAGTCAATTATACTCGAATTAATAACCAAAAAGAAATAATCATACAAGGCATCCTCGCATTTGATTCGAGTTGGTAATTATCAAAGTTGTGATTAAGTTCTATTTTCATCACATGACCTACTCTCATTGATCGTGTAGATGATTGTATTGTTGACATGTGCACCTATTGTTATGACGATAAAAACTCAGCCAGTTGTCGTTCATGTTTGTCGAGCATAATCTGTTCTGGCTTGATGCCCTGTTCACGCAGTACTTCAATGTTCTGCACGAGGAATTCGTCGCTGCCGACAACATAGAAGAGCCCATCCTTGTCTGCGGCAAGATTTTTTACTTCTTCATAATAGTCTTTACGGTTATCTACGAACTGTGATGTGAACTTTTTGTCAGGTGCAGATTTAAAAATATTGGTGAATAAGAAATCTTTTGATGAATCGATGTTGAGGGAATGAATTTGATTGACATTGTCAGCACGCTCGAAATAATCAAGTACAAGCGGTCTTAAAGTTGCCAGGCCGACACCTGATGACAGCAGGTAAACATTTTTATCTTCTCTCTTAAGCGGTATATTCGAATGAGTTTTAAATATTGCAACTTCATTGCCGACTTCAAGATTTCTTAAAATTGCTTTAAACTCAGAGCACTGTTTTCGGATGCGTGTAGTGATACCGATTGAATTTTCATGCGGTAAAGTCGAGATGGACATATGGCGAATAAGGTTGCGGTTTGGTTTATCTCCAGCATTAAAACCCTCCAGTGCGAAGTGGGTGTGAGCACCTTCTTCCCATGTAAAGCCTTCCGGACTGTCGAGCATATATGTTTTAATCTCAGGC
>NZ_JAIAZY010000028.1 GCF_019459225.1 Bacillus sp. IITD106
AAAATGTTATCAAATAAAAGTAAGAGATTCATAGAAAATCTTCGATTGTATCTCATGACATCAGGTAAGAATGAAAGTGAAATAAATGAATTAGTAGAGGAACTAACGAATCATCTGATTGAATCAGAAAAACGCGGAAAGAATATTGAGGAAATCATAGATTGCACTCCAGCTGAATATATGGCTTCCTTGAAAAAGGAAATGAAGACTGATTATAAAAGTTTAGTAAAAAATCTACCTATCTTTTTTCTTGGAGTCATTGCATATTTTATGATGGGTCCTGCGATAAGAGGAGAATTTGAATTAAATATTGTTCAAGTTACTGGATTTCCTATTATAGCTTTGATTGGGCTACTAATTTACGTCGTCTTTTTGCAACGAGCTGGAAAAAATCAGTATTCAAACAAGAAACTTTTCTTTGTTGGGATGATAGCTAGTGCAAGTGTGATGGTCCTGTTCATACTTTTAATGGTAGTGAGTGGAATTTTTATTGAACCTTTTTATAAGGCGAGTACATTTGCAAACTGGATTATTGTAGCGATATGTTCCTTCATTTTTATTTTCGGTGCGTTATGGGCTAAAGCGTGGTTTCCTATTTGGATCCCGGCTATTCTTTTCATTCCCGATTTTCTTTTCCGTTTTTCCAATTTAACAGATGAAACGATTCTTGTTATTAGTTTCTTGTCTTTTATACTTATGTTTATTTTAATCATTTTAAGTTTAGTGGTGACCGAGAGAAAAAAGCCAAAAGTAGCATAATGATATGTTACTTTTGGCTATACAGTTGAATCCATCCTTTCTACGTTCGATGGATGTATAGTAAACTTTCAACCCTTTTACTTCAAATTGTCCCTGTTCTATTGGGTTACTTGTCCATTAGTTAGCCCTCCAGCCAATCCCAATGTAAATCCTCTTGTTCCCACTGATATTGAAGGAGGTTAACTTGATTTCCATTAATAAACGCAATCCCTTCACGTTCTAAAAGTATCTTTTGTTGGTAGGCAGTTTCGGGATCCGCAATGACAATTTCCCCTTTCGCATTAACGACACGGTGCCATGGTAGTCCATATTTCGAACTCATGGAGTGAAGAATTCTCGAAACCTGTCTTGCCCCACGTGTGCTTCCCGCTAAACGTGCAATTTGCCCATATGTTGCGACGCGCCCATGTGGTATTGATTTTATTAAAGAAATGACTTTCTCTGTAAATGGATTCATGATTACCCTCCCCGATCTTTTTTAGTATATCATTAAAATAATTAGGAATATGAAAGGGAGGATCAATCATTGACCATTAAAAAAGCCGGAGAAGCACAAACATTTAGTGATGCACGTTTTACAAAGAATGTTCTTTTTTCAGAGGGAAAAAGTACAGCCTTCGTTCTTAATTTTTTTCCGGGACAAGCATTACCGCCCCATCCACATCCGAATGCACATGTTTACCTATATGTGATGGAGGGGAGTGGAATCTGTACGATTGACGACGAGAAGCACGACATTACAGTAAAAGACGTGATTCATTGTGAAGATAATCAAGTGTTAAGCATTGAAAATATGGGCAGCGAACAACTAAGTATTTATGTTGTTTTAGCTAGAAAATCCTCGTAGTAGCGAGGATTTTTTGTATAATGAAAAGTAACAATTGGATAAAAGGAAGAATGATATGGCGAAAATTATGATAGTAGAGGATGATCCGAAGATTGCAAAACTGCTTCAAAATCATCTCGAAAAATATGGATTTCAGACGTGGATAACGGAAGATTTTGATCATGTTTCGGAGTTTTTCACTGAAGTTTATCCGGACATGGTTTTATTAGATGTTAATTTGCCAAGTTACGACGGATATTACTGGTGCAGGCAAATTCGGAAAATATCAACGTGTCCTATCCTATTTATATCCGCGCGGTCTGGTGAAATGGATCAAGTCATGGCTTTGGAAAACGGTGCGGATGATTTTATTACAAAACCGTTCCATTATGAAGTGGTTATGGCGAAAATACGCAGTCACCTGCGGCGGGCGTATGGAGAGTATGCTCCTAAGGTCGAGGAACGAACAGTTGAATTAGAAGGATTGACCTTATATATGGAACGGATGGAAGCAAAAAAGGGTGATCATATCGTTTCTTTGACAAAAAAAGAAGCGATTATGCTGGAAACGCTTATGAAACGTTCCCCACGAGTGGTCAGTCGTGAAACGATTTTAGAAAAACTATGGGATGATCAAGCTTTCGTAGATGAAAATACCTTGAATGTAAACGTGACTCGTGTGCGGAAAAAGCTCCAAGAATTAGGAATTAACAATTGCGTTGAAACCGTAAGAGGAGCAGGCTATCGTTTCATCCCTAATTGGGTGAAAAAGTGATGAAGTTATTTTTCCGTGAGCATCTACCTTTAATCATTGTTAATATCATTCAAATGATAGTCGTCTTGTCCATCTATATTTTAGATGGATACCGGAATTATCTGACGGCATTTTATTCTTTATTTATTGGGATTGTATTATTAACAGTCTATTTATTCTATCGCTATGTTACTCATAAAAATTTTTATAGGAGGTTATCTCATCCCACTCACAAGCTTGATGAGGTAAATGAAATACTAGGATTTGCTCCTCTCCCAGAAGCATTAACTCAACTTTTAAAATCCCAATATACCGAGTATATGAATGAACTTCACCTACAAGAAAGAAAACGGAATGATCATCTAACCTTCATTAATCAGTGGGTGCATCAAATGAAAACACCTCTTTCGGTCATCCAGCTCATTACCCAGGAGGAAGAAGATGAACGTTTCACTAGTATTCAAGAAGAAGTGGATAAAATCGGAAAAGGCTTGGATATGGTTTTATACGCGGCGAGGCTTGAGGTTTTCGAACATGATTTTCAAGTGGGACCCGTCAACTTGAGAAAAATAACGGAACAAACCATCACGGAAAATAAGCGACTTTTTATTAAAAATCGCGTGTATCCAGAAATTCAAATTGATCCAAATATTATGATTGAGTCAGATGAAAAATGGCTAATGTTTATTTTGAATCAGTTAATCACGAACGCTGTAAAATACTCCGTGGGAAAATCCCAAAAAATATTTATATATGGTTCAGAGGAACATATTGAAGTGCGGGACAATGGAATCGGAATCCCAAAGGCTGATATTAAACGAGTATTTAATCCCTTTTATACAGGGGAAAACGGTCGTCTGTACCGTGAATCTACCGGGATGGGATTATATCTTGTGAAAGAAATATGCGATAGGATCGGACATGAAATTAAGATTGAATCGGAAGTAGAAAAAGGAACCACGGTAAAAATAACGTTTGTTGTCTAGCTCTGGCGCCTATCGACTAGGAAACTTCCTGTCCTCTTCCCTACGATAAGGAGGCCAGGCTCGTCCCTCGCCGTGTTTCCTTTATCTCGGTTGAAGGCCAAACAAGGAACGTCGACTAAGTGCGCCACGTCCTGTGGCGACGTCGACGGATCCACATCCTGTGGGCCTGTACGTCGATGAGCAAGGCGCTTACGCTTTTCTTACATCTTTGTAAGGAAACTGAAAGATAAATAGATGGTTGAAGATTCCTCTTTTCATCTACAATAACGATAGATGGAAAGGGGATTTTTATAATGGAAATGTTAAAAATCAAAAATTTAAGTAAAGTGTATGATGGAAAAGTTGCTTATAGAGCGTTATCAGATATCGATTTAACGATTGAAGAAGGTGAATTTGTCGGAATTATGGGTCCTTCTGGAAGCGGAAAGACAACCCTTTTAAATATGGTAGCGACAATTGACCAGCCGACGTCCGGGTCAATTTTAATTAATGGGAAGGATCCGTTTCGCCTAAAACAGAATGATTTGGCTCTATTTAGACGCAGACAATTAGGGTTTGTGTTTCAAGATTTCAATCTGCTCCCGACGCTTACGGTTGAAGAAAATATCGTCCTCCCGCTTACATTGGACGGAGTAAGTGTAAAAGTACAGGATGAAAAAGTGGAAGCTATTGCAGAAAAATTAGGGATTAAACAGATTTTGAAAAAACGCATTTACGAAATTTCCGGAGGACAGGCGCAAAGAACAGCGATTGCGCGTGCTACAATCCACTCCCCACAAATGGTGCTTGCGGATGAACCGACTGGAAATCTCGATTCTAAGGCCTCTAGGTCAGCGATGGAAATGATGGAATCTATCAATAAAAAGGATAAAACGACGATGATGATGGTGACACATGATCCGATTGCGGCAAGCTTCAGCGATCGAGTTGTCTTTATTAAGGACGGGAAATTTTATAATGAAATTCATCGTGGTGATAATCGCCAAGCATTTTTCCAAAAAATCATCGATGTGCTCTCGCTGTTAGGAGGGGATTCAAATGACCTTCAGACAGTTCGCATTTAACAATGTCTTTCGAAACAAACGGACATATGCCGCCTACTTTTTAAGCAGTATGTTTTCGGTATTGGTGTTTTTCGTTTATGCTGTATTCGCCTTTCATCCCGCTCTTAAAAATATTAACTCGAATGTTGCAGTTGGCCTGCATTTTGCAGAAGGGATTATTTATGTTTTCTCATTCATATTTGTATTAGTTTCGATGAGCGCGTTTTTAAAATCTAGAAAAAAAGAATTCGGTCTCATGGTTATGCACGGAATGACAAATATGCAGCTGCGTAGAATGGTCTTTTTAGAAAATGTCTTCATTGGCTTTTTCGCAACTGTTTTTGGAATGTTGATTGGTGTTATTTTTTCTAAAATGATTTTATTAGCTGCGGAAAATGTATTGAATTTAGATGAAGTCTTGCCATTCTATTGGCCGGTTAACGCTGTAGTATTAACCTTTGTTGCATTTCTGCTTCTCTTTATTACGATTTCCTTTTTTACAGTTTCCATTTTAAAAGGGAATAAGCTTGTGGATTTAATTAAGGGGAGTGCGGCTCCAAAAAAGGAGCCAAAAGCATCGATTGTATTATCTATATTAGCCATTCTCCTTATTGGAATTGGTTACGCGGGTGCTTTAATAGCCAATGGTTTGCAGGTCGTTGTGGCAATGATTCCTGTTACAATTGTCGTTATTATTGGCACATATTTTCTATTTACACAGGTTAGTGTTTTTACGATTAATCGACTAAGAAAAAGCAAATCCTTCTTCCGTAGAAAAACGAATTTAGTCGTGATGTCCGACCTTGCTTATCGAATGAAAGACAATGCGAGAGCCTTTTTCTTCGTTGCTATTGTTTCAACTGTTGCGTTTTCAGCGATTGGTACACTCGTTGGGTTTAGAACAATGATGACGGCGGATTTGTTTAAAAATAATCCTTTTGCTTTTGAGTATACATCAGAAGAAGGAAATGGTTTGGAAACGAAGCATATCCAAAAAATTAAAAATGAACTTGAAACGTTGCCTTATAAAGAAGCAAGTGTGGATATCAAAAGAATGATTTCGAAAAGTGATTCATATAGTGTAACCAGTCAGTCTGGATACAATCAACTTCTTGCCATGTTAGGCAAGGATGCTGAGCAAGTCGATCTTAAAGAAAATGAAGCACTATTGTTATTCTACGAAAGTGCTCTTGACATGGAGCCAAGGGTTAATGGGCAAGATACAATTACTTTTGGTGATCTCGTTTTGGAACAGAAAGAAGCACTTCCTACTAATGTATTTCCATCGTATCGAAATTTTTTAGTAGTTTCTGATGACGTATTTGATCAGATGAAAAACTTTGAATGGAAACAAACATACTATGCTTTTTATATAAAAGATTGGAAACAATCAACAGAAGCAGGAAAGAAATTATCAAAAGAAATTGAACAGTTTGATCCAGAAGGAAAGTATGAATACTTTTCCCTAGCTTATACATGGCATGAAATAAATCAGATGTATGGTGCCGTGTTATTTATAGGATTATTTATCGGAGCTGTATTTTTTGTATCAGCAGGGAGCTTTTTATACTTCCGATTGTACGCAGATTTTGAAGATGAAAAGCGAAAGTTTTCTGCGATTCGGAAGCTGGGTTTAACGGATAAGGAATTGTCTAAAATAGTTTCGATTCAATTGGCCTTGCTGTTTTTCGTTCCGATTATTGTGGCTGTTATTCATGGAGCAGTTGCCCTGACAGCTTTGGAACATATGTTTAATTTTAGCTTGTTCAAGGAATCTACACTCGTCCTAAGCAGCTTTGGGTGTATCCAAATAATCTACTTTTTATTTATTAGATCTAATTATATACGAAAAATTAAACGTTCGATTTAAGCGCTCATTGTTATGAGTGCTTTTTTTCTGGAACTTTTTTGGAATTCATTCGTAGTAGATAATGCAGATTGATGAAAGGGTGAATTGATGTGATGGAGACTGTTTTAACAGTCGAAGGACTAGGAAAGTCTTTCAAGCAGACACAAATAATCCAAAACATCTCCTTTGATGTAAGAAAAGGAGAGATCATGGCCATTCTCGGCCCGAACGGAGCTGGAAAATCCACAACAATCAGAAACATTATGGGAATTATGTATCCTGATGAGGGCTCGGTAAATTTTCATAACTACGCCTCCGGTGAAATTCCTCGCAATAAAATTGGTTATTTGCCGGAGGAACGCGGGTTATATAAAAACGTAAAAGTGTTGGACATGATATTATACTTAGCCGAGTTAAAGGATTATCCGCTTAAAAAAGCGAAAGAACGCGCACTGGAATACTTGGCAAAGCTTGGGCTTGAGGGAAAAGAGAAGGTATCTGTTGAAGAATTATCAAAAGGGATGGGGCAGAAGGTTCAATTTATTGGCTCGATTATTCATGAACCGGAATTGTTGATATTAGACGAACCTTTTTCAGGGCTCGATCCAGTTAGCCAAGAAGTTTTTAAAAATGAAATTAAAGAACTTGCTAGTAAAGGAACTGCAATTTTATTGTCTTCCCACCAAATGAATATGGTTGAGGAAGTATGTGATCGCTTGTTTATGATTCACCGTGGTCAAAAGGTGATTTACGGAACGTTGGAAGACGTCAAAAATCAATACGCTAATTTTAAATGTACGATACGAGGTAAAAATGACATTTCGATATTGGAGCGACTTTCTCATGTGAACCGTGTGGAGCAAAAAGGGGATATCTCTGTCGTCTATTTAACTCAGGATGTGGTTGTGCCACGCTGGCTAAGACAGTTACCTGAATCGTTGAATATACAGGAGCTTTCCATAGACCGGATTTCACTGCATGAAATTTTTATCGATGTAGCGACGGATCAACATGTCATAGGAGAAGGGAGTGTCGTGAATGCGTAATAGCTTAAAAGTAGCAAAATGGGAAATCAAAAGAAATATGATGAATAAATCGTTCATTATCTCTCTTTTATTAACTCCAGCTCTTTTCATGTTTTTCTTTTTCGTTCCTCAATTATTTAGTGGCGAGGATAAATCTGAAGAAGTGGATGTTTTTGTATCAGACGAGTTGGGGGTTTGGGATGATGTAAAAGCGATTGTTGATTCGCAGGGATTAAACTGGAATTTACAATTAACTGATTTAACTGAGTCCGAGATGAAGAAAGAAGCAACCAATACGGAAAATACCGTGTATATTCCGCTTACAGAAAAATCGTTGGAGCAAGGTTTGATCAACTTATATATGAGTGACGATGTTGATGAAAATTTTACATATGAAGCTTATACGTTGGAAGCTCCTTTACGCCAACAACAAATTGATCGACTCGGATTATCGGAGGATCAGAAAAATGTGATCGCGAAAGGGATTTCCGTTCAACAAGCAGACTTGGGTGCAGCTGGGGAAAGTGGGGAATCCGCAGAAGACGGGAGTGATCCACTTAAAAGAGTCATTCCAGCGGCATTTGCAGGAATCATTTTGTTTTCAATTGTTATGACTGGAATGATGATTTTCACTTCAGCTTCCCAGGAAAAGAAAGAGAAAGTCGCTGAGATCATCTTGTCATCTGTCACTCCCGGCGAATTAATGCAAGGAAAAATCATCGGCTACTTCGTATTGGGAATTACCCAAGTAGTCGTGTGGCTAGCGGTCGGGCTCCCACTTGTAGCATGGAAACTAGATTTGCCATTGATGGAATACTTATTGGTACCGGAATTGCTGTTGCTATTAGTGCTGGCCATTTCTGGCTATCTATTATTCTCGTCAATCTTTGTCGCAATCGGCGCTACGGTTGAGGACATGACAGCCACAAGCAATTTCCAAGGAATTGTCATGATGCTTCCGTTCTTACCGCTCATTTTTATCGGGCCAATCATTAGTGATCCGAGCGGAATCATCGCCAAAATCGGTTCGTTTTTCCCACTCACATCACCGGCTGTCTGGATCATCCGACTTTCCATGCTGGACGAGTGGCCATGGATTGAAATCGTAATTGCAATAGCCATTCTTTTCGTGACGATCTGGTTCATGATGAAAGCCGCAGGGAAAATTTTCAAAATTGGAATCCTCATGTACGGAAAAAACGCTACACCGAAAGAAATTTGGAAGTGGTTGTGGGCTTAGGTAGGAAAATAGAAGGCAAGCTCTCGGTAAATGTTCGGATCCGAGAGCTTTTTGATTGTTATTTCATTCTTAAAATCTAGTATTACTACCGTTAAAGATGGGGTTACTACCGGTTATAGTGATATTACTACCCTTATTCCTGATATTACTTCCGATGATGAACATGTTACTACCGAATAACGGTTTTTATTACCGATTAATAAATATCATGACGATCTCTATCGGCTTATCTGTTTGTCGCTGTGCAAAAATACCAGTTTTTTAGACTTACTACCGATTATTAAGAGTTTACTACCGATTATTATACTAATACTATCGAATACAGCTATCTTATTACCGATTATTGCTGGTTTATTACCGATTAAGTCTTCGTTATTACCGATTTGGTTTTTCTATCTCAGGATTTTACATTTAAAATAAGTGATTGAAATTCATTTTATACGTTCGATTTCTATATGTTCCTTCACTAGTGAGATTCATATTTTGTAAAATGCGAGTTGCGGTTTGCGGCTTTTCAAGATGTAGAAATTCTCTACAATCCTTGTTTGTCATTTTGTCGCCAAACAAAAGAAACCAATCCCTTATTGCTTTTATGTGAGCGGATCTGTTTGTGATTTTACAATAGGGACAAACCCAGCCTTTTTTATACTTGATCATCCCTAAAAATCCACATGAAGGACATGCCACACCCGTTTTAAAGTCATGTTTAGGGATATCGTATTTCTCACAAATTGGTTTCGGGATATAAGGCTGGTGGCTCTCTAGAAGTTGAGAAGTCAGGAAGTCCAACGTTTTGACATCTATTTTCTGTGGGAGATGATAGAGGTTTTTGATGTACTGAGGAACTAAGTTTGGGAATAAAATCTTTGTACGTTTCGGAGCAACTTTTACGATTTGTTTTGGGTATGCTAAGACAACGGCACCGATAATTGGAATATCGATTCCGAATTGGCTTAAATACTCTTTAAACAATACAACATTACGTTCCACTTGAGCGGCTGGGCTTTCGAATCCGTCAATTTGTCCGTCCAGTTTTGTCCGAATCAGCTGTGGTGGATTCTCTCTGAATTCCAAAATCCCAGAGATGTTTTTCACTTCCAAAATCAAGGCAAATAATCGGGTTAAAAATAATGTATCCATTTGAAACTGTGTACTGGAGGTGAGTGATAGGTCGTGAAATATGCGGTGGTCGATGGAGAATGTGTTTCGAAGGAGTACATCTGCTACTTTGGTCTCGCCAGCAATTCCTGCCTCTGCGGATGCAATTTTTGAAGAAATAGTCGGAAGCAACACATGGTCATCAGATAATCGGCTTCGGGCAGAATCTAATCCCAATAGACCGGGACAATCAAATCTGAATTTTACTGTAGTTATTTTTATTTCCCCCTTTAAATATTGTAGTTAAATCGTAGCATAGAAGATATATAGGGACAATCCCCTTAATCACGTTCGATTAAATATTAAATGGAACGTTTTCAATCCTTTTCCGTCTAACTTAATAAAGGAACAAGAGGTGAGAAGATGAGAATTCGACTTTTGATGTTTCCTTTGGCCATTTTTCTCCTTTTTATACAGGCAGGCTGTACATCCAAGGACACGATTGCAAATGCCAGTTCTGATGCAAAGACAATAAATAAACCATCCAAAGAGGGTTCGTATGTAGTAAAAATTGAAGGGGAAAGTGTCTTGGTAGTAGACGCGAAACCACAGGATTTTAGCGCGACAGGTGGAATAAAAGAATTTTATAACGCGATCAGCTTCTCGAACGTAAAGGAAAAATTAGAAATTGGCCAAAGAGTGCGGATTGAAGTTGATGGTCCAATTATGGAATCATACCCAGCGCAAGCAAAAGCAGGAAAAGTTGAAATACTACCTACGTATAAACCTGATAAAGCTGACTTAACGGAAGCCCAAGTGGTAAAGGAAGCTGTAAAAATAGCTGACACAAAATCTAAATGGTTTCTAGCGATACGATATGTCGAATATGTAGAATCAGAAGATATTTGGAAAGTTGGTATTAAACAAGAAGAAAGTGAGTATGAACTAGTAATTGAAGATAAGGTAGAAAAATAAAAAAATCCGCTGGAGCAAATCAATATGCTTCAAAGCGGATTTTTTGGATCCATTTAATTAACAATCGGGATGACAGGAATTGAACCTGCGACCCCTTGCACCCCATGCAAGTGCTCTACCAAGCTGAGCTACATCCCGTGGATTTCAATTTTATTATAGAATAATAGAAAAGATTAAACAACAATGCTAGGTGGTAGAATGATGAACGAACTACATTTTAAAAAATTTGAAAATGAACTAGATGATTTGATCGCATTTATGACAAGCACTATATGGGAGTATCACGCAAACCCGGAACCTTCACCTGAACAAATCAAACAGGCATTCAATAAAGGTTGGTATCAAGAGGGCAGGGACACATACTGGATTGAATTCCACCGTGAAAAAATCGGACTGATAATCATTCATGATATAGAAGATACGATTCCCTTGTTTGATATTCGTTTAGCGAACTCTGTTAGAGAAAAAGGTTTCGGGACAAAGGCTGTTAGGTGGTTGACAGATTATCTTTTTAGTTTACCGGATAAAAAGATAAGGATAGAGGCATATACCCGCTGCGATAACTTTGCTATGAGGAAAACACTTACTAACTGCGGTTTTGTAAAAGAAGGTTATTTGCGAAATGCATGGGAGAATAACGATGGAAGTGTTTCCGATTCCATCTGCTATGCCATTATTCGTAGTGATTGGGAAAACGGTATAGTAACTCCTATAAAGCTAAATGATGTGTCGTTCTAAAAACAAACGCCCAGAGTGCGGTGCTCTAGGCGTTTTAATATGCTAACTCTATTCAATCTTTTTTTGATACTCAGACAAGGCTTTCAAGAGAAAAGCCGGAATATCCCCATTTTCTAGGAAGGCAAGTGACGTATCCTCCCTATTTTCCTCTTTAATCACGGACACCTCTTTGTGAAGCCATTCCATTTTTCGATCAAGTTCTGCTGCGACGAGAGCAGCATTTCGAAGTTCGTTTGCAAGCCCCACGGGAATTTCTTTATTGTACTTGTAATAAATTTTATGCTCCAAACTTGCCCAAAAATCCATCGCAATTGTACGGATTTGAATTTCTACATATGTATTTTCTGTACGATCCGACATAAAAATAGGAATTTCTACAATCATATGAAGGCTTTGATATCCATTTGGCTTTGGGTTTTTTATATAATCCTTTACCTCAACTACCTTGATATCCCCTTGATTTTGCAGCATCTCGCTTAGAACGTAAATATCGGAAATAAACGAGCACGTAATCCGAACACCCGCAATATCCCTAATATTTTCACGGATGGAAGCAAGCGAAAAATCATAGCCTTTCCGCTGCACTTTTTTAAAAATGCTTTCGGGTGATTTTACACGTGATTTCACATGCTCAATTGGGTTGTAGTCGTGAATGTAGTTGAATTCGTCTGATAAAATATTGATTTTTGTATTGATTTCATCGCAAGCAAATTTATAAGCCATCATGAAACGAGTGAGTTCTACCCGCATTTCTTTAAAATAATTTAAGTCAAAAACATGATTATTTTCCACACAAGACAATCCTTTCTTGCTGAATTACTTTAAAAATATCGTACCATATTTGGTTTACATCTTGCATATTTTAATAATATATTATATAGTACATTACAACAGTAATGCACTGGATTAGAGAGGAGGTAACGGTGTGATATTAAACTCGGACAGTTCTAAACCGATTTATGTGCAAATAGCGGAATGGTTGGAAAACGAAATTATTAGCGGAAATTTTAATAACGATGACAAAGTGTACTCACAATATCAGCTTGCCGAGTTGTTCAATATTAATCCAGCTACGGCAGCAAAGGGGTTGAATATATTGGTGGATGAACAAATTCTTTATAAAAAGCGTGGACTCGGAATGTTTGTTGCAGAAGGGGCACTGGAAAGAATTTTAGATAAACGGAAAAATGAGACGTTAAAAGAATTGGTTAATTCACTCGTTATAGAAGCAAAACGGTTGAACGTTTCTGAAGAAGAGTTGATCAAATTGATTCAAGAAGCAAGCAGAAGAAGGAGTGAAGAAGAGTGAATGTCATTAACTGCATGAATTTAACGAAAAAGTACGGACGGCATACTGTACTTGATCATATGTCCTTTACGATTCAAGAAAATAAAATTACAGGGCTCATTGGGCGAAACGGAGCGGGCAAAACAACTTTATTAAATATCATTTCTGGATTTATTCACGAAACTTCTGGTCAAATTGAAGTTTTTTCGGAAGTGCCGTTCAATAATTTGTTCGTGTCGGCAAATAGCATCCATATCGATGATCAAATGACGTTTCCTCCTTCTATGAATCTAGCAGAAATATTAAATGAGGCCGGGCGCTTTTACGGAAACTTTAATTCGGAACTTGCGGATGGGCTTTTTAACTACTTTTCTCTTAATCCAAAACAGTCTCATAATAATCTATCAAAAGGAATGAAAAGTACATTTAATATGATTTTCGGTTTGGCATCAAGGTGCGCGCTTACGATATTTGATGAACCGACTACTGGAATGGACGCAGCGGTTCGCAAAGATTTTTACAGGGCGTTGCTAAAAGATTACATCGCCTTTCCACGTACGATTATCATTTCCAGCCACCATTTGAATGAAATTGAGGATCTTTTGGAAGATGTGCTTTTAATCAAAGACGGAAAAGCTCATCTTCATCTCCCAATTTCCGAGTTAAAAGAGTGGGCGGTTGGTCTTCAAGGAAAAAAATCGACAGTCACCGGTTGGACACATGGCAGGGAAATCATATACAAGCAAGAAAGTGAAAATCGGACATTTACAGTTGTCCGTAATGACTTTACAGAAAGTGATAAGGAAAGTC
The DNA here is from genome assembly GCF_019459225.1 of Bacillus sp. IITD106. Taxonomy (GTDB): domain Bacteria; phylum Bacillota; class Bacilli; order Bacillales; family Bacillaceae_C; genus Lederbergia. The sequence goes on from NZ_JAIAZY010000028.1 coordinate 13,392, forward strand.
TAAAACTCGATGGAATACAAGTTAAACCAGTATCTTCGAGTGATGTATGTGTATATTTGACAGGCTCAGATAAAGGGGGAATAGATGATGTCTTTAATCGAATTGAGTCTATCTGATGTGGTAAAAAAACAATATAAATTTAAATTAAGAGCCTTTTTTGGCAGTTTTAGTTCCCTTGCCCTGATGCAACTGATGGGACTGATATTTTCACTCGGCGGATCGGGAGGAATGGGTTATTCAGGTAGCGATGGAATATCAGTAAGTGTCACGTATTATTCGGCTGAAACCATTATTATATTTACATTTCTCTGGGCATTCATTACATCCATTTTGATTACGACGCGAGCGTCCAGATATGATGACTTTTCATTTGTATCGAATCGCTTGAGCAGCAATCTTGCAAATATGTTATTTCTCGTTTCAGTGAGTATCATTGGTGGAGTTTCTGCGATTTTTTCAGGATATTTATTAAAAGTGATCACCTATTTTACATCGGATGTACAGTACGGAATCAATAGCGGGTTATTTGGCGCTCCAAAGGAATTTTTTCTAAGTATTTCTGCCACCATTTTATATATTCTTTTATTTAGCGCATTTGGATATTTGGTCGGCATGATTGTTCAAGTAAACAAAATTTTCATTGTGTTGCTCCCGTGTCTTATCGTTGGAGCCATCATTGTAGGCGGTATCACCAACGAGGAAATGGTGAAAGCAGTTTTCAATTTTATTTTTAAAGAGAAGATGTTTTCATTGTTCTTTATTAAAATAATCGGGATTTCTTGTTTGCTGTTTGCGGGTGCAGCGGCGCTATCCAATCGAATGGAGGTTAGGAGGTAATGATTGTTTTCGGACCTTTACTAATTTTACTATTGATTCTTGCTCTCCTTATTTGGATTGTGTTTAGCAGCCGTTTAAGAAATAAGTTTAAGAATAAACTGATTACAAAAATCTTTTTATTCACATATGCCATTCTTTTAGTACTATCTGTTTTCGTTTACGAAGTCTTTCCCCATGATGTGAAAGAACTACCGATTGCAAATGTCGGTAAATTAGATAGGTTGGATGCAGATATTTATGATGGGAAAATTGAAGATATTGACCCTGCATTTATTCGTGAAAATATGAAGTTTGACTATAGCGGAAAGGAACTGCGGATTCACCAAGTAGATGGTTATTCCGAGGTGGTCGCCGAAAGAAAATCTGTAAATGATGGAGTGGTTGAAATAAAATATATTGCTGGTACCGTAGTAGATGGTCTGGATTTAACAGATGAAGTGACACCAGTGAAAATGACATTGGATCATAACACATTAAATCTCGTTTTTCTGCCTGGTCAAAAAGATATTAATTTTACGATGTATAAAAAGGAATTCGTTATTAACCAGTTTACTGGAAAAAAAGCCTTCGACATGGGTTCGATAAGTGATTCAAGGTATTTATATTTAAAAATACCAAAGGATCTTAAACTTGTAAATACGGACGATACTTATATCAATTACGTTGGAAAATAAAAAGGTGAGGGCATTCATTATGTGAAGCTAAAATAATGATTAGGATGTGGATGTAATGGAAAATCAAGTCGTCATCATTACTGGTGCTGCGAATGGAATCGGTAAAGGCGTTGCGAAAATGTACGCTGAGCAAGGTGCGAAAGTTGTTTTGGCAGATATTGATGTGAAGAGTGGGGAGGCTATCGCTGAAAAGTTAGGTCCAAGTGCCCTGTTTCAACAAACCGATGTCCGAAAAGCGGAAGATATCATTCAATTAATGAAAAAAGCAGCGGAACACTTCGGAAAAATCGATGTTTTAATCAATAATACGGGAAAAGGGATAAACCGTTCTCCATATGATTTATCGATCGAAGAGTGGGATGACGTGGTCCATACAAATTTACGAAGCACATTTCTTTGTTCCCGTGAAGCAGCAAAATATATGAGGGAAGCTGGAGGGGCGATTGTCAATATCGCCTCCACCAGAGCGTTAATGTCAGAGCCGAATTCGGAGGCTTATGCAGCTTCAAAAGGTGGAATTCTTGCCTTAACCCATGCACTTGCCGCGTCATTCTCCGATGATCGCATTACGGTAAACGCCATTTCCCCAGGCTGGATTGAAACGGGAGATTATTCGGTATTACGAGAAATCGATCATACGCAACATTTTTCAGGTCGTGTCGGGAAACCAGATGATATTGCTAGAGCGTGCCTCTATTTAACGAATCCTGAGAATGATTTTGTAACAGGAATCAACTTAGTTGTGGATGGCGGAATGACGAGAAAAATGATGTATGTAGAATAAAAAGCCTGTGTTTAAAATTTAATTTCTTGGCAATCATGCTAAGGATTTAAAACACAGGAGGTTTTTACTTTGAAAAAAGCAATCATGCTCATCACAACCCTAGTTTGTACTATTGCTTTAACGGCCTGTGCTTCTGATAAGGAAGTAAATCCGCAACACCTTGAGGAGGCCATTCCGGTTACGAGCCATACTCCTATTTACGTAAACATGCTTAACGCGGAAGGGGTAAAAGTCGGAAACGCTACACTTACCGAGACGGCAAAAGGGGTTAAAATTCTTCTTGAAGCAGAAGGACTAGAACCCGGAACAAAGGCGATCCATATTCATGAAACTGGTAAATGTGAAGCTCCGGATTTTAAATCTGCAGGTGCCCATTACAATCCAGGACATCGGCAACACGGGTTTAATAATCCAAAGGGATTCCATTCAGGTGACTTGCCAAACATCAAGGTAACGGATAAAGGCAAGGTAAACGTGGAAATAACAGCTCCAAATGTTACTTTGAAACAAGGCGAAAAAAATACGCTGCTCGATGAAGATGGAAGTGCAATTGTCATTCACGCTCAGGCGGATGATTATAAAACAGATCCTGCTGGAAATGCTGGGGATCGAATTGTATGCGGAGTTATTAGTGAAAAATAATAAAAAAAAGGGGCTTGTCCATTTGATTGGAAGCCCCTTTTCATATTAACGATCTCCACCAAGAATATTAAATAATCCTCCGATTCCACCTTCATCCTTCGACCCACCGCCAGCCGGCATTGCTGCAAATACGCGACTTGCAAGCCTTGAGAACGGAAGGGATTGGATCCAAACGGTTCCAGGACCGCGAAGTGTGGCAAAAAATAACCCTTCGCCGCCAAAGAGAGCTGTTTTTACTCCGCGAACCATTTCAATATCGTAATCAACGTCCCCGGTCATCGCAACGAGGCAGCCTGTATCCACTCTTATAGTTTCACCAGGTCCTAACACTTTTTTGTGAATGGTTCCACCTGCATGAACGAACGTCATGCCATCACCTTCAAGCTTTTGCATGATAAAACCTTCTCCGCCAAAAAAGCCCGCCCCTAGTTTTCGTTGGAAGGCTATACCGACAGAAACTCCTTTAGCCGCAGCGAGAAAGGAATCCTTTTGACATATGATTTTTCCGTTTAATTCACTTAAATCCATTGGAATAATTTTTCCGGGATAAGGTGAAGCAAACGATACATGCTTTTTACCGATACTGTCGTTTGTAAACATCGTCATAAATAGACTTTCACCTGTTAGAAGTCTTTTTCCGGCACCCATCAATTTTCCCATGAGCCCATTTCCTTCATGGGATCCGTCTCCGAAAACCGTCTCCATTCTTATGCCGTCATCCATCATCATTAGACTGCCTGCTTCGGCCACGACTGTTTCGCCGGGATCGAGTTCGACCTCGACAAATTGCATATCATCACCAATGATTTCGTAATCAATCTCATGATTATTCATTTTGTCCACCATCCTTTTGTAAAGAATACGGTTTGTTGGATAAAAAAGATTCAAAAATAAATAATGTTTAGTTAGGTATTAATTATTTTAATTAAATTATTAATATTTTTAATTAAACGGCTTTACATTTTTAAATATGTGTAATATGATGTTGATAACATTAAGAGAGGAGAAGATTATGGCTTACCCGATTATCACAAATTGTCCTGTTTGCAGCGAAGCGTTAAAGATCACAAAGTTACAGTGTACCCATTGCCATACAACCATTGAAAATGAGTTTGAGTTATCTAAGTTGGCGTCTCTTACTCAAGAACAGTTATTTTTTGTGGAAATTTTTCTGAAAACACGTGGAAACATTAAAGAGGTCGAGAAAGAATTGGGTGTTTCCTATCCGACTGTACGAGGGAAATTGAATGAAATCGTATCCGCACTTGGGTATGCAGAAAAGAAAAATGAAGTGGATGAACGAAAAGTCATCTCGATGTTAGAAAAAGGAGAAATCTCTCCTGATGAAGCATTAAAAATAATAAAGGGAAATTAAGGAGGAACTGGACGATGAAAGAAGAAATTACAAAAGTACTTACGATGGTACAAGAGGGAAAGCTTGATTCAGATGAAGCAAGTGAACTGATCCAAGCATTAAAGGAAAAAGAATCTACTCCTGCAACGATAAAAGGTTCTAACTACCTCGATAAAATGTTGAAAATTCGCGTTATGTCCGAGGAAGGCGATAAAGTAAACGTGAACCTGCCATTACGACTAATCAAAGTCGCATTAAAAACAGGCTTGAGCATTGCTTCAGCGATCCCAGAATCTGCTAAGTACGTAAAAGATATCGATGTTTTGGATGTGGACTTAATTTTAGAAGCAATTGAAAATGAATTGTCAGGTCAAATTGTTAATGTTGAGAGTCAGAAGGGCGAAAATGTCTCCGTTGTGATCGAGTAATTGCCATGTTAAAAGTTAAAGTGAAGCTTAAAGATAAGAAGGAATTCACAGTTCCTTTACCATATGCTCTTTTACATGCTGGCGGTTGGATTGCATCTTCGCCTGTGCTCTGGAAATTTGTAAATAATACTTTAATCCAGAAAAACGTTGAAGATAATGCAAAAGTGTTTATTCCAACCTCTATTGATCGCAGGGTGGTTAAAGAATTATTACGGGAAATTAAACAATATCGTGGTTTAACGATCGTTGAAGTGAAAGATAAGGATGGAACAGAAGTTGTTGTAAGATTATAGTTGCGGATGGGGCGTTCCAAAATGTGAACGGCCCTTTTGAATTTTTAAAGGGAAAATGGAACTTCTGTAGAAGAGATACTATAGACTATTGTTTGAGGTGATGAATTGGCAAAGAAATTACGAACCATTCCCATTATTGTTTTTATGTTGGAGGCATTGTTAAGAAGGCTTCCGCAAAATCATCCGAAAAGAAGTGATGTTGAAGAAGAATTATCCAGACGATGGGCTGGATTTCGAGGTGAACAAAGCCTAGATTACTATGTTGAGAGTCTTCTGGGTCGTGAAAGATATGTCGTTTTTCATGATTTACGCCTTCCGATGTCAAATGATAAATTTTTTCAAATTGACACTCTTATTCTAAGCCCTAGCTATTTCATCATTTTGGAAGGAAAAAAAATAGCGGGAGAACTATTTTTCGATCCCAATCAGCTAGAACGAACATTAGATGGAGATGTTGATATTTTCCCCAACCCGATTCTCCAAGCAGAAAATCAGCAATACTTTTTAGCAGCTTTGTTGGAAAAGTATTCAATCCCCCGATTGCCGAATACCTCCTTTGTTGTAATCACCAACCAAAATTCCATCATCAAACCTAATCCAGATTATCCCGCTGTTGCTCAAAAAGTCATACGTCCTGCCGCTATTCGAACTAAATTTGAATTAGTCAGTAGTACATACCCGAAACCGATACTAGATAAAAAGGATTTTCAGAAAATAACCCGTTTGTTGTTGAAACTGCACACACCTGCCTGGCCTAATGTAATGGAGAGATTTCAAATAAGTGAGGATGAACTATTGAGGGGGATGTATTGTAAAGTATGCAAAAGTCTCTCGGTAAAAAGAATAAAACGTTTTTGGAGATGCGCAGTATGTAAAAGCACAATACACCATGCACATATAGATGCTTTGATTGACTACCTTTTTTTAGTTGATTCTAACATTACTAATAAAGGGTTTAGGCACTTTGTAGGAATTAACTCAGTCGATATGGCTTCTAAAATACTAATATCATTAAATCTTCCCTATATTGGTGAGCGCAGACATCGCAAATATAAGCTGCATTTTGAGGATCTTCAAGCTCGTCTAAAATAACTTTTGTAAAATTTTCGATAACATGGTGAGTAGAATTACTGATAGCGACAGCGAATAGAACAGGCGTGACGGCGAATAGGACGTACACGACGACGAATAGAAAGATAGCGACAGCGAATAGAATGAGTACGACGGCGAATAGAACACGCGCGATGACGAATAGAACGTGCGCGACAGCGAATAGAACATAGTAAATTCATTAAAAAATACCGCCTCTCTCCATAGAAAGGCGGTATTTTCTCGTAATTTTAAAACACACTACAAAATCTTACTCAAAAACTCCTGCGTCCGCGGATTCCCTGGCCGATCGAAAATTTGCTCTGGATCGCCTTCTTCCATGACGATGCCTTCATCCATAAAGATTACGCGGTCGCCGACTTCGCGGGCGAAGCCCATTTCGTGGGTGACGACGACCATGGTCATGCCTTCTCCAGCTAGTTCTTTCATGACTTGCAGAACATCGCCTACGAGCTCGGGGTCGAGGGCAGAGGTAGGTTCGTCAAATAACATGACTTTTGGATTCATAGCGAGCGATCGGGCGATGGCAACACGCTGTTTTTGGCCGCCTGATAAACTAAGTGGATAGTCATCTGCTTTGTCGGCAAGCCCGACTTTTTCCAAAAGTGGCAGTGCTTCGCGTTTCGCATCCCCCGCCGACATGCCCTTCACTTTAATAGGGCCTAATGTGATATTTTCTAGCACGGTCATATGTGGAAAGAGATTGAAGTGCTGGAATACCATCCCGACTTGAGAACGCAAGCGGTTAATGTCCACATTTTCTCCGGTAAGATTTTCTCCGTCAATGATGATTTCGCCTGAGGTTACATCCTCGAGCAGATTCAAACAACGGAGAAAGGTACTTTTACCAGAACCTGATGGACCGATGACGCAAACGACCTCATTTTCTTCAACTTCGGCATTGATTCCTTTTAACACTTCCAAATCACCAAAGGACTTATGCAAATTTTTTACAGTGATCATACTAGACATCCATCTTCCTTTCTAGTCTTCTTAAAAAATAAGAAGTCGGTATCGTAATAATTAAATATAGTACGCATACCATTGTTAATGTTTGGAAGGGTGTGTAAGTTACGTTGTAATACTGTTTACCCATATATAAAAGCTCGCCGACTGCAATGACCGAGAAGAGGGATGTATCTTTTAAGCTGATAATAAATTGATTTCCTAATGGGGGAATCATGCGCTTGAATGCTTGGGGCCAAATGATGTAGCGCATCGTTTGTTTTTTTGAAAGACCAATGGACCTTCCAGCTTCATGCTGCCCTTTTTCAATTGAATCGACTGCGCCGCGTACAATTTCCGCGATATAGGCACCTGCATTAATGGAAATGGCAATGATTGCAGCTGCTACTTTATCAATATTTACGCCTATAACTTGTTCAGTTAGCCCTAAATAAATGAATAACACTTGTACGAGGATTGGAGTCCCGCGGATGACTTCAACATATATCGTACAAATTGCGCGAATGAGTTTTTTACTTGAAAGTCTTCCAAGACCAACGAGTGCCCCAATCAGAAAGCCGAAAACGAGCCCTATTACCGCAATTAGTATCGTCCACACCAATCCTTTTAAAAGTAATGGCAGGCTTTGTATATAATGACTGTGAATAAAAGCATCTATCATTCAAAGTATCTCTCCCTTGGCTAAAATGAATATCCTATTTTCCTAGCCATTTCTCAGCAGGTTTTTCACCAAAGTATTTCTCGTAAAGCTTTGCGTATGTGCCATCATCAATCATACTCTGCAATGCTTTGTTTGCATCATCGACAATTTCGGATCCTTTTGAAAAGGCTATTCCATACGATTCACCTTGGAGAACTTCTCCTACCGTTTTTAATTTTCCTTCTCCTTCTGTGGCGATATAATGTTTGACATTTGGCAAGTCATAGAGTGCACCGTCAAGTCTTCCTTTTTTTACATCCAGATAAGCCGTTACAATTTCCGGAAAAGCTTCTACTTTTGCCGAAGTATTTTCCTTTAAATACGTTTGACTCGTGGAGCCTTGGCGGGAACCAATTTTCTTGCCGTCGACATCGTCAATAGACTGTATATCACTATCTTCAGGCACCATTAATATCATTCCCGAATCATAATACGGAATGGAAAAATCTATGCTCTTTTTTCGTTTTTCAGTTATGGACATGCCTGCGATGCCGATTGGATAGCGCTTAGATTGCATTCCAGCCAGTACACCGTCAAAATCCATTGTTTCGAATTCAACTTCAAATCCAGCCCTTTTCGCGATTTCTTTAATGATATCGATATCAAATCCTTCTAATTCTCCAGTTTTAGGATTCAAATATTCGAATGGTTTGAAGTTCGAATCAGTTGCGACTGTGTATTTTTTTCCATCTTTACCGCTTCCGCAAGCTGCTACTGAAATGAATACAAAAATGAAAACGACGAACAAAACGATCTTTTTCATAAAAATACAAGCTCCTCCTCTATTTGTAGACACTTGTATTTACCCACTAATCGTCAAAATAATCGTAAATAGCTTATATTTTGACGAAGACAATAAACTTTTAAGGCGAATTTTGCACAAAAAAAAGAGAGACTTTTCTTTTATGAAAAAGACTCTCTATTATATGGTAACGCTTTCAGTGGAGATGAATAATCACCGTTACATATCCGAAGCGGTATAAAATCTTTCGATTGTAAATTTAGAACGATCTCCTCTAAATACGGAATCCGAAAACTCGATAGGTTTCATATCATCGTTATACGTTATCGTTTCTAGTGAAAAAACGGGCGAACCTTCCGGAATGCCTAAATATTCACTTACTGTCTCATTGGCAAGAATCGGTTCAATCGTTTCGATCGTTTTATGAATTTCTACATCATATTTTTCTTGTAAAAGTTGGAATAATGAACTTTTGCATCCTTCTTCATCATTCACTAATCCAGGAGCAAATTTCCAAGGAATAAATGAAATCGAATAGAAAAGCGGTTCATCGTTTGCATAACGAATACGAGTTAATCTTGTGACGGGATCATTCTCATTAATTTGTAAGTGTATGGCGAGTGCTTGATCAGCTGGAATTACTCGCAGGTCGAGTATGTCTGTTTTCGGCTTATAGCCTTGTTCAATTAATTGGCTTGCAAATCCTTTTTCAGTAGTAGATAAGGATGTTTGAATTTTTGGCTTAGATACAAATGTACCTTTTCCTTGAATTCTGTGAATCCTTCCTTCTAAAGCAAGTTGTTGCAATGCAATCCTAACCGTTGTACGGCTGACGCTGTTTTCCTCACATAATTCCATCTCTGTAGGAAGTTTGTCTCCAACTTTATATTTGCCTGCTTTAATTTGGTCAAGTATTTTATTTTTCACGATGTTATAAAGAGCTGGCTGTTCTCTAGTAGACTCCATCAGTACTCCTCCTATTCTCTTTCTGTCAAGGTCATAACAATTTAATGTTAAAATATATTATAAACATATATTCTTATAAAAGATATATAAAGAATGCAATAAAATATGTATTGACTATTTGTTATAACAAGTGTAAATTAATGATAGTAACAATTTTTAGTATTATTTTTTAATATAAGGTTCACTTCTATGCTTTTTCACAATATAGAAAATGCTACCAAATCAAATTGTACTTAGCCGAGGGGGATGAGAATGCCAATCATTATGGGTGTGGACGGCGGGGGCAGTAAGACATTCACCGTCATTTCCGATGAAAATGGAAATTTGCTTGGAAAAGGTGTATCTGGCGGAGGCGGTGGAAACTATCAAGCTGTCGGAATTGATAAGGCAGTTGAAAATATTACAGCGTCTATTGAAGCAGCGTTAAGTTCGGCGGGACTTGATTACAAAGATATTGATTTTGTTCAATATGGCCTGGCAGGTGCAGATAGACCGAAAGATATCGCTATACTAGAATCCGGTTTAAAAAGAATCCCGTTTAAAAATTGGGGTCTCGTTTGTGACACGATGGAAGGTTTAAGGATTGGTTCTAAAAACTTTACTGGTGTCGTATTAGTATGTGGGACAGGAACAAATGCAGCTGGCAGAAACAAAGAAGGGAAGCAAGTCCAAGTAGGTGGATTTGGTTACTTTTTTGGTGATTATGCAGGTGGAGCAGCGATGGCTCAAGAAACATTCCGTGCAGCTGTACGTTCCTGGGAACAACGGGAGCAGCCTTCTGTATTAACGGAAAAAGTACCAAAATATTTTGGGCTAAACAATATGGAAGAGTTATTTAACCACTTCCTTGATCATGATATTTACCATGCCCCTAATGATCTTGCTCTTATTCTTCACGAGGCAGCCGACGAGGGTGATGCATTAGCAATCAGCCTTATGGAAACGATGGGCAAGGAATTAGGTTTGGCCGCAAGTGCAGTAATCAAAAATCTCGGAGATCTAGATCAACCGATACCGATTGTATTAACGGGAAGTATTGTTCAAAAGGGTCAAAATAAATACTTGCTTGATGCTCTGCAAAAAACATTAGAAGCGGAACATCAAAAAGAAATCCAGTTAGTTATTCCTGAGATGGAGCCGGTTTATGGATCGGTTTTATTAGGGATGGATCATTTGGGCATCACTGCTTCAGATGATATATATGAAAAATTTAATTCGTATGGAGGCTATGAAGAATGAAAAAAGCACTAAAAGTAGCTGTTATTGGAGGAGGCTCCTCCTACACACCGGAAATTGTTGAAGGTTTTATTAAAAGATATGATGAAATGCCAGTTAGAGAACTTTATTTAGTTGACATTGAAGAAGGCAGACACAAATTAGAGATTGTTGGCGCACTTGCTAAAAGAATGGTTGAAAAAGCAGGAGTTCCAATCGATGTAAAACTAACTTTAGATCGCAGAGAAGCGATTAAGGATGCGGACTTTGTTACAACTCAACTCCGTGTTGGTTTGCTTGATGCACGTAAGCGTGATGAGCATATCCCGCTCAAGCATAATGTGATCGGTCAAGAAACAACAGGTGCAGGCGGATTTGCTAAGGCGCTTCGTACCATTCCTGTCATCCTTGATATTTGTAAAGATATTGAAGAACTAGCTCCAAATGCATATCTATTTAATTTTACAAATCCAGCGGGTATTGTGACAGAAGCTGTAATTAAATATACGAATGTAAAATCAATTGGTCTATGTAACTTACCAATCGGCACAAGAATGCAAATTGCTAGATTATGTGATGTTGAGCTAGATAAAGTATATATTGAAATGATGGGGATTAACCATCTGAACTGGACTACTAGGATTGTGGTGGATGGCAATGATATCACAAATGAAGTGCTATCAAAAGTGTCTGAAGCTAAGGGTGTCACAATGAAAAATATTCCTGACTTTGGATGGGATAAAGAATTCCTGCAATCATTAGGAGCGTTGCCATGTGGCTACCATCGCTACTATTATATGAAGGATGACATGCTTAAAGAGCAACTAGAATCACTAGAAAAGAATGGGACTCGCGCAGATGTCGTAAAAAGAGTCGAAACTGAATTGTTCGAACTTTACAAAGATCCTGAGCTTGATATTAAGCCGCCACAATTACAAGAACGCGGTGGAGCTTACTATTCAGAAGCTGCACTAAATCTTATGAGTTCGATTTACCTCAACAAAGGAGATATTCAAACAGTTAACGTCCGTAACAATGGAGCGATCTCCTGCTTGCCAGACGATGCTTCAATAGAAATTAACTGTGTCATTGACTCTCAAGGTGCACACCCGGTTCAATTACAAGCAGATATGACTCCACAAATTAGAGGCTTGCTGCAAGTAGTGAAAGCTTACGAAGAATTAACAGTTGAAGCCGGAGTCCATGGTGACTATGAAAAAGGTCTTCAAGCGTTGACGATTCATCCTCTTGTTGGTTCCGCAGCTCTTGCGAAAACTCTTTTGGATGAGATTTTGGAAGCAAATAAAGATTATTTACCACAATTTAATAAGTAAAAAATGTATTCAACAATCCGTAGATTCTATCATCTGCGGATTGTTTTTAAAAGCTTTATTTAATGTACAGAATTCTTGACACGCAGCGTTAAATATTTGATGATAAAGGAGTAAAAATTCCTAAAAAGTTATACTATTTTTACAAATGAAAAGGAGAGGTCATGATGAATTATCGCAGGCTCGGAAGATCAGGTTTAAAAGTAAGTGAAATCAGTTTAGGCAGCTGGCTGACATACGGTAAATCAGTAGAAGATAATACAGCGGAAAAGACAATACATAAAGCGTATGAATTAGGCATTAACTTTTTTGACTCTGCAAACGTTTACGAGCAAGGACAAGGCGAAACTGTTATGGCAAAAGCATTGAAAGAGTTCCCTCGTGAATCATATGTAATCACGACGAAAGCTTTCTGGCCAATGGGCGAAGGTCCAAATGACAGAGGTTTATCACGTAAGCATGTGTTTGAGCAATTGCATAATAGCTTAAAGCGTATGGAATTAGATTACGTTGATATTTTTTATTGCCATCGTTATGATCCGGAAACTCCTGTGGATGAAACATTACGTGTTATTGATGATTTAATTCGTCAAGGAAAGATTCTTTATGCGGGTGTCAGTGAATGGACTGCAGCGCAAATTGAAGAAGCGGTTGGAATTGCAGATAAATATTTATTGGATAGAATTGTCGTAAACCAACCGCAATATAATATGTTGCATCGTTATATTGAAAAAGAAGTCATTCCTGTATCTAGTAAATACGGAATCTCTCAAGTTGTATTTTCTCCACTAGCGCAAGGGGTTTTAACTGGAAAATACTTAAGCGGTAATATTCCTCAAAACAGCCGTGCAGCAAATGACGATATTAATATGTTCGTTAAAGGCTTTTTGAATGAAGATGTTCAAAAGAAAGTGGCCGAGTTAGATACATTGGCGAAGGAATTGGATACAACGTTGCCAGCATTGGCGATTGCTTGGGTTTTACGTCAGCCAAATGTAGCCAGTGCATTAGTTGGAGCAAGCCGTCCTGAGCAAATTGAAGCAAACGTAAAAGGGGCAAGCTTACAATTATCAAGTGATGTTATTGATAAAATTGAAGAAATTCTAGCTTAAAGAGGATATTCAAAAATTGGAGGATGTTCCAAAGAATTTGGTTGGTTCTCTCCACACCATGTAAAAAGGATGGTGGGAGATGGTTTTTTTCCCACCTTTCTTTGGAACGTCCTTTTCTATATTACATTTAAGGGAGAGGTTAAAAGTGGAACATAAATTTGCTGCACAACTATACACTGTGCGTGATGAACTTGCAAGAGGAATTAAACCCGTGCTACAAGAATTGAAGCAAATGGGGTGGGCGGGGGTCCAGATTTCCGCGCTTCCTGAAGGCCATGACCCTCATGAAATTTCTGCTATGTTAAAAGAAACCGGGTTAGGAACGGCTGGAATGCATATTTCACTAGATCGGCTGGAAAATGATCTAGAAAATGTCATTAAAGAAGCGGATCTATATGGTACGAAGGATATTGTTTGCCCATATCTCCCACAAGAGTACTGGAATCAAGAAGGTTATATGAAAGTTAAAGCAAGCTTGAATGCCATTGCGAGAAAAGTTCCAGAATACCGAATCAGTTATCATAACCATGCTTTTGAATTTGAAACAGAAATCAATGGGGTTTCTGCTCTTGAGTATATTTTAGAACCTTCAAACGATAATTTAATCTTAGCCGAGGTTGATGTGTATTGGGTGAAAAAAGGAGGACACGACCCGCTTTCCTTTATCCAGTCATACGCAAATAGAATGCCCATCATCCATTTGAAAGATATGACGAATGATGATGAAGAATTTTTTGCTGAAGTCGGCACGGGAAAAATTGATTTCGTTCCGATTTTACAATGGGGTGAAAAAGCCGGTGTCGAATGGTATGCGGTAGAACAAGATGTTTGCCCGGGGAACCCAATGGATAGCTTAAAAATCAGTCTAGATAATTTAATGAAATTAAAAGAAAGAGTATAAGTGGAGGTGTGTGTATGGATCAAGTAAGAATCGGCATTATCGGAATGGGCAATATGGGATCAGCTCATGCTAAAAATATTTTTGATGATCATGTAAAGGATGCGATATTAACAGCAATTTGTGATGAGAGACAAGATCGCATTCAATGGGCTGAGAACATGTTTGGAAATAAGGTTCAACGTTTTAATTCATACGATGATTTTTTTGCCAATGCTGATATAGATGGTGTGATCATAGCAACTCCACATTATGATCATCCTTCCCTTGCCATTAAGGCTTTTAAGCGTGGACTGCATGTTTTGTCCGAAAAACCAGCTGGAGTATACACTAAAAATGTAAGAGAAATGAATGAGGCCGCGGTTGAAAGTGGGAAAGTATTCGGCATGATGTTCAATCAACGGACGAACCCGCTTTATCAAAAAGTAAGAGAACTCATTTCTTCAGGAGAGCTCGGTGAGATTAAACGGACGAATTGGATTATTACTGATTGGTACCGCTCTCAAAGCTATTACGACTCGGGCGGCTGGCGTGCGACTTGGGCAGGGGAAGGGGGCGGAGTCATGCTTAATCAATCTCCGCATCAGCTAGACCTCTGGCAGTGGACGACGGGCTTAATGCCGAAGCGTGTTCGCGCATTCAGCGGTTTTGGGAAATATCACGATATCGAAGTAGAAGACGATGTTACGGCTTATGTGGAATATGAAAATGGTGCTACTGGGGTGTTCATAACTTCAACTGGAGAAGCTCCTGGAACGAATCGATTTGAAATTGTAGGCGACCGTGGAAAACTCGTTGTAGAAGATCATAAACTTATCTTTTTCCGCCTAAGACAATCAGAACGTGAATTTAATCGCACATATAAAGGTGGCTTCGGTGAACCAGAATGTTGGAAAATTGACATTCCAATTCATGGAAAGGCTACTGAACACATAGGTATTATGAATAACTGGGTTGATGCCATTTTAAATGGAGCAGAACTTCTTGCCCCTGGTGAGGAAGGCATTAAGAGTCTAGCAATCTCAAATGCTGTGTATTTATCAAGCTGGAAAGATGATTGGGTAGAAATGCCAATAGAT
Organism: Bacillus sp. IITD106; assembly: GCF_019459225.1. GTDB lineage: Bacteria > Bacillota > Bacilli > Bacillales > Bacillaceae_C > Lederbergia. Next base: position 28,523 of record NZ_JAIAZY010000028.1, read on the forward strand.
GAAGACCTTTATTATGAAAAACTTCAAAAAAAAATTGAGCAGTCCACTTTTAAGAAAGAAGTGAATAAGGACATTACTTTAAATGTAAGTAGCACCCATTAATGATATGATAAGGATAATCCGGAAGAGATGAACTGTCTCTCCGGATTTTAATAGTGATAGGTGAAAGGGGAGCTGTTTTGATTGAGGCAACAAAATTTTACAACCGGAAGTATATGGAGGCAGCTCGTAACGTTTTCAGCCCCAATCATAGTAACAAATCTTTTGCAAATCTCCTATCAATTTATCGATAGTTTATGGGTGGGTAATTTACTAGGTGCTGATGCCCTCGGAGCTGTTGCGGTATCAAGCACTGTTATTTTTACCGTTTTATCTTTTATTATCGGAATCAATAATGCTACTTTAACGATATTGTCTCAACTAAAAGGGAAGGAAGATCCAGAAGGTCTACGAAGCTATGTAAATGCTTTTACCGTCATACTTGGGACGATGGCGATTATTCTTGGAGTGGTGGGATTTGTTTTTACGGAAAACATTTTGAAGATACTTGGGACGCCTGATGCCATGATGGCAGAGGCATCGAGCTATTTAAAAATTAACTTTTTAGGTATTCTTTTTTTATTTGGCTATAATTTTATCGCTACCGTATTTCGGGCATTGGGCAATAGTAAAACACCATTACGTTTTGTCATGATTGCCGTTGTTTTAAATGCGGTTTTAGATCCATTATTTATATATGTGTTTAATTGGGGGATTGAAGGAGCGGCGTATGCAACGATTTTCGCTCAAGGATTTGCCTTTATATACGGTTTGTTCATTAGCCTACACTATAAACTCATTCCGTTTTCTATCCCTTCCATCCCCAGAAAAAAAGAAGTATCTCTCATACTAGGACAAGGAATTCCATCAGGCTTGCAAATGATGGTCATTTCTGCAGGTTCAGCCGCCATTATGAGTGTCGTCACAGGTTTTGGCAGCGGAACGGTAGCCGGATTTGGTGCAGCCCAACGACTCGAGAGCATCATTATGCTACCTGCTTCTGCACTTGGAACAGCTGTGAACAGTATGGCTGGACAAAACATTGCCGCGGGGAAATGGGACCGGGTCCATAAGATTACGTTATACGCGACCTTGTTAAACCTTGGTGCAATGCTCGTCGCTTCTACGGCCATCTTCTTTCTAGCTAGTCTTGGAATTCAATTATTTATTTCAGAAGCTGAAGCCGTAAATTTCGGAACCGATTATATTAAACTAGTTGCTTTTTTCTTCCCGTTTTTGGGTTTTAATTTCGTATGGAACGGGGTAGTGAGAGCGTCGGGTGCGGCTGTTCAGGTGCTGGTGTTGAATATTATTTCTTTTTGGCTTTTGCGCTATCCATTAACCTATTTGTTTTCGGATATTTTCGGTCAAAAAGGAATCGCACTTGGAATGGGAGTCAGCTTTTTTATAAGTAGTTTCTTTGCCTTTGGTTATTATCAGTTTGGAAAGTGGCGGAAGAAGGATTTATTTGAAGATAGAGAAAAAGCAAATTCGTGAAATGAGTGAATCACATATGAGTCTTATAAAAATGTACATTATAAACATGCTAGGATATATGATTGTCGCGCTGCCGTTTTATATGATCGGTAGAGCGATTTATTTAAAAAGGAAGAAAAAGCGAGTAAAACCGTTTCGCGAACTTACTCTTGCCCTATTCGTTTTATACATCATTGGGCTAGCTTCGCAAACCATTATTCCCAGATGGGATGCTGGAATCCTGAGTGATACGGGAAAATTTTATTTTGACATTTATTTATTCAATAATGCTGCTCATGTGAATCTGATACCCTTTCACACTATCAGTCAATATTTTTTCACAACGAATGCTAATGTTGATAATTGGGGCGGCGTATCGCTAGTGAATATCGCTGGAAATATGTTTGTGTTTTCGCCAATTGGAATTTTTGTCCCCATCCTTTGGGGTAGGTTTCGATCTCTTCCAAAAATCTTACTACTTGGAATAGGTGTGACTTGTTTTATTGAATTCGTACAATTATTCATTGGGCGCAGCACGGATATTGATGATATGATTTTAAATACAATTGGCGTCGTCATAGGATATGGTGTTTACGCTTTGTTCAAAATTCCTTTCTATAAAGTAGCATTTCGTTAAACATTGTTTATTTCTCTTTAAACGATCGTTCATAATTTGTTAATAACTCCTGGCTATGATGAAAACAAGTAATCATTCGTTAGGAGGAAAGAGCGATGACAGAAATGAACAATAATCAAAATGAAGAAATTACAAAAATGGAGGAAAGAGCAAAACCTTATCGAACATCGAAAAAAACAGGATTAAAGAGGTTTTTTTCAACTATAGGTGCAGGCGTAGTCGGTTCAGTTTTAACACTGACTGCTGTAACGTATACACCGTTATTAAAAGATGCTAATACCTCGGATAATAATGATGTTCAAGCATCTTCTGTGCAAACAGGAAATAGCAATTCCTATTCAGTAAACAATGTATCAACTAGTACGAAATCACTTGCTGATATGGTGGAAAGTACTTCAAAAGCCATCGTCGGAGTGGTTAATTTTCAAAATAAACGCAGTCAGTTTTCTCCGATAGAAGAAAGTGCTGAAGTAGGGTCCGGCTCTGGTGTTATTTTTAAAAAGGATGGAAATCAAGCTTATATTGTTACAAATAACCATGTAATCGAAGGCGCTCAAAAAATTGAAGTGTCTTTCTATAATGGTGAAAAAACGAAAGCTGAATTAATTGGCGCGGATGCGTTGACTGATCTCGCAGTTTTAAAGGTGGATGGCAAATATGCTGACACTGTGTTAAAGTTCGGAAATTCTGATGCATTACGTGCTGGTGATCAAGTAGTGGCGATTGGTAATCCACTCGGCCTTGATTTTTCACGAACTGTTACACAAGGGATTGTCAGTGCCGTTAACAGAACAGTAAATGTTACTACTTCTGCTGGTGAATGGGATTTAAATGCAATCCAAACAGATGCAGCCATTAACCCAGGAAACAGCGGTGGAGCGCTTATTAATTCCAACGGTGAACTTGTAGGGATTAATAGCTTGAAAATTTCCGAGAGTGGAGTGGAAGGACTCGGTTTTGCCATTCCGATCAATGATGCTATCCCTATTATCGATGAAATCATTAAAAACGGAAAAATTGAACGCCCATACATGGGAGTGAGCTTAGCAGACCTTGATCAAATTCCACCTCAATATTTGCGTGGTGTGCCTTTAACTGTTGAAGATGGCGTGATGGTTGCTTCAATTGAACCGAATTCTGCAGCTGAAAAGGCAGGACTTGAAGTAAAAGATGTCATTGTTTCTGTTAATAAAGAAAAAGTTAAAAATTCTGGAGAGTTGCGTAGATATTTATATACAAAGCTAAAAGTTGGAGATAAAATTTCTTTAGAAGTGTATCGAGATGGAAAATTAAAAACGATTGATATTACCCTTGCAAGTAAATAGCTTGGAAAAAGAAAAAGCGCAAGTGAAATCACTTGCGTTTCCTGTTTTTTGTCAAAGCATTTAACGGCTTTGGCGCAGAAGTCTCCTTCCTCAATACCTGAGGTTTAGGTGGGAGATGAATGCTTGCACTTTATTATTCCAACCTTGAAATATTTACTCTTTATGCTATGATGTGGGGAGGAACGTATGTTTGGAGGTGTAGGAATGATACGCTGTATGAAAACCTCGTTTCGAGCTCATCCAGAGACCATCAATCGTTTGTTTGAATGCAATCGTGTTTCGGCTGAAGTGTGGAATCACTGCCTAGAACTAGCCAAAGACACTCATACGAAAACCGGCAAATGGATTACAAGAAGTGAGCTCCAGAAAGCAACCAAGAGGAAGTATCCCATTCATTCCCAGTCTGTACAGGCGGTTTGCCATACATACGTGTTTGCACGTGATGCGGCAAAAAAAGCAAGGAAAAAAGGACATCCGACCAAATATCCATATAAACACAAGAAACATTTCAACACCAAATGGGCAAATAACGGCTTCACGGTGCATGAGAATGGGAAAATCGAGTTAAAGATGGGAGATTTTGAAGGCAAAAGACAGAAGCCCTTAACGATCTGGATCAAGGAATTGCCAAAAGGGAACATCAAAGAAATTGAATTGGTGTTTGACAGGAAATTGATGATTTCCATTGCGTACGATGATGGAAAAGAAGTAAAAGAAAACAAATCCACAAATCGCTCAGCCATTGACGTGGGAGAAATCCATACAATTGCGGCGGTGGCGGAGAATGGTGAGAACATCATCATTACCGGCAGGAAAATGCGTTCCCTTCACCGTCTGCGCAACAAAAAACTTGCAGAACTTCAGCGAAAGATGAGTCGGTGCAAGAAAGGATCGAAGCAATGGAGAAAGTACCAACGTGCCAAAATGTACGTCCTATCGAAAAGCGACAAACAATTAAAAGATGCAGTCCATAAGACGACGAAGCAGTTTGTGGAATGGTGTTTGACGAATGAGGTAAAAGAAGTGGCTTTTGGCGATGTGGACGGTGTTCAACGAAACACATCTCGTCGAAAAAAGAAAAGGGTTCGAAACAGAATGACGAACCAAAAGTTATCGAATTGGTCCTTCGGGAAAGTGTACAAGTATCTGGCTTACAAATTGGAAGCAGAAGGTATTCAGATAGCAAAACAAGATGAACATCATACCACGCAACAATGTCCTTGTTGCAAGAAGAAACGAAAAGTGACTTCTAGAATCTATACTTGTTCATGCGGATACAGCCAACATTGAGACATTCATGGAGCCGCGAATTTCTTCGCCAAAACCTTTTATGGCGAAATCAGGGAACTTGATTTTACCCTGAACCATACAAAGTATCTACGGATCGCCTAAGGCAGGAAGTAGTAGATGGTCTGTTCCGACCCAGTCAATGAAATGACTGTTGCCAAATCTAGTTGATAGGAAACATTCCTGTGACTTGTCACAAAAGGAATGGGCAACCCTCATGCCTTGTTGGAGTTCTCTTATCAATATGTTTGGAAACCCCCACTTCAAAAACAGCACGTTTTAAGTGGAGGGAGGTTCATAATTACTCCGAAGTTCTGAAGAAAGATTATCCACTTTTGATTCAATTCTTTTTTGACCATCTTTTAAAATTAATACGTCTTGTTTTAAAACAGAAACATCGTCTTTTAAAACTGTTACATCTTGTTTTAAAACAGTAACGTCCTGTTTTAAAACGGAAAAGTCTTCTTTTAAATCCGAAACATCTTGTTTTATATCTGTAATATCTGTTTTTAAGTCTTTAATCTCGTTTAGAATTAGTTTTAAGGTTTCTTCCATCCCATTCAACTCCATTCTATATTAAATATAGTATACCATATAGAAGTTTTTTTGTTCTTGCTTAAAAGTAGATTTCGCTTTAAGTTAAAAGAAAGGTGGTGCAACCCGAATGAAAATATTAGTGATTGAAGACAATGAAAGTGTCGCATCGATGATTGAATTGTTTTTTGCAAAAGAAAACATAGATGGCGTATTTGTGACGGATGGTCTTGAAGGCTATCAGAGGGCTATAAAAGAGGAGTGGGATTGCTTAATCATCGATTGGATGCTGCCAAATATGGATGGCGTCACAATTTGCCGCAAAATTAGACAGGAAAATAAGTCAGTCCCGATAATTATGCTGACCGCAAAAGACAGTGAATCGGATCAAGTACTTGGTCTTGAAATGGGAGCGGATGATTATGTAACAAAACCGTTTAGTCCATTGGCACTCATGGCAAGAATTAAGGCAGTGACAAGAAGATATCATCCAATGAAGAATCAGAAAATGGAAACGGATATCATTGAAACTACACACTTTAAGATTAATAAAAATACGAGGGAAGTGCTTCTTGATGGTACTCCAATTACGAATTTGACACCGAAGGAGTTTGATCTGCTTTTTCATTTCGTTCAGCATCCACGGCAGGTTTTTTCTCGTGAGCAGCTGCTTGAAAAAGTATGGGGATATCAATTTTATGGTGATGATCGTACAGTAGATGTTCATATTAAGCGTTTGCGCAACAAAATTGATAATGAGGATCAATCGTTTTTTCAAACAGTTTGGGGTGTAGGCTACAAATTTGAAGAAGGAAGTAAAGCTCAAACATGAGAGTCAAATATTTATACCAGCAGCTAGCTAGTCACGTAAGTGTCATCATCATCGCCTTTTTAATATTAAGCCTACTCTTCGCTCATTTCATGAAAAACTTTGTATATGAAAATAAAATAGATGAGCTATCTTCCTTTGGTGAAAATATTTTAAGAGATTTAGAAAGAAATCGGGGAAGCTCTCAGCAAATCCTTTCGGAATACGGACGTGTACTCGCCGGACGCGACATTCAATATAGTCTATTTGATCAAAGCTCTACTATCATTTACTCAATAGGAAGAACACCGATTGTAGAACTGAAAGATGAAGAGTGGAACAAAATTAAGCAAGGCTACACCGTTGTCGTGAAACAAGATTTTAAGCGGTTGCAAGAAGGAGTCACGTTCGTATTGCTTCCTTACATTCATAATGATCAATTTGTCGGAGGCATTTTATTGGCCTCCCCAATAAAAGGATCAAGGCAGGTTATATCGCAAATTTACCAGTATTTATTATACACCGTCATGATTGCGGCAATTGTAGCCTTCATGCTGAGCTGGATTTTGTCTGCCTTCCACGTGAAGAGAATTAAGAGACTGCAGGAAGCGACCTCCCTCGTTGCAGGTGGAGATTATTCTGTCCGTATTCCTTCATCTGATTTTGATGAAATCGGAGAACTTTCTCGGGATTTTAATAAAATGGTCGAAAAATTAAATATATCTATGGAAGAAATTGAAAGTCTAGAAAATCGCAGGCGCCAGTTCATGGCGGACGTTTCTCATGAATTAAGGACCCCGCTTACAACGATTAGCGGTGTCATTGAAGGGATCCGAAACGACTTGATTCCTGAATCAGAAAAAGAAAAAGGGATGCAGCTTGCAAGCAACGAGACGAAACGACTGATTCGACTCGTGAATGAAAATCTTGATTATGAAAAAATACGTTCTAATCAAATTAAGCTATATAAACAAGATATTCAATTAAAAGAAATATTAGAAATCATTAAAGAGCAATTAGACGTTTTAGCTGAGGAAAAGCATAATGAAATCATTGTAGAAGCTGATGAAGAAGCCGTTATTTACGCTGATTACGACAGGCTAACACAAATTTTAATCAATATTACAAAAAATAGCATCCAATTTACTGAAAATGGAGTGATTACACTAAGGGGCAGAACCGAAAATACCGAAACGATTATAGAAATAGAAGATAATGGGATCGGCATTGACCCAGACGAAATAGAAAAAATTTGGAGACGATTTTACAAAGCCATGCTTTCAAGAACGACCAATCCGTATGGTGAATTTGGCCTTGGATTATCAATCGTAAAACAGTTAGTGAATATGCATAATGGTAAAATAGAAGTGTCGAGTGAAAAAGGAAAAGGAACAAAATTCATATTGAAATTTCCTTTAAAATAGAAAAAAATGAAATGTAGGGCTTTCGCTTTTATTCATCTTCATTTAAAATCTTGTTAATAATTTGTTCATATTTTCTAGGTATCTTATTTTTATTGACTCTTTACGAGGGGGAAAAAGAATGGAGAAAAAATCAAGTAAAAAATTCACGATCAGTGTGATTATACTAATTGTAATAGGTTTGGCTGCAATTTTTGCCGCAGCTTTTTCAAAAAGAGAAATTGCTGCTAGTGTAGGTGGTGAAAAAATCACTCAAGCTGAATTGAATGAAGCACTTGTTAAACGCTATGGACAAGATACCCTTAATTCAATGATAGAGAAAAAAGTGATTGAACAAGAAGCTAAAAAGGAAAAGGTATCGATTTCCGATAAGGAAAAACAGAAGGAAATGGATTCTTATATTGAACAATATGGCGGAAAGGATGCATTCGAAGCAGCCCTTAAGCAAAGCGGTATCTCGAAAAAAGATATTGAACAGGATGTCATTCAATATTTATCTATTAAAAAAATGCTTGAACCAAAAATTAAAATTACCGAAGATGATATGAAAAAATACTTTGAAGAAAAAAAAGCTTCCTTTGACGAAAAAGAACAAGTACAAGCAAGTCATATTTTAGTTGAAGATGAAAAGAAAGCAGAAGAAGTAGAGAAAAAGATTAAAGAAGGAAAAGACTTTGCTGAACTAGCAAAAGAATATTCAACTGATCCAGGTAGTGCCCAAAAGGGTGGAGATTTAGGATATTTTGGAAAAGGAGAAATGGTTAAAGAATTTGAAGATGCTGCCTTCTCTATGAAAATAGGAGAAATTAGTGACCCTGTAAAATCCGAGCATGGTTACCATATCATCAAGGTAACAGGCAAAAAAGCAGCGAAAGATGCAAAATACGAAGATCATAAAGATGAAATCAAAGAAGCTTTATTTAAAGAAAAACTTCAAAGTGAATATCAGCCATGGCTTGAAGGAATTAAAGCAAAATACGATATTAAGAATAATTTAAAGAATTCCTAAGCTATTGAACATGGGCCTGATACATGTAAAAGTCGAAGATCGACTATACGTGTATCAGGCTTTTCTAATTGAAAAAAAGGGTGCTGCCAAATGCGAGAACGAATCGCGGCCAATTCACAATTTGGTTCTCGACCACGCTCCATCCCTTTTTATAAAATTTCCATTTCCAAACATTTTTGTTAAGAACATCGGGCATGCTAAAAAATGTGATTATATTTACGAAGGAGGAATGGAAAAATGAATAAGAAAGGTTTGGCATATTTATTTGCTGTTGCCTTGTTTGTAGGAATGATTTCAACAGGAACTGTGTATGCTCAAGGGGTTAGTGGAGAACAGAAGAAAATCGCGAATTACCATGATAAAGGTGAATTTACCCATGATCTTGAGTTATTAAAACAAAAAGCAAATGAAATGGGAATCTCAACTGAAGGTAAGGATGCCCAAACGCTTCATAAAGAATTGAAGGAAGCATATATTAAAAAGCACGCAGAAGCACTCGGAATTAAAACAGAAGGAAAAGATATTGAAACACTAAAAAAAGAAATCCGGCATGAATGGACGTTACAAATAGCCAAAGAGTGGGGCATTAGTACAAAAGGCAAAGATGATAAAACGATTATGAAGGAAGTCAAACAGGCAAAGCTCAAAAAAGAAGCGATGGAATTTGGTATTTCTACAAAAGGAAAAGACTTTAAACAAATTAAACGAGAAATATATGAAGCAAAAGTTTTAAAATACACGAAAGAGTTGGGAATCTCAACTGAAGGAAAAGACATAAACCAATTAGGCAAAGAAGTTCACGATAAGATGATCTACAATGCAGCGGAAAAATTAGGGGTTAAAACTGAAGGAAAAACTCCGAAAGAAATTTTCCACGAAATCATGATCAATCATGGTGAAAAGGCAAGAGAAATGAAGCTTTTTCCTTTTAGAGAAGAAAAAATCTATTTCTTTAGGGAGAATCACGAAGACCAACATCACGGCGAATAATGTGAAAGGAGCTTTCCAAAATGGAAGCTCCTTCTTAATTGCTAAGGAAAAAAGTTGAAACATTCCAATTGTATATAAATGAATGTATATGGATAAAACGATGAATAAAAGAGGATGTTCAAAAAGCAAAGAAAGGTCCAAAATCGATGCCCTCATTTTTCAAGAAAAATAAGCAGTCACAACAAGAAAAGACGAAACTAAATATAGAAATGAAACAGGGGCTATATACATCTTTAAAAGATAATTTAGAGATGATTCAAAAAAAGACCGGCAATAGTCCAGATATTACGATACGGACTTTGAAAATTGATGTTGAATCGCAAACAGAGATTGCCATTGTGTATGTAGAAGGAATTGTTGACGAAGATAGCATCAACGAATTTATCGTTGAGCCTATAATGGAAAATCAGGAACGATATGATGGCTCTCCACAACATATATTAGATCTTTTGGTTGGCCATGGAATCACTCTCGGTGGTCTTAACATCGCCAGCACTTGGGAAGACTTGTTCCAGTCATTAATGGATGGAAATACGCTCCTTATCATCGATGGTGAAAATAAGGCATTAGTCGCAAGTACAAGAGGCGGCGAACAACGATCCGTAGAACAAGCGGAAAGCCAGGTGTCGGTGCGCGGGCCAAGAGATGGTTTTACCGAATCGATTCAAACAAATCTGGCTTTAGTGAGACGCCGAATCAGAAATCCAAATTTGTGGGTTGAAACCATGAAAATCGGGAGCCGTACGAAAACAGACGTTTCCATTATGTATTTGAATGGAGCTGTTAACCCGACGATTGTTGGGGAAGTTCGGCGTCGGCTAAATAACATTAATATCGATAGTATATTGGAGTCCGGCTATATTGAACAAATGATTGAAGATCAGACGATGACGACTTTTCCGACGATATATCATACGGAAAGACCGGATGTCATCGCTGGAAATATACTGGAGGGCAGAGTTGCCATTTTTATTGATGGCACACCTTTTGTTCTGCTTGCTCCAGCCGTATTTATACAATTTTTTCAATCGGTTGAGGATTATTACGCCCGTTTCGATATTGCAAGTGCATTACGCTTTTTAAGAACATTGACTTTTTTTATATCGATTATTGCACCATCCGTATATATTGCGGGAACAACGTTTCACCAAGAAATGATTCCGACCCAGTTATTAATCATCATTGCTGCACAGCGGGAATCTGTACCGTTTCCGGCATTTGTTGAGGCAGTGATGATGGAAGTCACATTTGAAATTTTGCGGGAAGCGGGAATTCGCATGCCACGAGCGGTAGGCTCAGCTATATCTATCGTTGGGGCACTTGTTATTGGACAGGCGGCAGTCCAGGCAGGAATTGTTTCACCGGCCATGGTCATTGTTGTTTCCATAACCGCTATTGCCAATTTTGCGACCCCATCCTTTGCGATGGCTATTTCTGCCCGCTTAATTCGCTTTTTATTTATAGGTGTCGCAGCGATATTTGGGTTCTATGGCGTTATTCTTGGGATCATTTTCCTTACCATCCATCTATGTAGTTTGCGATCTTTTGGAGTACCTTATATGACTCCATTCGCTCCACTTTCACCTGATAATTTACAGGACACATTAATAAGGACACCATTATGGACAACAAGAGAAAGAGCAAATTTGATTATGAATGATGAAGAGAATTTACACGGGTCTAAGATGCCGAGACCTAAGCCGCCCATTAGTCGAGGGATGTTTAAACGGAATACAAAAAAGGGTGGGAAAAATGAATCATAGAACAATCCTTTTAGTGGTAATCATTTTCTTTGTTTCCTTTTTAACTGGATGTGGAAGCCAGAAGGAACTGACCGCGATTGCAATCGTAGCGGCATTTGGGATTGATAAGGATGAAAATGGTAAGTATGTTGGAACCTTTCAGATTGTAAATCCAGCAAATGTAGCAGGCGGTCTTCAAGGTGGTTCAGCGGGTGAGGGAGCGGCTGTGACGGTTTATAAGGCAACTGGAAAAAATATAGTAGATGTGAGTAGAAGGGCGTCTATTAAAGTTTCACGAATGATCTACTATGCCCATACTAATTTAGTTGTAATAGGTGAGGAAATCGCAAGGGAAGATGGGATTGCAGAAGTTTTGGATGCGTTGGATAGAGACGTTGAATTTCGAACGACAACAAAACTCGTTATTTCCCGCGGGGTGAAAGCATCAGAACTATTATCCATTACGACACCAATTGATAAAATTCCTTCCAAAAAAGTCATTGAAAATATTAAGTATTCAGAGAAAAGATGGGGAGGAAATGTATCCACCAATGTCCGTGAAGTAATTGAATGCCTAACGAATAGTGGAAAAGAAGCTGTTGTGCCAGGGTACACGGTTCAAGGGAGTATAGAAGAAGGAAAACAAGTTGAAAATTTACATAATACGCTTCTGAAGACAAATATACATGTTGATGGAATCGCTATTTTTAAAGGTGACAAGCTAGTCGATTGGGTAAATGAAAATGACGCGCAGGGAATTGTTTGGATACTTGATAAAATAAAAGAAACAAGCATTCCGATTAACTGGAAAGGAAAGGAAGATGTAATTTCATATCAAGTGATGCGTGATAAAGTAAAGATTGCAGCAAAGATGAATGATTCCTTACCAAGCTTTTTGATCAATATCAAAGTAAAAGGGGATTTGGGTGAGGTGGATGCGCCAGTTAATATTAACGATAGAAAAGTACTAGATGAGATAGAAAGAAAAGTAGAGAAAAAAGTGAAAGAAAAAATACTCCATGCCGTTCATCTAGCTCAAAAAAACAAAACAGATGTATTAGGATTTGGTGAAAAAGTATACCGTTCAAATCCTAAAGCATGGAAAAAGATAAAATCTGATTGGAACGAACAATACTTTCCGAATTTAAACGTGAAAGTCACTGTTGATGCCTCCATTCTACGTACAGGCTTAAAGACGAATCCTTTCATATTTCAAATGGACAACAACCGGTAATTTTAAGCAAAATGCCAAGCGCCAATATAAGGAAGCTTGGCATTATCTATTTTTAAAAAAAGCGATGATTAAAATAATTAGTGGAAAAGCAACTTGAAAAGGAAACTGAAAATAAAACGGAAGGACTTTTAGCCCCTCTTGAAAATGCTCTGTCACATTGCTGGCAATGGCGATTGAGAAGAACCAAACGATGAAGCCAAAAGGAAAAGCCAGCTGGGAAGGTTGTTTTATATTAAATAGATCCGCTGTACCGATTACAGCTGCATACACATATATGCTCATTTTAAAAAATCCTAATATGATTAAGGTAAGCATAAAAAAATGTCGAGTCGTTCTAAAAATCCCAATTCAATCGCCTGTATTGTAGTTAATAGTGGAAATAATGAGCGTGAAACTGTTGCGACATCGAGAACACTTACATTCACTGCTGCAACAATGGCTAAGGTTATACCACTTAATCCTAATGCAAGTAATCCAGTTATTTTTGCTTTTTTCGGATTGTTTAAATATGGTAATATCATTGAAAAAACAAATATTTCTCCGAAAGGAAAAAATGTCACTTGTGTGAATGCTACTTTTAAAACGGGTAATAGTCCATATTCTAAAATGGGCCTTAATCTATTAAGGTCAATCAAACTAGAGAATACGATTAAAGCAAACCCGATAATTGCAATGATGTAAATAAAAACTGAAAACAGCTCTCCCGTTCTAGCTAATACTTCAATTCCTTTTCGGACAGTATAAAAAACGACAAGAGTAAGCAAAAGATTATTAATGGAGAGCGGAGTTTCACGATAACCTACCGCTGCAAGCATTTCACCAAAATCCCTAAGTACCCTAGCCGCTAAGTACAAAAGGTACACAATATAAGTAAAAGCAATTATCCGGCCAAAAAAAGTCCCGACTATTTTTTGTAAATAAGTAGTTGGCAAAACATCCGGGTAGTATTTATATAAGCGGTAAAAGATTAAGAAAATCATAAATCCGCCTATCATTCCAATTAAAATAGAAATCCAGGCATCTTGCTTTGCATCGATAGCGAGTGGTACAAGCAAGGCGCTGCCAAGTTCGAATAAAAGAATAAGTAAAAATAATTGCAGTGCACTGATTTTCGCCTTTTCCACGAATGGATCACTTCCTTTTTGCGAATCCTAAAATGAATTCACTCTTCGTTCTTCCCAAATAGGCTCTATTTTATAACTAGGAAAGAGTAAAAGCTAACCAGAAGCTGGAAGTGAGGACATTTTGAAAATAATAGGAATTCTGTTGTTACTATCAGCCTTTTTAATGTATTTTAGCTTAAGTATTGATTTTCTTTTTTTAGGATTTAGTATACGAGGGGCGATTCGGGACTGGTTTCGGCCATTTAGTCCGATGATAATATCAGAAAAAGTGATTCTTCTAGGCTATCCACTCCTCATTGTCATATTCCTTTTTATGAAGAAAAAGGGATCAGTAAAACCAAAAAAACGGCATTGATCATGATCATGTGCTGTTTTTTCATGCCCGCTTTGTCAGCAGCTTTTTTATGATATATCCAACAAGGAGACCTGGGATAACACTTAATATGGGCAGCCAAATAGGTCCAAGTAATACACCAAACAATCTAACTTTCGTTGAAAAAATCGTTCCTAGCGTTACAAAATAAGCAGAAAAAGCGAAGGGAAGAAATGAATATTTCTCTTTTCCGCCACCCGCATCTTTATACGCATCCCACATAGCGAAAAAATAAAGACAAGGGTAAAACATCAGCCATTGAAAATTAGCTTGAGAAATGGCTGCATCTATATCGCCATGAAAACTCGAAATAATAATCGCATTAAAATTCGACCGAACATTAATTAAGAACTCCAATAGAATGAGCACAATGCCTTTTACATATTTACCGTTTAAAAATTGTCCAAAGCCGGGAAGGGCGATACTCCAAAATAACTTCTCCATTGCAGCCACATCGTTCTAACCCTTTGCCAGATCTTTTCGGTCGAGGGCAGAGGGGGGTTTCTCCAGCCAACCGTTTTCAATCATAATCTGAGTCCCGTCCATTACATATTCTCCAACTTCTACCATTAAACGGCTATACGCGGTTGCTAAATCCCTTCTTGGACTTCCAGCCAAACTTTGACCATAAAAACTCATTCCGGCGTTATTTAAGGCGTTTGTATGAAACATCAACAATTTATCAGAAAAAACGGGCTCCTGAGTATCTGTTACAGCTAAAGCCCATGAAACAGGTGTTGTAACATTGCTTTCGGATAAAAATTTACTAAAAACAGCTTCATGGTGCTTGGCAATTTCAGAACCTCTTACCATGAATTTTCGAACTTCTTTAGATTCAGCTACTTGCGCAAATCCTGTTAAAATGGCTCCTCCGAGCGAATTGCGAAATAAATTTAAATATAAAAATGAAATTTCAGTACTTGTCAAAGGTCTTTGTTCACCTTTCCATCCAGCCAAGAAATGCTGCTTTTCAACATATTCACTTAGTTTAGGGTATGGGATATAGGGGGAGCGGATGTAAAGTCCTTTTTCCTGTAAAACGTTTGTACAACGATTAAATAACTCAGCGGAAGATTGCAGACAGGCTGTAAAATGTTCACGAATATCACGACGGGCCGAACTTGCAATTACTGTACTGTATGCCCCCATCCCTAATATCCCTAAATTTGTAACATACTGAAGAATCATCGGGTCGCTAAAAAGCCTCGGCGCCTTTACATTGACATCCTGTTCTGTAAACCCTACAGGAGTTGCCATTCCTTCCGCATTAAAAAGTTTTCTATCAATGTCAACATGCATTTCCGATAATTCCTTTGCATATTCAACGCAAGCTCGAATATCGGGATCTTCCACATGCTCTAAAAAATAGGAAAGTACACAAACCGCTACTTCATCTTGCAAATAAGACATAAAAAAATTAGATAATTCACTAGCAGTTAATTTGATATGGTCATGACTAGTCATAACATGCCTCCTGTTCTCATCATATCGTATAGTATTTCCATGAGTGGAAATCTTATGAATATCAATGGCCATAAAAAATTCCTAAAGCATCCTCTGGAATTGTTTGCTTTAGACTGCAAATTGAAAATAGTTGGATAGTCGGCTAATAGAATGGCCTTTAACAGCAAAGAATAATCTACTTTCTACTTGTTTTACAGATTAAAAGAATCGTTAGTGGGGGACCCAAAGTATTCCTCCTTAATGCCCCCGATTATCAACATACTTCCCATAATCCGGAATAGCGACCTGCTCAAAATTGTGCACCAATTTTTCCAAACTATCTGTTAGTATTTCACCCGACATTGGCACACCATGTCCTGTAATAGCGACACTTGGTTTTAAGGCTTCTAATTTTTTAACAGACTCCCACGCTGCTTGCCAATCGGTCGTTAAGTATCGGGGTGGACCATTAATTTCTTGCTCTTGTGTGAAAACTTTATAAAGGGAATCTTGTTTAACTGTAACGAATGCATCTCCAGCAATTAATGCCCGATCTTTTTCCCTAAAAAAGGAAACATGTCCTGGTGTGTGTCCGGGTGTATGAATCCAACGAAAATCCGGCATATGAGGAACACTTTCGTTAGAAGGAAGAACTTTTACATGATCACCTAAGTTGATAGGTTCATTTGGGAATATAGGTGACATTTTGGCAACCATGCCACCTTCCACGGTCGCGTCAGGGGTTGGATAACTCTTTTTCCCAGTTAAATATGGAATTTCAAGTTCATGAGCATATACGGGAACTTGCCATTCTTTTACTAAATCGATCACTGCGCCTACATGATCGAAATGCCCGTGAGTTAAAATAATGGCTTGCGGACGACTATTCTTCCCAAATCGCTCTTCAATGGCATCGATTATTTCATCGGCAGAGTGAGGCATACCTGCGTCTACTAGAACAAAATCATCATTATTCGGGTTGCCAACTAAAATGATGTTAACAATTTGAATAGTATAGCTATACAAGTCTGGCAATACTTCTATTCCTAATCGATTTCCAATTGATGTAGCTGGAATATATTTGTAATCACTTCCGTAAGAAATATCTTTGTTCATTTAAACCACCTCTTTTTCTAACACTATTTTCACAGGTTTATTATTTCCAAAAAGGATTGATCTATGAAGATTTGTTTCTAAAATAAATCCCAAATGTTGACTTTTCGAATGGATGAGGTCTAAAAATAGTTATCCTACAAAAAAGAGAAAGGCTATGTTAAAGCTATCCCTTCAGACTAAAAATAAGTACTGACATATTAAAAGAAATCAACCATTACAATCTGTATATGTTTTAATATAAAAGCCATTTGTAGGGGACCATTCAGCGACAAAGATTTCTGATATAATAGGGTACCCTTCTTTTTGAAGTGCATCATTGAGCCATTTAGACGACTTGCCTGCATACTGTAGGTTTTCTTTTCTTATCCTGCCTTCGTCGACTAGTAAAATGGAAGGAGCTTCGTCAGCTACTTCAATATTTAGCATTTCAGCGGCGGGTGGTTCCATTTTCGTATGTTTCTTTATACTGATAGTTCCCCCGGGTTCTAAGTATAAATCCCGAACTTCACTTAAAGAAAATACACCTTGTTCGCGCAACATGGATCTAAGCTGTTCCATTTCTATATGATTTTTCCTCATCACCTTCATATCTAAATTTCCATCCTGAACGATAATAGATGGTTCTCCCTTAAGAATTTTTTTGATTGGTCTACTTTTAACGGCGAGAATTTCAACGATATAAATGAGAATCCCCCAAACTGTAACGCCAAAAAGCATTTGAAAGACGGAAATCTTTTCATCATACAAGCTTTCTTCCAGTAGAGCACCTAAAATTAATGCATATACAAAGTCAAAGGGCGTAAATTGTCCCATTTCTTTTTTTCCAAGAAGTCTCGTTACTATGAGTAAAGCAAGTAGACCAAGGACTAGTTTTACAACCGTGTCTAAATAGAGCATCCGCATTCCTCCTTGTGCTTTATATACCCCAATTTATTGAATTAATTTCCTATAACTTTTTCACTATTTATCTAACTGTCTTCTATGCATAAAGAACTAATCTTGATGGTTTTCATTGAAGTTGGTTAATGTCTTCATTATTATTTATTGAAGTAATACATAGAAAGTGGTGATACATATGAAGAAATTTTGGATTGGATTGTTCTTTGCTGCTATAATTTTCGGCGGGTGCAGTTCCACTGAAAAAGATGAAAAGAAACAAGTTTCTTCTAAGGAAAAGGTAGAAGAAGTCGAAAATGTTGAAAAAACAATAGAAGCAGCCCAGCCAGTGGAGGAATATACCTCTAAAGAAGTACAATATTTCGAAATCAAAGATCCTGGGCGAGAACTGACGGATTTAGAGAAAGAATTGCTTCGGCACCCAGGAATATATAGCGGGGATCAATATGATGAAACGAAAGTAAACGAGGCGCTG
Organism: Bacillus sp. IITD106; assembly: GCF_019459225.1. Classification (GTDB taxonomy): domain Bacteria; phylum Bacillota; class Bacilli; order Bacillales; family Bacillaceae_C; genus Lederbergia. Next base: position 46,453 of record NZ_JAIAZY010000028.1, read on the forward strand.
GACCAGCTTCCTGACAATTTAACACCGGAACAATATTTGGAAGAGCTCAAATATTTATTTACAGAGGATTATCATGAGGAACTAGAAACCCTTCTTCATTTTGATTCCAATGTTGAAGTGGATATAGAGCGTCCGGATGAATCGGTTAGCACACCAACGTTAAAAAAGGCCCATTTTGCCATTTTAATCGATGCGAGTGGGAGTATGAAGGCGATGTCTGGAAAGAAGACGCGGATGGAAGCGGCAAAAGAAGCTGTCTTGGAGTTTGCGGAGCAGATTCCTGAAGAAGCAACAATATCTATGCGGGTTTACGGGCATAAAGGCTCAGGAAGTGATGCAGATAAAAAATTATCATGCAGTAGTACGGAAAACTTTTATCATGGAACTTTTGACAAAAATAATTTTCAAAACGCCTTACAAAAAGTACAACCTGCAGGCTGGACACCGATTGGCCTCGTTCTTGAGAAAGTGAAGGAAGATATTCCCAAAGATGCCAACGATGTTGTTGTGTATGTTGTAAGCGATGGGATTGAAACTTGTGGCGGCGATCCTGTCAAAGCGGCAAAAGATTTGGCTTCTGATGATATTGAAACGGTCGTTAATATCATTGGGTTTGACGTAGACAATGAAGGGCAGAAGCTGTTAAAGGAAGTAGCGAGTGCAGGCAAAGGAGAGTTCACATATGTTTCCTCAGAACGTGATTTGAAAGAATATATGAAAGCTCAATACGAGGAAATAAAGTTGGAATGGATTAAATGGAAAAATGAAGGAATGGTAGAGACTGTTAAAGTAAAAAATGAAAAGGTGATGCTGGCGATTCAGACGAAACAAAATATGGAACAAAAAGCTATTCGCGAAAAACAAAGAATGGAGAAAGCACAGAATTATTTAAAGAAAAGGTTCAATGAATATGGCCACCCGATTTCAGAAGTTTATTCTTTGATTAGTGAATATTGTAGCCCAAAATTTAAGTATGCTGGTGAAATTGGGTCTCGTGCTTATAAAGAAAGTGTAGAGAGCGGATCGAAACAGTTTAAAGAATATGATGAAGAAGGCTCCAAAAAAATTAAGGAAATGGATGAGAAGAAAAAGGAATAGAATATTTGAATAATTTTATAATAGGGAGAAACCGGCCAATCATGATGGATTGATAGACCGGTTTTTTGTTGTTATTAAAGTGAAAAAGAAGTCGTCAGGATTGGTATTATTCTACGAATATAGAAGACTTTTTTAAACTGATTCCTACTATAACCTGTGTAATTTATGAATTTTCAATGATATACTTTGATTAATAGAAAATGGACGTTACTAGCAGCTTTGGATGTTTTATCATTTTTAAAGGAGATTAAAGATGAAAAATGCGGTAAATTTCAATGAGTTAGAACTTTTTTATACGTTAATTAATAATTCTGACATCCTATATACAATACATTCAAGAGCAGGTGATTTCGAATATGCGTCTCCATCCTTTCTTGACCTAACAGGCTATAAGAAGGAGGAACTAATGAGTGTATCACTTTTTGACCTTTTACACCCTGAAGAAAAAGAATTATTTAGTAGAGTGGATCTGACCCAATCACATAAAAATCAGTACTTCCGAGTTTGTAGGAGGGAAGGAGATTATGTGTGGCTTGAATCAACACTCATACCAAGGATAGGGAACGATAAGCCAGATGTATTTATTTGTATATCAAAAGACGCAACAGAACAAGTAGATACAAAAATAAAGCTGGAAGAACATAAAGAACAGTATCGCCTTCTTGTCGAAAATTTTATCGATACTGTTGGGATTATCTCGAGAGATGGAAATGTTATTTATATAAATGACGCTGGACGGAAACTGTTTGGCGTTGCTAGAAAAGAAGAAGTCATCGGCAGACATATTTTTGATTACCTTGACCCTCAATCACGAAAAAGCTTAGAAGATCAGCTTGAGCAAAATCAACTAAGCGAGACATTTGAACTAACCGTTACTCGTCATGATAAGCAAATTAAACATGTCGTAGTTAAATTGATTCCGACTAAATATAGAAGTAGAGATGTTTTTCAAATCATCATCACAGATATAACTGAAAAGTTAAAAGCGGAAGAAACAATAGCCCGAACGGAAAAACTATCTGTTGTCGGACAGCTGGCAGCCGGTATTGCTCACGAAATTAGGAATCCTTTGACAGTAATCAAAGGATTCACACAAATGTTAAAACAAGAGGAAAATAATGAGTATTTAGATGTGGTTTTGAGTGAATTGATGAGGATTGAGGGAATTATAAGTGATTTATTGATTCTCGCCAAGCCGCAGCCTTCCAAAAAAGAAAAACTAAATTTAAAAGAGTTGCTTGAAAATACCATTTTGTTCTTCCAATCTGAAGCCATTCTCCACGATGTAATGATTCAGACCAGTATAGAAGCATTTGATGTTTTTATAGAGGGGGAAGCCGATAAATTAAAACAGGTTTTTATAAATGTTTTAAAAAATGCAGTGGAAGCTATGCCAAATGGTGGAAATCTTTATGTATCAACTGAAAAAATAGAAGATGATATTTTTATCATAAAAATTAAAGATACCGGAGTGGGTATTCCGGAGGAGCGCATAAAAAAATTGGGTGAACCGTTCTTTAGTACAAAAGAAAAAGGAACCGGATTGGGATTGATGATTTCTAATCGTATCATCAAAAACCATGGGGGAAGTTTGGAAATTGATAGCAAACTTAACGAAGGAACGACGATTAGTATTATTCTTCCAATAATAAGCTTAGAAAATGAGTAGGTACGATGGAAAGGGAGTGTCCAGAAAGTTCATGATTTTGACTTTTGGACTCCCTTTTTCATGTTCTAAGAACCTTAATATATCCACATTTAAAAATATCAATTCTTAGGTTTCCACTTTTCGGACAGCCCTTGGTTCTGATCACTATCTCTCTTACATTTTTGGAAAGCTCTGGTATGATAGCACTAGTTGTTTTGTAAAATAGGGTAGGGTTGAGTTGTATTGAAATAGACATCGGTTGAACCACAAATATGTATTGCATAGTAAACCAATTTTGTCACACCTTATAATTATGAAGTCATATATGAAGTACTCGCTGCTAGTGCATTTAGCGTGTGCTGCATAATTTTTCTTGAACAATACACGTGGAAAAAACTCAAGCTGCTTTCTAATAAAAGTCTAAACCCTAATTAAAACAGGATAAAGGAAGATTGCAAGAAACCCTCACCATCAATAGCAAGACGGTTTTCTAAGCGTGGTGGAAGGAAGAGGATCCGCCTAATATGGTGTACTTGACAGGGCTTAGGGATTTTTTCGAATCACATTTTGTATAATATTTTTTGTGAGTTTTTAAAAAGCCCAATCACCCATTACAATCTGTATATGTTTTGATATAGAATCCATTTGTTGGAGACCATTCAGCGACAAATATATCTGTTATGAGAGGATACCCTTCTTTTTGAAGTGCATCTCTGAGCCATTTAGATGACTTGCCTGCATATTGTAGGTTTTCTTTTTTATTTTGCCTTCGTCGACTAGTAAAATGGAGGGAGCTTCGTCAGCAACTTCAATATTTAGAGTTTCAGCAGCAGGCGGTTCCGTTTTAGAATATTTCTTTATACTGATAGTTCCTCCGGGTTCTAAATATAAATCCCTAACTTCGCTTAAAGAAAATACACCTTGTTCACGCATCATAGATCTAAGCTGTTCCATTTCTATATGATTCTTCCTCATCACCTTCATATCTATATTGCCATCCTGAACAATAATAGATGGTTCTCCCTTAAGAAATTTTCTGATTGGTCTATTTTTAACCGCGAGAATTTCAACGATATAAATGAGAATCCCCCAAACTGTAACGCCAAATAGCATTTGAAAGACGGAAATCTTTTCATCGTACAAGCTTTCTTCCAGTAGCGCACCTAAAATTAATGCATATACAAAGTCAAAGGGCGTAAATTGTCCCATTTCTTTTTTTCCAAGAAGTCTCGTTACTATGAGTAAAGCAAGTAGACCAAGGACTAGTTTTACAACTGTGTCTAAATAGAGCATCCGTATTCCTCCTTGTGCTTTATATACCCAAATTTATTAAATTAAATATAAAGAACTAAGCTTGCTAGTTTCCGCAGTTCCATTGAAAAAGAAAAGATGAAAAGAAACAAGTTTCTTCTAAGTTAGTAGAAGTCGAAAGTAGTGAAAAAACTATAGAAGTAGTCCAGTTTCCGTAGCAGATTCCTGAAGAGGCAATAATCTCGATGCGGGTATACGGGCAAAAAGGATTGGGAAGTGATACGAATAATAAATTATCATGCAGTAGTACGGAAAACTTTTATCATGGAACTTTTGACAAAAATAATTTTTAAAACGCCTTACAAAAAGTACAACTGACAGGGTGGACTCGGATTGACCTCGTTCTTGAAAAAGTGATAGAAGAGATCCTAAAGATGCCATTGATGTTGTGTGTATGTTGTAAGGATGGGATTGAAACTTATAGCGGTGATCCTGTCAAAGCAGCCAAAAGTTTGGCTTCCGATGCTATTGAAACTGTAGTTGATATAATTGGGTTTGACGTAGACAATGTAGGAAATGGAAGAAAAGGAATAAAGTGAGTATAGAGAAAAAGCTGGCTAATCAATAAAGTGAATTCGCCGGTTTTTGTTGTTAACGCCTATTTTGTTGGAATGAGCTTGATTTCAATACATCTCGATTACTTTTCTGGAGAAATTTGGTATGATAGTCCTAAGTATTATTTCGAAAAATCAATAAATAGGAGTGAGTGGTTTTGAAAAAGGTTTTGGGACTTGATATCGGAATTTCCTCAGTCGGCTGGGGGATTTTAAATCAAGACACAGGGGAAATCATCGATGCCGGAGTTCGCTTATTTGAGGAAGCAACTAGAAACGCGAACGAAGAGAGGAGAAGTTTTAGAGGGTCACGCCGTTTGAAAAGAAGGAGAACACACCGATTGGAAAGAGCAAAAGCATTGTTTGAACAACAAGGTCTGCCTCTTACAGGAATTGGAAAAGTAAATCCTTATGAAGCAAGGTATAAAGCTATATACGAATCTGTTAGTAAAGAGGAACTAACTGCAGCACTATATCATTTGGTGAAACGTAGAGGGACGATCCTCGACACACCAGAAGATGATAAGTCCATTGGTGATGAATTTTCAACAAAGGAACAATTGGCTAGGAATAAAAGATTACTGGAAAATCGTTTTATATGCGAAATTCAAATAGAGCGACTATCGAACAAAACTGAAAAGATACGAAATCATGAGAATAGATTTCGCACCGAAGATTATATTAAGGAAGCACGCGCTATCTTGTATAAACAAAAGCAAGTTTACTCTGAGATTTCGGATGTATTTATAGAAGAAGTTATTAATCTTATTAAATCAAGACGCGAATACTACGACGGTCCAGGCTCTGAAAAGTCACCTACACCCTATGGATCATATTACATAGATAAAGATGGAACATTATCCCATACATCAATGATTAATAAGATGCGTGGTAAGTGTACATATTTTCCAGAAGAATTACGAATTGCCAAAATGTCGTTTACGGCTGATTTGTATAACCTCTTGAGCGGAGATTTAAATAAACTTTTAATAAATGGCGAGTATTTAACGTATGAAGATAAAAAATATTTAGTAGAGAATTTTATTAAAAAAGGTAAAAATATTACATTGCCGCAAATTTTAAAATACAAAGGTGTAGCAGATGATGCAGATGTAAGCGGTTATCGCAGAGATTTAAAATCGGATAAACCGACCTTTACGGAATTTATAGGATATAAAGAAATTAAAAAAATCGTTGATCAGAACGACATACCACAATCCATCCTAGATGACATTGATTTAATTGATGATATTATTGAAATTTTAACTGCCGAAAAATCGTACAAAAGAAGAGAAGAACAATTGAGTTCACTATTTTCCAACTATGACTATCATATCGCACTTAAAATGGTGAATGCATTCAAAGAATGCACTGTGTTTACTGGTTATCATGCCCTATCAAAAAAGGCGATTTCGTTAATTATAGATGAATTGTGGCATACAAATAAAAACCACATGCAGCTATTTTCAGAGTTGAAGCTTGAAGAAAAGCGTCTTAAGAAAATCAAAAACCAGAAAAACATTGCATTTGACGATAATGCGATTTTAAGTACAGTAGCAAAAAGAGCGCATCGGGAAGCTATTAAAATTGTAAATGCAGTTCGAAAAAAATACGGGGAACTGGATGCTATCGTGGTCGAAACGGCAAGAGAGAAAAACAGTGAGGAAAAAAGAAAACAATATTCAGATTTTCAAAGGCAGACTGGAAAATTTGAAAAAGAGATGGCGAAACTATTAGGTGTTAATTCATTGGTTGAACTACGATTGAATAGCAAGCAACATTTAGCGCTTAAACTTTGGGAATCCCAAGATAGGAAGTGTATTTATTCCGGGAAAAGCATTCTTATACACGATATTGTAAATGATCCTTCCACATTTGAAATCGATCATATTTTACCAGTTTCATTATCTTTTGACGATAGCCAGGCAAATAAAGTCCTTTGTTATCACGGAGAGAATCAGAAAAAAGGGCAAAGGACACCATATCAATATTTCTCCTCTGGAACAGCATCAAGAACGTTCGATCAGTTTAAAGTTGAAGTTTTAAACCTATATAAAAGTCGAAAAATTTCAAGCAAGAAAAAAGATTATTTATTGGAACTACGGGACATTGCTCATAACGAAGAGTTACAAAAAGAATTCATTAATCGTAATTTAGTGGACACACAATACGCAATGCGCAGTTTCTCAATGACGTTACGTACATTTTTTAAAACAAACGAAATCGATACAAAAGTTTTTTCTATTAGGGGATCTTTTACATCTGCTTTAAGGCGTAGAGCGCGGTTGAATAAAGATCGTGAGGAAAGTTATGCGCATCATGCAATTGATGCACTTATCGTTGCTGCAATTGGCCGAATGCCTGTCTTCGAATTTTTCAAAGAATTTGATATGAATGCAGAAGGAGTAGTGGTTAAAAGGGAGACTGGAGAAATTATTGAAGAGGACCAGTTCTTTAAACATCAATTTATTACTTTTCTCCGCAATTTAATGAATTACGAATCAAAAATTAAGTACTCCCATAAAGTAGATCGTAAAGCGAATCGGTCGATGTCCAATCAAACAATATATGGTACAAGGGAAAAAGATGGCGAAGTATATTATCTAGGAAAAGTCTCAAATATTTATCAATTAGATAAGAGGGGTGTAGAACCTCTATTAAAAAGACTAGAGAAAAATCCCGATAGCTTTTTAATCGCTCAGCACAACCCTGAACTTTTTGAACTTATCCAGCTAATCGTTAAAGAATATAACAACGCGGATAATCCATTTAAGGCTTATTATGACGAACACGGGTATATTTTAAAAGACGGTAAAGTTCCCGTTAAAACGCTAAGATATCGTGATCGAAAATTAGGGGTTCATATGAAAATTACGGATAAGTATCCGAATGCCAAAAATGATGTAGTGTTGTTAAGCATTAAAGGGGTACGGGTGGACATTTATAAAAATAAAGATGGTAAATATAAATACCTAGGTGTTCCATTTCACTGGTTCAGGCAACAAGGGAATAAATATGTCCTTGATATGGATTTATATAATGAGGAAAAGGCAAAAAGCTACAAGCAGATTGATGATAGTTTTGAGTTTCAAATGAGTTTGTATAAGAATGATTTGTTCTCTTTTGAAAAGGATGAAAAAAATAAATTAAGAATTTTTAGAGGGGATGGAATGCCAAGACAAAATATTATCGAGGTTGAATATGTAGAAAAGAAAAAACAAGAAAGAAAAGAAGGCTTCTTGTCTCCATCTACTTTAAAAAATATATATAAGTATAATGTCGACGTTTTGGGCAATACTTATAAAATAGAAAAAGAAAATTTCAAAAATTATTTACAACTGTAGTAGAATGGGGTATACTATAGTTGCAATAGAGACGTCTATTGCCCTATACCGAAAACTGGGATGAACCTGTCAAAACAAGGGTTTATCCCGAACTCAGCCCCATTTTATTGGGGCTTTTTCTTTTTCTCTAAAAAGCGATATCAGCTTGGAAGGAGAGAAGATTAGGTGAGTTGGAGAATTGTATATATTTCAGAAGCAGAAGAGATGAAACTTTACCTAGACAATCTGAAAGTGGTAAAGGAAGAACAAGAAGTGCTTATTCCATTATCAGATATCCACACGATTGTCGTTGATAATTCAAGGACTGTTGTAACTGGGCGCTTAATGAACAAATTGACAGAATATCATATTCTACTTATTTTTTGTGATGAATCACATCATCCGAATGTATTTTCCATCGGGCTTTATAGTCATTACAGGGTATATGGCGTCTTGAACCAGCAAATGAAATGGAAAGATGAAATTCGTGGTGAAATGTGGCAAAAGATAATCCAAAGAAAAATTGCTAATCAAAATTCTATTCTTAAATATTTAAATAAAAATGAAGAAGTTATCTCAAAAATGAAAGCGTTGTCAAACCAAGTGGAGTTCGAGGATGTGACTAACAGAGAAGGTCATGCAGCTAAAATTTATTTCAACGAATTATTTGGAAAAAGATTCAAAAGGGAAAGAGGAGCAGTAGATCCATATAATGCAGCGTTAAACTATGGATATATTATTTTACGAGCTTGTTTTGCAAGAACGATCGTTGCTTACGGGTTGCATCCAGCTTATGGAATTGGACATCGTAATCAATTTAATGCATTTAATTTAGTGGATGATTGTATGGAGGTATTTAGGCCTGTAATAGATTTATGGGTTTGTATGACAGTGGAAGAATCAGATTATCTAACCCGCGAAATGAAGCAAAATCTTATTCGTCGTTTAAGTGCAAAGATTAATATTGGGGGACAAAATCAAACTGTTTTGAATGCAATCGATATTTATATTCAATCGTTTATTAAGGCGATGAATAATAACGATGTGAATATCCTGGTATATCCTCAAGATGGTATCGCCATATAGAATCATGAGATTAGTTCTATTTTTTGATCTCCCAATGAATACAAAAGAAGAACGACGAATATATTCAAAGTTTAGAAAGTATTTAATCAACAATGGGTTTGTCATGCTGCAATTCTCGGTCTATGCAAAAATATTTCCTAATCGGACAAGCCTATTTCAATATATAGAAGGTTTGAAAAGAAATTTACCCTCCAAAGGTTCCATTCGTATAATGGCTGTTACAGAGAAGCAATATGAGAAAATGTATATTCTAGTAGGCGGAAAATCAATTCAAGAAGAAACCATTACCGAAGATCCGATGGTGATACTATGATAATTTGGAATGTTGAAAATGAAGATGAAATATACCAAATGGAAATTGGTCCAATTACAATATTAAAAGGATCACATAATCAATGGTTTCAATTAATACGTTATATCGATGACTTTTTTACCAATAAAAACTCGAATGTAAAAATTTATGAGGATACTCAACTGATTCATAAAAAGGATTGGGAATGTATATTTATACCTTTCGATGCACATCTGGAATTGGATAAAATAAATTCGAGGTCACCACTAAGATTTTTAGTTGATGAAATTATGAATGAATTGTCATTGTCCCCAGTATATCAAGAGCTTACTAACTTATGGGAAGAAATAATCGAAGAAATCCACTTAATTGGGGAAAAGTTAAATAAATATAATCTAAGACCACATATGAACAACTTAGAAATTGATCATTTTAAAAAACATCTGGTTTTTCATTCAATTAAACAGATGATGCCAATGGAATACAAAGGTCTTCTTCTGCAATTGTATGCGGATAGACTGAATGATAAAAAAAGGTTGTTCATCATTGAATTGCCTGAATTGTATTCCACGGAAAAGCAAATTAGCGATTATTTTCACATGGTTAATCAATTATCGAGAAATGGAATGCGGTTTATCATTGTAACAAATTCTGAGCAAATTAAAGGTAATATTAACTATATTTTTGACGAAGTGATAATAAATGAAGCTCTCATTGAAAATATTAAAAGGAAAGTATTAACCGAAATTCCATTTTATTGTGATGATGAATTATTTAATCATGCAAAGGAAGTTTTAATTAGGACTGTGGATAACTACAACGAAAACTCTTCTAAAGAGACAAACAGTCATCAACAAACTGATTCTATTCAGGTTCTGTTATACGTTATTTCATATCATCTTAATATGGGTTTAAACCTTGATTTAACTGATATTCCAACTAACTTGTATGCATTTTTAAAAACATATTCGTAATGAATTTTTCTATATGGTATAATTTTGTTGAGGTTTTGGCACTCTCTCAGTTTTCGGTATAGGAAAACTCTCTCATCTCTCTACCTCCTCAAACTTTCGTTTTGGCACTCTCTCAGTTTTCGGTATAGGAAAACTTGAACGCGGATTTAAAATTATGGATTTCTGTTTTGGCACTCTCTCAGTTTTCGGTATAGGAAAACGTCAGGGAATGGCTAAAGGCAATGATGCACGTTTTGGCACTCTCTCAGTTTTCGGTATAGGAAAACCGTCCCAGGCGCTTATAGATGAAGTTCAGCGTTTTGGCACTCTCTCAGTTTTCGGTATAGGAAAACATTAATGGTACCTGCTGTGATTTTATCACCGTTTTGGCACTCTCTCAGTTTTCGGTATAGGAAAACACATTTCCAAACCGAACTTATTGATTTCGTGTTTTGGCACTCTCTCAGTTTTCGGTATAGGAAAACTTTGTGGCAGGCTTAGACTTATAAGTGCCAGTTTTGGCACTCTCTCAGTTTTCGGTATAGGAAAACCTAATTCCGTACATACCTTATCGAATTGATGTTTTGGCACTCTCTCAGTTTTCGGTATAGGAAAACCTTCAACATCTGCTTATTCG